>DATGMK010000066.1:0-100079 GCA_035293665.1 Reyranella sp. | reverse complement strand
CGGGCGGCAGCGCCTTCTGAGGCGCGAGAGCCCGCACCGCGCAGAAAAGACAAGGACCCCTCACGCGGCCGCCAAGGCCTGCGTCAGGTCGGCGACGAGGTCGTCCGGATGCTCGATGCCGACGGACATCCGGATGGTCGTGTCGAGGACGCCAATGCGGGCGCGCACGGCGGCCGGAATGCCGGAATGGGTCATCGCCGCGGGATGACTGGCCAGCGACTCGGTGCCGCCGAGGCTGACTGCCAGCTTGAAGACTTGCAGGGCATTGAGGAACGCGAACGCCTCTTTCTGTCCGCCCTTGATGTCGAAGGAGAAGGTCGATCCGGCGCCGGTGCATTGCCGGGCGTAGGTATCGGCCGCTTTCGCGCTGGGCTCGAGGAACTCGAGATAGTGGACGCGGTCGACCTTGGGATGGTCGCGCAGGTACTCGGCGACCACGCGGGCGTTGGAGTTGGCCCGCTCCATGCGGATCGCCAGCGTCTCGAGCGAGCGGCCCAGCATCCAGCAGGAATGCGGATCGAGCTGGCTGCCGACGCTGCCGCGCAGGGCCTTGATCGGCGCCATGGTCGCCTTCGATCCGAGCGCGGCGCCGGCGATCAGGTCGGAGTGGCCGCCAACATATTTGGTGAGCGAATAGAGCGACACATCGGCGCCGTGCGCCAGCGGATGCTGGAAGACCGGGCCGAGCAGAGTGTTGTCGCAGGCGAGGACCGGCCGAAAGCCCTGCGCGGCGCCGATTTCGTCGGCGACCCGCCGCAGTAGGGCGATGTCGACCAGCGTATTGGTCGGGTTGGCGGGCGTCTCGACCAGGATCAGCGAGACCCGGCCCTTGCCGCGCGCCGTCTGCGCGGCCTGGCGAACGGCCGCCTCGTCGACGCCATCGACGAAGCCGACCGCGCCGATGCCGAAGTTCGCCATCGTGTTGGCGAGCAGCGTCTCGGTCCCGCCATAGAGCGGTTGCGAGTGCAGGACAACGTCTCCGGGACGGGCGATGGCCAGGATCGTCGTGGTGATCGCTGCCATGCCCGAGGCGAACACACCGCAGGTCTCGGCGCCCTCGTAGACGGCGAGCCGGTCCTCGACGATCTCGCTGTTGGGATGGTTGAAGCGCGAATAGACGAGCCCCGCATTGCTGCCGGGCGGCGGCTGCTTGCGGCCCGACGTGTAGTCGAAGAAGTCGCGGCCTTCCTCGGCCGAGCGGAAGACGAAGGTCGAGGTGAGGAAGACCGGCGGCTTGACGGCGCCTTCCGACAATGCGGGGTCGTAGCCGTACCCCAGCATCAGGGTCTCGGGCCGCAGGACGTGATTGCCGATGCGGGTCTTGGAGGGGCGAGGCGCGGCCATGGCGGGTCTCCTGTCACTCGATGATGACAGGATAACGCCTAGGAGGCCGCGATGGCCTCCAGATGCTCCACCAGCTCCTCGGGATTGCTGTAGAACGGGCTGTGGCCGCATTCCATGGTGATCACCTTGCAGGGCAGAGTCTTCACCATCGCCCGCTGGCGGCCGATGCGGATGGCGTTGTCGAGCGTGCACTCGATGTACCAGCGCGGCACCGAGCCGTAGCGCTCCTCGGTCAGGGTGAGCGGCGTGGTCGAGATCGAGATCGGCTGCGGCCGCAGCCGCTCCATCGCACGGTAACGGTCTTCCGGCGAGCAGTCCTGGTAGAACAGCGCTGGCAGTTGCGCTCGGGCGAAGGTGTAGGTGAGGCCGTCAGGGCTGACTTCGCGCGAGCGACGGAACAGGATCTCGGGGTCACCCGCGGTCATCTCGCGGCTCGCCTTGCCCGACGGCGGCATCAGCCCGCAGACATAGACCAGCGCCTTGATGCGGCGCCGTCGCGCCTCGGCGGTCTGGCTGATGGTGACGCCGCCCAGCGCGTGGCCGACCAGCACCACCGGCTCCTCCATCTTGTCGAGCAGGCGCGAGATCTTCTCGACATTGTCGGCGAGCGTGACGTTGGCTGGCGGCGTGGGATCCTTGCCGAGGCCCGGGAGGTCGGGAGCGCAGACCTTGTGGCCGTGGCTCTCGAGGATCGGCTGGACCTTCTCCCAGCACCAGCCGCCATGGCCCGCGCCGTGGACGAGGATGAACGTCGCCAAGATCTCAGCTCCGCCCGACGACCGTGCGCGCGCCGGGCGCGGGCACGAAGAAGTCCGGCATCAGCGGCGTGCCGGGCGAGACGGCGTACTGGTCGAAGTCGGTGACGCCTTCGGCCGCCAGCACCTCGTCGTCGATGAAGAAGTTGCCGCTGCAGTCCCTGGCCGGCTTGTTCAGGATCACATGGGCCGCGTCGGCCATGATCTCGGGCTTGCGGCAGCGCTTCATGCCTTCCTCGCCGCCCAGCACGTTCTGGATCGCCGCCGTCGCGATGCCGGTCCGCGGCCACAGGCCGTTGAACGCGATCTTGCCCTTGAACTCTTCCGCCATCGCCCACGCGTAGACCGACATCGAGTATTTGGCCAGCGTGTAGGCCGGGTGGTTCGCGAACCATTTCACGTCGAAGTCGAGCGGCGGCGAGAGGTTCAGCACGTGCGGGTTGCCGGCCTTCAGCAGGTGCGGGATGCACTTCTGCGAGACCAGGAAGGTGCCGCGCGCATTGATCTGGGTCATCAGGTCATAGCGCTTGATCGGGGTCTGCAGGGTGCCCGTCAGGCTGATGGCGCTCGCGTTGTTCACCAGGATGTCGATGCCGCCGAACCGCGCCACGGTCTCGGCGACGGCCGTCTCGACGCTCTGCTCGTCGCGGATGTCACATGGCAAAGGCAGCGCTTTACCGCCGTTTTTCTCGATCGTCTCAGCAGCGCTGAAGATGGTTCCGGGAAGCCGAGGATCGGGCCTCACCGTCTTGGCGGCGATCGCGATGTTGGCGCCGTCGCGGGCGGCCCGCGTCGCGATGGCGAGACCGATGCCGCGGCTGGCGCCGGTGATGAACAGCGTCTTGTTCGCGAGGCTCAATGCACCCCCTGGAATTCCCCGCCATCGTCTATAGCCGCCTGTTTCCGAGGCGGCTAGCCTTCGGGTGCCGCAGGGGAGCCATGCAATGTACCCGTGTTTCGAGACCGCCACGTCGCTTGCTCGCGCCATACGAAATGGAAAGCTCACGTCGCGTGAGGTGACCGAAGCCCATCTCGACCGCATCGAGCGCCTGAACGCATCGATCAATGCGCTGGTGACGATCGATCGCGACCGCGCCCTCAAGAGTGCCGGCGCGGCTGATCGCGCTGCAGCAAAGAGCGGCGCGACTCTCGGCCCGCTGCATGGCGTGCCGATCACCATCAAGGAAGCCTTCGATGTGGCCGGTCTGCGAACAACCTCGAGCCATCCGCCGCTCAAGGACAATGTCGCCACGACCGACGCGTCCCTGGTGGCACGCCTGCGCGCCACCGGTGCGGTCATCCTCGGCAAGACCAACGTACCGGAGCTGTGCGCCGACTTTCAGACCGACAGCCCCCTGTTCGGCGTCACGAAGAATCCGTGGGACCTGGCGCGCGGCGCCGGCGGCTCGACCGGCGGCGGCGCCGCCGCCGTGGCGGCGCGGCTGTCGCCGCTCGAGTTGGGCAGCGACATCGGTGGATCGGTTCGCAACCCGGCGCACTACAACGGGATCTTCTCGCTGAAGCCCACCGAATGGCGCGTGCCGAGCCGCGGCCACGTGCCGGACTTGCCGGGCAAGACGCGCGTGGTGCGCTACATGGGCGTGTTCGGCCCGCTCGCGCGGTCGGTCGACGATCTCGAGGCCGCGCTGCGCATCATCGCCGGTCCGGACGGCTACGAGGCCGAGGTGCCGCCGGTCCCGATCGGCCCGGTGCCGAAGCTCAAGGCCTCCGATCTCAGGATCGCAGTGCTGGAATCCAACCCGCTGGTCGAGGTCTCGCAGGACACGGCGAAGGTCGTGCAGGCGACCGCGAAGCTCCTGTCGAAGGCCGGTGCCAAGGTGAAGCGGGCGGTGCCCGACGGACTCGACTGGACGCAAAGCTGGGAGGATTGGTGCGACCTCTTCCAGTACCTGATCAACGCATTGCAGCCGCTGGAGGTGCGCGAGCGCTTCTTCCCGATGATCGATTCGGACGATCCGTCAGCGCGCTCGGCGGCGCGCGGCGCGCGCCTCGACATGGCGGCGTTCTTCGCCGTGCTCGACCGGCGCGACCAGGCCATGCGCCGCTGCGAGAGCCTGCTCGACGACTACGACGCCTGGTTGATGCCGGTGATGCCCGGCGCCGCGTTCGTGCGCCAGAGCCAGAAGGAGCCGCTGGTGATCGACGGCCGGCCCTATCCGTACTTCTTCGCCGGCACGTCGTACAACTATCTCGCCAACCTGACCGGGCAGCCCTCGGTCGTGCTGCCGTGCGGCTTCTCGAAGGAGGGCTTGCCGATCGGCCTGCAGCTCACCGGCAAGCGCTGGGGCGAGGCGAAGCTGCTGGGTGTCGCCAAGGTGCTGGAGAAGCTGCTGCCGCCTTGTCCGGTGCCGCCGGCGTTCGCGTAGCTATTCGATCTTCACGTTCGCCGCTTCGAGGATTTTCTGCCAGCGTGCGTACTCCTCCTTGTGGAAAGCGGCGAAGGCAGTGGGCGCCATCTCTTCCGGCGTCGGAATGTCCTGGCCGAGATCCTCCATGCGGTGCCGGATGTCGGGATCCTTCAGGGCGGCGATGGCGGCGGCATTCAGCCTGGCGATGATCTCTGGTGGCGTGCCCTTTGGCGCCCACAGGCCATGCCAGATCGAGATGTCCATCGGGTAGCCGGCCTCGGCGGCGGTCGGGATTTCCGGCGCGGCGGACGAGCGCTTCTTGGCCGTGACGGCATGGGCCCTGATCTTGCCGGCGCGCACCTGCGGCAGCGAATTGGCCGATTGGTCGACCATCACCTGGATCTGGTTGGCCACCAGGTCCTGCATCGCCGGCCCCGTGCCGCGATAGGGGATGAGCTGATACTTGGTGCCCGTGGCGGCGAAGAAGGCAAGGGCGCCGAGGTGCGAGGCTGAACCGAAGCCCGCCGTGCCGCCGGGGACCTTGTCGCCGTTGGCCTTGAGGTAGTCGACGAGCTCCTTGAGGTCCTTGACCGGCATCTGGTTGGAGGTGACCACCAGCATCGGATTTTGCGGCAGGCGCGTGATCGGCTCGAGGTCGGTCAGCAGGTTGTAGTTCAGGTTCTTGTAGATCGTGCCATTGGCGACATGGGTGCCGACATGGCCGATGCTGATCGTGTAGCCGTCGGGTGCCGCGCGCACCGCCTTGCCGACGGCGATGGTGCCCGCCGCGCCCGTCGTGTTGTCGATGATGAACTGCTGGCCGAGCTCCTTGGCCATGCGCTCGCCCATGATGCGCGCCATCAGGTCGGTCGGCCCGCCGGCAGCGAACGGCACGATCATGGTGATCGGCCGACTGGGATAGGTGTCCGCCCAGGCGCGGCCGGCGGCGACGCTCGCCGGCACGGCGGCGAGCAGGGTTCTACGCAGCATCAATTACTTCCTCCCAACACACTCACCGCCATTTGAGCCACGCGCGTTCGAGCATGCCAAGGCCCCAGGCGATCAGGAGGCCCAGCAGCGACAGCATGACCACCCCCGCCAGCAGCTGGTCGGTCTGCATCAGGCTGCCGGCGGTCAGCACGAAGGCGCCGATGCCCTGCTGCGCGCCGATCATCTCGGCCGCGACCACCAGCAGCAGCGCCACGGAAGCGGAGATGCGGAAGCCGGCCAGGATGCCGGGCATGGCGCCCGGCAGCAGGATCTTGGCGACGATGTCGCGCGCCGGCAGGCCGAAGCTCTGGCCCATGCGGATCAGGTTGCGCGGCACCGAATCGCAGGCTGTGTAGGCCGAGATGGTCGTCGGGAAGAACACGCCGAGCGCGATCGTGGCGATCTTCGACGGCTCGCCGATGCCGAACCACAGGATCAGCAGCGGCAGCAGGGCGATCTTGGGGATCGGGAACAATGCCGAGACGATCGGTATGCCGGCCGCGCGCGCAGCCGAGAAGATGCCCATGGCGAGCCCGACCGCCAGCCCGGCGGCAGTGCCGATCAGCCAGCCCGGGATGATGCGGGCCAGCGAGGCGGTGACATGGCCGACCAGCGTGCCGTCCTGCCACAGCGCCACCAGCGCCTTCACGACGCTGAGCGGGCTCGGCATGAAGAGCGGCGGCAGCAGGCCGGTGTTGGAGGCGATCTGCCACAGCCCGATCAGGACGGCGAACACGACCCACGGCAGGACACGGCGCGGCGCGGGCGCGAAACCGCCGCCGCGGAAGGGAACCGGCTGGCGCTCAGACACTTTGCACCTCGCGGTCGGCGGTCGCCGCCTCGTCGCGAATCAGGGCCCACAGCTTGCGCTGCACTTCGGGGATGATCGCGGCGCGCTCCGACATCGGCGCATCGATGCGCACGATCTCGCGGATGCGGCCAGGTCGGCGCGACAGCACCACGACACGATCGGCGAGCCGGGCTGCTTCCTCGAGATTGTGGGTCACGTACACGCGCGTGCTCTTCTCGCGCGCCCAGATGCGCAGCAGGTCCTCCATCAAGAGCTCGCGCGTCTGCGCGTCGAGCGCCGACAGGGGCTCGTCGAGCAGCAGCACCGCCGGCCGCACGACCAGCGCCCGGGCGATGCCGACGCGCTGGCGCATGCCGCCGGAAAGCTGCTTGGGATAGGCGCCGGCGAAGTCGGCAAGGCCGGTGAGGGCGAGCGCCGCCGCCACGCGCTCGCGCCGCTCCGCGGGGTTCAGGCGGTGCTCGAGCGCCAGCGCCACGTTGGCCTCGACGGTGCGCCACGGCAGCAGGGCGAAGTCCTGGAAGACGTAGGTGAAGGGATTGAGCGAATCGGCCGGCGGCTTGCCCGATAGTGTCACCTGGCCGGCGGTGGGCTGCAGCAGGCCGCCCAGGACGCCGAGCAGGGTGCTCTTGCCGCAGCCCGACGGGCCGATCAGGGCGACGGTCTCGCCGTCGGCGATGTCGAGATCGATGCTGTCGAGCGCCGCGACGGGGCCGTACTGGTGCGAGACGCGTTCAACGTGCAGCGGCATCGCTCATTGTAACCAGCACGGTGCGATTGGCGACCTGCTGGCCTTCTTGGACTGCGATCGATTCGACGCAGGCATCCAGCGCCGCCTTGAGCTGGTGCTGGATCTTCATTGCCTCGAGCACGACCAGCGTCTGGCCGCGCACGACCTTGTCGCCGGCTGCAACTTTGATGGCGACGATGCGGCCGTCCATCGGCGCCCGCAGCTTGCCGTCGCTGCCCGCTGCGGCCGAGGCCGGCGGCATGTAGGTGCGGTCCTGGAAGCGCACGGTCAGGCCATCGAAGTCGACCACGACGTCGTTGCCGTCGATGACGTGCAGCACCGATGGGACTCCCGGTTCGCCGAGCTGCAGCACGCGCTCCGTGTCGCCCACGGCGAGACGGAAGGGCGTCGGCTCGGGATTGGAGTTGCGCCATCCACGCAGATTGACGGGATAGCGGCTGGCCGACTTCTGCCACAGCAGGGATGCTGCGGCTTTCCAATGCGCCTCGGTGAGCTCGGGCGCAGCGAAACGGTGCTTGCCGAGGAAGGCGGTCGTTGCCTTGCCGGCGGCGAACTCCGGATGCTCCAGCAGCTTGATCAGGAAGTGTCGGTTGGTCGTCGGACCGAGCACCACCGTGTCGCGCAATGCCTTGATCAGCCGCAGCCGCGCCTCCTCGCGGGTGGCGCCAAAGGCAATGACCTTGGCGATCATCGGATCGTAGAAGGACGAGATCGCCAGCCCTTCCTTCATGCCATGGTCGATGCGCACGCCCGGCCCGGTCGCCGGTCGCCACATGTCGATCCGGCCGGTCTGCGGCAGGAAGCCGGCATAGGCATCCTCGGCGTAGAGCCGGACCTCGATGGCATGACCCTGCAGGCGCACCTGCTCCTGGCTGAGGGGCAGCGGCTCGCCGCGCGCGACCCGAAGCTGCCATTCGACCAGATCGAGGCCGGTGATCGCCTCGGTCACCGGATGCTCGACCTGCAGGCGAGTATTCATCTCGAGGAAGTAGAAGGCGCCGTCCGCGCCCAGCAGGAACTCGACCGTGCCGGCGCCGCGATAGCCGATGGTTTTCGCGGCAGCGATCGCCGCCGCGCCCATGCGATGCCGCAGGTCGGCGTCGACGGCCGGCGAGGGCGCTTCCTCGATCACCTTCTGATGCCGGCGTTGCACCGAGCAGTCGCGCTCGCCGAGATGGAGGACGGTGCCGTGCGCATCGGCGAAGACCTGGATCTCGACGTGGCGTGCATCGACCACCGCTTTCTCGAGGATCAGCTCGCCCGAGCCGAAGGCGCTCTCGGCCTCGGTGCGCGCGGTGCGGATCGCCTCGATCAGTTCACTGTCCTCGGTGACCAGCCGCATGCCCCGGCCGCCGCCGCCCGCCGCGGCCTTCACCATGACCGGCAGGCCGATCTTGCGCGCCTCCGTCTCGAGATTTCCGTCGCTCTGGTCGGCGCCCTGGTAGCCCGGCACGCACGGCACGCCGGCCTCGATCATGCGACGCTTGGCGGCCGCCTTGTTGCCCATCGCCGCAATGGCGGCCGGCAGCGGGCCGATGAACACGAGACCGGCCTTCTCGCAGGCTGTGGCGAACTCCGCATTCTCCGACAGGAAGCCGTAGCCCGGGTGGATCGCATCGGCGCCGGAGGTGTGTGCGGCTTCGAGGATGCGGTCGATGCTGAGATAGCTTTCGCCGACCGGTGGCGGGCCGATCCGCACTGCTTGATCCGCGAAGGCGACATGCGGCGCGTCCTTGTCGGCGTCGGAATAGACCGCGACGGTGCGATAGCCCATCGCCTTCGCGGTGCGCATGATGCGCCAGGCAATCTCGCCGCGATTGGCGACCAGGATCGTCGAGAAGGCCATCACTCCACGGCCCATTTCGGCGGGCGCTTCTCGGCGAAGGCGCGCAGGCCTTCGGCCGCCTCGGGGCTGCGGCGCGCCTCGGCGAACTTGTCGGCGGCGAAGTCGAGCACCTGGGAGAGCGGCTCGCTGCCGACCTTCATGACGACCGCCTTGGTCAGCGCATTGGCGAGCGGCGCGCAGCGGTCGATCTGCCTCAGGACTTCTTCCAGCTTGGCGTCGAGCGCCGCCGTGTCTTTCACCAGGTGATGGACGATGCCGTAGCGCAGCGCGTCCGCGCCTTTGAAACGGGCGGCTGTGAGAGCGAGGTGGCGCGTGTTGGGCACGCCGATGCGCGCGGCGACGAACGGCGCGATCTGCGCCGGCACGATGCCGATCGCCGTCTCGCTCATGGCGAAGCCCGCGTCCTCGGTGCAGATCGCGACGTCCGACACGCACAGCAGGCCGAAGCCGCCGGCGATGGCGTAGCCCTCGACCGCCGCCACCACGGTCTGTGGCGTGGTGTTCACCGCTTCGAGGAAGCTGCCGTATTCGCGATTGTTGATCGCGATCGGATCCTTTTGGCCGGGCTTCGGTGCCTCCGTGAAGCTCTGCTCCATGTTCTTCAGATCGGCGCCGGCGCAGAAGGTGCCGCCCGCGCCGCGCAGGATCACGACCTTGATGTCGCGCCGGTCACGCAGCGCGGCGAACACCTGTTTCAGCTCGCCGATCAGCGTCGGGTTGAGGGCGTTCTTTACCTCGGGGCGATTGAGCGTGACGTGCAGCCGCGAGCGCTCGCGCCGCACCAGCAGGGCCTCGTACGTGTCCTTGAGCTCAGCCATGAACAACTCCATCAATGGCGCACATTGCCCATTGCCACACCGGTGTCATCCCGAGGGAAGCGAGGGACCCTTGGTCGACGCCGCCAAAGGCCCCTCGCTTCGCTCGGGATGACACGGCTGTTGTGATGACTGTCGTGCGCATTATCGCCCCGCCGGCCGGGGCAAGGTGCCCATGCCCTTGGAGATGATCTGCAGCATGACCTCGTCGGCGCCCCCGCCGATCGACGCGAGGCGCGAATCGCGGAAGGCGCGCGTGGTCGGCGCCTCCCACAGGTAGCCCGCGCCGCCCCAGTATTGCAGGCAGCCGTCGGTCACCTGGCGCATCATGCGGCCGGCCTTCAGTTTCGCCATCGAGGCCAGCATTGTTACGTCGTTGCCGTCGAGATATTCCTCGCAGGCGCGATAGCAGAGCGAGCGGACCAGCTCGATCTCGGTGCGCAACTCGGCAAGCTTGAAGTGGATGATCTGGTTGTTGAGCAATGGCCGGCCGAACACCTTGCGCTCGCGGGTGTACTCGGCGGTCTCGTCGATCAGCCGCTCCATGCCGACCACGGCCGAGATCGCACCCCACAGCCGCTCCTCCTGGAACTGCTGCATCTGGTAGACGAAGCCCATGCCCTCCTGGCCGATCAGGTTGCGCACGGGCACCTTCACCTCGTCGAAGAAGATCTGCGCTGTGTCCGACGAGCGCATGCCGAGCTTGTCGAGCTTCTTCACGACCTGCACGCCCTTGGTTTTCATCGGCAGGCAGATCAGCGACTTGTTCCTGTGCACGGACCCCTCGCCGGTATTGGCCAGCAGGCACATCCAGTCGGCCTGGGTGCCGTTGGTCGTCCACATCTTGCCGCCGTTGATCACGTAGTCGCCGCCGACGCGGCGCGCGGTCGTCTTCAATGAGGCGACGTCCGAGCCTGCGCCGACCTCCGACACGCCGAGGCAGGCGACATAGTCGCCGGCGATGGAGGGCGCGAGAAACTCGCGGCGCAACTCGTCGCTGCCGTAGCGGGAGAGGGCGGGCGTCGCCATGTCGGTCTGCACGCCGATCGCCATCGGCACGGACCCGCAGGTGATGTGGCCCAGCTCTTCGGCCATCACCATGGCATAGGAATAGTCGAGCCCCATGCCGCCGAACTCGACCGGCTTGTTGATGCCGAGCAGGCCGGCATCGCCCAGCTTCTTGAAGACCTCGTGGGCGGGGAAGATGCCGTCCTCCTCCCACTGGTCGACATGCGGATTGATGTCCTTGTCGATGATTGCCCGCAGGGTGCGGCGGATCTCGGCATGTTCCTGTGTGAACTGCATGCGTGTTCCTTATCTTCCGGGACCGCGGGCGGGACGCCCGCTCAGAGTCATGAGCGGGCGGGACGCCCGCGACCCGGCAAGAATGTTCATCGGTTGCCCAGCCGCGGCATGTTGCCCATGAGCTTGGCGATGATCTGCAGCATGACCTCGTCGGCGCCGCCGCCGATCGAGCCCAGCCGGCCGTCGCGATAGGCGCGCGCGACCGGGCTGTCCCACAGGTAGCCGGCGCCGCCCCAGTATTGCAGGCAGGCGTCCGACACCTCGCGGCGCAAACGCCCGGCCTTCAGCTTGGCCATCGAGGCCAGCATGGTGACGTCGTTGCCGGCGAGATATTCCTCGCAGGCGCGATAGACCAGCGACCGCAGCGCCTCGACCTCGCTCTTGAGCTCGGCGAGGCGGAAGTGGACGACCTGGTTGTCGAGCAACGGCTTGCCGAACACCTGGCGCTCGCGCGTGTAGTCGATCGTGGCGTTGATGATGCGGTCGCAGCCCATCAGCGTGCCGGCGCCGGCCCACAGCCGCTCCTCCTGGAACTGCTGCATCTGGTAGATGAAGCCCTGGCCCGGCTGGCCGATCGTGTAACGCACCGGCACCTTCACCTCGTCGAAGAAGGTCTGCACGGTGTCCGACGCGCGCATGCCGAGCTTGTTGAGCTTCTTCACGATCGACAGGCCCTTGGTTTTCATCGGCACGACGATCAGCGACTTGTTCTTGTGGACCTGGCCCTCGCCGGTATTGGCCAGCAGGCACATCCAGTCGGCCTGCGCGCCGTTGGTGGTCCACATCTTGCCGCCGTTGATCACCCAGTCGCCGCCGACCCGGCGGGCGGTGGTCTTGATCGAGGCGACGTCGGAACCTGCGCCGGTCTCCGACACGCCGAGGCAGGCGACGTAGTCGCCGGCGATCGACGGCGCGAGGAACTCCTTGCGCAGCTCGTCGCTGCCGTAGCGGGCGAGGGCCGGCGTCGCCATCGAGATCTGCACGCCGGTGCCCATCGGCACCGAGCCGCCATTCACCCAGCCGAGCGATTCAGAGCAGACCATGGCGTACGAGAAGTCCAGCCCCGAGCCGCCGAACTCGACCGGCTTGTCGACGCCCAGCAGGCCCGCATTGCCCATCTTCTTGAACAGCGCGTGGGCAGGGAACTGGCCCTCCTTCTCCCACTCGTCGACATACGGATTGATCTCGCGGTCGATCAGCGTCTTCCAGGTCTGGCGCAGGGCCTCGTGTTCGGGCGTGAATTTCATGGAGATTGTTCCTTGCACGCGACTGCGGGACCCGCCATCCATGCACGACCCCATACCACCTCACCCTGAGGAGCCACGCGTAGCGTGGCGTCTCGAAGGGTGGCCGCAGACGGGGTGCGGGTTGCCGCCCTTCGAGACGCTCGCTGCGCTCGCTCCTCAGGGTGAGGTGAGCGGGGGGATCGACGGATGTTCTTCGTCATCGACTACATCCTCGCCACGCCGAAGGTGATGGGATTGAGCGGGCGCACGATCGATTCTCGGGCGATCGACAATGTGAAGGCGAGCACCTTGCGGGTGTCTCGGGGGTCGATGATGCCGTCGTCCCATAGGTGCGCGGTGCCGTAGAGCGCCGTCGACTCCTTGTCGAACTGGTCGACGATCGCCTTGTACATCTTGTCGATCTGTTCCCTGGGCGGCTCCTTGCCCTCGCGGATGAACTTCTGCTCGGTGACGGTCTTCATCACGCCGGCCGCCTGCTCGCCGCCCATCACGGCGACGCGGCTGTTCGGCCAGGCGAAGATGAAGCGCGGATCGTAGGCGCGGCCGCACATGCCGTAATTGCCGGCGCCGAAGCTGCCGCCGATCACGATGGTGATCTGCGGCACGGTCGCGTTGGCGACCGCCTGGATCATCTTCGAGCCGTGCTTGACGATGCCGCCGCGCTCGGCCTCGGTGCCGACCATGTAGCCGGTCGTGTTCTGCAGGTAGACGATCGGCGTGCCCTGCTGGCAGCACAGCTGGATGAACTGCGCGGCCTTCACCGAGCCCTTGGTGGTGATCGGGCCGTTGTTGCCGATGAAGGCCACCGGCTCGCCCTCGATCTCGGCCCAGCCGCAGATCGTCTGCTGGTCGAACAGCCCCTTGAACTCGAGGAACTCGGAGCCGTCGACCAGCCGTGCAATCACCTCGCGCACGTCGTACGGATCCCTGTGCGAGGGCGGGACCACGCCGCACAGATCCTCGATGTCGTACAGCGGCTCCTTGAATGGCTTCACCGCCTTCGTCGGCAGCTTGTCGTTCCAATGCCAGCTCGCGATGACCTCGCGCGCCATGCGGATGCCGTCGGCGTCGTTCTCGGCCATCCATTCGGCGACGCCCGAGACTGTGGCGTGCATCTCGGCACCCCCCAGCTCCTCGTCGGTCGCGATCTCACCCGTGGCTGCCTTGAGCAGCGGCGGGCCGGCGAGGAACACCTTGGACTGGCCACGCACCATGATGACGTAGTCGCTGAGGCCGGGCAGGTAGGCGCCGCCGGCGGTCGAGGAGCCGTGCACGACGCAGACCTGCGGGATGCCGCGCGCCGACATGCGCGCCTGGTTGGCAAAGCCGCGGCCGCCCGGCACGAAGATCTCGGCCTGGTAGAGCAGGTTGGCGCCGCCGGACTCCACGAGGTGCACGATCGGCAGCTTGTTCTCGAGCACGATCTGCTGCACGCGCTGGCCCTTGCGCTGGCCGGACGGCGCGACCGTGCCGCCCTTGATCGCCGAGTTCGAGGCCGACACGACGCAGCGCACGCCCTCGACATAGCCGATGCCGGCGACCGAGCCGCCGCCGGCGCTCGAGCCGTCCTTGTCGTCGTGCATGCGGTAGCCGGCGAGCGGCATCAATTCGAGGAACGGCGCACCCCGGTCGAGCAGCAGGGCGATGCGCTCGCGCGGCATGAGCTGCTTGCGCTTGCGGAACCGCTCGCGCGACTTGTCGGACGCCGCCTGCACGCTGGCTTCGGCGTCGCGGAACTCCCGGATGGCCGCCAGCATCCGCTCGCGGTTCTTCCTGAACTCGTCGCTGTTGCGATCGACCTGGGATTCGATGACGGGCATGTCAGCCGCCCAGCACTTTGGGCGTCACGGCGAGATGGAAGCCGTTGAACGGTTTCGACCGGTCGGTGATGGTGAGATCCATCGAACGGTTGCCGAGCGGCACGCCGCCGTCGATGCGGACCTCGGTGCCGGTGATGTAGGCCGAGGCATCGCTCAGCAGGAAGCAAACCACCGCCGACACCTCGCTCTCGGTGCCGAGCCGGCCGAGCGGGCAGTAGTTCTTGAGCTTGGGGATGCGCTCTTTGAACTCGCCCTGGTAGGTGTCCATGCCGGAGGAGGCGATCCAGCCGGGCGACACCGCATTCACCCGCACGCCGGCGAAGGCCCATTCGTGGGCCAGCGTCATCGTCAGGTTCACCATGCCGGCGCGCGCTGCACCCGTATGCGCCATGGTGGGAAAGCCGTTCCTCATGTCGGCGGCCATGTTCACGATCGAGCCGCCGTGGCTCTCCATCGACTGCTTGAAGACCTCGCGGCTGACGGTGAAGCCGCCGGTGAGGTTGTTGCGCACCACGACGTCGAAGCCCTTGGTGCTCATGTCGGCCGCGTTGGCCGGGAATTGGCCGCCGGCATTGTTGAACAGGCCATGGATGCGGCCGTTGCTGGCGACGATCTTCGCCACCGCCTCCTTGACCTGCGCTTCCTCGCGGATGTCGAAGGCGTGCGTCTCGCACGAGCCGCCGGCCGTCTCGATCTCCGCCTTTACCGCGGCGAGCTTCTCGGCCTTGCGGCCGGTGATGACGACGTGCGCGCCCAGCGACGCGATCTCGTGCGCCGTGCAGCGGCCGATGCCGCTGCCGCCTCCCGTGACGATCACGGTCTGGCCGGCGAACAGTCCCGGCTTGAAGACCGAGCGATAAGACATGCTTCCTCCGCCTGAACGGCCGTTCATGCGGCCTTATTTGACGTTTACGTAAAGGTCAAGTAAGCCCCCACAGCACTCTCGGCTGGAGGAACACTTCAAATGACCTTGCAGGAAATCACCGCGAAAATGAAGGAAGGCGCGGCGAAGAAGTCGTCCTTCGGCAATACCGTGAAGTTCAGCACCGACCAGGGCGTCGTGTTCATCGACGGCAACGCCAATCCGCCGGCCGTCAGCAACGACGACAAGGCCGCCGACTGCACTCTGAAGATGGCGTTCAGCGACCTCGACGACATGATCAACGGCAAGCTCGACGGCATGACCGCGTTCATGACCGGCAAGCTCAAGATCGAAGGCGACATGGGCGTCGCGATGAAGCTGCAGAGCATCCTGCGTTAAGGCAGGCTTCAGCTCACCATACGTGCGGTATCAATCGATACCGCACTTTTTGTTTGTACTCCGCATAGCCCGGCAACTGGCTGGCCAGGAATTTCTCCTCGTCGAAAATTCGCCAGACCAGCGCCGGCACCATCGCCGCGAAGGCGAGCAGAGCCCACAGCGAGCCGAGCGCCAGGGGGATCCCCACCATCATCACCAGCGCCGTCGTGTACATCGGATGGCGTACCAGCGAGTAGGGGCCGGTCGAGATCACGCGCTGGTCGCGCGCGAGCTCGATGCGCGCCGAGGTGAAGCTGTTCTCGCAGAAGACGCGCCACACGCCCCAGCCGCCGATCACCATCAGCACGTTGCCGGCGAGCACCACGATCACCGGCAGATGCGACCAGCCGAAGCGGCGGTCGAAGGCGGGGATCAGCAGCAGGGCGAAGAAGCCGAGCGAGGCGAAGGTCATGATGATCTTCTGCTCCAGCCGCTCCTCGGCCCACGGTCCGCCCTTCATGCGCCGCTCGAGCAGGGCCGGATCGCGCCTGGCGAGGTCGAGCATCAGGACGATCGAGCCGCCGAAATAGACGACCAGGAACAGCCAGGCTTGCCACCAGTCGAGCGTCCAGGGCGGCACGAACAGCAGCGCCGCCATGACGAGGAAGAGACAGGCGGCAGATACGAAAGCTCTGGGCGTCAGCGCGCTCATGGTCTCACTCGGTCAGGCGTCCTCGTCCTTGCTCTTGTGATAATGCCGCCGCGCCTTGGCACGGTTGCCGCAGGCCGACATGGAGCACCAGCGGCGCTTGCCGGCCCGGCTGTCGTCGAGGAACAGCCAGCCGCATTCGGGATTGGCGCAGCGCCGCACCCGGTCGAGCCGCGGGCCGGCCAGCAGGTCGCCGGCCGACCATAGCACCGGCGCCAGCAGGGCGAGCGCGGTGCCGGACCGGGCGTCGACGTCCCATTCGTAGCCGCCGCGATTGCGCTTCAGCACCTTGCGGGCCGGCGCATGGGCCAGCGCCGCATTGAGCGCCTCGAGGTCCCGCAACGCCGTCTTGCCCTGCGCCTGCGCATCGAACAGCCGATAGATCGTCTCGCGCAGCGCGATCGCCTGCTCGAACTCCTTCGGCGAGATGGGCTTCGCCGCCTTGGTCCAGGCCGCCAGATCGGCCGGCGCGTTCAGCGTCTCCGTCGGCACCGCCTGGCCGCGCCAATACCTCGTATTGGCGAAATCGAGGCACAGGTCGGGACGGCTCATTGTCCCGAAATAGTAACCGGTTGACCGGTTGACAAGCGAAGCCTGTGGTCATAACCCTATAACCAGTTATATAGTTATACAGGAGGCGACATGTTCGACCACGTTTCCATCGGCGTCAGCGACATCAACCGGGCCGGCAAGTTCTACGACGCGGTGCTGAAGCCGCTCGACATCACGCGCCTGTCGGATGGCGAGACGTCGCTCGGCTACGGCGAGAAGAGCCCGGGCCTGTGGGTGCAGACCGCCAGCCGGCCGGTGAAAGCCGAGATGGAATCCGGCTTGCACTTCTGCTTCGCGGCCAAGAGTCGTGCTGCGGTCGATGCCTTCCATGCCGCGGCGCTCAAGGCCGGCGGCAAGGACAACGGCAAGCCTGGCGTGCGCACCGACTACGGCCCGAACTACTACGCGGCGTTCGTGATCGATCCCGACGGGTATCGCATCGAGGCCTATTGCGGGAAGTGACGCCGCAAGCGCACGCGTTCGTCTTTTGAACTAGCTGCCGGTGATTTCCTTCAGCAGCCCGAAGAACGCACGCTTGCGCTTCGAGGAGATGGTCCAGTCGACCGGCAGCGACTGGAAGCCGTCCTCGAAGCGTTCGCGGCTCATGCGGTAGTCGAAATAGCCCCAGCTGGCGCCGCCCTCGACGGCGGCGATGAAGTGGTTGTCCGGCTTCTCGAACTCGAAGTGGTCGTCCTCGTTGTAGACGATCGGCTGACCGCGATAGGAAGGCGACGCGCGCCAGCGCGCGAGCTGCAGGCGAATGCCGTGCGGGCTCGGCTGGTAGGCGCTGTCCGGGCCGTGCACGCGGTTGCCGTGTGGCAGAAGGAAGTCGGCCGTCGCGACGATCGCCTCGGGCGGCGCATCGATCCCGATCAGGCTGGTGCTGACCAGGATCTTTCCGCCGCCGCGCTTCCGCGCCAGCTCGATCAGCTCGTGGCAGCGCTCGGCAGCGATGATCGAATGGGCCCACACGTTCTCGAGGTCGACCTCGTTGCCGATCTCCAGCAGCACATTGGTCGCTTCGTGCTGCAGCAGCCAGTCGACGGTGTTGGTGACGGCCGCCTTCACCGCGGCCTCGTCCGTGAAGGTGCCGCTCTGCTTGCCGTAGAACAGGCCCAGGATCACGACCATGCCCAGCCGGTCGCAGGCCTTGATCACCGAATCGAGGCGCGCCTCCCAGGCCGGCTTGATCGTGCCGTCGCCGTTGAAGCCGCAGATCCTCCACGGCTGGTTCCAGGAATAGCCCTGCGGGCTGCCGCCGGAGAGGTTGATGCAGACCGCCATCAGCCCGTGCGTGCGATAGCTCGGTAGGGCGGCAACGAATTCGCGCGTGCTGCGCTCGGCATCCGAGTCGCCGTCGGCATAGGCCCAGGCGCCGCGCGTCGCCGGGTTCTCGTCGTCGGCGATGGCGTTGGCCATGCGGCTGTTGAACAGCAGGCCCTCGATGCGATGGCCGCGCCAGCTGCGTCCGGCATAGGTCGGCGTTCCGTTGATGCGGAACCCGCCGCCCTCGATGGAAACCCTAGAAACCAACTGCCGCGCCGTCGCGCCGGCTCTCCGAGGCGCCGAGATAGGGACCGCCGTCGGGGAACTTCCAGATGATCTGGCTGGCGCCGAACGCGCCGTTCGGCCACGGCTGACGCGTGAGCTTGTGGCCGAGCGCCTCGAGGCCGCTCGCGGTGTCGGGCGCCATGTGGCTTTCCGTCCAGATCGTGCCGTCGTTCTCATGCACGCGCCAGCGTGGCGCGTCGATGGCGGCCTGCGGGTTCTGGCCGTAGTCGACGATGCGCGAGAAGACCTGCATGTGGCCCTGCGGCTGCATGGCGCCGCCCATCAGGCCGAAGGTCGCGACCGGCTTGCCGTCCTTGGTGATGAAGGCCGGGATGATCGTGTGGTAGGGCCGCTTGTTGGGGCCGACTTCGTTGGGATGGCCTTTGGTGGTGACGAAGCCCGAGGCGCGGTTCTGGAGCGCGATGCCGGTGCCGGGCGGCACGATGCCCGAGCCGAAGCCGGTGTAGTTCGACTGGATCAGCGAGATCATCATGCCCGACGCGTCAGCCGCGCCGAGATAGATCGTGCCGCCGTCCTTGGGCGTGCCGGGTCCGAAGTTCTGCGCCCTCTTCGGATCGATCAGCTTGGCGCGGCTCTTCAGATAGCCCTTGTCGAGCATCTGCTTGGGCGTCACTTCCATGAATCGCGGATCGGACACGTAGCGCCAGATGTCGGCGAAGGCGAGCTTCATCGCCTCGATGCGCAGGTGCGCCATCGCGGCGCTGTCGGGATCGTGGTCGGCCACGTCGAAGTTCTCGAGGATGCCCAGCGCCATCAGCGCGCCGATGCCCTGGCCCGATGGCGGGATCTCGTGCAGCGTCGTGCCGCGATAGGTGAGGCTGATCGGATCGACCCAGTCGGCCTTGTGCGCGGCGAGGTCCTCCTTGCGCAGCGCGCCGCCGGTCTCGCGGGCGTACTTGTCCATTCTCTCGGCAAGCTCGCCTCGATAGAAGGACTCGCCCTTGCTCTCGGCGATCATGGTGAGGGTCTTCGCCTGGTCGGGGAACTTCCAGAGCTCGCCCGCCTTGGGCGCGCGGCCGTGGGGCAGGAAGGCCTTCACCCAGCTCTCCTGGCCCTTCAGGCGGTCGATCGCGGCGTCCCACTGGCGCGCCACCAGATAGGAGACGCGGAAGCCGTCATGCGCGTACTTGATCGCGGGCTCGAACAGGTCGGCGAACGGCAGCTTGCCGTATCGCTTGTTGAGCTCGACCCAGAGCGACACCGCGCCCGGCACGCTGACGGTGCCCCAGCCGACGCTCGGCATGGCCGCCATGCCGGCGTACTTGTCGGGCGTCATCAGCGCAGGCGAATGGCCCGAGGCGTTGAGGCCCACGAGCTTGGCTCCGTCCCACAGGATGCAGAAGGCGTCCGAGCCGATGCCGTTCATCGTGGGCTCGGTGATGGTGATGGCGATGGCCGCAGCGAGCGCGGCATCGACCGCGTTGCCGCCCTTGGCTAGCATGCGCAGGCCCGCGGTCGAGGCGAGGTGCTGCGAAGTCGCGACCACATTGTCGGCGAAGATCGGCAGCTTCTTCGAGCCGTACAGGAAATCGTAGTTGAAGGACGGCACCCCAAGGACCCTTTCTATTTCTTCTTCGCAGCCGCCAAGGCATCGATGCGCGCCACGAAGCGCGGTACCTGCAGGAACTGGCGGTTGTCGGCGTCGCTCTTGCCGAACAGCGTGGAGAGATCGAACAGGCCCGATCCTGCGATCGCGCCCATCCGGCCCGACACGCTGACGCGCTCCCCGAGCCGCAGGGTTTTTAGCCCTGCCACCGCGGCTTCGGAAAGGCCCGGCGGGGCGGATTCGCGCGATCGTGACGAGAACATCTCGGCGACAGCGCCCGCCATGGCGAGAGTCCAGTCGTTGAATGCGTAGAGCGAAACTTGCGGGCCGATCTCGACCGTGATGGCCATCTTCTGCTCGTTGCCGTCGATGGTGCGCAGGATGCCCTGCCAGCCGGTGAAGGCGCCGGTCTGCGCGGCCAGGGCGAGGCTGCGCTTCACTGCGTCCTCGATCTGCAGCGGATTGTTGGAGGCGAGCGCCGGCTTGGCCAGCGCCTGCAGCCCCTCGAGGAACGCCTTCTGCTGGGGATTCTCCTCGTACCACGGCCGGTCGAAGCAGCCGCCCAGAGCGAGGCTGAGACCGCCGACGATGAACGAACGCCTCTTGACGTCCTCTCCGCGCGCGACAGCGGGGGGAGAGGACGGGGCCGCGGGCGTCAGCGAGGGCGAGGTGAGGTGGGTCATGGCGCCGTCGAACATGGCCAACAATCGTGACCGAAATCGGCGTCCCTCTCACCCAACCGCTCCCCCAAGGGGGAGAGGGATATGGGTATCGGCGGCTGCATCTCCTAGGCAGCCTTCGCCTTGGCGCGCTCCTCTTCCTTCAGTTCCTTCTTCGAGAGCTTGCCGACCGGCGTCTTGGGGAGCTCGGCGCGGATCTCGAGCGCGACCGGCATCTCGTGCTTGCCGATCTTGCCGTCGAGATGCCGCTTCAGCTCGTCGAAGGTGAGCGAGGCGCCGGGCTTCAGCTTCACGAACACCTTGGGCGCTTCCTGGCGATAGGGATCAGGGATGCCGATCACGATGCATTCGTCGACCGCCGGATGCTCGTACACCGCTTCCTCGATCATGCGCGGATAGACGTTGTAGCCGGACGAGATGATCAGGTCCTTCGAGCGATCGACAAGGTAGAGCCAGCCGTCGGCATCCATGTAGCCCATGTCGCCGGTGCGCAGGCCCTTCCAGTTGCTCGCCGGATGGCTGAACAGCACGTGCTCGGTCTCGTCGGGCTTCTTCCAGTAGCCCTTCATCACCTGCGGGCCGATGATGCAGACTTCGCCGACATGCTCCTTGCCGGCCGGCAGGACGCGGTCCTTGTTCTCCATGTCGCGGATCTCGATGATCGTGCCGGGGATCGGCACGCCGCACGAGCCCGGCCGCCGCTCGTCCTTGGGGCAGATCGAGCCGGTCGGCGAGGTCTCGGTCAGGCCGTAGCCCTCGATCAGGATCGCGCCGGTCAGCTTCTCGAAGCTCTGCTGCACCTCGACCGGCAGCGGCGCGCCGCCGGACATGCAGAACTTGAGCGAGCTCAGGTCCAGCCCCTTCACCTTGGGATGCTTGTTGATCGCGGTGTAGAGCGTCGGCACGCCGGGCAGGAAGGTCGGCTTCTTCTTCGCGAGGTCGGCCACGATCAGGTCGATGTCGGGCCGCGGATAGAGGATCAGCTGGTTGCCGCTCTTGGCTGCGCCGAGCATGATTCCCGACAGGCCGTAGATGTGGAACAGCGGCAGCACGCAGACGATCTTCTCGTTGCCGGGATTGGTATAGGGCATCGTCCAGCTCTGCCCCTGCGTCATCGCCGACACGACGCAGCCGTGCGTCAGCATCGCCGCCTTCGGCAGGCCGGTCGTGCCGCCGGTGTATTGCAGCAGCGCCACCTCGTCCCACAGGTCGGCCGGCGCGGGATGCGCCTTGTATTTGCCGTCGTTCTTCAGGAGGTCCTTGAACGACATGTGCCAGTCGTCGCGCGGCCAGGCCGAGATCTCCTTCTTCTTGGCGATCGGGTAGAGCCAGTTCTTGGGCCACGGCAGGTAATCGGCGATCGAGCCGACGATCAGCTTCTTGAGCCGCGTCTTGCCGCGCATCGCCGCCATCTTCGGATAGAGCGCGGCGACGTCGAGCGTGACCAGGATGTCGGTCTCGCTGTCGCCGATCTTGAACTCGAGCTCGCGCGCGGCGTCGAGCGGGCTGTAGTTCACCACCCGGCCGCCGGCCTTCAGGATGCCGAAGAAGGCGATGAGATAGTGCGGCGTGTTGGGCAGGTAGAGGCCGACATTCACGCCGGGCCCGACGCCGAGCTTCTGGAAGCCCGCGGCGGCGCGGTCGGTCGCATCCTTGTAGTCGCCGAAAGTCATCACCTTGTCGAGGAAGTCGGTGAACGGCCGGCCGGCATTCTGCGCGCAGCTCTCCTCGAAGATCTGGTGGATCGTCTTGCGCGGCACGTCGAGCTCCCACTTCACGCCCGGCGGGTAGCTCTTCTCCCAGACATAACTCGACATGGTGCGTTCTCCCGTCCGCACTATGGCACGCGATAGGCGTAGCTGTAGACCGTCTCGAAACCCAGATCGGCGTAGAGCGGCCGTGCCGCTTCATTCGTCGCCACGACCTGCAAATAGCAGAAGCGCGCGCCGTGCTCGCGGCCCCACGCGCCGATGCTCTGCGTCAGCCGGCGCGCCAGGCCGCGGCGGCGCGCCGCCGGCGCCACCAGCACGTCGAACAGGCCGACATGGTCGCCATCGACCACGCCCAGCGCGAAGGCGATCGGTTGCCCGTCGTCCTCGACCCGCGCGAAGCCGACGGGCGCCGCGATCGAGCGCAGCATGCGCGTCATGGTCTCGCGATGGGCCGGCGCCACCGGGCTCAGGGCGGCGAAGCCGGCCAGCCAGGCGTCGGACGGCGAGGGGGCGATCCGCACCGCGCGATCGAGGACGAACCGGTCGTCGAGGGTCGCGCGCTGGACGAGGCTTTCGTCGATCCGGCGGTAGCCGGCGGCGGCCAGCAGGTCGTCAGTCCCCGCTAGGGCGAGCGGCGTCAGCCGCCAGGTTGGCGCCAGCCCCGCCATCCGGTAGGGCGCTTCGAGGCTGTCCTTCATCTGATATGTCAGAGCGGCTTTGGGCTCCAAGGCATTGATCGAATTGGCTCTTTTCGTGTAGCCACCAGCCAGGCGTTGGACCCAGCCCCGGTCGGTCCGGGTCTCCAAAGCGGGCCAGGCCCGGAAGGCGCGCGTCTCGAGCGCCCGGATGTCGTCGACAGGTGACATTCTTCCAAATCCGTGCTAATAGTAAAATCAACAATAACAGTCAGTTGTAGCGTGAACTGCAAGTGATGCATGAACTGGATCGACAACCCCTTCGTCGATGTTCGTGTGAGCTGGCAGCCGGCCCCTCGTCATAGCTCCTCCCATCTGGCCGTCCGGCTGCCAGCTCTCCTTTTCCTGACCGCCATTGCCCTGATCCTCGACGGCTGTGGCGGCACGGACCAAAGCCACGGCTACGCCGACCGGCCGCCCACCAATCGCACCGCCTACGTCGCCTGGGAAGAATGGAGCCGCTTCGGCCGCTCGACCGTCGTTTATGGCGGTCACGCCGGTGGTTACGTCAACCGCAGCGGCATGAGCGAGCACAGCGAGCCGCTCTCGAGCCGAGTGGGCGACTACTGGGGAAGCTGCGGCCATCCCGAATGGAACGGCCGCACGGCGGGCCGGCCGTGGTCGGGCGCATTCGTGTCCTGGGTGATGGCGCATTCGGGCGTTCCTGCCTCTTCCTTCCCGCGCGCCGGCCGCCACGGGCAGTATCTCACCGCGCTCTACGATCATGAACGCGCCGGACGCGGCAGCTTCCTGCTGCATGCGCCGAACGAATACGCGCCGAAGGAGGGCGACCTCGTCTGCAGCGGCACCGCCGGCCCGACCTGGCGCTATGCCGATTCGCGCACCGCGCGGCGACGCATCGACTACACGGTCAGCCATTGCGACGTCGTCACCGGCGTGCGCGGCGGCTTCATCCAGGCGGTCGGCGGCAACGTGAAGAACAGCGTCACCATGAGCCTCTATCCCGCCGATTCGCGCGGCCGCCTCGCGCCGACGCCCGGCAAGATCTGGATGATGGTGGTCGAGAACCGCGCGACCTAGCCTGGCGTCCAGCCGCGTCCACCTGCGTCCACTCCAGGGCAGGACGCCTTCGATGCCCATTCCATAAGGCTTTTAGCCTCGAGTCCTGGAATCCTGCCGCACCCCCTCGGCAGGACCCGGGGTGGCGCGTGGCCCGGACGCGAGCTGGGGCACCGCGGCGAAGGCGGCGGAGGGCACGAGGCCGCCGATGGCGAACGACAGGGCGAAGCCTGCGATCGAAACCGGCAGGCCGAACTCGGGCCGGAAGGCGAGGATCGCCGCGGCCGTCGACGCCGCGAGACCGATGGCGATCAATCGGCCGGGCGTCGCCCCGCGATGCATCAGTGCCGCCGTCGCCAGGCTGCCGGCGATGCCGAGCGCGGTTGCCAGGGCGACCGTCTGGCCGGCGGTTGCTGCAGACATGTCGCGCCGCTCGATGAGATAGGCCGGCAGCATTCCGGCGAGAGCGAGAAAGACCAGCGCGAAGCAGAAGAACGACACGGCGAGCGGCAGGGCGGCGCGCAGCGAGCCCGGCGGCACCTTCCAGTCGTCCGCATGCGACGGTGGCGACCGCAGGCCCAACGCGGCGAGCAACGAGGCTACGAGCAGGCCGGCATCGACGGCGAAGATCGTGCGCCAGCCAGCCTGCGCGACGCTCGCCGTCGCGATCCCGGCCAGCGCAATGCCCACCGGCACGAATGTACCCCACAGCGAGAGCGCGACCGGCTGGTGGCGCCGTTCGGCGAGCATCGCCATGAGCGACGGTCCGGCCACGACCACAAGCAGGTAGCCGATGCCGGCGAGCGCGCGGGCGGCGAGCAGGGGCGGTGCGTCATGGGCGAGGGCGCATAGGCCGGCCGCGATCGCCATCACCAGCAGGCCGAGGCGGAAGGCGCGCGCATGGCCGATGCGCTCGGCGAAGGCGCCGGCCGGAAGGCCGAGCACGCCGCCCACGAGCGTGACGATGGAGACGACGGCACCCGCCGTCGCGAGCGACAGGCCGAGCTCGCCCTGCAGCGCGGGCACCAGCGGCGGGACGATGCCGAGCTGGCCGGCGGCGACCACGCCGATCGCGTAGATGAGCAGAAGACGCGGCCACGACGTGGTCATGTCGTGGACCTTAGGGGCCGCTGCGTGTGAGCCCACGAATAAAGTATTCATTGGACCGCGCCACTCTAGTGGCGCTCATGAGCCCGAGCGCCACTGGAGTGGCGCGGTCCAATGAGATTAGTGCGTGACCGTCGTCACCAGGCGCGCCAGCGTTCCGTCGCTCAAGGTCAGGCGCTCCCACACCAGGATGCCGGGCACGATCCGCACCATCGGATGGTGGTTGTCGCTGGTCCAGAAGCGCAGCTCCGTTGTGCCCTCGTCGTACCAGCCGACGTCGCCCAGGCGGCTTTCGGCCCGCTGGATCTCCTCGGTCGCGAAGCGCCACAGCGAGGTGCCGCGCAGGTCCGACGCACCGGCGGTCCATTCGGCGACGCGCCGGGGCGAGGCCGCGAGCAGGCGATGGGTCAGGTCGCAGATCAGATGGACCGGCAGCGCCGAGCTCTCGACCAGCCGCCGCAGGCCGGCATCGGCCGACGAATCGAGCGGCGCCGCGAGCAGCGCGGTCAGCTTTCGGGCCGCCGCGTCGGGCAGACGGTGATGGCCGCGCTCCCAGCGCGACAGCGTCGCCTGGGTGACGCCGAACAGCTCGGCCGCGTGGCTCTGCTTGACGCCGCGCAGGCGGCGCCAGCGGCGGAGCGCGCGGCCGTAGTCGTTCATCCCTTGCCCTGCATGAACGATGCCACGCGCTCGGCGATCATGATGGTCGGCGCATTGGTGTTGCCGCCGATCAGGCTCGGCATCACCGAGGCGTCGACCACCCGCAGGCCGGTAATGCCGCGCACCCGGCACTGGTGGTCGACCACCGCCATGGGATCGTTGTCCGGGCCCATCTTGCAGGTGCCGACGGGGTGATAGATCGTCTCGCAGCGCGCACGGATCCACTTCTCCAGCTCGGCGTCGCTCTTCGCCGCGGGACCCGGCTCCATCTCGTCCGCGCGATAGGGATCCATGCCGGATTGGGCGAGGATATCGCGGCCCATCTTCACGCCGTTCTTCAGCGTCTCCAGATCCTTGCGCTCGGCGAGGTAGTTGGCGTCGATCAGCGGATGCTCCTTGGGATCGCTGCTCTTCAGCCGGATGGTGCCGGTGCTCTCGGGCCTGAGCGCGCAGACATGCAGCGTGTAGCCGTTCTTCTTCAGGCGCGTGCGGCCGTGATCGACCACCAGCGCCGGCAGGAAGTGGAACTGCACGTCGGGCGCGGCGAGGCCCTTCTGCGTGCTGACGAAGCCGCCCGTCTCGGCGATCGGCGAGGTGCCGGGCCCCTTCTTCTTGGTCTTGTACTGGTAGAGCGACCACAGCTTGTTGCGGCGGTCGTAGGTGTCGTTGGTCTTGCAGCTCTGCAGGATCGCCGCGTCGAGATGGTCCTGCAGGTTGGCGCCGACGCCCGGTATGTCGAACAGCGGGCGGATGCCGACCGACTTCAGGTGATCGGCCGGGCCCATGCCCGACAGCATCAGCAGCTGCGGCGAGTTCACCGCGCCGCCGCACAGGATGATCTCCATCTCCGCGCGCGCGACCTCGTCGCGGCCGTTGACGACGTAACGCACGCCCATCGCATGGTTCTTGTCGAGGATGATGCGCTCGACCAGCGCGCCGGTGATGACGTGAACGTTGTTCTTGTTGCGCTCGACCGCGGGTCGCAGATAGGCGCTGGCGGTGCTCCAGCGCTCCTGGCTCTTCTGCGTCACCTGGTAGTGGCCGACGCCTTCCTGCACCGCGCCGTTGAAGTCGCTGAGACGCCTGTGGCCGGCCTGTTCCGCCGCCTTCACGAAGGCCTCGCTGATCTTCGCCGGATCGGCCTGGTCGGCGACGTTCAGCGGACCGCCGGTGCCGTGGAATTGGTCGGCGCCGCGCTCGTTGTTCTCCGCCTTCTTGAAGAACGGCAGCACGTCCTCGTAGCTCCAGCCCGGGTTGCCGAGCTGGCGCCAGTGATCGTAGTCCCAGGCATTGCCGCGCACGTAGAGCATGGCGTTGATCGACGACGAGCCGCCGAGCGTCTTGCCGCGCGGCCAGTACATGCGCCGGTTGTTGCAATGGACCTGCGGCACCGTCTCGTAGCGCCAGTTGTAGGGCGACTTCTCGCCGAGGCTGGCGAAGCCCGCCGGCATCTTCAGCAGGAACGACGAATCGGGCGGCCCGGCTTCGAGGATCAGGATGCGCAGGCGATAGTCCTCGCCCAGGCGATTGGCGATGGTGCTGCCGGCCGAGCCGGCGCCGATGATCACGTAGTCGTAGGAATCGTAGAGGCGGCGCATGTGCGTCCTAGGGGAGTCTGTTCTCGATCACGGTGAAGAACTGTCGGGCGGATATGGGCGACAAAAAGCCGGACGCGTCCAGTGGAAACACGCTGCGGGCGACCGAGTCGCCCACGTTTCCGCCGATGGCGTGCACCTCGCCGGGCCGGACCTCGACCACGATGTCGCAATGTCCCGGTCCGCGATTGAGGTTTTCCAAGGTCGTGCCGCCATGGTCGCGCGAAGCGCAGATCAAATCGCCGACCTCGGGCTTGCGCTCGTCGAGGTGGCGCGGGACGAACGCGGCGCCCGGCCGGCGCGCGCGCAGGACCATGCGCTCGACATAGATCGTGTGGCGCGCATCGGGACAGAACAGGTCGCGCGGCACGCCGGCGCTCTGGATGACCCACGAGATGAAGGCGGCCGACCACGGCACCTCGGTGTCGAGACCGGTGAGGTTCGGCTTGTCGACGCTCTTCCAGTAGTCGTTGATGCGCTGCGGCGCGTCGACCTCCTTTAGCCCTTGCTGCTCGGTGCGTGCGGGGCCGCTCACCGGATAGAAGCTCGTCTGCCGGCCGAAGCGCGCCCATTCCTGCACCGCCAGCAGCACCATCGAGGTCTTCGCGGAGGCGGTGGGCGGCGGCGCCTCGGGCTTCCACGACGAGGCCGGGCAGGGGCCGAGCGGCGCCAGCGACGCCGCGCTCCTGGGCGCAGGCCTGGTCGCGCAGGCCGCCACGAGCAGGACCATCACGAGCGGAACGAGCCGGCGCATCAATGGAACTGCCAGCGGCTGCCCTGCTGCGGGATGAGGATGCGCACGCCGAGGTCGTTGGCGGCGGTGAGCTCCTCGCGCATCTTCGCCTGCGGCTGCTCGCGCGTCAGCGCATACTTGATGTGGGTGATCACCACCGGCAGATCCTTGAGGACGTTGTTCCCGCCCGCCAGCGCGTCGAGCTCGTGCAATGACGCCATGATCCATTTCGGCGTGAGATGGCCGAACAGCTGCGCGTCGGGCCGGTCGCTGGTGTAGGACGATTCGATCAGGATCGCCTTGAGCTTGCGCTGCCTCACCCTGTCGGCGACGGCGGTCCAGACATCGTGCATCTTCGTTGTCTTCTCGACCGGGTCGGGGCCGGTGTCGCCGAAATAGAGGATGGCGTCGCCGTCGCTCTCGACCAGGAACGCCGTCGATTCGACGCCGCCATGGCTGAGCGGAAAGGCGGTCACGGTCATCTTGGTGTCCGGTACGGCCACGGCGACGCCGGGCGTGAGCTCCGTCAGCGAATATTTCTTGAGCTGCGGCGCCTTGCCCCGGTCGGTGAAGTTCGGCCAGGCCTGCCAGTTGAAGTAGCTCTCGCTCAGCGCCTGCGCGACCGACGGCAGGGCGTAGATCGGCTTCTTGCTGTCGTCGGGCGAGGCGATCACCAGCCCCGCGACATGATCGAGATGGGCGTGGCTGACGAGATAGGCTTTGATCAGGTCGGTCAGGACGTGGCCGACGCGGCTGACCTTCGACTCGGGCGCCAGCTTGATCGAATCGAGATCGCCCTTTTCCTCGGCCACGCGCAGGCCATTGACCAGCGTGCCGGCGTCGAACGTCACGGAACGGTTGTCGTCGTGCGGATGGACCAGCCAGGCGCTGAGATTGCCGTCCTCGATGCCGCCCAGCGCGCCGAGGGCGATGACGTCGAAGCCGTCGCCCGCACGGGCTGCACCGGCGATCGACAGGCCGGCCGCAAACGCGGCGGCGACCAGGAACCGTGCCTTCATGACCAGTGCTCCACCCCGCCGATGACGATGGTCGGCACGTTAGCCGTGTGGCTCTGGACGGTGAAGACGTGCGTGCCCGGTCGGCGGCCGGCGCGCGGCTCCGAGACCTCGACTCCCGCGCTCTTCAGCCGGTCATTCGCCTTGGCGATGTCGGGCGTGCGCCACGACAGGCCCCAGAGCTGATCGGGAGCGTCCGACATGCCTTTCCTGAGGTCATGCGCGATCTCGACAACGAGATCGCCGCAGCGGAAGAACAGCAGCCGCGAGCCCCACTCGGGATTGCTGCGATCGAGCCGGAGATCGAGGCCCAGCCGCCCGGCATAGAGCGCGACCGCGCGTTCGGGATTGGGCGAGCGGATCACGACATGGTCGAGCGACGAGATCGCCGCCGCGTCGCTGCTCTTCAGCAAGGGCGAGGGCGTCGGTGCCTCGCTACGCTCGACCAGCGCGATCGGCACACCATGCGTCGCCTCGGTCGACAGCACGAGCTGCTTGCCTTTGCGCTCGCATGGCACCGCGCGCCTCTCGAGCAGCCGCGCCGCCTTCTCGAGCGAGGCCGTCGCGAACACCATCGCCGACAGCTGCGCCGTCGACGCATGATCCTCGATCGTCAGCCCGACATTGCCGAGCCTGAGCCGCCCGTCCGTCGCCTGGCGCCCGAGCAGTGTCTCGTATGCGTCGACCGCCCCGGCGCGGAACGAGGCGCGCAAGGTGAGGTGGTCGAGCGCGTCGATCATCAGCCAATCCGCTTGAGGTGGCCCTTGTAGTAGGCGCCGCGGTGGACGTAGCTTAGCGTGTCGCCCTTGATGCGCTCGATGTTGTCGGCGGTTGCCTCGCGCGCGACCTTGGCCGGCGAGCCGAAGATCACCGAGCGGTCGGCGAAGCTCTTGCGCTCGGTGACGACGGCGCCGGCGCCGACCAGGCATTCCTTGCCGATCACCGTGGCGTTCAGCACCACCGCGGCGATGCCGATCATCGAGCCGTCGCCGATCGTGCAGCCGTGCAGCATCGCCTGGTGGCCGATGGTCACGCCCTTGCCGATGGTGAGCGGCAGGCCGGGATCGCTGTGGAGCACGCAATTGTCCTGGACGTTGGTGTCGTCGCCGATCGTGATCGGATCGTTGTCGCCGCGGATCACGGCGCCGAACAGGACGCTGACCCGCTCGCCGAGCGTCACGTCGCCGATGATGGTCGCGGTCTCGGCGACGTAGCAGGAGGCCGGAATCACCGGCTTTTTGTCGCCGAGCTGATAGATTGGCATTGGGTACCCTTCCCTTGACTTGCGTCCATTGAACTTGCGTCCATTGACTGGCGCCGTGACTATCCCAACCGGCGCCGCAGCACCATCGCTGAAATCATCCGGAACCAGGTCAGTCTGTACCGCAGGTCGGGGGGAACCCCCTTTCGTGGCCGCGCGATCAGTGCATAATTTCCCCGCGGAAGTTCACTCGCTCTAAAGGGGAAACACATGAGCGAAGTCGACGGCGCTACCCTGATCGCGCGCAGCCTCAAGCAACAAGGCATCGACCACCTGTTCGGCATCGTCGGCTTTCCAGTCGGCCCGATCGCCGCGGCCGCGCAGAAGGAAGGCATCAACTACATCGGCATGCGCAACGAGCAGGCCGCGTCCTATGCCGCACAAGCCTACGGCTACATGACCGGCCGGCCCGGTGCGTGCCTTACGGTGACCGGCCCTGGCGTGGTGCACGGCCTCGCCGGCCTCGCCAACGCCCAGCAGAACTGCTGGCCGATGATCTTGATCGGCGGCGCGTCGGAGACCTATCGCGGCGGCATGGGCGCCTTCCAGGAAGAGCGCCAGGTGCTGCTCGCCACTCCGTTCTGCAAGTTCGCGCACGGCATCGAGAGCGTTGCGCGCATTCCCTACTATGTCGAGATGGCGACCCGGCACGCGATCTACGGCCGCCCCGGCGCGTGCTACCTCGACATGCCGGACGACATCATCAGGGGCACCTGCGACCTCGACAAGGTCACCCAGGTCCAGCGCGTCCCCGAGCCGCCGCGCATGGTGGCGCCGGGCGAGAACATCGAGGCGGCGCTCGATGTGCTTGAGAAGGCCCAGCGGCCGTTGGTCATCGTCGGCAAGGGCATGGCGTGGTCCCGCGCCGAGGACGAGGTGCGCGCCTTCATCGAGCGTACCCAAGTGCCGTTCGTGCGCTCGCCGATGGGCAAGGGCGTGATGCCGGACGACCATCCGCTGGCCGTGTCGGCGGCGCGCACGCTCGCGCTGCAGCAGGCCGACGTCGTCTTCCTGATGGGCGCGCGCTTCAACTGGATCTTCCACTTCGGCCTGCCGCCGCGCTTCGCCAAGGACGTCAAGGTCATCCAGCTCGACATCGCGCCGGAGGAGATCGGCCACAACAAGCCGACGGAGGTGGCGCTGGTCGGCGACGGCAAGGCGATCGTCGGGCAGCTCAACAAGGCGCTCGTCAACCGCCAGTGGTTCCACCCGACCGACTCGGCCTGGCGCAAGGCGCTGTCGACCAAGGCGGCGGAGAATGCCGCGACCATCAAGCCGCAGATCGACGACGATACCGGGCCGGCCAACTACTATCGCGCGCTGCGCGACGTGGCGGCCTGGATGCCGAAGAACGCCATCCTCAGCGCCGAGGGCGCCGGCACGATGGACATCGGCCTGACCCAGCTGCCCAGCCGCGATGCGCGCTCGTGCCTCAACGCCGGCACCTACGGCACGATGGGCGTCGGTTTGGGCCAGGCGATCGCCGCCTGCGTGGCCCAGCCCGGCCGGCCGGTGATCCATCTCTCGGGCGATTCGGCGATCGGCTTCTCGGGCATGGAGATGGAGACGCTGGTCCGCTACGGCTTCCCGGTGAAGATCGTCGTGCTGAACAACGGCGGCATCGGCCCGGGCATGCCGGCGATTCCGGAAAATCCGATGATGAACCTCAAGCCGAACGCGCTGATCTACGGCGCGCGCTACGACAGGATGATGGAGGCGTTCGGCGGCAAGGGCTTCTTCGTCGAGGATCCGAAGAAGATCCGCGGCGCGCTCGACGGGGCGATGGAGCACAAGGGCCCCGCTCTGGTGAACATCGTGCTGTCGCAGTCTTCGGCACGAAAGGCACAGCAGTTCGCCTGGCATAGTTGATGGGCACAGCTGATGGAGTGAAACGCACACACATAGTCCCCTGACGGGAGGGATCGCCATGCAGGATCAGGTAAGGCAGCCGGAGCTCGAGACCGCGACCCAGCCGGCGCTCAAGGGTATCAAGGTGCTCGACCTCACCCAGTTCGAGGCGGGACCCTCCTGTACCGAGGCGCTGGCGTGGCTCGGCGCCGACGTCGTGAAGGTGGAGGAGCCGAACAAGGGCGAGCCCGGCCGCTGGGGCATGACCGACCGCGCGGACGCCGATTCGCACTACTTCATCTACTACAACCTCAACAAGCGCAGCGTGACCTGCAACCTCAAGAGCGAGGAGGGCAAGGCGCTGCTGCGGCAGATGATCGCCAAGGCCGACGTGCTGATCGAGAACATGGCGCCCGGCACCTTCGCGCGCCTGGGCTTCGACTGGCCGCGGCTGCACGCGCTCAACCCGCGGCTGATCTTCGCCCAGGTCAAGGGTTTTGCGCCGGAGAGCCCGCACGCGAACTACCTGTCGTTCGACATGATCGCCCAGGCGATGGGCGGCACCATGGGCGTGAACGGCCATCCCGACGAGCCGCCGGTCCGTCCGGGCCCGACCATCGGCGACACGGGCACCGGCATGCTGATGGCCATCGGCATCCTCGGCGCGCTCTACCAGCGCATGGCAACCGGCCGCGGCCAGCACATCCAGATCGCCATGCGCGACGCGATGCTGAACTACTGCCGCACGCCGATGAGCCGGCAGGCGGCGCGCGACGACCAGCTGCCGCGCGGCGGCAACGGCGTGATCGGCACCGCGCCGGGCGGTCTCTACAAGTGTGCGCCGGGCGGCCTCGACGACTGGTGCTACATCTTCGCCTCGCGCGGCAACGGCGAGCATTGGAACCGGCTCTTGAAGGCGATCGGCCGCGAGGACTTGAAGGACGATCCGCGCATGGTCGACGGTCCGACCCGTTTCAAGCACAAGGACTTCGTCGACGGCGTCATTACCGAGTTCACCTCCAAGCGCACCAAGGACGAGGTGATGGAGATCATCGCCGGCGCCGGCGTGCCGTGCGGCGCCGTCAAGACCACACTCGAGCTGCTGCACGATCCGGACCTGCATGCGCGCGGCATGATGCAGGTGATCGACCATCCGGTGCGCGGGCCGGTCACCGTGCCGACCTGGCCGCTGCGCATGTCCGACACCAAGGTGCCGATCAAGCCGTCGCCCGTCCTCGGCGGCGATTGCGAGGCGATCTACGGTGAGTGGCTCGGCTGCACGCCCGACGAGGTCAAGGAGATGCGCAAGGCGAAGGTGATCTGACGTTTCCCATCTCACACGTCCCCTCCGCCGCGTGAGCGCCTTCACGGGCGCGTTAGCGGGGGAGAGGAAGGGACCCGTTGCGCGGCAACGGGGAGGTGAGGTGGTCGCGCAACTGAGACGATGTGCATCAGGGTGAGGCCCTCGACCCACCTCACCCTCCCATCGCATGCGCGATGGGCCCCTCCCTCTCCCCCGCGAGGACGCGGGCGGAGAGGTGTATTGAGGACTGGCGATGGCGCGATCTGCGTAGAAGGACTTTGTTTCTATGTTTCCGTTTACGTAAACTTGGATTGACGTTTACGTAAACGGCAACTATGACACCTCCATGCCTGACGCCGCACCTTCGGCCGCCCCAGCCAAAAGCACTGCTTCCGGTGATTCCGCGCGCATCTACAGCATCGCCGAGCTGGCGCGTGAGTTCGGCATCACGGCGCGCACGATGCGCTTCTACGAGGACGAGGGGCTGATCAAGCCGCGCCGGCAGGGGCTGACCCGGCTGTACAGCGCGCACGACCGCACGCGGCTCGGCTGGATCCTGCGCGGCAAGCGGCTCGGCTTCTCGCTGGCGGAGATCAAGGAACTGCTCGACCTCTACCAGGTCGACCGTACCGGCGTGCAGCAGCTGCGCGAGCTCTTGCGCCGCAGCCGGCTGCACATCACCGATCTGGAACGCAAGCGTCGCGATCTCGACGCGCACATCAACGAGTTCAAGGACGTGGAGGCGCAGGTGACGGCCGAGCTCAAGCAGCGCGGCGTCGATCCCGAAGGCGACGACTGAGGCCGACAGGCCGACAATACCCAAAGAGACCGAGGAGCAAGCCATGGCCGTCTACAAGGGTCCGGTGAAGGACATCACCTTCGTCCTGAACGAAGTCCTCGACGTCGCGAGCCTCGCCAGGCTGCCGGGCTACGAGGAGGCGACGCCCGACACCATCCAGGCGATCCTCGAGGAGGCGGCCAAGCTTTGCGAGAACGTGCTGTTCCCGCTGAACCGCTCTGGCGACGAGGAGGGCTGTCATTACGAGAACGGCGTCGTGCGCACGCCCAAGGGCTTCAAGGAGGCCTACGACCAGTTCCGCGAGGGCGGCTGGACGGCGGTGACGTGCGATCCCGAGTATGGCGGGCAGGGCCTGCCGGCGACGGTGGGCTTCGCGCTGCAGGAGATGTTCACCGCGTCGAACCAGGCCTTCTCGATGTATCCGGGCCTCAGCCACGGCGCCTACGAGGCGCTGTCGCGCCATGGCTCGGACGAGCTCAAGAAGCTCTACCTGCCCAAGCTCACCGACGGCACCTGGTCGGGCACGATGTGCCTCACCGAGCCCCATTGCGGCACCGATCTCGGCATGCTGCGCACCAAGGCCGAGCCGCAGGCCGACGGCAGCTGGTCGATCACCGGCACCAAGATCTTCATCTCGGCCGGCGAGCACGATCTCACCGAGAACATCCTCCATCTCGTGCTGGCGCGGCCCGAAGGCGCGCCCGGCGGCACGCGCGGCATCTCGCTGTTCTTGGTGCCGAAGTTCCTGCCCAAGGCCGACGGGTCCGTGGGCGAGCGCAACGGCATCCGCTGCGGCGCGATCGAGCACAAGATGGGCATCAAGGCCAACGCGACCTGCGTCATGAACCTCGACGGCGCCAAGGGCTGGCTGGTCGGCGAGCTGAACAAGGGCATGAACGCCATGTTCGTGATGATGAACGCGGCCCGTCTCGGCGTCGGCATGCAGGGCCTGGGCATCGCCGAGGTCGCGCGCCAGAGCGCGGTCGCCTATGCGCAGGACCGCCTCCAGGGCCGCTCGCTGACCGGCCCGAAGAACGCCGACGGTCCGGCCGATCCGATCATCGTCCACCCCGACGTGCGCCGCATGCTGCTGACGCAGAAGTCGTTCACCGAGGGCGCCCGCGCTCTCGCGCTGTGGGTCGGCATGCTGATCGACGAAGCGCATCGCCATCCCGACGCAGCGAAGCGCGAGGCGGCCGACGACCTGATTCAGATGCTGACGCCGATCATCAAGGCCTATTTCACCGACATGGGCAGCGAGTGCGCCAACCTCGCGGTGCAGACCTACGGCGGCCACGGCTTCATCCGCGAGAACGGCGTCGAGCAGCTGGTGCGCGACGCGCGCATCACCCAGCTCTACGAGGGCACCAACGGCATCCAGGCGCTCGACCTGGTCGGCCGCAAGCTGCCGATGAAGGGTGGGGCGGCGGCGCAGCGCCTGCTCGGCGTGATGTCGGGCTTCGTGGCCGAGCACAAGGGCAACGACAAGCTCAAGGAATTCGTCGAGCCGCTCGAGAAGGCCCTCGGCCGCGTGCAGGACGCCGCCCTGTTCCTGCTGCAGAACGCGATGAAGAATCCCGACGAGGCGGGCGCGGCGGCGACCGACCTCCTGCGGCTGATGGCGCTGACCGCGATGAGCTACATGTGGGCCCGCATCGCCATCGCCGCCCACAAGGGCCTCGCGGCGGGCAACGACAACGCCTTCTACGAGGCGAAGCTCGCCACCGCGCGCTTCTTCACCGCGCGCGTGCTGCCGCAGACGACGGCGCTCAACCACCAGATCAAGGCCGGCGCCGCGACGCTGATGGCGCTGCCGGCCGAGGCGTTCTAGGTTCTCGCGGATGAGGTCTGCACTGCTCGTGGCTCTCGGCTGCATTGTGCTTCTGCAGGGAGGTCCGGCATCGGCATTGTTGCCTGTACCCCAATTCATATCTTCTTCGAGCTGCAGAGTATGGCCATCAGTGTGATGGCAATGTCCGCGGAGGCTGCTACAGGGTGGACATATCGTCCTCATGCTCCCTCTCCGCCACGAAAGTGGGGAAGAGGGTGGGGCCCATTGCGAAGCAATGGAAGGGTGAGGTGGTCGGCGTTGCCAAAAACGTGGTGAGGTAACGAAAGGAAAGAATCCTGACACCTCTCCCTCCCCGCGCAAGCGCGGGTCCCCTCCCTCTCCCCACGCGTATGACGCGCGCGGAGAGGGCCTCCGGTCAGAGGTCTCAACTCGGTGGCATTCAAAATGGGGTGTATGTCATGCGCCGACGGTGGGCTCATAGGCCACAACGTCCCTGTGGCTCATGACTCCTTCGCAGTTTGCTTTAGCGTCTAAGCGTTTTTCTGCCGCGGAGGCTCCACTGATATCGGCCGAAAGCCGGGTCGACTTGGCGCTGCATCGCCAGCCTCACCATGAGGCGCAGGGCTTCCTCCACTGTTTGCTTCTTGGACCGAAGCCCAGACAGGCGCTGAGCTTGCGCCATCAGTTCGTCGTCGATTTCGATGCTGGTGCGCATGGTGTTGCCGGGTGTATGCGGACTTACCATATACCCGAAGGGGGACGAACGGAGGAAACTGTGTCTGACCACCGACCCGAGCCCAGCTCACCCGCCTGCCTGGCCCACGAGGCCGATGACGCCTACATGGGCTACGCCACCAAGGACGAGCTCGGCGCGTTCCTGAACGAGCTGCTCGAGGCTGAGCGCGCCGGCACCGGCGTGGCGCTGAAGAGCGGCAAGACGGCAGCCGGTACGAAGTTCGCCGACCTGCTGCACGACGTGCATCACGACGAGGCGCGCTGGTGCGCCATGCTGCTGAAGCAGCTCAAGGCGCTGGGCGTTCCGGCCTCGACGAAGATCGGTGCCTTCGAGGGCAAGGCGCTGGCGATCGAGGGCCTGCCCGAGCGCATGGCGTTCCTCAATCGCGGCCAGGGCTGGGTGGTGAAGAAGCTGCGCGAGATGCTGCCCAAGGTGCGCGACGACAGCCTGCACCGCGACCTCACCGAGATGCTGCAGAGCCACGAGGTCAACATCGCTCGCACCAACGAGGCGCTGAAGGCCGGCGGGTGATCGCCTTCCGCCGCGCCGTCTCGCGCGAGGACGCGGCGCTGATCGCGCAGATGGATGTCGTCTGCTTCCCGCTCGACGCGCCGGCGGAGTTCGCCGGCGCCAACTGGTTCATCGGCTGGCACGGCGACCGGCCGGCGGCCTTCTGCGCCTGGAAAGTCGTCGAGCACGACGAGCCGGTCGGTTTCCACTATCGCGCCGGCGTGATGCCCGACTGGCGCGGGAAGGGCCTGCAGCGCCAGATGCTGCGCCTGCGCGAGGCCGAGATGCGCGAGCAGGGTCTGCGGAAGGCCGTCACCTACACCGACGCCGACGGCGCCGCCTCGATGCGCAACCTGATCGCCGAGGGCTACCGCCCCTACGTGCCGACGCCCGTCACGACGCTGTCGGGACCGGGGCGGCTCGGCCGCGTGGGCTTCGTGCATTGGGAGAAGCGTCTATAGTTGTTTACGCGGCGCGCGGTTCGATGGCCTTGAGGTCGGCCGCGATCTGGCGACGGCGCTCCATCAGCTCGTAGGCGGCCTGCAGGCCGAGGAACATGCCCTCGGAGACGCCGAAGTACCGCGCAAGGCGCAGGTCGGTATCGGCGGTGACGGCGCGCCGGCCATGGATGATCTCGTTGATGCGGCGCGGCGGCACGCCGATGACGCGCGCCAACGCGTTTTGCGTGATGCCCATAGGCTTCATGAACTCCTCGGCAAGGATTTCGCCCGGATGGGGATTGTGCAGCAGCCCTGCCTTCGCAGGGCGTTTAGCGGTGGTAGTCGACGATTTCGACATCTCGTGGTCCTCCGGCGGTCCAGATGAAGCAAATCCGCCATTGATCGTTGATTCGAATACTGTGCTCGCCGGATCGATCTCCTTTCAGGGCCTCGAGGCGATTTCCCGGTGGCACCCGAAGGTCGTTCACATCAAGCGCCGCGTTGAGCAGGCGCAACTTGCGCAGCGCCACGTTCTGGATATCCGACGGCAGCCTCCGGCTCCGCTCGCCATTCCAGATGCGCGCCGTCTCTGTATCTCTGAAGCTCAGGATCACTTGGCTATAACGTATAACGTCATGGGGAGCATATCAAGGGCGTTGCACACCGCGTCAACGGAACAGCATGATCGTCGGCAGCAGAGGTGGAGGAAGCAATGCAGGACCGTCACATCGGCGACATTCGCGTCACGCGCATCGAGGAGCAGATGGGGCCGGGCTTTCCGGCCAAGGACTTCTTCCCCGAGTTCGACGCCGACACGTTCGCCGCCGAGCAGCATTGGCTGGCGCCGTCGTACTTCCAGCCGGAGAGCGGGCGATTGATGACCTCGATCCATTCCTGGCTGGTGCGCACCGGCAAGTACACCGTCCTGATCGACGCCTGCTCGGGCAACCATAAGCCGCGGCCCGGCATGCCGCGCTTCGACATGCTGAACACGCAGTACCTCGACCGGCTGCGCGAAGCGGGCGTGCAGCCTGAGGAGATCGACTTCGTGATGTGCACGCACCTGCATGTCGATCACGTCGGCTGGAACACGAAGCTCGAGAACGGCAAGTGGGTGCCGACCTTCCCCAACGCCAAGTACGTGATGTCGCGCACCGACCACGACCACTGGGCGGCGGTGGCCAAGCGGCCCGGCTCGGTGCCCTATGAGGTCAATACCTACAACGATTCGGTTCTGCCGATCGTCGAGGCGAAGAAGGCCGAGTTCGTGTCGCGCGAGCATGCGATGTGCGGCTGCTTCACGATCAAGCCCGCGCCCGGCCATACGCCGGGCCAGATCCGGCTCGATCTGGAGTCTCGCGGCAAGCGCGCGATCTTCCCAGGCGACGCCCTGCACAATCCCGTGCAGGTGCCGCTGTGGAAATGGAACAGCTGCTTCTGCGAGGACCGCGACCTCGCGCGCCAGACCCGCAACACCCTGTTGGGCGATTGCGCGGAGCAGGGCGCGCTGCTGATGCCGGCGCACTTCGCGCCGCCCCACGCGGCCTACGTCAAGGCCAAGGGCGACCGCTTCGAGCTCGACTGGGACTTCGACAATGCGCGCGGGCGCGTATCCTGAACTACCCGGCGCGCTGACTTTTTCTTTTTGCTCGAAACGGAAATTTCCGGCGCAGCGGCGAGCGATTCCCTTGGAAATCTCGCTACGGAGCGCCAAAGGTCACGAATTGGGCGCTCGCAACGAGCTCATTATGGGCAATGACTGGCGATTGGAGGCCCGGAACAGCGGCTTTTCTGCCCGGCCATTGCCCGTAATAGGTGTTCGGCGCGTGATCATGCAGACTCGCGCGCATGTTCATGTTCATCGGACCGCGCCACTTCAGTGGCGCTCATGACTCCCGAGCGCCGCTGGAGCGGCGCGGTCCGATGAGGGGGTGTTGTTTTCAGTTGGGACAGAATCGGTGGATTCGCGGACTCCAGGCCCAAAACCCTTGTGCCATCGGCATCCAACCGGTCCACACCCGAGTGGACTCCAGTGGACTCTTGTGCACTCCCGCCAAGGGCGATTCGCTAGCGGCCTTTCCAGTTGGGCTTGCGCTTCTCGGCGAAGGCGCGCGGGCCCTCGACCGTGTCCTCGCTCCTGGTCATCGCCACGAACGCCGGATAGTGGAGGTTGTGCATCGCCACCTCGAGCGCCGGCACGTCGAGCGAGCGCATCACGACCTGCTTGGTGGCGCGCACCGACATCGGCGAGCAGGCGAGGATGTCGCCGGCCCACTTCTTGGCCGCCGTCATCAGCTCGGCGTGCGGCACCACCTGGGTGACGAAGCCCAGCTCGTAGCCTTCCTGCGCCGAGACGTGGCGGCCCGTCAGCAGCATGCCCATCGCCTTCTTGAGCGGGATCATGCGCGAGAGCCGCTGCATGCCGCCGGCGCCAGCGGCCAAGCCGACCTTGGGCTCGGGCAGGGCAAAGGTCGCCTTGTCGGAGGCGATGATGATGTCGGCGGCGAGCGCGATCTCGAAGCCGCCGCCCATCGCCACGCCGTTCACCGCGGCGATCACCGGCTTCTCGAGATCGAAGCGGTTGGCGAGGCCGCCGAAGCCCTTGGCCGGATGCACCGGCCGCTTGCCCGTCTTCTTCTGGATCTCGGCGTGGTACTTGAGGTCGTTGCCGGCACAGAACGCCTTGTCGCCCGCACCGGTGATGATGGCGACCCACAGCTCGGGGTTGGCATGGAACTCGTCGAACGCCTCGACCAGCTCCTGGTTCGCCATCGGATGGCAGGCGTTGTAGACCTCCGGCCGGTTGATGGTGACGATCATCAGGCGGCCGTCCGTCTCGACCTTGCTGTACTCGCCCATGGCGTTTGTTCCCTCTGTGTTGCCGTCAGCGTCCGTTTATCGCAGGCGCCGCCACATTAAGGAACCAAATGCCTGCTACATGAACAACTGCCGAGGGGGAACAACGGCCTAACGAAAGCACACCCCTCGTATGTCTCCGGTTGGTATGTCCCCATTTGTTTCGCGGTGCGTGATCGCCCTCCTCGCGGCCGGCACCATCCCCATGCTTTGTCCCGCAGCTTTCGCCGCCGACGGCAAGCGTCCCGCGCCAGCCGCGGCGGTGAAGGCCGCGCCCGCGCCAACGGGCGCTGAGCTTGTGGGCAAGATGCTGTCCGAGCAGAACGGGCCGTCCAACCCGGACGTGCCGCTGCCGCAGTACGGTCTCGGACAGAATACCCAGCCGAATTCGACACCCCTCAGCGGGCCGCAGATCTATGGCCGGCGCGAGGAGGGCGGTGGCGTGTTCGGCCTGAAGTTCCCCATCGGCGTCCACAACGGCACGAACTGATCGCGCACAAGATGTGGTGCGGCGTGACGCCCCGGCGGCACGCCAAAAAGCCCCAAAAATATGCACTGTGGCCCGTTGGCCACAGGTTTGCCGCGAAGCTGCCGCGTACCTTGCACCGCACCAATCGTGGTGTTTATATGGGCCTCGGCCGGCGCTCACCCGGCCCGAGCTGGTCAGGACTACACTTCGAGGGGAAGTTCTTATGAAGAAGGCATTGCTCGCCGCCGCTGCTCTGGTGGCGCTGCCGGTCGTGGCCCAGGCGCAGGTTCCGCAGCCGGGCTTCTACATCGGTGCCGAAGGCGGCCTGAACTGGCTCCTCAACACCACCATCCTCGGCAGCAGCGTGTATCCGCAGACGGGCTTCGCGGCCGGTGGCGTCGTCGGCTACGACTTCGTCGGCCCGCGCGTCGAGCTCGAAGGCATCTATCGCAACAACCAGCACAACGTTGCCTTCCCCGGCCGTGCGGTCAACAACCAGGTCGGCCAGCTCGCCGCCATGGCGAACGTGATGTACGACTTTGCCGCCGGCTCGATCATCACCCCGTATATCGGCGCGGGCGTCGGCATTGCCTTTGTCGACGGCGACAGCTCGCTCGGCAGCACCCAGTTCGCCTACCAGGGCATCATCGGTATCGGCTGGAACGTCGACACCAACTTCCGCATCAACCTCGACGGCCGCTACTACGGCACGACCAATCCGAGCGTCGGCGGCACGTCCTGGACCAACAACAACTTCACCGTGATGCTGGGCCTGCAGCTCAAGTTCGCTCCGCCGGCGCCGCCGCCGCCGCCGGTCGCGGAGCCCGCGAAGACCGCCTCCTTCATGGTGTTCTTCGACTGGGACCGCTCGAACCTGTCGCAGCAGGCGCTGAACACGATCCAGCAGGCCGCCGACCAGTTCAAGGCGACGGGCAAGGCCCGCATCACCGCGACCGGCCACACCGACAAGTCGGGCCCGGAGAGCTACAACATGGCGCTGTCGCTGCGCCGTGCGAACGCGGTCAAGGATGCGCTGGTGCGTGACGGCGTGCCGGCGACGGCGATCACGGTCATCGGCAAGGGCGAGACCCAGCCGCTGGTCCAGACGGCCGACGGTGTGCGCGAGCCGCAGAACCGCCGCGTCGAGATCGTCCTCCAGTAAGACCTTCCGAAACGCCAGTTTCGCGGGACGGCCGGGGAAACCCGGCCGTTTCCGTTTGGTGTGGTTGTATCGGGCGCGCTTTTCGGGTTGGCGGGGCCCGAACCCGCCTCTATATCCGGGGCTTAGGAGATTTTTATGCCGCAAGTGCTCATGCCCAAGGCGACCGCCGTCTGGCTGGTCGAGAACACGACGCTTACTTTCGACCAGATCTCGGCCTTCACGGGCCTGCATCCGCTCGAGATCCAGGCGATCGCGGACGGCGAGGTGGCGGGCGGCATGACCGGGCTCGACCCGACGACCAACGGCCAGCTCACCAAGGAAGAGATCAAGCGGGCGGAGGGCGATCCGAATGCGCGGCTGAAGCTCAGCCCGCGGGACGTGCCCGAGCCGATCACCCGCTCCAAGGGGCCGCGTTACACCCCGGTGGCCAAGCGCCAGGACCGGCCGGATGCGATCGCCTGGCTGCTCAAGGTCCATCCCGAGCTGCAGGATAGCCAGATCGCCAAGCTGGTCGGCTCGACCAAGAGCACGGTGCAGTCGGTGCGGGATCGTACCCACTGGAATATGCAGAATGTGCGGCCGCGCGATCCGGTGACGCTCGGCCTGTGCTCGCTCAAGGACCTCAATGACGCGGTCGACAAGGCGCGCCGCCGTGCCGCCCGCGAGGACGCTGCCCGCAAGAAGGCGGCGGTGGCCGCCGGCGAGCCGATCGCCGAGGAACCGTCCGCGGAAGCGGTCGATCCGTCGGAGGCCGACCAGCCCGATCTCGACGTTCCGCCCGAAGACGAGGGCGACGACGAGCACGACCAGCACCGTCATTGATCTTGCCGGACCGCGGGCGTCTCGCCCGCTCATGATGCGGGCGAGACGCCCGCGGTCCGGCAAGACTCACACCGTCATCATCACCTTGCCGACGTGATCGGCACGCTCGAGTTCGGCGTGCGCTGACGCCGCGTCCCTGAGCGGGAAGGTCTTGAAGATGATCGGCCGGATGGTGCCGGCCTCGAGCAAGGGCCAGACCTTCTCCTTCAGCCCCTGCGCCATGCGTCCCTTGTTGGCGATGCTCTGCGGCCTGAGCGTCGAGCCGGTCAGCGTGAGGCGATTCACCATCATCAGGCCGGCGCTGATCTCGGCCTTCGCGCCGCCCAGCAGCGCGATCACCACGCAGCGGCCGTCCTGCTTCAGCAGCTGCAGGTTCTTCGGCAGGTAGTCGCCGGCCACCATGTCGAGCACGACGTCGACGCCGCCCGACAGCTTCTTCACCTCGGCTGCCCAGTCATTGTCCTTGTAGAGCACCGCCTGCGCGCCAAGCCCGGTCACCGCCGCGGCCTTGTCGGCGGTGCGCACGGTCGTGAACACCTTCGCGCCGAACGCCTTGGCGAGTTGGATCGCCGTCGTGCCGATGCCGCTCGCGCCGCCATGGATCAGGACGGACTCGCCCGCCTTGAGCTGGCCGCGCTCGAAGAGGTTGTGCCAGACCGTGAAATAGTTCTCCGGCAGCGCCGCGGCGTGCAGCATGTCGAAGCCCTTCGGCACGGGCAGGCATTGCGGCGCGGGCACCGTGCAGTATTCGGCATACGAGCCGCCCGGCGTCAGGGCGCACACCGCATCGCCGACCTTCAGGCCGGTCACGCCCGCGCCGAGCGCCGCGACCGTGCCCGCGGCCTCGAGGCCCGGCAGGTCGGACGCGCCCGGCGGCGGCGGATAGGTGCCGGCACGCTGCGCGAGATCCGGCCGGTTCACACCGACGGCGGCGACCTCGAGCAGGATCTCGCCCGCTTTGGGCTGTGGCACCGGACGCGTCGCCGGCACCAGCGCTTCGGGCCCGCCCGGCTTCTTGATCTCGACGCACATCATGGTGGCGGGAAGCGCGCTCATGCTTGGCCTTTCGGTGTGTGGAGAGCGATGGTAGGTCTCAGATAGCCCCTTCCGTGGAGCCACGCCATGGCCTTCGACCTCGACGATCTCGACCCGCGCAACGCCAAGAAGAAGCCCCTGAACCTCGACGACATGAACATCGAGGACCTCAAGGAGTACGTCGCGACGCTGAAGGCGGAGATCGAGCGGGTCGAGGCCAAGATCAAGGCCAAGCAGAGTCACGCGTCGGCAGCCGCGTCGTTCTTCAAGAGGTAGTGCATGTCGCTCAAGGGTAAGGCCGCCATCGTCACCGGTTCGACGAGCGGCATCGGGAAGGCCATTGCCGACGCATTCGCGGCGGAAGGCTGCAACGTCATGCTGAACGGTTTCGGCGACAAGGCGGCGATCGAGGCGCAGCGTGCCGAGCTGGCAAAGAAGAACGGCGTGAAGGTCGAGTACAACGGCGCCGACATGACCAAGCCGGCGGCGATCGCCGATCTCGTCGCCAAGACCAAGGCCTCATTCGGCAGCGTCGACATCCTGGTGAACAACGCCGGCATCCAGCACGTCGCGCCGATCGAGGACTTCCCGCCCGAGAAGTGGGACGCCATCATCGCCATCAATCTCAGCGCGACGTTCCACGCCATCCACCACGCGCTGCCGATCATGAAGGCCGCGAAGTGGGGCCGCATCATCAACATCGCCAGCACGCACGGCCTGGTGGCCTCGGCGCAGAAGGTGGCCTATGTCGCGGCCAAGCACGGCATCGTCGGCTTGACCAAGGTGGTCGGCATGGAATGCGCGGATACCGGCGTGACCTGCAACGCGATCTGCCCGGGCTGGGTGCTGACACCGCTGGTGCAGGCGCAGATCGAGGCGCGAGCCAGGGAGCAGGGCATCCCGGCCGAGCAGGCGCGCCGCAACCTGCTGGCCGAGAAGCAGCTGCAGCTGCAATTCACGACGACCGAGCAGATCGCGGGCCTGGCGCTGTTCCTCGCGTCCGACACCGCGTCCAATATGCAGGGCGCGCAGCTCGTGTCCGACGGCGGCTGGACCGCGCAGTAGGGAGACGCCCCCGAGGAAGCACTATGGTCGACGCGAAGTTCCTCAAGCCCGACACGCTGGCCCTGCACGCGGGCCAGCATCCCGATCCCGTCACCGGCGCGCGCGCCGTGCCGATCTACCAGACGACGTCGTACGTCTTCCGCGACGTCGACCACGCGGCGAGCCTGTTCAATCTCGAGGTCGGCGGCCACATCTACAGCCGCATCTCCAATCCGACCGTCGCGGTGTTCGAGGAACGAGTCGCCGCGCTGGAGGAGGGCTCGGGCGCGCTCGGCGTGTCGAGCGGGCAGGCGGCCTTGCACATCGCCATCGCGACCTTGATGGGGCAGGGCGGGCACATCGTCGCCTCGACCTCGCTCTATGGCGGCACGCGCAACATGCTGGCGCTCACCCTGCCGCGTTTCGGCATCACCACCACCTTCGTCAATCCGCGCGACCATGACGGCTTCGCCAGGGCGATCACGCCGGCGACGCGGCTGGTGCTGGGCGAGACGATCGGCAACCCGGGCGGCGAGGTGCTCGACATCCCGGCGATCGCCGCGATCGCGCATGCAGCGAAGATTCCTCTCATGATCGACAACACCTTCGCCTCGCCGGTGCTGTGCAAGCCGCTGACGTTGGGCGCCGACATCGTCTTCCACTCCGCGACCAAATTCATCGGCGGCCATGGCGTGGCGATCGGCGGCGTGATCGTCGAAAGCGGCCGCTTCGACTGGGAATCGGGCAAGTTCCCGACACTCACCGAGCCCTATGCCGGCTATCACGGCATCGACTTCGCCGAGGAGTTCGGCCCGCACGCCTTCATCATGCGCGCCCGCGCCGAGGGCGTGCGCGACTTCGGCTCCTGCCTGGCGCCTCAGAACGCCTTCTACCTGCTGCAGGGCCTGGAGACCCTGCCGTTGCGCGTCGCCAAGCACGTCGAGAACGCGCGCAAGGTCATCGCCTTCCTGCACAAGAACGACGCCGTCGAGCGCATCGCCTCGCCCGAGCTTCCGGACCATCCCGACCACGCGCTGGCGAAGAAGCTCCTGCCCAAGGGCACCGGCTCGATCTTCTCCTTCGACATCAAGGGCGGGCGCGAGGCGGGCCGGCGCTTCATCGAACGGCTGAAGCTGTTCTCGCATCTCGCCAATGTCGGCGACGCCAAATCGCTGGTGATCCATCCGGCCTCGACCACGCACGCCCAGCTCGATGTCGACGCGCTGAAGGCCGCGGGCATCGGCGAGGGCATGATCCGCTTGTCGGTCGGCCTGGAAGATCCCGACGACCTCCTCGACGACCTCGGCGCAGCCTTGCGCGCTTCGCAGAAGGCCTGACGATGAAGCTCGCCGTCGATGGCCATGCGGTGTTCGCCACGACCGGCGGCACCCATTTCGATCCCGCGAAGCCGGCCGTGATCTTCCTCCATGGCGCGGGCTTCGACCGCACCGTCTGGCGCCTGCAGACGCGCTGGTTCGCTCATCATGGCCGGAGCGTGCTGGCGGTCGACTTTCCCGCCCACGGTTGGTCCGAAGGCAACGCGTTGGCGGATATTGCGACGATGGCCGACTGGACGGCGAAGCTGATCGACGCGGCCGGGGTGAAGAGCGCGGCGCTGGTCGGCCATTCGATGGGTGCCCTGGTGGCGCTCGACTGCGCCGCGCGCCACGGCGACAAGGTCCGCGCGCTCGGCCTGTGCGGCGTCGCGTCGGAGATGCCGGTCCATCCCGAGATGCTCGAATCGGCCAAGGCCGACACGCCCAAGGTGCAGGAGCTGATGACCTTCTGGGGGATCGGCAACGCGCTGCACAAGGGCGGCATGACCTCGCCCGGCCTGTGGCTGCGCCGCGAATCGCTGGCCGTGCTGGCAGGCAACAGGCCGGGCGTGATCCACAACGATCTCGCGGCCTGCAACGCCTACAAGGACGCGTTGGCGCGTGCCGCCGCCGTGAAATGTCCGACCGTGCTGGTGCTGGGCGACGGCGATCTCATGACGCCTCTCAGCAAGGGCAAGACGCTGGCTGCCGCGATCAAGGGGGCGGTCGGCGTGGTCATCCCCAACAGCGGCCACTTCATGATGGTCGAGCGGCCGGACGAGACGCTGGATGCGCTCAAATCCTATGTTTGACTCATGCGGATCGCGAGCCTTCAGGCCTGCTCATGATCATGATGCGGGCCTGGAGGCCCGTGGTCCGGAAGAGTCATGAGAGTCGCTCTCGTCACCGGCTCGACCTCGGGCATCGGCGCGGCGACGGCGCGGCGGCTGGCGACGGACGGCTATACCGTTGCGCTGCATTCGGCCCGCTCGGCGGAGGCCGGCCAGAAGATCGCAAAGGAGCTGAACGGCAGCTACCACCAGGCCGATCTCGCCGACGAAACGGCCACCCGCGCTTTGGTGGCGTCCGTGCTCGACGAACACGGCCGGCTCGACGTGCTGGTCAACAATGCCGGCCTGTCGATCCGTATCCCGCATGCCGACCTCAAGGCCGCGACGCCGGCGCTGTGGCGGCAGATGCTCGACGTGAACCTGATCTCGCCGTTCGTCCTGGTCGCCGAGGCCGAGGCGGCGCTGCGCCAGGCCAAAGGCAGCGTGGTCAATATCGGCACCCATGCCGGCGTCCGGCCGAAGGGCTCGTCGATCCCCTACGCCGCGTCGAAGGCGGCGCTGCATCACGTGACCAGGCTCCTGGCGCTGACCCTGGGACCCGACGTCCGGGTCAATGCCGTGGCGCCCGGCCTGGTCGAGACGCCGATGACGGCGACCTGGCCGGACATGCTGGAGACCTGGAACACCAGGGCGCCGATGCGCCGGCCGGCGAAGCCCGAGGACATCGCCGATCTGGTGGCCGCGCTGATCGCCAACGATTACGTTACCGGGGAAATCGTCATTGCCGACGGTGGGCTGAACCTCACCTGAGCCAGCAACGGAGGAAACCATGAACGTGCAGACACTGCCGCCGGGAGTGAAGGTCGCCCCCTGGACGCCGCCGGAGCAGATCACCGGCAAGATGCTGGCCGACGCGTCGGCCAAGCTGATCGACCTGCTGCGCATCCGCACCCAGCCGATCGGCATGCGCCTGTTCGAGGACCCGGCCGACATGGAGAAGATCCAGGGCGTGCGCAAGCCGACCGAGGGCTTCAAGTTCACCATGTGCCAGATGGTGACGCAGTCGCGCTGGTACGGCTTCACGCTCGGCATCACCGTCGACAACACGCGTGGCGGCAATTGCGGCGGCGTGGTCGGCCTCAACCATCCGGGCGAGGGCTTCCTGTCGGGCGATCACATGAACGGCGTGTGGTTCGGCAACAAGGAGGCGTCGGCCGCGCATCAGGCGCAGATGCCGCGCGTGCCCGACGGCAAGTACAACGGCCTCGTCGTCTCGCCATTGCGCTCGGCGCGTCTCGATCCGCCGGACATCTGCCTGTTCTACGGCACGCCCGGGCAGATGATCTATTTCATCAACGGCCTGCAGTTCCATCGCTACCGCCGCTACGACTTCACAGTGACGGGCGAGAGCGCCTGCGCCGATTCATGGGGGCGGGCGCTCGCCACGCGCCAGACCTCGCTGTCGCTGCCGTGCTACGCCGAGCGCCGCTATGGCGGCGTGGCGGACGACGAGCTGCTGATGGCCTGTCCGCCGGACGAGTTCCTGCGCGCCATCGAAGGCATGGGCCATCTCGGCAAGAACGGCCTGCGCTATCCGTTCCCGCCCTATGGCGCGGCGATGGACCCGGCCTTCGGCATGGCCAAGAGCTACGGCTAGTGCTCTATGTCGTCGCCTGGCCATTGCTGAGCGAGGCCGACGACACCGCCATGAGGCGGCTTCGCGCACAATATCATCCCCGCGAGGCCGACCTGATCGGTCCGCACTTCACCCTCGTGTTCGGCGCCACGGATGACCGCGAGGCGGCGTTGCGCGATGCGCTGGCGGCGATCGACCGCCGGCCGTTCTGGTTCCTGATCGACCGCATCGTGCGGCACGATCTCCATCTCTTCGCCGAACCCTCCGATGGCGCGGCCGAACTGCACGAGCTCTACGACACGCTGAACCCCGAGCCGGGCAGCATCCGGTTCGAGCCGCACATCACGCTCGGTGTTTTCAGCCACGCCGTCGAGGCCGAGCAGGTGGCGCGCATCGTCGGCCGCCAGCACCTGCCGATCCACGGCCGGGTCGAGGAGTTGTCGCTGCTGAAGCGGGCCGGCGACGGGCTCGATACACTGCTGACCGTGCGATTGGGCGCGTGAAGCGCCTGCACGTCCTGGCCGTGCTGGTGTTGCTGGCGCTGTCGCTGGCTTTCATCCTCGGCCATCCCGTGCGCTGGGGCGAGGCGGCGCTGATGATCTGGGACATCGCCGCCGGCGGGAAGCCGACCTGGTGGCAGAAGGTCACGGACCGGCCAAACGAGTATCCGGCGCACTGGGCCGATGGCGAGGGCGACGTCTACAGCCCACCCAACACAGTGCGCGCCGCCATCGTGCTGGTGCCGGGCGCGGCCGTGCTGGGCCGCGACGAGCCGCGTCTGCAGGCTCTGGCGCGCACCTTCGCGCGCGCCGGCTTCGTCGTGCTGGTGCCGGAGTTGCCCGAGGTGCGGCGGCTTGCATTGTCGAAGCACGATGCCGACCGCGTCGCCTCGGCGATGCGCCAGTTGCGGCAGTGGCGGCCCGGCAAGCCGCTGGGCGTGGCGGCGGTGTCCTATGCCGTCGCGCCGGCGGTGATCGCGGCGCTCGAGACCCAACCGCAGTTCGTCGTCGGCATCGGCGGCTATCACGACGCGGAGGAGGCGATCCGCTTCGTCACGACGGGCGCGTTCCGGCCGATCGGCGATCCGCGCGAGCATAGGGTGGCGCCGAATCGCTACGGCCGCTGGGCCTTCCTGCTCGCCAATGCCGGCCGGCTCGACGATCCGGACGACACGGCGGCGCTGCAGACCATCGCGACGGCGCGCTGGCGCGATCCCGACGCCGATGTGACCGCCGTTGCCGCGCGGATGAGGCCGGACGGCAAGGCCGTGCTGGCGCTGGTCGAGAACCGCGATCCCGATGCGGTGACGCGGCTGATCGAAGCGCTGCCCGAGCGGGTCCGGCGCGAGATCGACGGCCTCAACCTCGCGCTCTACGACCTCTCCAAGCTGCACAGCCACTTGATCCTGGTGCACGGCCGCGGCGATCCGCTGGTGCCTTACAGCGAGAGCCAGGCGCTGGCCGCCGCCGCGTCGAACGCGCGCGTGTCGCTGTTCCTGGTCGACGAGCTCGGCCACGTCGACTTCAACGCCGTCACGATCGCCAACACCTGGACCATGTGGAGCGCGGTCGACGCGCTGCTCGCCGAGCGGCAGTAAGCTTCATCGGACCGCGCCACTCCAGTGGCGCTCGGAAGCATGAGCGCCACTGGAGTGGCGCGGTCCGATGAGCGGACCTAGAGCCCTAGTGCCAGAGCGGCGGCAGCGGCGGCAGGCGGACATTGCCCAGCCGGCTGGTGATGCCGAACCGCGCCAGCGCATCGCGCAGCTCGCGCGGCGCGCGCACCATCGGCGCGCGCGAATCGACGCCCGCCAGCCGCAGTACGCGATCGGCCAGCTTCTGCCACCGGTCGTTCTCCGGCGGGAAATGGCGCACGCGGATCGGCTGGGCTTCGTCGATGTCCGCCTTGGCCTTGGCGATCTGCAGCGCAAGCTGCAACCCGCCCAGCTCGTCGACCAGCCCGGCCTGCTTGGCATCCACGCCGCTGAACACCCGGCCGCGGGCGGCGGCATCGACCTTGGCCGGGTCGAGCTTGCGCGCCTCGGCGACCTGCCGTGTGAAGTCGGCATAGATCAGGTCGAGCGACTTGTTGATCACCGCCTTCTGCGCATCGGTCGGCGGCTGGAAGGTCGAGAACATGCCGGCATTGCCGCCGGTCGACAGCCGCTCGAAATTGACGCCCAGCGTGTTCAGCAGGTTCGTCGCGACCGGCCAGATGCCGAACACGCCGATCGAGCCCGTGATGGTCGCCGGCTGCGCCACGATCACGTCGGCGCGCACCGCGGCGAGATAGCCGCCCGAGGCCGCGACGTCGCCCATCGAGACGATGACGGGTTTGCCGGCGGAGCGGGCGCGGGCGACCGCGTCGGCCATCGCGTCGGCGGCGGGATAGGTGCCGCCCGGCGAATCGATGCGCAGGACGATCGCCTTGACTTCCTTGGCGCGCGCCGCGCTGTCGAGCGCGTCGACCACGTCGTCGGAGGTGGCGCCGCTGTCGTCGTCGAGCAATCCGCCGCCGCCGGTGCTGGAGGTGATGGTGCCCGTGGCGCGCACCAGGGCGATCACGTCGCCGCTCGTGGCGTGCGGCCGCTTGTCGTCGCCGGCATACTCCTGGATCGTCACCAGGTCGCGGGTCGAGCCGGCGCGCTTCCAGACCTCGTTCATGGCATCGGCGCGGTAGCCGAGCCTGTCGACCAGCTTCTCCTTGAGCGCGCGTTCGGCCTCGAAGGGCGCGCTGTCGATCAGCGCCCGCAGCTTGTCCGGCGCGAGCTTGCGCTCGCGGGCGACGTCGTTGATGAACTGGCCGTACAGGCTGTCGATCAGCCGCTGCAGGTTCTGCCGTGCCGGCGCGGTGAAGCCGCTCTCGGTGAAGGTGTCGGGCGCGCTCTTGTATTCCCAGCGCTTGCCGCCCTCGACCGTGACGCCGAGCTTGTCGAGTCCGCCGCGCAGGAACGGCGATTCGACGGCGAGTCCCATCACCTGGAAGCCGCCGCTCGGCTGCATCCAGATCTGGTCGAGGGCGGAGGCGAGATAGTAGTCCGCGAAGTGGTCGCCGTTGCCGCCAAGCTCCTCGGCGAAGCCGATCGCGAACTTGCCCTTGCCGCGGAAGCGCTGCATCGCATCGCGCAACTCCTGGACGCGGCCGAGGCCGGCATCGTCGTCGCCGACCTCGACATAGAGTCCGACGACGCGCGGATCGTCAGCGGCCTGCCACAGCAGCTGTACGGTGTCGGTCAGGTCGCGATCGTCCTTCAGCAGGCGAAGCACGCCGCCGCTCCCTGAGTTGCCTTCCTTGGGCACCTGGCGCAGGTCGAGCGACAGCACCATGGCGTCGGGCAGGGACTTGGGCGCGAGCGGCCCGTTGACGACGAACAGCACGGTGGCCGCGATCGACAGCACGGTCACGAAGCCGATGGTGGCCAGCAGGCCGACGATGAAACGCCGCATGATGAGCTGCGGACCTCCGGTCTAGGGTCGGATCAGATTGGGCCGAAACGACTTCACAGCGTCAAGCATGGCCGCCGCTCGGACATCGAGTCCATTGTCGCGCACCAGCACGGCGGCCGGCACGCCGCGGATCGGTTTCAGCCCATCGTCGAGATTCCACATCGACAGCCGGAGGTTGGCCTCGACGAAAGCCTGCGGCTCGAGGCCGATCTGCAGCTGCGGCCGGATCGCGACCCGGTGGAGGCGCACCCATTCGACCTCATCCCAGGTGAATCTTCGATTGCGGCCGAAGCCCAGCGCGATCCCGTCGCCGTCGATCACCACCTGCGGTGCTCGGTTGACGTACCGGGAGAGTCCCAGCCAGGCATAGAAGACGAGGGCGAGGCCGAGCAGCAGGTAGAGATCGAAGCGCGGGTCGTGGAACGACAGGTGCGGGGCGCGCTCGGGATGCTGGGCCATGAGCAGCAGCGCGGTGCCGATCGTGCCCGTGGCGACCACCGCCATGCTGATGTTGAACAGCCGTCCGTAGCGGACTTCCATCAGCCCTTAGCCGCGAACCGGTTGGCCGCACTGGGCCCGATGGCGCAGCAGATGATCGGCCAGCACGCAGGCCACCATCGCCTCGGCCACCGGGGTGGCGCGCAGGCCGACGCACGGATCGTGGCGGCCCTTGGTGCGCAGTTCGACCTCGTTGCCGAATCGGTCGACGCTGCGCACCGGATGGAGGATCGAGCTGGTGGGCTTCACCGCCATGCGGCAGACGATGTCCTGGCCGGTCGAGATGCCGCCCAGGATGCCGCCGGCATGGTTGGCGAGGAACACCGGCTGGCCGTCCTTCATGCGCATCTCGTCGGCGTTCTGCTCGCCGCTCATCGCGGCCGTCGCAAAACCGTCCCCGATCTCGACGCCCTTCACGGCGTTGATGCTCATCAGGCCCTTGGCGAGGTCAGCATCGAGCTTGTCGTAGACCGGATCGCCGATGCCGACCGGCACGCCGGAGGCCACGACCTCGATCACCGCGCCGCACGAGCTGCCGCGCTTGCGCACGTCGTCGAGGTAGCCCTCCCAGACCTGCGCCGCCTGGCGGTCGGGGCACCAGAAGGGATTGTCGCCGATTGCGTCCCAGTCCCAGTTGCCACGCTCGATCGTCTGGGTGCCGATCTGCACCACGGCGCCGCGCACCTTGACGGTGTCCCCCAGGATCTTGCGGGCGATCGCGCCGGCCGCGACGCGCACCGCCGTCTCACGCGCCGACTGGCGGCCACCGCCGCGATAGTCGCGCACGCCGTACTTCTTGAAATAGGTGTAGTCGGCGTGGCTGGGCCGGAACTGGTCCTTGATCTCGCCGTAGTCGCGGCTGCGCTGGTCGACATTGTCGATGTGCAGCGCGATCGGCGTGCCGGTCGTGACGCCCTCGAACACGCCGGACAGGATTTTCACCGCGTCCGGCTCCTGCCGTTGCGTCACGAAGCGCGACTGGCCGGGGCGGCGCTTGTCCATCCAGACCTGGATGTCGGCCTCGGTCAGGGGAATGCGCGGCGGCGCGCCGTCGACCACGCAGCCGATGGCCGGGCCGTGGCTTTCGCCCCAGCTGGTGAACCGGAAGAGGGTGCCGAAGCTGCTGCCGGCCATGCCGGCCTCCAATCACTCGCCTTCGAAGCCGCTCAGCAGCTCGGCGATCTGTTTGGCCGACGAGGTCTTGACCATGCCGACGACGTGATAGCCGCCGTCGACGTGCATCACCTCACCGGTGACCCCGGTGCCGAGGTCGGACAGCAGGTAGAGGCCCGCGTTGCCCACTTCCTCGGTGGTGATGTTGCGCTTGAGCGGCGAGTTGAGCTCGTTCCACTTGAGTATATAGCGGCCGTCGGCGATGCCGGCGAAAGCCAGCGTCTTGACCGGACCGGCCGAGATGGCGTTGACCCGGATCTTCTGCTCGCCGAGATCGGCGGCAAGGTAACGCACGCTCGCCTCGAGTGCGGCCTTGGCCACGCCCATGACGTTGTAGTGCGGGATGACGCGCTCGGCGCCGTAGTAGGTGAGGGTGACGATACTGCCGCCATCCTTCATCAACGGCACCGCGCGCTGCGCCGTCGAGACCAGCGAGTAGCAGCTGATGTTCATGGTCAGCGCGAAGTTGTCGGGCGTGGTATCGATGAAGCGGCCGCGCAGCTCGTCCTTGTTCGAGAAGGCGATGGCATGCACCAGGAAGTCGAGCTTGCCCCACTGCTTGGCGATCTCGGCAAAGGTGGCGTCGATGCTCTTGGCGTCCGTGACGTCGCAAGGCACCACGATCTTGGCGCCGATCGAGCTGGCGAGCGGCCGGACCCGCTTTTCCAGCGCCTCGCCCTGGAAGGTGAAGGCCATTTCCGCCCCTTGTTCATGGCAGGCCTTGGCGATCCCCCAGGCGATCGAGCGCTCGTTGGCAACGCCCATGATCAGGCCCTTCTTACCGGCCATGAGTTGTGCGGCTTTTGTCATGGCACCGTTCTTAGCGGGGCTGGAGCAACGGGACAAGATGCCGGTGGTGGAAGGGCCTTTAGCCCTGCATATTGTGGTGATGATCAAGGAAACCGCCGATCCGCTGGCCTTGTTCGCCGAGTGGTATGGCGAGGCCGAGAAGACGGAGCCCAACGATCCCTCGGCGCTCTCGCTGGCGACGGTCGGGCCCGACGGCATGCCCTCGCTGCGCATGGTGCTGCTCAAGGGCTTCGACGCGCAGGGTTTCGTCTTCTACACCAACTACCAGAGCCGCAAGGGCCGGCAGCTGATCGACCATCCCAAGGCGGCCATGCTGTTCCACTGGAAATCGCTGCGCCGGCAGGTGCGGCTCGAGGGCCCGGTGTCGCAGACCACGCCCGAGGAGGCCGACGCCTACTTCGACACCCGCGCGCGCGGCAGCCAGATCGGCGCTTGGGCCTCGGAGCAGTCGCGGCCGCTCGAGAGCCGGTTCGCCCTGGAGAAGCGGGTCGCCGAGTTCGGTGCCCGCTACCTGGTGGGCAAAGTGCCGCGGCCGCCGCACTGGTCCGGTTTCCGCCTGCAGCCGTTGCTCATCGAGTTCTGGCAGGACCAGCCGTTTCGGCTGCACGATCGCCTCGAATACCGCCGTCCGTCCGCGGAGGCGCCATGGTCGACACGAACCCTGTACCCCTGAGCTCGTCGCCCGCGGAGACGCCGCGGCTGATGCGATGGGCGAGCATCGCCTCGATGTCGGTCGCGACCGTGCTCGTCGCGGCCAAGACCGGCGCGTGGCTGATCACCGATTCCGTCAGCATGCTGTCGTCGCTGATCGATTCATCGCTCGATCTGGTGAGCTCGCTGATCACGTTCGTCGCGATTCGCGCGGCGCTGACGCCGGCCGATGCGGATCATCGCTTCGGCCACGGCAAGGCCGAGGCCTTGGCGGGCGTGGCGCAGGCCGGATTCATTGCCGCGTCGGCGGGCGGGCTGCTGCTGACGGTGGCCGATCGCTTCCTCCATCCCCGGCCGGTCCAGCAAGAGATGGTCGGCGCCGTCGTGAGCGCCATCGCGATCGTGCTGACCCTGGGCCTGATGCTGTTCCAGGGCCATGTCGTGCGACGCACCGGGTCGCTGGCGATCACCGCCGATCGCGCGCATTACACCACCGACTTCGTCACCAACATCGCGGTCGGCATCGGCATCTGGGCGTCGAGCCGGTTCGCCGAGCCGATGATCGATCTCGCGGTGGCGGTCGGCGTGGCGGTCTATCTCGGCACGGGCGCGTGGCACATCGGTCGCCACGCGATCGATGTGCTGATGGATCGCGAGCTGCCGGACGCGGACCGCCGCAAGATCCTCGACATCGTGCGCCGTCATCCGGGCGTGCGCAGCGTGCATGACCTGCGCACCCGCTCGTCTGGCCTGAACCAGTTCATCCAGCTGCACCTGGTGTTGCATCCGACGATGTCGCTCGGCCGGGCCCATGTGATGAGCGATTCGGTCGAGGCGGCGATCCGCGAGGCCTTCCCTCAGGCCGACGTGACGGTGCACATCGATCCCTATGACGACGCGCCCGAGGTGGCATGATGCCGTCCTTCGTCGTCGAGGACCAGTCGGCCGTCATCGCTGCCCTCGAGAAGAGACTGGCGCCGGCCAAGCGCATCGACACGCATGGCGCGGTGGTCTTCCTGTCCGGCGACCGCGCCTACAAGCTGAAGCGGGCGGTGAAGTTCCCCTACATGGACTTCTCGACCGCCGAGCGCCGCCGCGCCATGTGCGAGGCCGAGGTCGAGATCAACCGGCGGCTGGCTCCCGAGATCTATCTCGGCGTCGAGGAGGTGCGCGGAGAGTCGGGCGAGCGCGACTGGGTCGTCGTGATGCGGCGGTTCGACGAGGACGGCCTGCTCGACCGGATGGCCGAGCGGGGCCAGCTCACGCCCGACCTGATGGCCTCGCTCGGCGGGCGCATCGCGCGCTATCATGGCGATCTCGCGCCGATCCGCGACGGCTTCGGCCGGCCCGACGACTACCGGCACTCGGTCGCGGCCGATATCCGCCAGATGCTGGAGCAGGGCGAGCGTCTCGATCCTGCCGCCAGCGAGGCGCTGGCCGAGAAGATGCCGGCCGCGCTGGAGCCCTACATCGATCTCGTCGCGCGGCGCGTCGAGGCGGGCGCGATCCGCCGCTGCCATGGCGACATGCACCTGCGCAACATCGTCCTGATCCCGGATGCGCAGGGGGGCAAGCCGGTGCCGTTCGATGCCATCGAGTTCTCCGAGCGCATCGCCAACATCGACGTGCTCTATGATCTCTCCTTCGCGCTGATGGATCTGTGCGAGCGCAAGCTGCAGCCGCTGGCCAACCGGCTGCTCAACGAATGGATCTGGCGGATAGCCGAGCTGCCCGGCGCCCCGCACCACGAGGCGCTGGCGCTGTTGCCGATGTTCCTGTCCCGCCGCGCGTGCATCCGCGCCTTCGTCGACGCGCAGGCCGCGGCCGTGGGCAACGGGGACACGTCGCGCGCGCGCGACTATCAGCGCGTGGCGCTGTCGTTCCTCCAGCCTTCGCCGCCGCGCCTGATGGCGATCGGTGGCCTGTCGGGCAGCGGCAAGTCGACCATGGCGATCAGGCGCGCGCCCGGGATCGGCCGCGTGCCGGGCGCGGTCGTCGTGCGCAGCGACGTGGAGCGCAAGCGGCTGGCCGGCCTCCCGCTCGAAGAGCGCATGCCGCGCGGCAGCTACACGCCGGAGGGCTCGGCCAAGGTCTACGCCGCGATGATCGAGCGCGCCCGGCAGGCGCTGCGGGCCGGCCACAGCGCCATCCTCGACGCGGTGTTCTCCAAACCCGAGGAACGGCAGATGGCGGAGGCCTTGGCCCGCGAGGTGGGCGTGCCGTTCGAGGGGCTGTGGCTCGAGGTGCCGAAGGAGGTGGCGCAGGCCCGCGTCGCCGGTCGCAGCGCGGATGCCTCGGATGCCACGCCGGCCGTGGTCGAGCGCCAGTTCGGCTACGACCTCGGCGAGATCCGCTGGCGGCGGCTTGACGCCTCGGCCAAAAGTGAGTAATCGCTCACTTCATGCAGCCCGTGCCCCCTGGTACCCGATGCGGTTGGGAAGACTCGGCGCGCGCGACCGAGGTGACGCGCTACGACTTGTCGAGCGCGCTGTAGTTGACGCCATAGGCGGGCGCGGCGGCAAGCACGGCGCCGGCTTCGTCGATCGAGCGCTGATAGGCGTCGGGATCGGCGAGGCCGGCTTGAGCGATGAACCGCTCAAGGCCTGCGGGGGCATAGAGGATCAGGACCTCGGTCGGCTCGAGTGCCTCGAAGCTGTACTTCAGCCCGGGTTCGGCATGCAGGAAGTCGCCCTTGGCGAGAGTCACCGTCTGGCCCTCGATGGCGAAGCGCAGCTTGCCGGTGATGACGTAGAACGACTCGGCCTCGCGGCTGTGCCGGTGCTCCAGGGCGCCGCCGCCGACGGCGATGGTGGAATGGGAGAGGGCATAGCGGTTGTTGGTCTCGGGACCGCCGGCAATCACGGCCTGGTGCTGGCCGCCGATCCAGTAGGCGCGGCGCCGGGGGACAGGGACGACGGTGTAGCGGGATGTGTGGGTCATGACGCCATCTTCGCCGGACAGTGCGGCGGCGTCTTGAATGGATCTGACCTGTCAGCTTGCCCAGGCCGCGCGGAAGGCCCTGGGCGTGAAGCCGTAGGTGCGCACGAACTCGCGCGTCAGGTGGGCTTGGTCGCAGAAGCCGCTGTCGAACGCCGTGTCGGCCAGCGGTGCGCCGGCACGCAGCAGGGCCTTGGCCTTCTGCAGCACCATCAGGACATGGAAATTGTGCAGTCCGGTTCCGGTCGCGCGCTGGAAGGTGCGGACGAGATGGCCGGCTGACACGCCGCATTCGCTTGCCAGCGCCCCGGCGTCGCTGCGCAAAGAGGCGCGATGGGCGAGCAGCTCGACCGCCCGGGCCACCAGACGGTGGCCGACCGCCGGGCCGAGGCGGTCGCGGGCGGCGTCGCTCGGCACGGCGAATTCCGAGTTGAAAGCCCAGCCCTCGATGTCGACCGGCTCGAAGCGATGAACCGCGCCGGCGGGAACGACCACCGTCTCGCCGGCCTCGATGAACCGCGTGCCGGAGGCGAGCCGCAGCCGCGCCCGCCCGGCGGTCAGGCGCACGATCTCGTCGCCCGCATGATAGTGCGGCCGGAAGCGCCAGGCCGAGCGCGGGCCGGTGATGGTCTCGATGCTGCGCCCGGCATCACGGCGCACCGCGAGCGCCGTGTGCACCGTTCAGGCCCGCTTCTTCGCCGCCGTGCTGCGCGGCAGCATGCGGGAGAGGTACTGGCCGGTGAAGCTCTCCGGCACCTTCACGATCTCCTCCGGCGGGCCCTCAGCGACCAGCCGGCCGCCGCCCGAGCCGCCGTCGGGGCCGAGGTCGAGGATCCAGTCGGCGGTCTTGATGACCTCGAGATTGTGCTCGATCACCAGCACCGTGTTGCCGCCCTCGACCAGGCGATGCAGCACCTCCAGGAGCTTGCGCACGTCCTCGAAGTGCAGGCCGGTGGTCGGCTCGTCGAGGATGTAGAGGGTGCGGCCCGTCGCGCGGCGCGACAGTTCCTTGGCGAGCTTCACGCGCTGCGCCTCGCCCCCCGACAGGGTCGTCGCCTGCTGGCCGATATGGATGTAGCCCAGGCCGACCTGCTGAAGGGTCAAGAGCTTGTCGCGGATCACCGGCACGGCCTTGAAGAACTCGCAGCCCTCGTCGACCGTCATCTCGAGCACGTCGGCGATCGACTTGCTGCGGAACTGGATCTCGAGCGTCTCGCGGTTGTAGCGCTTGCCCTTGCAGACGTCGCACTGCACGTAGACGTCGGGCAGGAAGTGCATCTCGATCTTGATGACGCCGTCGCCCTGGCAGGCCTCGCAGCGGCCGCCCTTGACGTTGAACGAGAAGCGGCCGGGCTTGTACCCGCGCTCGGTCGACTCCGGCAGCTGGGCGAACCAGTCGCGGATCGGCGAGAAGGCGCCGGTATAGGTCGCCGGATTGGAGCGCGGCGTGCGGCCGATCGGCGACTGGTCGATGTCGACGATCTTGTCGAGATGGTTGACGCCGTCGAGGCCGGCATGCTCGCCGGGATGCTCGCGCGCACCGTTCAGGCGCTTGGCCAGCGCCTTGTAGAGCGTCTCGACGATCAGCGTGCTCTTGCCGCTCCCGGAAACTCCGGTAACGCAGGTGAAGGTGCCGAGCGGGATGGCCGCGGTGACGTTCTGCAGGTTGTTGGCCTTGGCGCCCTTGACTGTCAGCCAGCGGTTGCCGGTGTTGCGCGGCTCGCGGCGATCCTTGGGGATCGGGATCTGCCGGAAGCCCGACAGGTACTGGCCGGTCAGGCTGGCGCTGTTCTGCATCACCTCTTCGGGCGTGCCCTCGGCGATCACCTTGCCGCCATGCGCGCCGGCGCCCGGGCCCATGTCGACCAGATGGTCGGCGGCGCGGATCGCGTCCTCGTCATGCTCGACCACCAGCACGGTGTTGCCGAGATCGCGCAACCGCGTCAGCGTCTTCAGCAGGCGATCGTTGTCGCGCTGGTGCAGGCCGATCGACGGCTCGTCGAGCACGTACAGCACCCCGGTGAGTCCGGAGCCGATCTGCGATGCGAGGCGAATGCGCTGGCTCTCGCCACCCGACAACGTGCCGGAGGTGCGATTGAGCGTCAGGTAGCTGAGGCCGACATTGTCGAGGAAGCCCAGCCGTTCGTTGATCTCCTTCAGGATGCGCGCGGCGATCTCGCGCTGCTTGGGAGTGAGCTTGGGATCGAGCGCGAGGAACCACTTCACCGCCTCGCCGATCGAGAACTCGGTGACCTGGCTGACATTCAGGCCCGCGATCTTGACCGCCAGCGCCTCGGGCTTGAGCCGCGCGCCGTTGCAGGTCTCGCACTTGGCCTCGTGCTGGAAGCGCTCGAGCTCCTCGCGCACCCACGACGAATCGGTCTCCTTCCAGCGCCGGTCGAGGTTGGGGATCACGCCCTCGAACGGCTTGGTGGTCTGGTACTGGCGGATGCCGTCGTCGTAGCGCATGGCGATCGATTCGCCGTTGCTGCCGTTGAGGATGACGTCGCGCACCTTCTTGGGAAGGTCCTTCCACGGCGTCGACATCTTGACCTTGTAGTGCTTGGCAATGCTCTCGAGCGTCTGCAGGTAATACTGCCCCGAAGAGTCCGCCCACGGCGCGATCGCGCCCTCGGCGAGCGACAGGCGGTCGTCCGGCACCACCATCTCGGGATCGAAGAACATCTTCACGCCCAGGCCGTCGCACGCCGGGCAGGCACCCTGCGGCGCGTTGAAGGAGAAGAGCCGCGGCTCGATCTCCTCGATGGTGAAGCCCGAGACCGGGCAGGCGAAGCGCGAGGAGAAGACCGTGCGCTCGCCGGTGTCGGCGTTCTCCGCCACCGCGAGGCCCTCGGCCAAATTGAGCGCGGTCTCGATGGAGTCGGCGAGCCGGTTGCCGAGGTCGGGCTTCACGACGATGCGGTCGACGACCACGTCGATATCGTGCTTGTACTTCTTGTCGAGCGCGGGGGCAGCGTTGATCTCGTAGAGCTTGCCGTCGATCTTGACGCGCTGGAAACCCTTCTTCTGCAGTTCGAGCAGGTCCTTGCGGTACTCGCCTTTCCGGCCGCGCACGATCGGCGCCATCAGATAGAGGCGCGTGCCCTCGGCCATCGCCTTCACGCGGTCGACCATCTGCGACACGGTCTGGCTCTCGATCGGCAGGCCGGTCGCAGGCGAATAGGGGATGCCGACGCGCGCGAACAGCAGGCGCAGATAGTCGTAGATCTCGGTGACCGTGCCGACCGTCGAGCGCGGATTGCGCGAGGTCGTCTTCTGCTCGATCGAGATGGCCGGCGACAGGCCTTCGATCGAATCCACGTCCGGCTTCTGCATCAATTCGAGGAACTGGCGGGCGTACGCCGACAGGCTCTCGACGTAGCGCCGCTGGCCCTCGGCATAGATCGTATCGAAGGCGAGCGAGCTCTTGCCCGAGCCCGACAGGCCGGTGATCACCACCAGCTGGTCGCGCGGCAGGTCGAGGTCGACGTTCTTGAGATTGTGTTCGCGCGCCCCGCGAATCGAGATGAAGCGGTGCGGTTCGGCAGCGGGTAAGCGGGATGACTTGGCCATGTCCGGGGAGAATAGCGCGCTGGAGGGGACCAGCGTATGTGGCTATCCACAGCAGAAATTTCCACTGCGTCCGCAGGAATTGGGCCTGTCAGGAATTGTCAATCCGCCGCAGCCCGCCGGCCGCCCCCGGAGGACGACGCGGCGAGGGCGTACTGGCGGCAATGATGGAGGTAGGCTCGTTCGTGCGCGCCGACGAGGTCGACGATGCTGGTCCACATCCAGTGCGGCGCGTCGAGCTCTCCGGAGCGATTCTGCTGAAGAACCTGTTTCCACGCGCGCCGGTCGGCGGCGGACAGCTGCCGGCCGTGGGCGAGGCCGACCACACGACCGAGAAAGCGGGCCGCTTTGCAGGCCTGGCCGCGGGTCAGCCGGTCGACCTCCAGCTTCAGATCCTGCGGCAGCAATTCACGAACCACCACCGGCTTGCCGAGGAAATGGCTGGCAATCATGCGGTTGCCGAGCGCCGGAGAGAGCGCACGTGCGCCCATGACGACGCGTTCGGCGCTGTCGGCCGGCATCTCGTGGCCCGGCGCATCGACAAAGCGGGGAGCTGCCGCATGGACGGCCTCCTTGATGTCGAGCAGGCACAATTCGTCGCCCGGACCGGATTTGCCGCCCTTGCGCGGACTCCTGACCCGGAGCAGGACGGCATAACGGAGCCGTCCGAGCGAACTGCAACCTTTCACCCAGTAGGCGGCGTCGAGCGTCTCAATCGCTGCGTCGTCGTCCCGCGACTTGAGATGGGTGATCAGGCGACGCACATTTTCCGACGCTCCAAGGGCGGCGATTTCGGCTCGCTCTTCCTCGCCGAGGGGCCAGAACCGGCGACCGAGCGGAATCGTCGGCTTGGCGTCCTCGAGCCGCTCTTCGACGAGGTGCTTCCAGCGCCGCTGCAATGCCTTTTTCATGACGGCAGTCACCGGCTCCGGTTCGTCGACCCAATCGTGCTCGCCGTCGGGCGCGAGCCCGCTTTCGTATCCGTCCATCAGATGCTCGACGATGTGGGCGGTGGTGACTCCCGGCAGATCGGAGCCTCGGGCCGCGGTTGCGAGCGAAAGACCGAGCCGAATCACGTCATGTGCAGGATTGCCGATCACCGTCTGATCGAGGTCGCGAATTTCGATCGTGACCTGGCCCTTGGCGTCGGCGACCGGTCCCAGGTTGCCAAGGTGGCAGTCGCCGCAGATCCAAACCGCCGGCCCGTCCGGGATCCTGTGGCCGTTCGACTGCTCGAGCCACTCGTAGAATTTGATGGTGGCGCCGCGAACGTAGGCGTGCGCCGACCGCGCCATCTTGAAACGCTGATGATCGCGCAGTATGCGCGGCCGGTCGGAAACCGAGGCGTAGGCCGCCGCCTTCTTGCCACTCATCGACCCACCTTGCTCGTGCGGGTCATGAACGTGGTCCCGGCAGAGCGGTTCCGCCAGCGGCGACTCAATCCGCCCCCGCCTCGGTGGCCAGCACCCGCTCGGTCGGGCGATCGTTCATCAGCAGCTGCGCTGTACCGGCCACCAAACCGACAAGGACGCCGATCTTCCAGGCGAGGTCGTAGGAGCCCATCAGGTCGAACAGATAGCCGCCGCCCCAGGCGCCGAGAAAGGACCCGGCCTGGTGGCTGAGGAAGGCGATGCCGGTCAGCGTCGACAGGAAGCGCAGGCCGAAGATCTGCACCACCAGCCCGTTGACCAGCGGGATCACCCCCAGCCACAGCGTGCCCATCGCGGCGCCGAACAGCACGACCGTGACCGGCGTCGGCGGATACAGGAAGAAGGCGGCGATGGTGGCCGACCGCAGGAGATAAAGTCCACCCAGCAGGAAGCGCTTGGGATAGCGGTCGCCCAGCCAGCCGAACAGCCACGAGCTCAAAATGTTGAAGCCGCCAATCAGCATCAGCGCGGTGGCGCTGTAGCTCGGATCCATGCCGCACTGGGCGAGATAGGTCGGCAGGTGGGTGGTGAGGAAGACCAGCTGCAGGCCGCACACGAAGAAGGCCAGCGACATCACGATGTAGCCCTTGTGCCGCCACGCCTCGTCGAGCGCGTCGACGATGGTCAGGTTGCGGTCGGCGACGCGGCTGTTGGGCAGGCGGTCGGCCTTGGTGCCGATGAAGGCCGCCGGCAGCATGGCGAGCGCGATGATCACCAGCGCCCACAGGCCGGTACGCCAGCCGTCGGTCTTGAGGAAATGAGCCGCGATCGGTGCGATGAACATGGTGCCGATCGAGCCCGCGGCCGAGACCAGGCCGAAGGCCAGCGTGCGGCGGCGGGGCGCCACCACGCGGGCGGCGATGTTGGCGGTGATGCCGGAACTGGTGCAGGCGAGCGCCACGCCGATCAGCACGCCGGCGCCGATCACGATCGGCAGCTGGCTGTTTGCGGACGCGGTCAGCAGGACGCCGAGGATGTAGAGCACGCTGCCGACCAGCGCGACCCAGCGCGTGCCGTGCTTGTCGGCGATCGCGCCGGCGAAGGGCTGGCTCACGCCCCAGGCGACCTGCTGCACCGAGACGGCCAGCGCAAAGTCGGAGATCTCCATGCCCAGGTCGTGTGACGCTGGCGCCTGGAACAGGCCGAGATTCTGCCGGATGCCCATGGCGATGGTCATCATCAGCGCGGCGCCACCCAGCATGGCGTAGGCTTGCCCGCGCGAAACCTGCGGTACGTGGAACGCTTCTTTCATGGGGCGAAGCGTATGGAGCAAGACTTGCTCCGACCAATGAATTCGCAGAGGGGCGTCATGAGCCGGAGGAGGGGCCAATGGAGAGATCAAGGGCCAAAGGCCGTACGAGCGACAGGGAGAAGGGCGGTAGGGAGAAGAAGGTCTGGTACCAGAGCTTCGTCCATCCGGTGCAGCAGGCGCCGTACACCAAGCGCCTGCAGGCGATGCTCGACGCGATCGCGTCGCCCGGCATCCGCTTCGAGGTCAAGGGGCTCGATCCGCCGCTCAAGGACTTCGACGCGCTGAGCGAGCTGCGCTGCGCCGGCCAGATGATCCGCAACGCCGTCGAAGCCGAGAAACATGGTTACGATGCCTTCGTGATCGGCCACTTCCAGGAGCCGGCGCTGGTCGAGTTGCGCAGCGCCGTCGACATCCCGGTCGTGAGCCTCGGCGAATCGAATATGCTGGCGGCGCTGAGCCTCGGTCATCGCTTCGGCCTGGTGACCGTCGATCCGGTGTTCCTGCCGTGGCACGACCGTCAGGTGCGCGCCGCCGGTCTTGCCGAGCGCTGCGCCGGCATCGAGGCGATCGCGATGAACGTCGCCGGTTTCATGAAAGCCTACAGCGACAAGCGCGCCTATGCGCGCGTGCGCGCTGACTTCGTGAAGCAGGTGAGGCCACTGGTCGAGCGGGGCGCCGAGGTTATCATTCCGGCCGGCGGCTTGGCCCAGATGCTGTTCGCCCAGGAGCGGCCGTTCGTGATCGACGGCGCACCCGTGTTGAACGGCATCGCCGTCGTTGCCAAGGCGGCGGAGATGGCGCTGGCGCTCAAGGACATCACCGGCGTCTCGATCAGCCGCCGCGGCACCTATGCGAGGGCGGCGAAGGCCTCGATCGACGCCTTCTCATAGGACCGCGCAACTCCAGTTGCGCTCATGCGTCCGAGCGCCACTGGAGTGGCGCGGTCCGATGAATCATGAAGTGGTCCCTTGAGCGATTCGTTGCCGCATCGCCGCCACCGCGGCGCTGGGGCTGGTGAGGACGGGGGTGCCTGGCAGCTTCCGGCGCAGCAGGTCCGCCGCCGGCGCCATCGAGAACTGGGCGAGCATGATCGCCTTGCAGTGAGCGAGCGCCATGCCGGCTTCGGCGACCAGCGCGTCGTGCTTGGCACGGTCACCGGCCAGCAGGGCGGCCATGGCGTCGGGGACGAACCGGCTTTCGAGCGTGACCCTGACGCCGGCCTTCGCCGCGTCCGCGTCGAATTCGGACGCCATGCTGGCGATCGACGGCTCGAAGGTCGCCAGCATGCCGACCGTGTCGCCGATGGCCAAAGCCTCGGCGAACATCGCCTCGTTGGGTTTCAGCACGGGCACGGCGACCGATCGAGCCACGCGCTCGATGGCCGGGCCGAAGGCGGAGCAGGTGAACAGGATGCCGTCGGCCCCGAACGACAAAGCGTAGCGGCCGAGCGTATCGAAGCGGCCGTACATCGCATCGGTCAGGTCGGACGCCAGCGCCCGGTCGCGGCTGAGGGAGTCGTCGAGCAGGTTCACCAGGTCGGGCTCGGGCCAGTCCTGGGAGAAGGCGGTGCGGATCGGCTCGACGGCCGCGGGGGTGGCATGGATCAGGGCAATGCGCGTCATGGCTGCCGGAACATACAACCCAAATTTGGTGGCTGCCCACAGGCGACCGGCTGTAGGTTGCCCCTCGTGAGGTAGGTGCCGGCGTCCCGTCGGCACCGGGAAAGCGAAGGAGGCCCCTATGGCGGGCAGCGTGAACAAGGTCATCCTGGTCGGCAATCTCGGCCGCGACCCCGAAGTGAGGTCCATGCAGGACGGCCGATCCATGGTGAACATGTCGGTCGCCACGTCGGACACCTGGCGCGATCGCCAGAGCGGCGAGCGCAAGGAGCGCACCGAATGGCACCGCGTCGTGATCTTCAACGAGAAGCTGGCTGAGGTCGCGCAGAAGTACGTGCGCAAGGGCTCGAAGGTCTATGTCGAGGGCCAGCTGGCGACCCGCAAATGGACCGACCAGAGCGGCCAGGAGCGCTATACGACCGAGGTCGTGATCCCGCGCTTCGGCGGCGCGCTCACCATGCTCGACGGCCGCGGCGACGGCGGCGGCGCGTCGATGGGCGGCGGCGGCATGGACGAGGACTTCGCTCCGGCGGCGTCGAGTGGCGGCGGCGGTCGTCCCGCGACGCGCAGCAAGGGTGCCGAACTCGACGACGACATTCCGTTCTAAGGCTCCGGGATAGAGCAATCGGGACACCGTGACGCCGTTCAAGGTTCTCGTCCTTGGCGGCAGCGGTGTGTTCGGCAGCCGGCTGTGCCGCCTGCTGGCTGACGATCCGCGCCTGGCGGTGACCGCCGCGGGCCGCGAGCGCGAGCGGCTCCGGCCGCTGGAGAAAGACCTCGACATCGCGACGATGGCGTTCGACTGGCGGCGCGATCTCGATCGCGTGTTGGGCGAACAGCGCTTCGATGCGCTGGTCCATGTCGCCGGACCGTTTCAGGGGCAGGACTACGCTGTCGCCGAACTCTGCATCCGGCATCGCGTGCACTATCTCGACCTCGCCGACGATGCGGCCTTCGCGTGCGGCATCGAGAAACTCGATGAGGCGGCGAAGGCGGCCGGCGTGCTAGTGTGCAGCGGCGCCAGCACCGCGCCCGCGCTGACCGGCGCCGTGGTCGAGGTGGCCCGCGAGTTCATGAGCGTCGAGCGTGTGCGCTTCGGCATCGTGCCGGGCAACGATGCGCCGCGCGGGCCGGCGCTGGTCGCGGCGGTGCTGTCGCGCGCCGGCAAGCCGATCGCCGGCCCGCCCGGGCGGCACGTGTGGGGTAGCTTGCGGCGGATGGCCGTGCCCGGTCTCGGCGCCCGCTGGGTGGCGGCCTGCGACTTGCCCGAACCGAGGCTCTTCGCCCGGCGCTTCGGGGTGCGCGATACGTATGCCGGCGCAGGCCTCGAGCTTTCGGTGCTGCATCTCGGGCTGTGGCTGCTGAGCGGGCTGGTGCGGCTGCGCCTGATACGCTCGCTGACGCCTTTCGCGGCGCGCCTGACGGCAATCGCCGAACGCCTGCGCCGCTTCGGCACCGATCGCGGTGGCCTGCGGCTCGATGTCGAGGGGCGGGGCGGACGACGCAGCTGGTTCCTGGTTGCCGAAGGGGGGGACGGGCCGTTCGTGCCGGTGCTGCCGGCCGCGGCTCTGGTCCGCAAGTTGGCGGTCCGGCGCTCGATGGCGAGCGGTGCGATGCCATGCCTGGGCCTGGTGTCGCTGGGAGAGATCCTGGCCGAGGCGCGCCGGGCTCATCTGCAGATCGCTTCGGCGTGGAACGATGGCGTGCTGAAGCCGTCGCTTTATCGGCGGGTGCTGGGCGGTGCCTACGAGGAGATGGCGTCGCCGTGGCGTGCGCTGCACGACGGCGGCGCTTCGGTCTGGAGCGGGCAATGCATCTGCGATCCCGCCGAGACATGGATCGGCCGTGTGATCTCGCACTTGTTCCAGCTCCCGGCCGCGCAGAGCGAATCGCCGATCAGCGTCGAGTTCACGATGAGCGGCGCGGGCGAGATCTGGACCCGCCGCATCGGCCGCCGCGTGATGCGGTCGCGCCAGTATATCGGCGTGCGCAGCAAGCGCGGCGCGGTGGTCGAGCAGTTCGGGCCGCTGGCCTTCGTTCTCGACCTGCCGGTCGAGAACGGGCGGATGGACCTCGTCATGATCGGAGCGCGGTTCCTCGGCATCCGATTGCCGCGCTGGTGCTGGCCGCATGTCAAAGCGTTCGAGACTGCTGCTGAGGGCAGGTTCCGTTTCGATGTCGAGATCGGTTTGCCGGCAATCGGCCGGCTGGTGCGCTACCGCGGCTGGCTCACAGATCGATGAAGCGGTCGCGGGTCGCGGGCGTCGGCACGAAGCAGGTCGTGCGCCGCCCGAACCATTGGTAACGATGGCGCGCGACGAGGTCGTACACCGGATCGCGGATGACACGCGGTACCATCTGCAATGGCGCCAGCCAGCGCGGCCAGCCGCGGAGATGGCGCAACGATCGCAGGACGGCTGTCGACTGGCTCGACACCTCATTTCCCTCGACCAGCAGGATCGTTCGGTCGAGCGTCGCCGCCGGCAGGCCGAGCGCGCCGAGCACGCGGACGCCGAGCGCCGACTGAGCCGACGCGAACTTCAACGCGCCATCGCCGTCATGCCTGACGCAGAACTGCACGAAGCGGCTGCACAGCACGCAGTAACCGTCGAAGAAATAGAGAGGCTGCGGCAGGTCCGCGAGACTCTCCGGCAGTTTCACGCCGGCCCCCTCACGCCGGTAAGCCCAGCGCCTGCAGGGCGCGGATGGTCTCGGCCGGGGTGCGGTGGTGCACGGCGTGCATGCCGATCGCCTGGGCGCCTTCGACGTTCGCCACGACATCGTCGATGAACACCGCATTTGCGGGCTCGAAGCCGCCGGTCCGGCAGACGAGCTCATAGATCGCTGCGTCGGGTTTGGAATGACCGACGAGCCCGGACACGACGTAATCCGAGAACAGGCCGAGGAAAGGATGGCGCTGCCGTGCCGGACCGCGCAGCCAAGGGTCGAGCAGGTTGGGCGCGTTGGAGAGGAGGTAGAGCTTCGTGCCTGCACCGTGCAGGCGTTCGACCAGGGCCGCCATCTCGGGAAAGGCCACCGCGCTCATCTCGTCGAAGCGGCCGTAGAAGGCGGCGATCAGGTCGCGCTTGTCGGGATGCAAGGCCTGCAGACGCCGTGTTGCCTCGGCCGGATCGCCGCCATGGTCCTGCACCTGATGCCACTCCCGCGTGGTCACCTCACTCAGGAAGCGTTCCACCTCCGCGGGATCGGAAATGAGCTGGCGGTAGAGGTGGCGGGGGTTCCAGTCGATCAGCACACCGCCGAAATCGAAGACTGCCACCGCGGGCTTGATCTGGGGCAAAAACAGGCCTTTCCGGAGACGAATTTCGGGGCGAATTTACGCAATAAAATCAGGCACTTGCAATGCTCCTGCCGGAGCGATTTTTGTTGGTATTCCAGGCCCTATTTGCTAGGTTGCGAAATGTTCGCCGAACCCCTCGGCGGGCCAAAGAAAACGAGCAAAAACCAGGTTTCCGTTGAGCGACGATACGACCCTCCCGCCGGCGCCGCCGCCCCCCGGCGCGCCCCAACAACCGCCGCAGCCGCCGCACGACATCGCGCCGATCACGATCGAAGAGGAGATGCGACGCTCCTATCTCGATTACGCGATGAGCGTGATCGTGTCGCGCGCGCTGCCCGATGCGCGCGACGGCCTGAAGCCGGTGCAGCGGCGCATCCTCTACGCCATGAAGGAAGGCGGCTACGATTCGACCCGCCCCTTCCGCAAGTCGGCGCGCATCGTCGGCGACGTGATGGGCAAGTATCACCCGCACGGCGACTCGGCGATCTACGATGCCATGGTGCGCATGGCGCAGGACTTCTCGATGCGCCTGCCGCTGATCTCGGGGCAGGGCAACTTCGGCTCGATGGACGGCGATCCGCCGGCGGCCATGCGATACACCGAGGCGCGACTGGCGACGGTCGCCGAGACGCTGCTCGATGACATCAACAAGGACACGGTCGAGTTCCAGCCGAACTACGACGAGCGCGAGCAGGAGCCGACCGTCCTGCCGGCCGCGTTTCCGAACCTGCTGGCCAACGGCGCGGGCGGCATCGCCGTCGGCATGGCGACCAACATACCGCCGCACAATCTCGGCGAGCTGATCGACGCCTGCGTGGCGTTGATCGCCAATCCCGAGCTGACGGTGCAGCAGCTGCAGGAATACGTGCCGGGTCCCGACTTCCCGACCGGCGCCACCATCCTCGGCCGCAACGGCATCCGCGCCGCGTTCGAGCTCGGCCGCGGCTCGCTGATCATGCGCGCCCGCACGACCATCGAGGAGAAGGCCGGCGGCCGCGAATCGATCGTCGTCACCGAGATCCCGTACCAGGAGAACAAGGCCCGCCTGCACGAGCGCATTGCCGAGGTGGTGCGCGACAAGAAGGTCGAGGGCGTCTCCGAGGTTCGCGACGAAAGCGACAAGGATGGCGTGCGGCTGGTCATCGAGCTGAAGCGCGATGCGATGGCCGACGTGGTGCTGAACCAGCTGTACCGCTTCACGCCCCTGCAGACCTCGTTCGGCGTCAACGCGCTGGCGCTCGATGGCGGCCGGCCGCGGCTGATGAGCCTCAAGGAGCTGCTCGAGGCCTTCCTGCGCTTCCGCACCGAGGTCCTGACCCGGCGCATCAGGTACGAGCTCAACCACGCCCGCGACCGCGCTCATGTGCTGGTCGGCCTCGCGATCGCTGTCGCCAATATCGACGAGGTGATCGAGATGATCCGCCGCGCGCCCGATCCCAATGCGGCGCGCGAGCGGTTGATGGCGAGGGACTGGCCGGCGGCCGACGTGAAGCCGCTGATCGACCTGATTGCCGAGCCCGGCCGCGAGGTCTCGCCCGAGGGCACTTATCGCCTCTCCGAGGCGCAGGCTCGTGCCATCCTCGAGTTGCGGCTGCAGCGCCTGACCGGCCTGGAGCGCGACAAGATCGCCGAGGAGCTGACCGAGGTCGCGAAGGAGATCGAGGGCTATCTCGATCTGCTGGGCGACCGCGACAAGCTGTTCGCGCTGATGAGCAAGGAGCTGCTCGAGATCAAGGAGAAGTACGCCACGCCGCGGCGCACCGAAATCCTCGAGAACGAGTTCGAGCAGGACATCGAGGACCTGATCCAGCGCGAGGACATGGTCGTGACCGTGACCCACGGCGGCTACGTCAAGCGCGTGCCGGTGTCCGCCTATCGCGCCCAGCGGCGCGGCGGCAAGGGCCGCGCCGGAATGGCCACGCGCGAGGACGATTTCGTGTCCTCGCTGTTCGTCGCCAACACGCACACGCCGATGCTGTTCTTCTCGAGTCGCGGCATCGTCTACAAGCTCAAGGTCTGGCGTCTGCCGCAGGGCGCGCCGCAGTCGCGCGGCAAGGCCTTCGTGAACCTGCTTCCCCTCAGTGAAGGCGAGTCCATCACCACCGTGATGCCGCTGCCCGAGGACGAGGCAAGCTGGTCGAAGCTGCACGTGATGTTCGCCACTGCGCGTGGCGGTGTGCGGCGCAACGAGCTCAGCGATTTCGTGAACGTCAACCAGAACGGCAAGATCGCCATGAAGTTCGAAGGCGACGATGCCGGTGACCGCCTGATCGGCGTCGCGGTTTGCAGCGAGGACCAGGACGTGCTGCTGGCGACCCGGCAGGGCCGCGCCATGCGGTTCCAGGTCTCGTCGGTCCGCGTGTTCTCCAGCCGCAACTCGACCGGCGTGCGCGGCATCGCCCTGGCCGAGGGCGACGAGGTGATCTCGATGTCGCTGGTCGATGCCGGCAAGGGCGTCGCCAGCGAGGAGCGCGACGCCTATCTCCGCCAGTCGCGCGCGGCACGGCAGGCCGAGAATGCGGCGGAGAACGCCGTCGAGGCAGTGGAGGAGGAGGCCGCGGCGGCTGCCGAGGAAAGTACCGCGCCCGATACCACGCTGTCGCAGGAGCGCTTCGACGAGTTGAAGGCCAAGGAGGAGTTCGTGCTCACGGTCGCCTCGACCGGCTTCGGCAAGCGCACCTCGGCCTACGAGTATCGTGTCACCGGCCGTGGCGGCAAAGGCGTCGAGCTGATGCGCATGCCGGAGGGCGGGCAGGTCGTCGCGGCATTTCCGGTGGGCGAGAGCGATCAGCTCATGCTGGTTACCGATGGCGGAACCTTGATCCGCTGCCCGGTCGACGGAATCCGCATCGCGGGACGGGCAACGCGCGGCGTTCGCATCGTCAATGTCAGTGAAGGCGAACGCGTTGTGTCGGCGATCCGTATCGGCGAGGATGACGCGAACGGCAATGGCAATGGCAATGGTCACGCCAACGGCGAGGATCATTCCGAAACAAACGGTGGATAAGGACCGGCCGTGTCGCTAAGACTTCGCCGCTCCGTCGAAATCGCGGGAGCGAGTGGCCCCGCAGAGGGCCTGGGAACGAGGGGGACCTATGGGCGTGGACCGCATCGGTGTCTATCCGGGCACGTTCGATCCCATCACCAGCGGCCACATGGAAGTGGTGCGCCGCTCGCTGCGCCTGGTCGACAAGCTTGTGATCGGGCCGGCGATCAACATCGGCAAGGGCCCGCTGTTCTCGCTTCAGGAGCGGGTCGACATCATCAAGGAGGACATCGAGGAGTTTCCGGAGGCCGACCGCAAGCGCATCGAGATCGTGCCGTTCGAGGGGCTGCTGATCCATTTCGCGCGGCAGATCAACGCCAAGGTGATCATCCGCGGCCTGCGTGCGGTCTCGGACTTCGAGTACGAGATCCAGATGGCCAACATGAACGCCCGCATGGAGCCCAACGTCGAGACCATCTTCCTGATGGCCTCCGACCGGCACCAGTTCATTGCCTCGTCGCTGGTGAAGGACATCGCCCGGCTGGGCGGCGACACCTCCCAGTTCGTGTCCAAGAAGGTCTTCGAGCGGCTCAAGAAGAAGTTCGCCAAGGACTGACCCGCCGGCTGGCGCCCGGCCTGGCGGGCCGCCCTGCCGCGTTGACCCGGGCGGTTCCGCCGCTTATACGGGCGCCGCGCGGGGTTTCGGCCCGCGACGCGACCCGGGAACGAGCCCATAGCTCAGCGGTAGAGCATCTGACTTTTAATCAGGTGGTCGTAGGTTCGATCCCTACTGGGCTCACCACGGGATCCAACGAGGAGAAGCGCGGTTCATGCCGTCGGTGAACGTCGTCAACGGCAAGCAGATCGTCGTCGAGAATCTCGGCCCCGCCGAGCGCGCGATCCGCTTCTTCAGCAAGCCGTTCAGTCAGATGTGGCACCATCGCGACCTGATCCAGGCGATCCTTCGCCGCGAGGTCGCGGAGCGCTTCAAGGGCTCGATCGCCGGCTGGGTCTGGGCGATCGTGGCGCCATTGCTGGCGATCGCGGTCTACACCATCGCGTTTTCCGGCCGGCTCGATCTGCCGCCGCAGTACATCGTGACCGGCAACCAGAACTTGAGCTACGCGCTGTTCATCCTGAGCGGCATCATCGTGTTCAATTTCTGGTCGGAGATGGCGTTCCGCGCGCCGATGCTGCTGCACGAGTACGTCCACTTCATCAAGCAGACGATCTTTCCCAGCGACATGCTCGCGGTGATCTCGACGCTGCGGGCGACCCTCTACACGGTGATCTCGCTGGGCGTCCTGATCGTCTTCCAGTTGCTCGCCACCGGCAGCCTGCCCTGGACCATGCTGTTGCTGCCGCTGATCATGATCCCGTTCATCGGCTTCCTGATCGGCATGTCGTGGTTTCTGTGCGCGATCGGTGCATTCACCCGCGACGCCGGCTATCTCATGATCAACATCGTGCCGTTGTTCATGTTCGCGACGCCGGTATTTTACCACCAGTCGATCTTCGGCTGGCCGGGCGACACCCTGATCTACATCAACGCGCTCACCGGCTATGTCGACGTGATGCGCGATATCATGCTCGTCGGAAAACTTCCCAGTTGGCAGGTCTATGCCTGGACTCTCTTCACCTCCGTCTTCACTTTCTACTTCGGCTACTGGTTCTTCGACAGGTATCGGAATGTCATCGTCGACGTCCTCTGACCTCGTCGTCGAAGCCAAGCACCTCGGAAAGGCCTACCAGCTCTACGCCCGGCGGAACGACTGGCTGAAGCAGGTCGCGTTCGGCTGGGCGACGTCGAAGCCGTACTTCAAGCCGTTCCCGGTGCTGCGCGACATCAACCTCGCGATCCAGCGCGGCGAGAGCATCGGCTTCCTTGGCCGCAACGGCTGCGGCAAGTCCACTCTGCTGCAGGTGATCTGCGGCATGACCCTGCCGAGCCACGGCGAATTGCGCGTGACCGGCCGCATCGCGCCTGTGCTGGCGCTGGGCTCGACCTTCGACCTCGAGCTGTCGGGCCGCGAGAACGTGATGATCGGCGGCGCCGTGCTCGGGCTGAAGCGCTCCGAAGTGCAGCGCAAATTCGCCTCGATCGCCGAGTTCGCCGGCATCGGCGACTACATGGATCAGCCGGTCAAGCACTACTCGATGGGCATGCGCACCCGGCTCGCCTTCTCGATCTGCGCCCACGTTGAGGCCGAGATACTGGTGGTCGACGAGGCGCTGGCGGTGGGCGACGCGGCCTTCCAGAGGAAGTGCCTCGATTGGATCGACAGTTTCCGCAAGACCGGCACGCTGCTGTTCGTGTCGCATTCGATGGCCGAGGTCCGCCGCCTGTGCACGCGCGCGATCTGGATCGAGGACGGCTGCATCCGCGAGCAGGGCGATCCGAGCGAGGTCATCCGCAACTATCACCGCGCGCTGCTGGTGGAGAAGGACGACGTCCATCGGTTCTCCGCGGGCAGGTGATGGGTCGTGGCGGCCACGCTCCTGGTGTGGGTCGGCGCCGGATGGTGGGCGCTAGGTACCGCCGTGCAGTGGGCGAGCGCCGCCCTGGCGCGCACGCCGGGACCTGAGGGCGCCGTGCGCCACCGGCCGGCGGACTTCAGCGTCGTGGCGCCGCTGCGCGGCGCGGCCGACGCCTCGCCGGCCTATGTCGGCGCGCTGCGCACCCTGGCCGAGCAGGGCGCGGAGATCCTGATCTGCATTGCCGGCAAGTCGGATGGCGCGCTCGCCGCGACGCTCGCCCTGTGGCCCGACGCGCCGATCCTGATCGGCGAGGACACGACCTTCAATCCGAAGATGAACAACGTGCGCAAGGGCCTCGAGGCCGCGACGCGCCCGGTTGTCGCGCTGTGCGACGCGGGCATTGCCCTCGATGCCGACGTGCTGGGCCGTGCCGCCGCCGCGCTCTCGCCCGAGGTCGGGCTGGTGCTGGCCCTGAAGGCCGCCGAGGCGCCCGAGACCTTCGCCGCGGAAATCGAGCGCGCCTATATCGACGGACACCAGGCACGCTTTCTGTTCGCGGCCGATCGACTGGGCCTGACCGTCGCCTCGGGCGGCGTCACCCTCATGACGAACGATACACTGCAGCGCATCGGTAACTGGCGCGGCTTCAACCGCTGGATCGCGGACGATTACTCGGTGACGCGGTCGGTGCGCGAGCTCGGGCTCGAGACCCGGCTGGGCGCGGTGATGCCGCGCCTGCCGCTTGGCCGGCGCGACTGGCCGACCGTATGGGCGCGTCAGGTCCGTTGGGCGCAGACGCGGTTGAACCTGCCGGTCTGGCCGCTGGTGCTGTGGGAGCCGGCCGTCGGCTGGCTGCTGAGCGGCGCGGCCGGCATTGCAGCGCTGTGGATATGCGGCTTCGGGGGGCGGGTCCTGCTGCTCGGCCTTGTTATCCACACCATTCTCTGGCTCGCCGCTGAAGCGTGGTTCATGTCCGGCCGCGGCCTCTCGTTCTCGCCGCGGGCCGCTGCCGCAGCCCTGGTGCGTGAGGCTCTGGTGCCCGTGCTCATGGTGCGGGCGCTGAGCGGCCGCCGCATCGACTGGCGCGGGACCGACCTGGGCGGCGGCTGGCGCCAGCGGGGACGAGGGGATGGCCGGCGGGAGACTTCCGTATGAACGCGGTAGAACCGAGTGGGGACATCGAGATGTTTCAGCTGCCGGAGCGCATGGACTCCGCCACCGCCTCGGGCATCGAGAAGGAGCTGTTGGGGGCCCTCCATCCGAGCGCCAAGCTGATCGTCGACGGCAGCGCCGTCACCTATATGAGTGCAGCCGGGGTGCGTGCCCTTGCCACGGTGCTGCACGGGGCGAGGGAGCAGAGCGCCGAGGTGGTGTTCTGCCGCTTCTCGGGGTCCGCCGCGGACTGCCTCGAAGTCTCGGGATTCTCGCAGCTCCTCGACGTCGCCGACACTGTCGAAGCGGCCCGAGAGAGGCTTCAATCCACCTCAACAGACCCCTCCAATCTCTTGCACCGGCACGGTTCTGCAGGTTAATTACGAGGCGGCTGAGGCAAGACCAAGGGACTCGGGGGATGGGGCAGGGATGCCGGCGCCCCGGACGGAGATCGCGATTTGACAATCTGGAGCTGGCTTTGCCCTGTCGCGCGACCCGTCGTGGTTGTTCTTGGGCTGACATTCGGCCTTGCCGGCTGCCAGATCGTGCCCGGCGACGGACCTTGGATGGGCGGTGCCCAGAGCGGCAGCACCGAAGCCCTGCCGTTCGACGTCATCGACCTCACGCCGACCAGCGTCGTCGCTTTCCGGCCGGCGGCCAGCATCGATCGCCCTTCGGTCACCAGCAATCTGTCGGCGGGCGCCCGGATCGTGGTGGCGCCGGGCGACGTCCTCAGAGTGCGCATCTTCGAGCCGTATGAAGGCAGCATCTTCCCGACCATTCAGCGCCCGGGCGCGGACCTCGGCACCCAGCGCGTGACCGATGACGGCACGATCAACGTGCCCTATGTCGGCACGGTCCCGGTCGCCGGCCTCGACCTGACGCAGATCGAGCAGCGCATCGCCGAACGGCTCAAGGGCAAGGCCCAGGATCCGCAGGTCATCGCCGAGTTCGTCGCCGACCGCAGCCATACCGTGATGGTCTCGGGCGAGGTCAAGAATCCCGGCCGCATCTCGATCCTCGACAATGTGCGTTCGGTGGTCGACGCCATCAACCATGCCGGCGGCGTCTACTCCTCGTCGATGCAGGGCGGATCCCAGGCCAATCAGGTCGAAGTCGTGGTGCGCCGGCACGGTCAGGTCATCCTGACCGCGCAATGGTCCGATCTGCTGAACGGTGCCGATATCCCGATCGAGAAGAACGACGAGATCGTGGTGCGGCCCAATGCGCGGACCTACACGGTATTGGGCGCGGTGACGAAGGCCGGCAATGTCGAGATGACCAAGCCCAACCTGAACCTGCTCGAGGCGCTGGGCTCCGTCGGCGGATTGACCGACGAGCGGGCGAACAAGACCGGCGTTTTCGTTTTCCGGATGGGGGACTTGCAGAACAACCCTGGCGCGCGCGCCCGCGTTTTCCGGCTGGACCTCAACCAGCCGGTGTCCATCTTCGTCGCGCAGCAATTTGGCATGCAGGCGCACGACGTGATCTACGTCACGAATGCGCCACTTTACGAGTACAATAAGGTCGTCTCAGCCCTCTACAGGACCTTCTCGATCATAGGTGTTGCGCGTGGCACGGTCGTCCCCGCGACATCGTTCTAGGGAAATTCGACGCTACTCTGGGTGTGGACTGGAACAAACTTCGCATGGCGCGACGTGAGAAATTCAGATGGGGTGCAACGGGCGTGGCGGCGCTGTTCGTCGTCGCGGCGCTGGCGCTGTGGATTGCGCCCAGCCGTCAGACCTCGAGCGCCCAGGACGGTATCCGTCCGGTCGGGCCGCTGATCTCGCGCGGCTATACCGACGCACCCGCCGGCACAGCGGTGATCGCCGGTGACCCGGCGAGCGGCGGCGTGATCCAGGAACTGCGCGTGGTCGACGGCCAGAAGGTGAAGAAGGACGAGGTCGTTGCCGTCCTGTCCAACTACTCCAAGGCCGACGTCACGGTCCGCACCACCGAGGCCGAGCTGCAGAAGGCCAAGCGCCAGCGCGAGGCGATGGTGAACGGCTATCGCCTCGCCGAGATCGCCATGCAGGAGGTCGTCGTGAATTCGGCGGCCGAGGAGCTGAAGCTCAAGACCCTCGAAATGACCCGCTCCGGCAAGCCGCCGGACCAGAAGCAGCTGGAGCAGAGCATCTCCCAGCAGAGCCTCGAGCGCGAACAGGCCAAGCTCCGCGTCATGAAGGAGACGTTGGCCAACGACCTCGCCCAGACCGACATCGACATCAGCATCACCTCGGCCAAGCTCGACCAGGCGCGCATCAGTCGCGAGCAGGCGCTGGTCCGCTCGCCGCTCGACGGCGTGGTGGTCCAGATCTACAGCCGCCAGGGCGAGCGCGTGTCGCCGAACGGCATCGTCAAGATCGTCGACCTGAGCCAGCTGCGCGTGCTGGCCGACGTCGACGAGCTGCATCTCGGGCGCGTCGTCACCGGCGGCAAGGTCGAGGTGACGTTCCGCGGCAGCACGACGGCCTATCGCGGCACGATCTCGCGCATCGCGCCGACCGTGAAGCGCATGCAGCGCATCGAGCCCGACGGCGGCTCGTCGACCGACGCCCGCGTCGTCCAGGTCGAGATCAAGCTCGACGATCCGACCGGCATGCCGCAGGTGCTGGGTCGCGAGACTCGCGTCACCTTCCTGTAATGGCCCTTACCCTTCCCGCGGCCGCATCGGCGCAACCGCGGCGGTGGTGGCCGCGGTTTTCGCTGGCGCGCCTGAATGCTGCGGCCAAGACCGCGGCGGCGATGCCGCTCGGCTCCCAGCAGCTGCGCCGCCAGCGCACCAGCACGCTCCTGTCGCTGGCCGGCGTGACGGCGAGCCTGCTGGTGATCTTCGCCCAGCTCGGCATCGAGCGCGCGGTCTACGACTCGGGCGTGCGCATCCATCGCGCGGTGGTCGGCGACCTCGTGCTGGTGCCGCCCGGCTTCAAGTCGCTGCAGCTCCACGCCGAGGTGCCGGCGGCGATGACCGACATCGTCGACACCAACCCGGCCGTCGCCAGCACCGCGCCGTTCTGGTTCGGCATCATGTCGATGAGCCATGCCGGCATGAAGGCAGCCCGCCAGATCGCCTGGTATGCAATCGACGTCGAGCGGCCGGCGATCGACGTGCCGGGCCTGAAGGAGAACCTCTACAAGCTGCGCGAGGTGCGGCGCATTTTGTTCGACCGCGATTCGCGGCCCTACTTCGGCGACCTGGCCGAGGTCGCCGACCGCGGCGAGGAGGTGCCGGTGCTGGGGCCGCCCAACATGCGCCAGCTGCTGCCCGAGATGTTCGTGGTCGGCAACGTGAAGATCGGTCCCAACGTGGTGAACGACGGCGCCGTCGTGATGTCGGAGAACACCATGACCGAGGTGTTCGGCCCCTGGTTTGCCGACCGGCCGGCCTTCATCAGCATCCAGCTGGTGCCGGGCGTCGACCGGACGGCCGTGCGCGCCCAGCTCAACAAGGCGCTGAGCGGCCGCGGCGAGGTCATCACGCGCAGCGAGTTCGAGGCGCGCGAGAAGGAGTACTGGGCGCGCGAGACGCCGGTCGGCTACATCACCGACCTGGGTTTCGTCATGGGCCTGATGATCGGCATGGTGTTCATCTACTATGCCCAGTACCAGATCATCCGCTTCTACCTGCCCGAGTACGCCATCCTGAAGAGCCTCGGCTACGACTGGTGGTTCTTCCTGTGCATGGTCGGCCAGATCGGCGCGGCGATCATCACGCCGGCCTACCTCGTCGCGTTCACGCTCGCGCGCCTGGTCTACGGCGCCGCCGAGGCGACGATCCATCTCGGCATGGCCATGGGCCTGCGCGAGATGGTGGTGTCGCTGATCGCCTCGCTGGTCATGACCGCCGTGTCGAGCGTCTTCGCCATCCGTCGACTGTGGAAGGTCGACCCGATCATGCTGTTCGAGTGACATGGCCGAGACCGACAAGCTGGGTCCCGCCGTGGTCGAGGCGGTCGACATCCATCACCACTACGGCGACGGGCCGCAGCGGGTGGACGTGCTGTTCGACATCAACATGCAGGTGCGCGAGGGCGAGCTGGTGATCGTCACCGGGCCGTCGGGCTCGGGCAAGACGACGCTGCTCACCATCCTCGGCACCATGCGCAGGCCCTCCGAGGGGAAGCTGCAGCTGCTCGGCTCCGACACTGCGGGCCTCGCCGGCGCCGAGCTCGACGCCCTGCGCAACCGCATCCGCTTCCTGTTCCAGAAGCGCAACCTGCTGTCGTCGCTCACGGCGCTGCAGAACGTGATCGCCGGCGTGTCGACGACGCCGCTCGCCGATCCCAACTGGGACGAGCCGCGCGCCCGCCATCTGCTCACCATGCTCGGCCTCGGCGACAAGGGCGATGCCTGGCCCGACGAGCTGAGCGGCGGCCAGCAGCAGCGCGTGGCGATCGCCCGCGTGCTGATCGGCCTGCCCGACCTGATCATCGCCGACGAGCCCACCTCGGCGCTCGATCGCGTGTCCGGCCGCATCGTCGTCGACCAGCTCAAGGATCTCGCCATGCGCGCCAAGTGCGCGGTCGTCCTGTCGACCCACGACGAGCGCATCTTCGACGTGGCCTCGCGGCGCCTCCACATCGAGGATGGCCGCTGCTTCGAAGTGCCCATCCACTACCACTGAGCGGCGGGGAACATGCTGCTCTGGCTGATCGACCTCATCGCGGGTCTGTGCCTCGTCGCGCAGTTCGCGCTCGCGGCCTACTATTTCTGGCTGATCTGGTGGCTCGCCAGGCTGGCCCCGGCCGAGGCGGAGCCGGCACCGCCGGCCGATGCCGACCTGCCGCGCGTGCTGGTGCAGATCCCGGTCTACAACGAGCCGCTGGTGGTCGAGCGCGCGCTCGAATCGGCCGGCGGTCTCGACTGGCCGCGCGACCGGCTCACCATCCAGCTGCTCGACGACAGCACCGACCTCACCTCCGACATCGCCGTCCATGCCGTCGCGCGGCTGCGCAAGCAGGGGATCGACGCCGGGCACGTCCGGCGCACCGACCGCAGCGGCTTCAAGGCCGGCGCCCTCGCGGCGGGTCTGGCGCTCAACGACGCACCGTTCGTCGCGGTGTTCGATGCCGACTTCGTGGCGCCATCGGACTGGCTGCGCCGGGCGATGGCGGTGATGCTGGCCAATCCGCGCGCCGCCTTCGTGCAGACGCGCATCGAATGGGGCAACGGCGATCGCAACTGGCTGACCCGCGCGCAGCGCCTGATGCAGGATGCGCATTTCGCCGTCGAGCAGGACGTGCGCGCGCGTCGCGGCCTGCCGTTCCAGTTCAACGGCACCGGCGGGATCTGGCGCCGCGCGGCGGTGGAACAGGCCGGCGGCTGGTCGCACGATACGCTGTCGGAGGACCTCGACCTGGTGCTGCGCACGCACCTCGATGGCTGGACCGGCGTGTTCACGATGGAGCCGCACGTGGTGGGCGAGCTGCCGCAGCGGCTGGGGGATTTCAGCGCCCAGCAGAGCCGCTGGTCGAAGGGCTTCGTTCAGGTGGCGCGCAAGCTCCTGCCGCAGATCTGGGCGGCCAACTGGAGCGACGAGGCCAAGCTCATGACCACGGTGGCGCTGGCCCAGCAGCTGATCTTCCCGGCCCTGGCCGTCGGCGCGGTCGCGCTGATCGTATCCATCGTCGGCCATGGCCATCTGCTGGGCCTGTTTCGCTTCCTGCTGTGGCTGTGGCTGGTCGGCATGCTGGGCGTGCTGTTCGGCATGACCTGGGGGGCCTACCGCAAGATGCGGCGCGGCAACTTCGTCCAATACCTCGCCACCGCAGCGAGCGTGCCGGCCCTGATCGTGTATCTTGCGCTGGCCAATGCCGGCGCCATCATCGGCGCGGCGTTCGGCAGGAAGACCGAGTTCAACCGCACGCCCAAGACGGGAACATGAAGACCGGCACCTGACGTGACCGTCCTTGCTTCGATCCTCGCCCCAATCCTCGCTGGCGCATTCGGCGTCTGCTGCGTGCTGCTGGCCGCCTTCATCGGCAGCCTGCTGTACATGGTGCTGCTGCATCATCGCTTGAAGCGGGCCGGCCTCGCCCGCGAGCGGGCGCTGCTCGCCACGCCCCTGCCGCCCGATGACCAGCTGCCGCACGTCGTGGTGCAGATTCCGTCCTTCAACGAAGGACCGGTCGTGCGCCGCGGCGTCGAGGCGGCGGCCCGGCTCGACTGGCCGCGCGACAGGCTGCACATCCAGATCCTCGACGACAGCACCGACGAGACGGCCGAGATCGCGCGTGCGGTGACCGCGGAGCTCAGGGCCAAGGGCTTCGACGTGGTGGCGCTGCAGCGCACCGACCGCTCGGGCTACAAGGGCGGCGCCCTGCACGAGGCGATGCAGCAGACGCCGTACGACTACTTCGCGATCTTCGACGTCGACTACGTGCCGCCGCGCAACTTCCTGCGCCGCTGCATGGCCGTGTTCCAGGCCGAGCCGAAGGCGGCATTCGTGCAGGCGCGCTTCGACTTCCTCAATCCGCACGAGAACGCGCTCACCGAGATGCAGATGGTGACGCTCGACGCCCATCTCGGCATCGAGCAGGCGACGCGCTTCTGGGCCGGCCATCCGTTGTCGTTCAACGGCACCTGCGGCATCTGGCAGCGCGCCGCGGTCGAGGCGGGCGGCGGCTGGAAAGGCGACACGGTCACCGAGGATCTCGACCTCACCTATCGCGGCTGGGTGAAGGGATGGCGCGCGGTGTTCCTCACCAGCGTCGCCGTGCCGGGCGAGCTGCCGGCCGACACCCAGACCTGGCTGCGCCAGCAGCAGCGCTGGCAGGACGGCTTCCGTCACGTGGGCCTGCGCATGTTCCCGGTGATCCTGAAGAGCCCCGACATCGGTCCCGCCGCCAAGGGCGCCGCCCTGCTGCATCTCTGCATGGCGCTGAACCAGCCGGTGCTGCTGGTCGGCGTGGTGTCCGGCATTCTGGCGGGCCTGCTCGATCCGGCGCTGATCGCAGGCCTGCTGACGGCGTTCGTCGTGACGGTCGCCTGGGTGATCTTCTGCGCCACGACGTTCCTGCGCGCCGGCCACAACTTCATCCGCCACGGCGAGATGCCGCCCGCCCGCTTCGCCGTCGTCCTGCTGCGCTTCGTCGGCGGGCAGCTGGCGATGGTGACGCGCAGCCTCTGGGTTCACATCCGCAAGGCGCTGTCGCCGCCCAAGCCGGTCGTGTTCGACCGCACGCCGAAGAAGGGCACCTAGCACCCGTCCGTTTCGACCGTTTATTATCGGCGTTCGCGAAGGCCGATGCGCAAAAAGCCAGCCAGGACGGCACTTTTGGCGGGTCGCCCTCTGCGATAAACGGCGGAAAACGGGTCTTAAACGGCTCAAAAACGGTGTTATCACTCTTCCTCGCCTCGCAGACGCGCGTCTTCCTCCTCGAGCGCCGTCATGCGTCGCTCGAGCTCGACCAGCTCGATATGCTGCCGTGCGCTTCGATCACGCGCGCAGCGGCCGCGCCTTCGTGTGGCGTCACGTCGCCGTTCAGGATGGCATTGGTGACGGCAGCGGTCGCCGGCGAGATCGGGCACGCTGCGGATCTCCGGCGCATCAAGCGGCCGTCGGCGTGGCGAAAGACGGTGGAGGAATCGTCGGACATGGTGAGCTCCCGGTAGGCAATTCGAAGGACCTGGATTTTAAGCCCACGCGTCTTTGCCCGCCTATTATGGGCAATGGCTTCGCAAAACTGGCGCGCAATTCGTCGGCGAAGACAGGTCCAATGGCCAAGGTGAGACTGTGCAGCGAAGGCTTATCCACAGCCTTTCCGGCTTTCATCACACTCATCGGACCGCGCGCTTGCCGCGCATCTCATCATCAGCAGCGCGCCGCAGCGCGATCCGATGAGAATGACGTCACGTCCAGATCCGAACCGTTGCTGGAACAGCGCTGTTCCAGACCGCGATCTTCTTCGGCATCCGATCTTCGCTCACCGTCCGGCCCCATCGGCCGCGTGGGTGCATCGCAGGAAACATCGCGAACTCTCGCCGGTTGCAACGGACCTTCGAGAGGAGAACAGCGATGGCATTCGACTTCACCAAGTTCCCTTACCCCGCGCTCTACCATCCCGGCGCCGAGACTCTCACGGAGGCGATCAGGACCGATCCGGTTTCGTGCGGCTTCGCCGTCATCACCCTCAAGGCTGCGGCGCCCATGGCTTGTCTGCCGGACATCCGCGAGTTCGCCAGGGGCCTGCGCGCAAGTGCCAGCGAGCTGGGTCTCCTCGACATCACCGCCTATCGCCACGTCGGCCCCGACGAGCTGGGCGGCGCGATGCCGTTCGACCAGCCCGTCTGCAAGGGTCTGCTCGAGGCCGCTCTTTCCCGCAAGGAGACGAAGGCCGCGGCTGGGATGGTCTCGTCGCTCGTGCTCTCAAATCCTCATGCCGATTGGGTGCTGCTCGTCGAGTTCGAGCGGCCGGCGCAGGCCCAGGATGCGGTCGCCGCCTGGAAGAGACGTGGCGGCGGCTTCGACAAGCTCGCCGCTCACGCGACGGAGACGACCGCCGGCGCCTTCAAGAACACGATGCGCTACGCAAGCGTCTCGCGCGATCCGAACGTCATCCAGTTCTTCAATCTGTTTCCGAGCCCGGGCAACCTCGATGTCCTCTGGAAGGCGTGGCAGGACGCGCTGCCGTGGTTCCTGGAAGTCGCGGAAATCCGCTCTTCCTTTCCGATGGTCGCGCTCGACGAGGAACAGCCGATCCTGCTGGTGAACTACGCGCACTGCGATTCGATCAAGCACTTCCTGGTGGGCACCCTCCACGATCCTGGCTTCAGGGAGGTGATGGAGGCCTGCTACGCCCGGCGGGGCGTCACCTCGCCGATGCCGTTCTTCTGCAAGATCGTTCCGGTCTGAGCCGATCCGGGCGGCGGCGCTGCGGGCACAGTGCGCAGCTCCGTCGTGAGGAAATCGACGAATGCCTTTGCCACGGGCGCGATCCTCGCGCCGGATGGGAACAGCGCCGAGAGCGCCGTGGCGAACGGCGGCCATTCCTTTAGGACGTGGACCAGCCGGCCGGCTGCGACGTCTTCGCTGACGAGATGGAGCGGCATTTCAGCGATGCCGGCGCCGTCGAGGGCGGCGGCGCGGACGGCCGCGATATTGTTCGTGCACAGCCGCCACGAAATCGGCACGCGCCGGCGTCCGCCGGGCCCTTCCAGTTCCCACGTTGCCTGCTCGGCCCTGATGACGATACAGGCATGGCGCTTGAGATCGTCGGGACCGGCCGGCAATCCATGCTCGGCAACGTAGCCGGGGCTCGCGCACAGGATCCGCTCGAACATCGCGACGCGTCGCACCTTGAGGCCCGAATCGTCGAGTTCGCCCATGCGCAGTGCGACGTCGAAGCCGCTCCTCACCACGTTCACCCGCTCATCGCTGAGCGCGAGTTCGGCGCGCACCTTCGGATGACGTGCCAGGAACCGCACGAGGGTCGGTTGGACCTTGGTCTGGCCGATCCCGACAGGCGCCGTGATCCGGAGCAGCCCGGTAAGCCCGGCCGGTGCCGAGCGTGCCTCCTCGACCGCCACGGCCAGATCCTCGGCGGCGTCGCGGCAGCGGGCGTAGAGCCTTTGTCCGGCCTCGGTGAGGGCGAGGCCGCGCGTGTTGCGATGCGCGAGCCTCTGGCCGAGCACGGCTTCCAATTCCTGCACCTTGCGGCTGATCGTCGACTTGGGCATGCCGAGCGCCCGACTCGCGCCCGAGAAGCCCTCGGCCTCGACGACCTTGACGAAGATGCGGACGGCGTTGAGGTCGATCATGGCGCCCGATCAGGCCAGCACGCTCTCGCGCCACAGCGGGTGATGGGCGCAGCGCAGACCGCCGCCGACGCGGATCGGGCCGTCGAAGGGCAGGGGGATGACGTCGACCTTGCGCTGGCGCAGCTCCTCGATCACGCGGCCGTTGTCGGCATCGACGATCATGCGGCCCTCCTCGAGGACCAGGCCGTTGGTCGCAAGCTTGTTCGCCTCGTCCCTGGAGACTGCGATCGTGTCCCATTCGCGCAAGGTCCGGGGCAGGCCGTCGATCAGCTTCTCGGGGCACCACACCACCAGGCCGGGCTTCACCAGCCCGAGCGCGCAATCGAGGTGCAGGACGTTCGAGCGCAACGCCACCGGGATCACGCGATAGCGCGCGCCAAGCAGCGCCTGCAGCCAGTCGATGCCGGCCATGTCGGAGGCGCAGCCGGACATGCCGACATAGACCTCGGTGCCGTTCAGCAGCACGTCGCCGCCTTCGAGGAACGGTCCATCGACGCAGCCCGGCGAGCCGAGCGGCACGCTCGACCAGCGCGCGCCGTGCATGGCCAGGCGCTGGATGTGCGGCCGCAACCCATAGCGCTCGCGCTGCCGGCAGATCAGCCGCAGCGAGCTGTCGATCACGTGCTCCCCGACCACGATCATGGCATCGCGCGGGAAGAGCTGCATGCCTTCGCCGTTGGGCGCGAGGAAGGTCCGCTCGATCCCCGCGAGACGCTGGGGCCGGTGGACCGTGACACCCTCGCGGGCGACCAGTTCGGCCAGCGAATCGGCTTGCCGCTCCATGCGGTTCGCCCAGTCGGGATCGATCTCGATCAGGCGGCGGCCGGCATGCTCGCGGCTGAATTCGTCCTCCGGCGGCACCTGCCAGCGCATCGAGTCTTCATGGAAGACGACGAAGTCCTCGGCCGGGGAAATGCCGATGACGACTTCGCGAAGCCTGCCCCATTCGTGATGGGCGCCGAAGCCGGTCATCACACCCTCGCGTAGATATCCTCGTAGCGGACGATGTCGTCCTCCTCGAGATAGTCGCCGGTCTGCACCTCGACGACCTCGAGCGGCTCGCTGCCGGGATTGGCCAGGCGATGGATGCCGCCGATCGGGATGTAGACCGATTCGTTCTCGTGCAGGGTCATGATCTTGCCGTCGAGCGTCACCTCGGCGGTGCCCTTGACGACCACCCAGTGCTCGGCGCGGCGATTGTGGCTCTGCAGGCTGAGCTTGCCCTTCGGGTTGACGGTGAGCCGCTTGGCCCGGAACCGCTCGCCGCGGTCGATGTCCTGGTAGCTGCCCCAGGGCCGGTGCATCACCACGTGCTCGGTGGCCGCGCGATGCTTGCCCTCCGTCATGCGCTGCACGACGTCTTTCAGCCGCGGCAGGTTGTTGCGATGGCCGACCAGCATGGCGTCGTTCATCGCCACCACCACCACGTCCTCGACGCCGATCACTGCGGTCAGCGGCCCGTCGGAGCGGACATAGGAATTGCGCACATGGTCGATCTCGACCGGACCTTCGGTGACGTTGCCGGCCGAATCGGCATTGCCGACATCGAGCAGCGCATCCCAGGTGCCGAGATCGGACCAGCGGAACTTGGCCGGCACCACCCAGCATTTGTCCGTGCGCTCCATGACCGCGTAGTCGATCGACTTGGCCGGTGCCCTGGCGAAGGAATCGGCATCGAGGAACACGGTCGAGCCGGTCTTCTTGGCCTTGGCCACGGCCTCCCGCGCAGCCTCGGCCATCGCCGGCTCGAACTTCGTCATCTCCGACAGCAGCAGGGCGGGCGGAAACAGGAAGTTGCCGCTGTTCCACAGCAGCCCTTCGGCGATGTAGCGCAGCGCCGTCTTCGCATCGGGCTTTTCGACGAACGCCGCCACCTTCTGCACGCCGCCGATCTGCTCGCTGCCGGGCCGGATATAGCCGTAGTCGGTCTTGGGCTCGGTCGGTGGGATGCCGAAGGTGACGATCCCGCCTTGTTGCACGGCGACGAGGCCCTCGCGGCAACCGCCGCGGAACTCCTCGGCGCCGATCACGAGGTGATCGGAGGCCAGCGCGAGGACCGCTTCCGCACCCAGGCTTTGGCAGTAGGCCGCAGCGGCGGCCATTGCCGGCCCCGAATCGCGCCGCGACGGCTCGACCAGGATGTCGATCTCCATGCCGATCTCGCGCGCCTGGCCCTCGGCCATGAAGCGGTAGGATTCGTTGGTGGCGATCACGGGCCGTGCAAACAGGCTGCGGTCGGTCACGCGCAACAGGGTTTGCTGGAACGTCGACTGCTTGCCGAGCAGCGGCACGAACTGCTTGGGCATGCTCTCGCGCGACAAGGGCCACAGGCGTTTGCCGGAACCGCCGACCAGGATGACAGGCGTAATGAGAGACATGATGAAAGGCCTTTCAGCGGCCTGCGATATAGCCGATGGCCGGGGGCTGGCCAATGGCGCTCAGCGCCGCCTCTCCTCAGGAGGCCTCGGTTGCCAGCGGCTTGCCCTGGTTCTCGGCCCGCCGGCGTCGCGCCTCGTTCTCGACCGCCTCGACCAGGGACGGGATGTTGGCCGCGATCTCGTAGAAGTCGCTGGCATAGAGCACCAGCAGGGTGGTCGGCTGCGAGGTGATGACCGTGGCGCTGCGCGGCAGGCGGTCGAGCAGAGCCATCTCGCCGAAGAACCCGCCCTGGTCCAGGGTGACCGCACCGCGCGGCAGCCGCACCTCGACCTGTCCCTCGGAGATGAAGAACATGGAATCGCCCGGCTCGTCGCGCCGCACGACGACGATGCGTGCCGGATAGTGGCGCACGCGCAGCTTGCTCACGATCTCCGACAGCGTGACGGTGCCGAGCTGGGTGAACAGCGGCACGCGGGTGACCTGGTCCCACACGCGCAGATACTCGCGCCGGCGCTCCTCCTCGGCAAAGCCGGTCGCCAGGATACCGGTCATCAGCGCCAGCACCAGGATGCCGCTCACCATCACGACCGAGCCGATCATCTTGCCTCCGACCGTGTGGGGCACGACGTCGCCGTAGCCTGTGGTCGTCAGTGTCACCACCGCCCACCACAAAGCATCGGGAATGCTGCCGAACAGCTGCGGCTGCTCATGGCGTTCCAGCAGGTGGGTCAGGGTGGCGGCGGTGACCAGCACCATGATGAAGATGATCAGCACGCTGGCGAGCGAGGCGCGCTCGTTGGCGATGACCCGGGCGACCGTGTTCATCGCCGGGGCGTGGACGCTGAGCTTCAGGATCCACAGCACGCAGAAGATCGGCACGGCGTCGCTATCGGGGTGGATGGTCCCGGAGCTGACCGCGACGATCGGCACCACCGCCAGCAGGCCGATCAGGCCGTTGCCGGAAAGGGCCCAGCGCAGGCGTGCCGTGCCCTCGGGCAGGCCGGCGAAGCGGGCCGATTCGGGCGCCGTCCATAGCCGGATGACGTACTCGACGAAGAACACGATCGCGACCGCTTCGACGACGGTCGTGAGGGCCCGATCGACAAGCGGCGGCAGGCCGTCGACGGACGACAGGGCGACCGCGAGCAAGCCCGCCGACAGGACGATCAAATGGAAGGCGCGCCATTGCCGCCCGGCATGCCCGAAGTCGGACGAGCGAAAGACGGCGTAAACACGGGCACGGGTGGAGGGAGCCGTTGCAGCCACACGGAAACTTAGGCGGGGTAGCAGGCGAATTGCAATGCGAGTGCGTTGTCCTCTGGCTTCGGTGGTCCGCCGCCCGGTAGTCTGCGGCCCGCGAGAAGGGGAGAGGCAATGGAACCGCGCCAGGTCAGGACGGCCGCTGATGCACTGGAGATCGTCAAGCAGCGCGGCCTCAGCCACGTCAAGGTGGGGGTCCACGACCTCGACGGGGTATTGCGCGGAAAGTACCTCCACATCGACAAGTTCGCGTCGGCCCTCGAGGGTGGCATGGGATTCTGCGACGTGGTGCTGGGCTGGGACAGCAACGACCAGCTCTACGACAACGTCACCTACACCGGCTGGCACACGGCCTATCCCGACGCGATCGTCCGCATCCTGCCGCAGACCTGCCGCGAGATCGCGACCGAACCGGGCAATCTCCTGTTCCTGTGCGAGTTCACCGGCCCGGCCGAGGCGCTCTGTCCGCGCGCCGTGCTGCGGCGGGTGATCGAGCGGGCAAAGGGGCTCGGCTACGAGGTCAAGGTCGGCTTCGAGTACGAGTTCTTCGTCTTTGCCGAGACCGCCCATTCGATCCGCGAGAAGGGCTACAGGAACCTCAAGCCCATCACGCCCGGCTTCTTCGGCTACTCCGTGCTGCGCAACTCGGTGATGAGCGACTGGTACAAGGACCTGCTCGCGATGTGCGAGACCATGGACATGGGCATCGAGGGCCTGCACACCGAGACCGGCGCCGGCGTGCTCGAGGCCGCGTTGCGTGTCGCCGAGGGGCTGGAGGCGGCCGACCGCGCCGCCCTGTTCAAGCTCTTCACCAAGGTGCTGGCGCAGAAGCGCGACTGGCTCGCCACCTTCATGGCCAAGTGGTCGAAGGACTGGCCCGGCTGCGGCGGCCACATGCACATGTCGTTGTGGAAGGACGGCAAGCCAGTGTTCTTCGACGAGAAGGCGCCGCATCGCATGAGCACGACCTTCCGCCACTTCGTCGGCGGCCAGCAGGCGCTGATGCCGGAGCTGCTGGGCATGGTGGCCTCGACGGTGAACGCCTATCGCCGGCTGATCCCCGGCTTCTGGGCGCCGACCGTCTCGGCCTGGGGCGTCGAGAACCGCACCTGCGCGCTGCGCGTCATTCCGGCCTCGGCGAAATCGACCCGCGTCGAGTATCGCATCGCCGCCGCTGACGCGAATCCGTACCTCGCGCTCGCCGCCGCGGTCGGTTCGGGCCTGCTGGGCATCGAGAACAAGATCGATCCGGGCGAGCCGGTGGCGGGCAACAGCTATGAGAAGAAGCATCCGGCCAAGACGCAGCTACCGCGCACGCTGATGGAGGCGGCCGCCCGGCTGAAGGGCTCGAAGGCCGCACGCGATTTGTTCGGCGATGTCTTCGTCGATCACTATTCAGCAACGCGGGAATGGGAGGAGCGCGAGTTCCGCAAGGCCATCACGGAATGGGAGCTCGACCGCTACATGGAGATCATCTGACAGCGACGTTCTTTTTCCGGTTCTCCAAAATAAGTGTCCCACCCGCTGGGCGGGTGGGACCAGAACGTCGTCACCTGGTTTTGGGAAACAGAAGGCAAAACGTTCTGTTTCTAGAGCGCGTCCGGATTTGAAGCGGGCGGCTCGGATATCAGTGCGGGCAGGGAACGCCGACGTACCTTTGCTCCGCCACGGAATAGACTTCCGTGCCGCAGGACGCGGTCTTGCCGGCTTCGGCCTTGGGTGCTGGCGCGGTGCAGGGCACACCCACATACCTCTGCTCGGCCGCGGAGTAGACCTCCGGACCGCACGGGCTATTGGTGCCTGCCGCATTTTGTGTTCCGGCGGCGCACGGCACACCCACGTAACGCTGGTCGGCTGCGGAGTAGACCTCCGTGCCGCACTTTGCCGTCGACGATGTCTGAGCCTGCGACCCGGTTGGGACGACAAGGGCGAGGGCTGACAGGGACAGGATGGACGCTGTTACACAACACACTGTGAGCTTATCCATGGATAACTCCCCATGCTGTGAGGCGTGCCTCACGGTCGTCACATCGGCACCACCTGTCAAGACGAACAGACACGTTTTCTTCAACGAAGAACATGAATGTTGCTGTAAGCAGAGCCGCCTTAGGATGGAGCTTCCCATCAGTCGGGATGAAACGGCGTCGGGAAAGATCGATGAGTAAAGGCAGAACAAGGGAAATCGTCGGATGGCGCTGATGGGCAACTGGAATTACCCGACCTCGATCCGCTTCGGCGCCGGCCGCATCAAGGAGCTCCCCGACGCCTGCAGGGCGGTGGGCCTGAAGCGACCGCTGCTCGTCACCGACCCCGGCCTGGCCGGCCTGCCGATGATCGCCGAGGCAATGCACGGCCTGCGCCGTGCCGGCATCGATGCCGGCCTGTTCAGCGAGGTGAAGCCCAATCCGGTGTTGCCCAATGTCGAGGCGGGCGTCCGCACCCTGCGCGCCGGCCGGTGTGACGGCGTGATCGCCTGGGGTGGCGGCTCGGGGCTCGACACCGGCAAGGCGATCGCCTTCATGGCCGGCCAGACGCGGCCGCTATGGGACTTCGAGGACATCGGAGACTGGTGGACGCGCGCCAATCCCGCCGGGATCCTGCCGATCGTTGCCGTGCCGACGACGGCAGGCACCGGCTCGGAGACCGGCCGCGCCTCCGTGATCACCGATCCCGCGACGAAGACCAAGAAGGTGATCTTCCATCCGAAGATGATGCCGCAGGTCGTGATCGCCGATCCTGAGCTGACGGTCGGCCTGCCGGCCAAGCTCACCGCGGGGACAGGCATGGATGCCTTCATCCACTGCTTCGAGGCCTATTGCGCCCCGGGCTATCACCCCTATGCCGAGGGCATCGCGGTCGAGGGCATGCGGCTGGTGAAGGAGAACCTTGCGCGCGCGGTCAAGGACGGCCGCGATCTCGAGGCGCGCGGCCACATGCTGGCGGCCTCGCAGATGGGCTCGACGGCGTTCCAGAAGGGGCTGGGCGCCATCCATTCGCTGTCGCATCCGGTCGGCGCCGTGCTCGACACGCATCACGGGCTGACCAACGCTGTCGCCATGCCCTATGTCGTGAAGTTCAATCGCGCGGCGATCGAGGACAAGATCGTGCGGCTGGCGCGCTGGCTCAACCTGCGCACGCCGACCTTCGACGGCTTCCTGCAATGGACGCTCGACCTTCGGCGCGAGATCGGCATTCCCAACACGCTGGCCGATCTGGGCGTGAAGAGCGAGCATCTCGACAAGTTTTCGGAGATGGCTGCGGTCGATCCGACGGCCGGCGGCAATCCGGTCAGGGCAGGCGTCCCGGAGATGCGCAGGATGTACGAGGCAGCCGTAAGCGGGAGGTTGTGATGCCGCCGTCGCCTGGAGCGAAGCCGAGGGGCCTCTTTCCCTCGGCCGACGAAAATAGGTCCCTCGACTGCGCTTCGCTAAAGCGCGGACTTCATCCGCGCGACTCGGGACGACGGAGATGAGCGTTCCCTCGCACGCGCGCGTCGTGATCATCGGCGGCGGGATCATGGGCTGCTCGACGGCCTACCATCTTGCCAAGAACGGCTGGAAGGACGTCGTGCTGCTGGAGCAGGGGCGGCTGAGCGGCGGCACGACCTGGCACGCGGCCGGTCTGGTCGGCCAGCTGCGCGGCTTCCAGAACCTGACCCGGCTGATCCAGTACAGCACCAAGCTCTATGCCGGCCTCGAGGCGGAGACCGGCCTCGCGACGGGCTGGAAGCAGTGCGGCTCGATCTCGGTCGCGCGGACGCCGGAGCGCATGGTCTATCTCCGCCGCTCGGCGGCGACGGCGAACAAGCAGGGCGTCGTCTGCGAGGAGCTGACTCCGCAGCAGGCCGGCGAGAAGTATCCGGTCATGCGCACCGACGACCTGGTCGGCGCAGTGTGGCTGCCGGGCGACGGCAAGGCCAACCCGGCCGACATCACCCAGGCGCTGGCCAAGGGCGCGCGCAACAATGGAGTGCGCATCTTCGAGAAGACGCGCGTGACGGCGATCGACACGAAGGACGGTCGCGTAACCGGCGTGCAGACGACCGATGGACCAATCACGGCCGAGATCGTCGTCAACTGCGCCGGACAGTGGGCACGCCAGGTCGGGCGCATCGTCGGCGTGACGGTGCCGCTCTATTCCTGCGAGCACATGTACATCGTCACCGAGAAGATGGAGGGCGTCCCGCGCGACCTGCCGGTGATGCGCGATCCCGATGGCTATATCTATTTCAAGGAGGAAGTCGGCGGCCTGCTGATGGGCGGCTTCGAGCCGCAGGCCAAGCCGTGGGAGAAGGACGTCATTCCCGACGACTTCGAGTTCGGCATGTTCCCCGACGACTGGGAGCAGTTCCAGATCCTGATGGACAACGCGCTGATCCGCGTGCCGGCGCTGGAGAAGGCGGGCATCAAGACCTTCATGAACGGGCCGGAAAGCTTCACGCCAGACCTCAACTACATCCTTGGCGAGGCGCCGAACTTGAAGGGCTTCTTCGTCGGCGCGGGCTTCAACTCGATGGGCATTGCCAGCTCGGGCGGCGCCGGCATGGCGCTGGCCGAATGGATCATCGCCGGCGAGCCGACGCTCGACCTGTGGCCGGTCGACATCCGCCGCTTCGCCAACTTCCACGGCAACGACGCCTGGCTGCGCGACCGCGTCGCCGAGACGCTGGGGCTGCACTACAAGATGGCGTGGCCGCAGCGCGAGAACGAGAGCGGACGGCCGTTCCGCCGCTCGCCGCTCTATGATCGCCTGAAGGCGCGCGGCGCGTGGTTCGGCAACAAGATGGGCTGGGACCGGCCGAACTGGTTCGCAGGTGTCGGCAGGACGCCGGACATGCAGTATGGCTGGGGCCGCGGCGCGTGGTTCGACGCGGTCGCCGCCGAGCACAAGGCGACGCGCGAGGCGGTGACGGTCGCGGACGAGACCTCGTTCGGCAAGTTCCTGGTGCAGGGCCGCGATGCCGAGCAGGCGCTCCAGAGGCTTTGCAGCAACGACATCGCCGTGCCGGTCGGGCGCACGGTCTACACAGGCCTCTTGAACGAGCGCGGCACCTACGAGAGCGACCTGACCGTCGCCCGGCTCGCCCGGGACAAGTTCATGGTGATCACCGGCTCGGCGCAGGTGACGCGCGATGCCGACTGGATCATGCGCAACGTCGCCGAGGACGCGCATGTGACGCTCACCGATGTCACCGGCGCGTGGACCGTGCTGTCGGTGATGGGGCCGCTGAGCCGCGCGCTGCTCCAGAAGGTCAGCAAGGCCGACTTCTCCAACGAGGCGTTTCCGTTCGCGACCATCCGCGAGGTCAGCGTCGGCTACGCGACCGTCTATGCCTCCCGACGCACCTACATGGGCGAGCTGGGCTGGGAGCTCTACGTGCCGGTCGAGTTCGCCGTCACAGTATTCGAGACGCTGCATGGGGCGGGCGCCGGGGTCGGGCTGCGCGACATGGGCTACTACGCCATCGAAGGCTTGCGGATCGAGAAGGCCTATCGTGCCTGGGGCCGCGAGCTCACGCCCGACGACAATCCCTGGCAGGCGGGACTCGGCTGGGCGGTGAAGCTCGACAAGCCCGGCGGCTTCATCGGCCGGCAGGCGCTGATCGACGCCAAGGCCAAGCCGCTCGCGCGCCGCCTCGTGTCCGTCGTGCTGCAGGACAGGGAGCCGCTGCTGTGGGGCGGCGAGGCGCTGCTGCGCGATGGCCGGCCGGTTGGCGATCTCACCTCGGCCGCCTACGGCTACACGGTCGGTGCGGCGGTCGGGCTGGGCTATGTGACGCGCGACGATGGTCACTCCATCGATGCGGCCTGGCTTGAATCCGCCCGCTTCGAGGTTGATCTTGCGGGCACGCGGCTTGCGGCGCGCCTGTCATTGCGGGCGCCGTATGATCCCGCGGGTACGCGCATCAAGAGTTGAACGATGGACACGATCGGCACCGTCGACGAAGTCACCGTGAACGGCCGCAGCTACCGTCTGCCACGGCAGCCGACCGTGGTGGTCTGCATCGACGGCTCGGAACCCGGCTACATCGAGGCCGCCGTCGCGGCCGGTCGGGCGCCTTGGCTCGCGCGTGTGCTGCACGAGGGCACCAGCCTGCTCGCCGATTGCGTGATCCCGTCCTTCACCAACCCGAACAACCTCTCGATCGTCACCGGCCGGCCGCCCGCGGTGCACGGCATCAGCGGCAACTACTTCCTCGATCCCGAAACAGGGAAAGAGGTGATGATGAACGACGCCCGGTTCCTCCGGGCCGAGACGCTGTTCCCGGCCTTGCAGCGCGCCGGCTGCGGCATCGCCGTGGTCACCGCGAAGGACAAGCTGCGCGGCCTGCTGGGCAAGGGCCTCGCTTTGGCGCCCGGCAAGGCCTGCAGCTTCTCGTCGGAGAAGTCGGACAAGGCGACGCTGGCCGAGAACGGCATCGAGGGGGTGAACGCCCTGGTCGGGATGGCTGTACCGGACGTCTACAGCGCGGGCCTGTCGGAGTTCGTGTTCGCCGCCGGCGTCAAGCTGATGGAGCGCGACCGGCCGGAGATCATGTATCTCTCGACCACCGACTACATCCAGCACAAGCACGCACCCGGCACGCCGGTCGCCAACGACTTCTACGCCATGATGGACGGCTACCTCGCGCAGCTCGACGCGATGGGCTGCACCATCGTGCTGACCGCCGACCACGGCATGAACGCCAAGTTCGGCAGCGACGGCCAGCCCGACGTGATCTACCTTCAGGACCTGTTCGACGCCTGGACCGGCAAGGACAAGGCGCGAGTCATCCTGCCGATCACCGATCCCTATGTCGTGCATCACGGCGCGCTGGGCTCGTACGCCATCGTCTATTGCGACGATGCGCCGGCATGGAAGGCCAAGCTCGAGGCGATGCCGGGCATCGAGCGGGCGCTGCTGAAGGACGAGGCCGCCGCTTGCTTCGAGCTGCCGGCCGACCGTCTCGGCGACCTGATCGTCGTCTCGACCAGGCACAAGGTGCTCGGCACCTCGGCGGCGCGGCATGATCTGTCAGAATTGACCGAGCCGCTGCGCAGCCACGGCGGCCTCTCGGAGCAGAAGGTGCCCCTGATCTGCAACCGCAGGCTCGCCCAGCCGATCGATCGCGCGTGGCGCAACTTCGATGCCTTCGATCTCGCCCTGAATCTGGTCGAATAAAACCTGCGCCACCGCCGACTGCTTCGGAGCGTTAGTGCACCGGAGGTGAGCCATGGCGATGCAAAACCTGACAGGAAGCTGCCACTGCGGAGCGATTGCCTACACGGTCGAGGTCGATCCGGCGACGGCGATCGCCTGCAACTGCTCGATCTGCTCGCGCCTCGGCGCGGTCTGGGCCTTCGCCCCGGCGGCCAAGTTCAAGCTGACCAAAGGTGAGGGCAAGCTGGGCGACTACCAGTTCAACAAGCACAGGCTGCATCACCGCTTCTGCCCGAGCTGCGGCATCGAGAGCTTCGCGCAAGGCCAGGGCAAGGACGGCTCGGAGCAGGTCGGAATAAATCTCCGTTGCTGCGAGGGGATCGACGTGAACACACTCTCCCCCAAGCAAGTCGACGGCCGCAGCATGTAGTTCTGCCAGGTCGTCTTTTACGGCAGAGGACACGACCATGAGCACGAGCCAGGCCGAGAAGGCGAAGAGACTGCGCGCCCTGCACGAGGCGCCCGGCGCCTTCGTCATCCCCAATCCATGGGATGCGGGCTCGGCGCGCGTGCTGGAGGCGCTGGGCTTCCAGGCGCTGGCGACCTCGAGCGGCGCGAAGGCCGGCGTGCTGGGCCGGCGCGACGGCAGGGTGACGCGCGAGGAATCGCTCGCCAATGCGAGGCTGATCGCGGGCGCGGTCGACATCCCGGTGATCGGCGACCTCGAGAAGGGCTTCGGCGATACGCCGGACGCCGCGGCGCATACCATCAAGGGCGCAGCGGAGGCGGGCCTGGTCGGCGGCTCGATCGAGGATGCGACCGGCAACAAGGATGCGCCGCTGTTCGACCTCAAGCTCGCGGCCGAGCGCGTGGCGGCGGCGTCGAAGGCGGCGAAGGCGTTGCCGTTCCCGTTCGTGCTGACGGCGCGGGCCGAGGGCTTCCTGCGCGGCAAGGCCGATCTCGACGACGTCATCGCGCGGCTGAAGGCGTACGAGGCAGCGGGAGCGGACGTGCTGTTCGCGCCGGGCCTGCCCGATCTCGCAGCGGTGAAGAAGGTGACCAGCGCGATCAGCAAGCCGTTCAACTTCATGGTCGGCATCCCGCAGAAGTCCTTCTCCAAGGCGGAACTCGAGGCCGCGGGCGTGAAGCGCATCAGCCTCGCCACGTCGCTGTGGAAGGCGGCGATGAGCGGGCTGATCGATGCCGCCACCGAAGTGAAGGACAAGGGTACCTTCGGCTATGTCGACCGCGTCGTTTCGACGGCCACGCTCAGCGGCTACATGAAGGATTGAGAATCTGAGCTTTCCTCAGGTACCGGAACGGGAAGAGGCCGAGTTTCCGCCTCTTCCCGGCCTCCTGAACGCGAGTTGCGAAAACCTGACGGTTGGGTCATCTACCCAACCATGGACACCTACGTTCGCCCCGACGTCGAGGGCCGCAGCGAAATCGAGCATTTCGACGTCCTGATCGTCGGCGCAGGCCTCTCGGGTATCGGCGCTGCGTGGCACCTGCAGGATCGCTGCTCCGGCAAGAGCTACGCGATCCTTGAGGGCCGCGCGGCGAGCGGCGGCACCTGGGACCTGTTCCGCTATCCCGGCGTGCGGTCCGACTCGGACATGTACACGCTGGGCTATCGCTTCCGGCCGTGGAAGGAGGCCAAGGCGATCGCCGATGGCCCGTCGATCCTGAAGTACATCCGCGAGGTCGCGAGCGACCACGGCATCGACCGCAAGATCCGTTTCCAGCACCGCGTCGTCGCGGCCTCGTGGTCGACGCCCGACGCGCGCTGGACGGTCGAGGTCGAGCGCGGCGACGGGAAGGAGCGCATCCGCTTCACCTGCAGCTTCCTGTGGATGTGCAGCGGCTACTACCGCACCGACGCGGGCTACCTGCCGGACTTCCCCGGCATGGAGCGATTCAGGGGCGAGATCGTCCATCCGCAGAAATGGACCGACGACATCGACCACAAGGGCAAGAAGGTCGTCGTGATCGGCAGCGGCGCCACGGCGGTGACGCTGGTGCCCGCGATGGCCGACTCGGGTGCCGCGCACGTCACCATGCTGCAGCGCTCGCCGACCTACATGGCGGTGCGCCCCTCGCAGGATCCGTTCGCGACCAAGGTGCGCCGGCGCCTGCCGATCGGCGCGGCCTACGCCGTGACGCGCTGGAAGAACGTGCTGATGGGCATGTATTTCTACCAGATGTGCAAGCGCAAGCCGGAGAAGGTGAAGAGCCTGCTGCTCGGCTATGTCGCCAAGTTCCTTGGGCCGGATTACGACGTCGAGCGCCACTTCGCGCCGCGCTACAACCCTTGGGACCAGCGCCTCTGCCTGGTGCCCGACGCCGACTTCTTCCGCGCCATCCGCCAGGGCAAGGTGACCGTCGTCACCGATCACATCGAGACCTTCACCGAGACCGGCATCTGCCTGAAATCGGGCGCCGAACTCGCCGCCGACATGATCGTCACGGCGACCGGGCTGGTGCTCGTGCCGGTCGGCGGCGCGAAGCTCACGGTCGACGGCCAGCCGGTCGATCTGTCGAAGCGCTTCATCTACAAGGGCATGATGTACTCCGACGTGCCGAACCTCGCCTCGGTGTTCGGCTACACCAACGCCTCGTGGACGCTGAAGGCCGACCTGGTGTGCGAGTATGTCTGCCGCCTGCTGAACCACATGGACCGCCACGGCTATCGCATGTGCACGCCGCACAACGGTGATCCGACGCTGCAGGAGGAGCCGTGGGTCAACTTCTCCTCCGGCTACATCCAGCGCGCGCTGGCGCACCAGCCCAAGCAGGGCTCCAAGCGCCCATGGAAGCTCTATCAGAACTACGCGCTCGACCTTTTGAGCCTGCGGTTCGGCCGCCTGCGCGACGCAATGGTGTTCTCGCGCTAGTCGAGGGCTAATCGTTGCCAGTGCGCCTGTTCTGGGGGAACGTGTCGTCATGCGGACGCAAGCCGAGAAGGGCCGCCTGTTCAAGGAACGGCACGCCCAGAAGAAGATCCTGATCCTGCCCAACCCGTGGGATGCGGGGACGGCGAAGCTGCTGCAGTCGCTGGGCTTCGAGGCGCTGGCGACCACCAGCCTCGGCATGTCCAACGCGCTCGGCCGGGCCGACGGCGAGGGCGCAGTGAGCCGCGCCGAGCTGATCGAGAACTGCCGCATCATCGCCGAGGCGACCGATTTGCCGGTCAATGCCGATCTCGAGAATGGCTATGCGGACGACCCGAAGGAGGCGGCCACCATCCTGCGCGACGCGGCGGGGGTCGGCATCGTCGGCGGCTCGATCGAGGACTGGAGCGGCGAGCGCATCTACGACTTCAACCATGCGGTCGAGCGGGTCGCGGCGGGCGTCGAGATGGCGCGCTCGCTGCCGGTGCCGTTCACTTTCGTCGCGCGCGCCGAGAACCTGATCCGCGGTCGCGTCGATCTCGACGACACGATCAAGCGTCTTCAGGCCTTCGAGAAGGCGGGCGCCGACGTGCTCTACGCGCCCGGCCTGCGCGATCTTGCCACGATGCAGCTGGTC
>DATGMK010000065.1:0-19503 GCA_035293665.1 Reyranella sp. | reverse complement strand
CCGCGCCCACACGATCGTCACTTGTCCCATCGGCCCGCTAGCGCGGTTCCATCTGAGTGGAAATGCGCGCACGGGCGATATTTGTTGCAACAGGCATATTCCGTCCGGCCGATTCCGGCCGGACGGAATATGTTCTAGGGTCCTGCCATGGCCATCCTCGGAGTCATCGCCGACGACTTCACCGGCGCCACCGATATCGCGGGCATGCTGGTCAAGAACGGCATGCGCACGATCCAGACGATCGGGGTGCCGGCGAAAGGCACGATCCCCGACGACGTCGATGCCGTGGTGGTGGCGCTGAAAACGCGCTCGATCGCCGCCAATGACGCGATCGCGCAGTCACTCGAAGCACTTGAAGCGCTGATGCTCGCGGGTTGCGTCCGCTACTTCTTCAAGTACTGCTCGACGTTCGACTCGACCGATGCTGGCAATATCGGACCGGTAGCAGACGCATTGCTGGACGTAACGCAAGCCAAGTTAACAATTCATTGCCCAGCCTTTCCCGAAAATGGGCGCTCAATCTTCTTCGGGCACCTCTTCGTCGGCGATGTGCTGCTGTCGGACTCGCATATGCGGCACCATCCGCTCAACCCGATGACGGACTCGAACTTGGTGCGCGTGTTGGCGCGTCAGACCAAGCACAAGGTCGGCCTCGTTCCGCTGAAACAGGTTCAGGCGGGGTCTGCGACGCTCAGCGCCGCCCTCGACAAGCTCGCCAAGGATGGTGTGCGCCATGTCGTTGTCGATGCCGTCACCGACAACGATCTGGGCATCATCGGCGAAGCGGTAGCCGATGACCCGCTGGTGTCGGGCGGCTCGGGCGTGGCGCTCGGCCTGCCCGCCGCCTATCGGCGCCGCGGATTGCTGGCGCACAAATCGGGCGCCGACGCGCTGCCCCGGATCGACGGCTCGGCGGCGGTGCTGGCGGGCTCCTGCTCCGCCGCGACGCTCGGCCAGATCGCCAACTTCAAGGGCGCGCATCTCGCGCTCGACACCGATGCGATCTGCCGCGGCGAGCCCGTCGGCGGCAAGGCGCTCGCCTGGGCCAAGGGCAAGCTCGGCAACGGCCCGATCCTGATCTCGGCCAGCGACAAGCCCGAGGCGGTGAAAGCGCTTCAACAGAAGTACGGCGTCGAGAAATCGAGCCATGCGATCGAGAGCACGATGGCGCAGCTCGCCAAGGGGCTGGTCGCGGCGGGCGTCAGCCGGCTGGTCGTCGCGGGCGGCGAGACCTCGGGTGCGGTTGTCGGTGCGCTCGACGTGACGGCGCTACGCATCGGGCCGGAGATCGATCCCGGCGTGCCGTGGACGGCGTCGGTCGGCAGCAGACCCCTGCTGTTGGCGCTCAAATCCGGCAATTTCGGTGCACCCGACTTCTTCACCAAGGCGTTTGCAAAGCTATGAGCAGCAACGAAGCAAAGTCCCGCGAGGACGTCTGTGCGCTCGGCCGCAAGCTCGCCGCACGCGGGCTCTGCCCCGGCACCTCGGGCAACATCAGCGTGCGCATCGCCGACGGCTGGCTGATGACGCCGACCAACTCCTCGCTGGGCGAGCTCGATCCGGTGCAGCTCTCCAAGCTCGACACCAACGGCAAGCATGTCGGCGGCGACCCGCCGACCAAAGAGGCGCTGCTGCACCGCTCGGTCTATGATGTACGTCCCCGGGACGGCGCGATCGTGCATCTCCATTGCACGCATGCGGTGGCGATCTCCTGCCTCGATCCGTCCTGCCACTACAACAAAGAGACGACGCTGCCGCCGATCACGCCGTACTTCGTGATGCGAGTCGGCAAGCTGCCGCTGGTCCCCTACTTCAAGCCGGGTGATCCCAAGCTCGCCGACGCGATCCGCGACTACGCCAAGGGCCATCGCGCCGTGCTGCTGGCCAATCACGGCCCGGTCGTCGCCGGCACATCGCTCTCCGCTGCCTCCGCGTCGATCGAGGAGCTCGAGGAGACCGCCAAGCTCCATCTGCTGCTGCAGGGCTTCAAGGTGCGCCTGCTCAGCGACGCGCAGGTGCGCGACGTCGAGCAGGCGTTCCCGTCGTGACCCGCTCCGTCGTGGCTCGCTTTGTCGTCCCAACCCTGGTGTCATCCCGAGCGCAGCGAGGGATCCATGCTCATGGCCTTATAGATCCCTCGCTGCGCTCGGGATGACACGGAAAGTCGGAATAAACCCATGCCCAAGCTCGCCGCCAACCTCTCCTGGATCTACCAGGAGGTGCCCTTCCTTCAGCGCTTCGGCGCGGCCGCCGCGCACGGCTTCAAGGCCGTCGAGATCCTGTTCCCCTACGAGGCGCCGGCCAAGGACATCGCGGCCGAGCTGAAGAAGCACAAGCTTACGCAGGCGCTGTTCAACCTGCCGCCCGGCGATTGGAGCAAGGGCGAGCGCGGCATCGCCGCCCTGCCCGGGCGCGAGGCCGAGTTCTCGGCGGCGCTCGACAAGGCGCTGGAGTACGCCAAGGTGCTGGAGTGCAAGACGCTGCATGTGATGTCCGGCATGACCGCGGCGGGCGCCGATGCCAAAGCTATGCACAAGACGTTCGTGTCGAACCTCAAGAAGGCCTGCGACCGCACCGCCAACAGCGGGCTCACGCTGGTGATGGAACCGATCAACCATCGCGACATTCCTGGCTACTTCACCAACACCACGGCGCAGGTCGAGGCGATCATCAAGGAGGTCGGCGCCCCGCACCTCAAGCTGCAGCTCGACCTCTATCACCTGCAGGTCACCGAGGGCGATCTGCAGAAGCGCACCGAGCGGCTGTTCCCGCTGACCGCGCACGTGCAGATCGCCGGCAATCCCGACCGCAACGAGCCGGATGTCGGCGAGGCCAATCACCTGTACCTGCTCGATGTGCTCGATCGCCTCGGTTACGACGGCTATGTCGGCCTCGAGTACAAGCCAAGGACCACGACCGCGGCCGGCCTTGGCTGGGCGGCGAAGTACGGCATCAAGGCGTAGGCGCATGACCGACAAGAACACCCCCAACGTCGCCTTCATCGGCCTGGGCTCGATGGGGCTCGGCATGGCGAAGAACCTGCTCAAGCACGGCCACAAGGTCGTCGGCGTCGATCCCAGCGAGGCGGCCCGCAAGGCGTTCGCCGACGCGGGCGGCACGTGCGTCGCGACCTGCGCCGAGGCAGCAGCCGGTGCCGACGTGGTCGTGGTCGCCGTGGTCAACGACAAGCAGGTCGAGGCCGTGCTGTTCGGCGACGACGGTGCTGTGTCGAAGCTGCGCAGCGGCGGCGTGGTCATGCAATGCGCCACCGTGCCGGCCGCCTTCAGCCGCGCGCTGGGCGAACGGCTGGCGACGACAGGCCACGAGTTGCTCGATTCGCCGATGTCGGGCGGCCGGGTACGCGCCGAATCGGGCGAGCTTACGTTCATGGCTTCGGGAAATGCCAAGGCGTTCGCTGCCGCCGAGAGCATCCTATCCGCGACCTCGGCCAAGGTGTTTCGCCTCGGCGAGGCGCCGGGCATAGGCTCGCTGGTGAAGACGGTGAACCAGCTGCTTGCCGGCGTGCACATCGCCACCGCCGCCGAAGCGATCGCGCTCGCGGCCAAGGCCGGCGCCGACACGCGCGTGGTGTACGACGTGATCTCGGCCAGCGCCGGCAATTCGTGGATGTTCGGCAACCGCGTGCCGCACATGCTCGACGACGACTACGCGCCGCTCTCGGCGGTCGAGATCTTCGTCAAGGATCTCGGGCTGGTGTTGAACACCGGACACGAGCTGCGGTTGCCGCTGCCTCTTGCCGCAGCCGCGCACCAGCTGTTCCTCGCCGCCGCCGGCGCGGGCTGGGGCAAGCTCGATGACGCCGCGGTCGTGAAGGTCTACGAACAGGCCGGCGGCTTCAAAGTGTCATCGGCCAAGCGTTAAACTCAAATCATGTTGCGGCAGCGCTTCACCAAGATCGTGGCGACGCTCGGCCCGGCGTCCTCCAGCCCGGACCGGCTGAAGGCGCTGTTCGAGGCCGGCGCCGACGTCTTTCGTCTCAACTTCAGCCACGGCACGCCCGACGATCACAAGCAGCGGGTCGGCCTGCTGCGCGCGCTGGAGAAGCAGTACAAGCGTCCGATCGCCATTCTGATGGACCTGCAAGGGCCCAAGCTGCGGCTCGGCAAGCTCGCCGAGGGGCCGATGGAGCTGAAGAAGGGCCAGATGCTGCGCTTCGACATGGAGGATGCCCCGGGCGGCGGCACGCGCGTGCCGCTGCCGCATCCGGAGATCTTCAAGGCGGCCCGGCCCGACGGCATCCTGCTGGTCGACGACGGCAAGGTGCGGCTGCGCATCACCGCGCATACCGCGGAGACGATCGACACGATGGTCGAGGTGCCGGGCACGATCAGCGACCGCAAGGGGGTGAACCTGCCCAACCTGGTCGTGCCGCTGTCGCCGATGACCCCCAAGGACCGCAGGGACCTCGACTACGGCCTGTCGCTCGGCGTCGACTGGGTGGCGCTCTCCTTCGTGCAGCACGCGCACGATATCGCCGAACTCAAGAAGCTGGTGGCCGGCCGCGCCGCGGTGATGGCCAAGCTCGAGAAGCCGGCGGCGATCGAGCATCTCGACGAGATCATCGAGCAGAGCGACGGCATCATGGTCGCACGCGGCGACCTCGGCGTCGAGTTGCCGCCCGAAGAAGTGCCGCCATTGCAGAAGCGTATCCTCGCCGCGTGCCGCGTCCTGGGCCGGCCGGCGATCGTGGCGACGCAGATGCTGGAATCGATGGTGCATTCGCCGACGCCGACCCGCGCCGAGGTGTCGGACGTAGCGACTGCGGTCTACGACGGCACCGATGCGGTGATGCTGTCGGCGGAATCGGCATCGGGCGACTATCCGATCGAGGCGGTCACCATCATGGACCGCATCCTGCGCAGCGTCGAAGGCGACCCCCTCTACCGCCGCCTGATGAATGCCAGCCGCCGCGAGCCCGAGGCGACTGCCGCAGATGCGATCAGCGCCGCCGCGCGGCAGTGCGCGCACACGCTCACGGCCGCGGCGATCGTCACCTACACCAACACCGGCTCGACCACGCTGCGGGCGGCGCGCGAGCGGCCGGACGTGCGCATCCTTTGCCTGACGCCCAACCTCGACACGGCGCGGCGGCTCACGCTCGCCTGGGGCGTCCATCCGGTGCAGACCGTGGACGCGCATAATTTTGGCGACATGGTGGCGCGGGCCACCCGCGTCGCCCGGCAGGAGAGGATCGCCCAACAGGGCGAACGATTGGTGATCACGGCGGGCGTGCCGTTCGGAACACCGGGAGCGACCAACATTCTGAGAATTGCCTACGTCTGATCTGAAAAGTCGGGGGATGTTCAGGAAGGTACCCCCGTAGAAATTTCAGAAGCAGTTGTGAGGCGATCGTGAACAGCCCCGACACCAAGGCGAAAGCCATCCCCTACCGCCCGCGGCGCGCTGCCCTGAACTGGGTCGACTATCTGGTGATTGCCGCCACCGCGCTCACCTTCGCCGCCGTCGTCGCCGCCAACAACCCGCACGCCGCGCGGGCCCAGACGCGGGCCTCGCTCATCCCGGCCGCGGAGCTGCCGAGCCAGGACGCCCAGGCCAGTGACCAGCCGGGCATGATCAAGGCGAAAATCGGGCTGGCGCTGGCAGCCCGCTAGAGGCGCGTCTAAATAGGCGGGGTGCAGACCAACTTCAGCCTCTCGCAGCTCGCCGATCCGCCGACCGCCCGGTCGGAGCAAATCCTTCGCAAGTGCGTTCATTGCGGCTTCTGCACGGCTACCTGTCCGACCTTCGTCCTGCTGGGCGACGAGCGCGACAGCCCGCGCGGGCGCATCTACCTCATCAAAGCCATGCTCGAAGGCGGGCGGGCGCCGACCGAATCCGAGGTGCGCCATCTTGACCGCTGCCTGTCGTGCCTCTCGTGCATGACCACCTGTCCGTCGGGCGTGAACTACATGCATCTGGTCGACCACGGCCGGCACCATATCGAGCAGACCTACAAGCGCCCCCTGACCGACCGCCTGATGCGCCGGCTGCTCGGCCTCTTGATGCCGCGGCCGCGGGTGTTTCGGTGGGCGCTGGTGCTGGGCTGGCTGGCCAAGCCGCTGGCCTCGGCCCTTCCCGGACTTAGCGGAGATCCCGGCGGCGCCACCTTGCTGCGCCGGCTGAAGGCGATGATCGAGGCGATCCCGCTGGTCGTGCCGGCCCCCTCGCCTGTCGACCGGCCGCAGACATTTCCGGCCAAAGGACAGAAGATGAGACGCGTCGCGCTGATGCCGGGCTGCGGTCAGCAGGTGCTGGCGCCGGAGGTCAACGAGGCGACGGTGCGGCTGCTGACGCGCCACGGCGTCGAGGTGGTGAACGTCGCGGGCTCGGGCTGCTGCGGCTCGTCGGTCCAGCACATCGGCGACACCGAACAGGCGCTCGCGCTCGCGAAGCGCAACATCGACGCTTGGCTGAACGCGAACGTCGATGCCGTCGTGATCAATGCTTCGGGCTGCGGCACGACGGTGAAGGACTACGGCTTCATGTTCGCCGACGATCCTGCGTGGAAAGACAAGGCCGAACGGGTGGCGAAGATGGCGAAGGACGTCAGCGAGCTCATGCTCGAGGTCGGTCTCGCGAACGTGACGCCGCGCCCGCTCACCGTCGCCTATCATTCGGCCTGTTCCATGCAGCACGGCCAGAAGGTGATCGAGCAACCGAAGAGACTCCTGAGCGACGCGGGGTTCGTCGTGAAGGACGTGCCCGAGGGCCATCTCTGCTGCGGCTGGGCCGGCACGTACCAGGTGCTGCAGCCCGAGCTGTCGCGCCGCCTGCGCGACCGCAAGGTCGCCAACATCGAGAGCACCCGGCCCGACGTGATCGCTTCGGGGAACTTCGGCTGCGTCGGCAACATCGCTTCGGGCACGGACATTCCCATCGTGCACACTGTCGAATTGCTCGACTGGGCGACCGGCGGGCCGAAGCCCCGCGCTTTGCCGTGACCCTCGTTCGGGCTTGCCTGCTGGCGGTCGCCGGGTTGATGCTGGCCACGACCGCCGGGAGCCAGACCGTGCTCGACACGCTGTTCGACAAGCTCAGGACCGCAACCGATCCCTCAGCCGTGCAGGCGCTCGAGCAGGGCATCTGGGAACAGTGGACCATGGTGCCCAAGCCCGAGCACCGACAGCTCATGCTGCAAGGCATCGTCGAGATGCAGCAGCAGGAGTTGCAACAGGCCGCCGCCACCTTCACCAAGCTGATCCAGATCGCGCCCGAACTCTCCGAGGCCTGGAACAAGCGCGCGACGGTCTACTGGCTGCTCGGCAATTTCCCCGCCTCGATCAACGACATCTGCGAGACGGTGAAGCGCGAGCCGCGCCACTTCGGCGCCTACTCCGGTCTCGGCATGATCCGCGCGCAAATGGGCGAGCATGCGCGCGCCGTCGCCGCCTTCGAGCTGGCGAAGAGATGGAATCCGCACATCGTGGGAATCGATGAAGAGATCGAACGGCAGAAGGTGGAGGCCGGCAACGAGGTCTCGGACGACCCGCTGGGTTGCGGTCAGCGCACCGCCGGACGATAGTGCCCGCCACCCTTTTGGAGAGGTCTTTTTTCATGGCAACGTTGTATGTCGGCGGCCGTCTGTTCGACGGCGAGAAGGTGCTGGACGGGCATGCGGTTCTCGAAGAGGGCGGCAAGGTCAAGAAGGTCGCGCCGGCCGGTGAGTTCGCGGGCTTCGCAGGCGACAAGGTCGACACCGCCGGCGGCACGCTGATCCCGGGCATCATCGACTGCCATGTCCATTCGCTGTCCGGCGCGGAGGGCAATCCGGGTGCGGCGCAGGATCGCCTGAGCCCGGCCCAGCTCACGGTGCGCGGCATGGAGTTCATGCGCGCCACGCTCGAAGGCGGCGTCACCGCGGTACGCGACTGCGGCGGCAAGGACTATATCGAGTTCGCAATCCGCGATGCCTACAACCAGGGCCGCTTCCTCGGACCGACCATGCGCTGCGCCGGCCGCATGATCTGCATGACCGGCGGCCACGGCAACCGCACCGGCCGCATCGCCGACGGCGAGGCCGAGGTGGTGAAGGCCGTGCGCGAGCAGGTCCATGCCGGCTCCGACCTGATCAAGATCATGGCGACCGGCGGCGTGATGACGCCGGGCGTCAACCCCGAAGACGCGCACTATTCGGCCGAGGAGATGAAGGCCGGGATCACCGAGGCGCACCGCTTCCACAAATGCTGCGCCAGCCACGCCCAGGGCGCGCTCGGCATCCTGAATGCGGTGCGCGGCGGCATCGATTCGATCGAGCACGGCATCTTCATGACCGACGAATGCATCCAGGAGATGAAGCAGCGCGGCGTGTGGCTGGTGCCGACGCTGGCCGCCGTGAAGAACATCCTGAAGGGCTACGACGACGGTGACCGCTCGATCCCCGATTACGTGATCGAGAAGGCGCGCCGCGTGTTCGACCGCCACATCGCCTCGATCAAGATGTACTACAAGGCGGGCGGCAAGATCGCGATGGGCACCGACGCCGGCACGCCGCACAACAAGCACGGCGAGAATGCGAAGGAGCTCGAGTTCATGTGCGAGATCGGCATCTCGACCCGCGACTCGCTGTTCTTCTCGACCGCCAGCGCCGCCGACCTGATGCGCATCGAGGAGGGCCGCATCAAGGCAGGCAACTCGGCCGACTTCGTGCTGTGCGACGGCGACCCGCTCGCCGACATCAAGCGCGCCGCCCGCAAGGAGAACCACCGTCTCGTCGTGAAGCGCGGCCAGGTCGCCAAGGACCGCCGCGCCGACTTCGCCCAAATGACCCAACAGGGGGCCGCTCAACGGGTCGCGGCGGAGTAGCGGCGAGAGAGCGAAGGCACCGCGGCGGGGGCAGCGGTGGACGGCAGCCTGGTCCTTCTCGGCATCTTCGCGATCGCCTGGGCGATCGGGACGCCGATCGCTGCCATCGTCGCCCTCGTGAGAACATCGGGCCTTCGGGAGCAGAATGCGCGGCTGGCGCTGGAGGTCACCAACCTCCGCCGCCAGATGGAGTTGGCGGCGGGCCAGGCGCTCGCTCCAACCGCGGCTCACGAGGTCGCGCCGGCACCCGGCTCCGAAGCGCAGGCCGCTCCCGCTCCAGCTGAAGGATTGCCGCCGCCGTTCGAGGACGCGGTGCCCGCCCCTCCGGTCCCGGTGTTCGAGCCGGCGCCGGCGGCAACCGCGGCTGCGCCTCGGCCCGAGATCGGATGGGAGCAGAAACTCGGCGCGCGTGCCTTCATCTGGATCGGCGCGATCACGCTCGCGCTCGCGGCAGTCTTCCTGGTGCGCTACTCGATCGAGGAAGGCTGGCTGTCGCCCCAAGTGCGCGTGATCCTCGCGGCGCTGTTCGGCTTCGTCCTGATCGCAGGCGCCGAAGCCGTGAAGTCGCGGGACGATCGCGTGGCGCAGGCGATGGCGGCGGCCGGCGTCGGCGCGCTCTACGGCGCTCTGTTCGCCGCAGTCGCGCTCTACGCCATGGTCTCCCAGACCATGGCCGGCATTGCCGCCGGCGCCCTCACGGCCTTTGCGATCGGCCTGTCGCTGCGGCATGGCCCCTTCGTCGCCGGCCTCGCCTTCATCGGCGGCTTTGCCAGCCCGGCGATCATCGGTGCCGAGACGCCCGACACGCCGGTGCTGTTCGGCTACCTGTTCGCGATCGCCGCCGGCACGATGGCCGTCATCCGCCACCGCGGCTGGTGGATGATGGGCTGGGGGGTGCTGGGCGGCAGCGCCATCTGGACCGTCATCTGGATGATCGCCGACGTGAGCGGCCTGCCCTGGGTCGCGCTGTTCCTGGTCGCGGTCGCCGGCCTGTTCGTCTGGACGACCTCGCGACGGCTCGGCGAAAGCGACAACCCGCCGGTCGATGTCGTCGTGCTGGTGTGGGCTGCCCTCGCCTCGATCGGCGTGCTGCTGGCGTCGCTGATCCTGTTCGACGAAGGCCGGCAGACGGCCGGCTGGGTCGCGCTGGGGGCGCACGGCATCGGCGTGTACGCGCTCGGCCGCCGGACCCCGCGCTTCCAGTACGTGGCCGCGCTGGCGCCGGTGCTGTCCCTGGCGACGCTGGCACTGTGGTGGTTCGATGCCCTGCGCCCGGGATTTGGGCTGCAGACCATCGCTTTCGGCACCCTCTATGCGGTGAGCGCCTTTGCCCTGATGTGGAACGCCGCGCGGCCGGGCTTCTGGGCGGCTCTGTCGGTGGCGGCTGCGCTCACGCATTTCCTGTTCGGCTGGTGGACGCTGCGCTTCGTCAGCGAAGGCACACCCTGGGGGCTGATCAGCATCGGATTGGCCGTCCCCTTCCTGATCGGTGCCGAGCGGCTGGCGCACTGGCGCGCACACATGACCGGCGCCACCGAGGCGCTGGGCTTCCTGGCGGCGGGCGTCGCGTTCTTCATCGCCGCGGCGATCCCGCTCGAGCTCAGCCGCGAATGGATCACGGTCGCCTACGCCATCGAGCTCGCCGCGGTCGCCTGGATCGCCGATCGACTTGCCCTGGTCGCCATGCGCCAGCTCTGCTGGCCATTGCTCGCCGTGGTGCTGGTGCGCTTCGTGCTCAATCCCGAGGTACTGCACTACACCCGGATCTTCTGGGCCTATGCCGTCTCGATCGTTGCCCTTGCCATCGCGACGCGCTTCGTGGCCGACGACCGCCTGCGCCGCGCCGTCCAGGCCGGCGCCACGCTGCTGCTCTTCGTGATGCTGACGCTGGAGGTCCGCATCCTGTTCGGCCCCCACGACATCGAGGCGCGCCAGGCAGCGTTCTTCGAGCGCTCGGTCCATGTCGCGGTATGGGGCGGATTCGCCCTGGCGGCGCTCTGGATCGCCCGTCTGCGCCATGATCCCGTGGCACTATGGGCCTGGCGACTGAGCGGCGCGCTGGCGGTCGCGACCGTCCTGGTCCTGCAGGTGCTGGCCGCCAATCCGATCGTCGAATCGGCCGATGTCGGTACCCTGCCGATCGCGAACGGCCTGCTGCTGGCCTATGCGCTGCCGGCACTCCTTGCCTTCGCCGCGCGGCAGTGGACGGATATCGAGCGCAGCCCGCTCGTGAACCTGCTGGCCGAGGGCACGGCCGCGATCCTGGTGTTCGTCTGGATCTCGCTCGAGGTCCGGCACTTCTTCGACCCCGGCTTCGAACGGGGCGGGCTGACTGCCGAAGGGGTCGAGCTCTACGCCTACTCGATCGTCTGGCTGCTGTTCGGCGTCGCGCTGCTGGCGTTGGGTTTCTGGCGCGACGTCCAGGCGCTGCGGCACGCCGGCATGGTCCTGGTCTGCCTGGTGGTGGCCAAGGTGTTCCTGATCGACATGGCGGGGCTCGAGGGCCTGCTGCGCGTGTTCTCCTTCCTGGGATTGGGCGCCGCGTTGCTCGGCCTGGGCTACGCCTATCGCCGCTTCGGAATGGATCCTGGGATGTAGGAGGGAGCGGACCTGACCCGTCCCTACTTCAGCTCGGCGCAGAACTCTTGGATGCGCCTGCAACCCTCGCGGAGGCTCTCGAGGTCCGTTGCATAGGAGATGCGGAAGTACGGGCTCATGCCGTAGGCGGTGCCCTGCACCGTAGCGACGTGCTTCTCCTCGAGCAGCGCGGTGACGAAGTCGGTGTCGGTCTCGAGCTTCTTGCCCTTGGGCGTGGTCTTGCCAATGCAGCCCGCGATGTTGGGGAACACGTAGAACGCGCCCTCGGGCTTGTGGCAGGTGATGCCCTTGGCCTCGCGCAGCCAGCCGACCACGAGGTTGCGCCTGTTCTGGTAGTCGGCGCGATGGCTTTCGATGATGTCCTGCGGCCCTTCGAGCGCCGCCGTCACTGCCGCCTGGCCGATGGTCGACACGCCGGCAGTCGCCTGCCCCTGCATGTTCATCATCGCCTGGATCATCGGTTTGGGGCCGCCGGCGTAACCGACGCGCCAGCCGGTCATGGCGTAGGCCTTCGAGGCCCCGTTCACGGTCAGCGTGCGCTCCTTGAGCTTCGGCTCGACCTCGGCGATGGAGTGCATCTTCACGCCGTCATAGACGAGGTGCTCGTAAATCTCGTCCGACATCACCAGCACCTTGGGGTGCTGCAGCAGTACGTCGGCGAGCTCCTTCATCTCCTCGCGCGTGCAGACGGCGCCCGTCGGATTGTTGGGGAAGTTCAGCACCACCCACTTGGTCCTGTCGGTGATCGCCGCGTCGAGGTCGGCGGCACGCAGGCGGAAATGGTTGTTCTCCGGGCACGACACGGAGACGGGCACGCCGCCCGCGAGCTTCACCTGGTCGGCGTAGCTGATCCAGCCGGGGGCGGGAATGATCACCTCATCGCCCGGGTTCACGCTCGCCATGGTCGCGCCGAACATGATCTGCTTGCTGCCGTTGGAGACCATGATCTCGTCGAGCGCATAGTCGAGGTTGTTGTCGCGCTTGAACTTCTTCTGCACCGCTTTCTTCAGCGGCACGATGCCGTCCTGCGGCGGATACTTGGTCTCGCCGGCCAGGGCCGCCTTATTGGCGGCCTCGATGGCGTTCAACGGCGACTTGAAGTCGGGCTCTCCCGACGAAAGACCGACGATCTTGACGCCCTGGGCGCGCAGTTCGCGCACCTTGCGGGTCATGGCGGCGGAGGCGGAAACCTTGACGTTCTTCAGACGCTCAGCGGGCTCGAACATTTAACCTTCCAGAGTGGCCAGCGAGCATTAGGACGCCGGCCCTCCGGGGGCAACCGCTCCCTAGGCGGCCGCCTGCTGAAAATGGGGGAGGACTTTCGACCCGTAGAACTCGATGGCCGCCTTCTGGTCGTTCTGGGCGGCATGGATGTTCACGATCGTGGCGCCGCTGTCGAACAGCTTCTCGATGGCCTCGATGTGCGGCTTGGGATCGTTGCCGACCGGCCAAGTACTGAGAACCTTGTCGATCGGCACCTCGGCCTCGGCCCGCCGCTGAATCTCGGCCGGGTCGGGGATGGCATGGTAGCCCTTGAAAGCCTTGGGGATGAACCGCCACAGCTCAGCCGCCTGTTCGGCCGCCGCCTTGTTGCCGACCGCGACGAACTGCTCGACCAGCACCGGCATGTCCTCGGGGTTCTTGCCGGCAGCGCGCACACTCGCTTCCCAGTCGGCCTTGTGCGCACTCCATGTTTCGGGATCAGTGATCAGCCCGTCGCCGTGCTCGCCGGCGAGCTTCATCGCCTTGGGTCCGTTGGCTGCCGTGAGGATCGGGATCGGCTGCGGCGGCACGTCGTACAGCTTGCCCTTCACCGTATAGAACTTGCCCTGGTGATCGACGTCCTTGCCGCTCCACAGGGCGCGGATGACGGCGATCGCCTCGGCCAGGCGGTCCCAGCGCTCGCGCCAGGCGGGCCATTCGCCGGTCGCGGCCTCCTCGTTCAACGCCTCGCCCGAGCCGACACCGAGGAAGATGCGGCCGGGATTGAGCAGGGCGAGCGACGCAAAGGCCTCGGCCACGACCGCCGGGTGATAGCGCACGGTCGGGCAAGTAACCGTCGTGCCCATCCAGGCCTTCGGCGCGCGCTCACCCAGCGCGGCCAGGGTCACCCACGCCTCCCCCGAATGACCTTCGTTGGCCTGCCACGGCTGGAAGTGATCGCTGGCAGCGAGCAGTCCGAAACCGCACCGTGCGGCGGTCGTGCCGATCTCGCGCAGCTCCTGCACGGGGAACTGCTCATGCGCAAGCATGTAGCCGATGGTACCTTTGCGGATCTGCATGATGGGTCTCCTTCGCAGGAGAACGGAGGCAACGGCACGGCAGTTCCGGTCGTTCGGTGGAGACACCCCAAACATCACCGGAGCCCGCCATGACCGACATCAAGGACGCCCGCATCCTGATCCTCGCCACCAACGGCTTCGAGCAGCTCGAACTCACCGTGCCGCGCGACGAGCTGCGCAAGGCCGGCGCCAAGGTCGAGGTGGCCTCGCCCGAGGGCAAGCCGATCCGCGGCTGGAACAAGGTCGACTGGGGCGAGATGGTGACGTCCGATCTCAAGATCGCCGACGCGAAGCCCGACGACTACCAGGCCCTGGTGCTTCCCGGCGGCCAGATCAATCCCGACATCCTTCGGATCAATCCCGACGCGATGAAGGTCGTGAAGACGTTCCTCGATTCGGGCAAACCGGTCGCCGCGATCTGCCATGCGCCGTGGCTGCTGGTTCAGGCCGATGCCGTGCGCGGTCTGAGCCTCACCTCCTACAAGTCGATCCGCAAGGACGTCGAAAATGCCGGCGGCAAGTGGGTCGACAAGGAGGTGGTGGTCGACAAGGGCATCATCACCAGCCGCTCGCCCGACGATCTCAAGGCCTTCGTGCCCAAGATCATCGAGGAGGTGCGGGAAGGCCGTCACCAGCAGCGGAAGGCGGCGTAGGCACCACCGTCGCCCCGAGCGAAGCCGAGGGCCTCTTTACGGCGCGCTACAAAAAGAGGTCCCTCCGCTTCGCTTCGCTCCGGTCGGAACGACGGCGAGGCTCAGCCCCAGCTGAGGCCGGCCGCCTCGATGCCGGCGATGCAGACCGCTTCGTCCTCGTCGCCGGTCCCACCGGAGCCGCCGGCGGCGCCGACGATGTTGCCGTCCTTGTCCTTGATCACGACCGCGCCGGTCTGCGGCACGAACTTGCCTTGGCCGACGACGGTGAGCGCGCTGTAGAACTGGGGATTGTCCTTGGCCCGCTGCAGCAGGGCACGGCTCGCCGCCCCATGCCGATCGAGGCGAATGCCTTGCCGATCGCGATGTCGTTGCGGAACATGTTGGCGCCGTCCTCGCGCTGCAGGGCCTTGATGTTGCCCGCGTCGTCGAGCACCACGACCGACAGCGGCCGCGTCTTCATCTCGCGCGCCTTCTTGAGCGCGACCTCGACGATGGTGTTGGCTTGTTGAAGCGTCAATCTGGACATCAAACCCCCTCCGAGAGGGGGCCACTGTAACGTCCGGACCGGAACAAACAACGATGTCGACCGTTCCCCGTGCATGGCGGATGTCCGCATCGGCATCTCGGGCTGGACCTACAAGCCCTGGCGCGGGGAGTTCTATCCCGAGGGGCTTCCGCAGAAGAAGGAGCTCTCCCACGCAGCCTCGATCTTCCGGAGCATCGAGATCAACGGCACGTTCTACTGCATGCAGCGGTGTGAGAGCTTCGCGCAATGGGCCGACGCCACGCCGAACGACTTCGTCTTCGCGGTCAAGGGCCCGCGCTATCTCACGCACATGCTGAAGCTCCGCAACGCCGAGGCGCCGCTCGGCAACTTCTTCGCCTCGGGGCCGCTTCGGCTGGGGCCGAAGCTCGGGCCGATCCTGTGGCAGTTTCCGCCCAACTTCCGCTTCAACGCCGAGAAGCTCGAGACCTTCTTCAAGCTGCTGCCGCGCGACACCGACCAGGCCGCGGCCTGCGGCCGGCGCCACGATCATCGCCTGAAGGGCAGAGCCTGGTTGAAGAGCGACCGTCGCCGCAAGCTGCGCCACGCGATGGAGATACGGCACGAGAGCTTCCGCGACCCGGCCTTCATCGAGCTGTTGCGCAAGCACGACGTCGCGCTGGTCTGCGCCGACACGGTCGACTGGCCGCTGCTGATGGATATCACCTCGGACTTCATCTACGTGCGCCTGCACGGCTCGACGGAGCTCTACAAGAGCGCCTACAGCCGGCCTGCGATCAAGCGCTGGGCGGCGCGCGTGAAGGCCTGGCGCGACGGCACGCCCATGACCGACGGCCATTTCCTCCATGCGCGGCAGCCGCCGCTGCGGCCGCGCGACGTGTTCCTCTACTTCGACAACACCGATAAGCTGCAGGCGCCAAAGGATGCGCTGGCGCTGATGAAGCAGCTGGGACAGGCCTGACATGCCCATCGCCAAACCGTCCGCCGCAAAGCTCTCCAAAATCGCCAGGGAGGCAAAAGCCTGCACCCGCTGCTCGCTCTACAAGAATGCCACGCAGACCGTGTTCGGTGAGGGGCCGGTCGGTGTGAAGCTCCTGTTGATCGGCGAACAGCCGGGCGACCAGGAGGATCTGGCCGGCCGGCCGTTCGTCGGGCCGGCTGGCAAGATGCTCGACCGTGCCCTGGTCGAGGCGGGCGTCGACCGCACCCAGGTCTACGTCACCAACATCGTGAAGCACTTCAAGAACGAGCCGCGCGGCAAGCGGCGTCTGCACAAGAAGCCGAACCGGTATGAAGTCGAGGTCTGCAAGGTCTGGTTCGACCAGGAACTGGCGATGGTCCGGCCGCAACTCGTGATCGCCATGGGGGTGACTGCAGCTTCCGCACTGGCCGGCAAGGCGGTCACGCTTTCCCGGCTGCGGGGACAGGTCGTTACCTTCGCGAACGCCGCCAATCAGCTGGGCATGGTGACCATCCACCCGTCCTCGATCCTGCGGGCGCCGGACGAGGCCGGCCGGCATGCGGCCTATGCGGGGTTGGTCAGGGACCTCAAGCTCGCTGTGAAAGCGGTCGCAAAGCTGCCGCAGGCGGCGTGAGTGCCTACTCCTTGAACGGCAGCGGCTCGCCTTCGGGCAGCGGCACCTGGAAGGCATTGAGCGTCATCGAAACCAGGCCGTAGTAGCCCATCACGCCGACCAGATCGACGAGGCCGTGCTGGCCGAACAGTTCCTTCGCCCTGGCGAAGGTCGGCTCGGAGACTCTTTGCGTCTGCAGCAGCTCCCTGGCGAACTGCCAGATCGCCGCTTCCTGCGCGTCCATCGAGGCGGGCTTCTCGCCGCGATGGATGGCATCGATGATGTCCTGGCTGATGCCGGCCTTCCGCGCCAGTTGCGCGTGGGCATACCACTCGAACTGTGCGCGCCAGTGCTGCGCCACCATCAGGATGGCGATCTCGTAGTGCTTCGCCGGCAGGCTGGAGCCGAACCTTGTGTGCGCGCCCAGCGCCTGGGCAAGATCGGCGAATTTCGGCGAAGGCAGCCAGGCCATGAAGGGCCCGCGGTTGGCCGACCCGCGCGGTCCGGCGGTGACATTGTCCACCACCTGGCGCTGCTCGGGCGTCATCTGTTCGCGCGTCAGGGTCTCGTAGCGTGGCATGGCGTTCACTCCCGTCGTGGCGTCGGATCAGGCCGCGTTGCGGTCGACCAGCTCGATGGACACGCTTTGCGGTCCCCGCAGGAAGGCGATGCGCGTGCCGGGGCGGATCGTGGTCGGCTCCATGGTGAATTCCGCGCCCTTGGCCTTCAATTCGGCCACCGCAGCGTCGATGCCGCTGACCGTCAGGTCGATATGGTCGAGGCCGAGACAAGGCGAGGTCGGCGCCGCGCCGGTTTTGCCGTCCGGCATCGCCTGGGCGATGAAGACCTTCAGGCCGCACAGGTCCAGATCGACGCGCGGTTTGCCTTGCCGCACGCTGCGTAACACTTCGGCGCCGAACATCCGCTCGTAGAATTGCGCGGTCGCTTCCGGGTCCGGGCTGCGCAGGTGGACATGGTCGTGGGTGAATTTCGCCATGGCTGTTCCTCCCAAGAGGCGCCATCATAGCCTTGGGCCATGGCAAGGCGCTTGAAATCATTGGCGAATTCGTCGCGGTTTCGGGGTTGACTGCTTCGTGATCCGTAACTATTTTCCGCCCGCCTTTGGAATTCACCCCGGCTCGGCCGGGGCTTTTTGTTGAGCCGGGACCATGAAGATCCGTCATTCGCTGAAGTCCGTGAAGCTGCGCCACAAGGACAGCCGCATCGTGCGGCGCAAGGGCCGCGTCTACGTGATCAACAAGACCAATCCGCGCTTCAAGGCGCGCCAGGGCTAACGCACCCCGCTCGGGCGCGACCGAAGCGGCGGAGCCTCCGGCTTCCGCCGCTTTTTCATTTGGCGTAAGCATCCTCCATGCAGATGCCGCCGCTCGACCAGGACATCCTGCGCCGCCGCACCGAGATCGTGGCCGCGCTACGGGCGATCGTGCCGGGCGAGGGCGTGATCGACGACATCGACGGCATGCGGCCGTTCGAGTGCGACGCGCTCTCGGCCTATCGCCAGATGCCGCTTGTCGTCGTGCTGCCCGAGACGGTCGGGCAGGTCTCCGCCATCCTGCGCTACTGCCAGGACCACAAGGTCAAGGTCGTGCCGCGCGGCGCCGGCACCTCGCTGTCGGGCGGCTCGATGCCGGTCGGCGACGCGATCCTGCTCGGCATGGCCAAGTTCAACCGAATCCTCGAGGTCGACTATGCCAACCGCTGCGCCCGCGTGCAGCCCGGGGTCACCAATTTGGGCGTCACCAACGCGGTCCAGCACGAGGGCTTCTACTACGCGCCGGACCCCAGCTCGCAGATCGCCTGCTCGATCGGCGGCAACGTCGCGGAGAATTCCGGCGGCGTGCATTGCCTGAAGTATGGCCTCACCACGAACAACCTGCTCGGCCTCGAGATGGTGCTGATGACCGGCGAGGTGGTGCGGCTGGGCGGCAAGCACCTCGATTCGGGTGGCTACGATTTGCTTGGCCTGATGACCGGCTCCGAAGGCCTGCTGGGCGTCGTCACCGAAGTGACCGTGCGCCTCTTGCGCAAGCCCTCGACCGCGCGCGCCGTGCTGCTCGGCTTTCCGACCGAAGCGGGCGCGGCCGACTGCGTCGCCGCCGTGATCGCCTCGGGCATCATCCCGGGCGGCATGGAGATGATGGACAAGGACGCCGTGCAGTGCGCCGAGAACTATGTCGGCGCGGGCTATCCGCTCGACGCCGAGGGCCTGCTGATCGTCGAGCTCGACGGTCCGGAGGTCGAGGTCGACTACCTCGTCGCGAAGGTCGAGGAGATCGCCAAGGGCCGCGGCGCCACGACCTGCCGGGTCAGCCGTGACGAGCAGGAGCGCGTGCTGTTCTGGGCCGGCCGCAAGGCGGCCTTCCCCGCGGTGGGCCAGATCACGCCCGACTATATGTGCCTGGACGGCTCGGTGCCGCGCGGCCGGCTGGTCGAGGTGCTGGGCGAGATGCGGCAGATGAGCAGGCAGCACCGCTTGCGGGTGGTCAACGTGTTCCATGCCGGCGACGGCAATCTCCATCCGCTGATCCTGTTCGACGCCAACGATCCCGACGAGCTCAGTCGCGCCGAGCAGTTCGGCGCCAACATCCTGCGGCTCTGCGTCCGCGTCGGTGGGGTGCTGACCGGCGAGCACGGCGTCGGAATCGAGAAGCGCGATCTGATGAATGTGCAGTTCACCGACACGGACCTCGACCAACAGATGCGCGTGAAATGCGCCTTCGATCCCGATCACCTGCTCAACCCGGGCAAGGTGTTCCCCAAGCTCAGGCGTTGCGCCGAGCTGGGCCGCGTGGTCGTGCATCACAACAGGATCCCCTTCCCCGACATCCCGCGGTTCTGACGACATGGGCGGGGAGACGATCAAGCCGCGCGACGCCAGGGAGCTGCGGCAGGCGGTGGAATGGGCGCTGAACGCCGGCGTCACGCTCGACGTGCGCGGCCGCGGCAGCAAGCTCGACATCGGCAAGCCGATGCGCTGCGACCACATCCTCGATCTGTCCGGCGTGAGCGGGATCGTCGACTATGCGCCGGAGGAGCTGGTGGTGACC
>DATGMK010000064.1:0-22165 GCA_035293665.1 Reyranella sp. | reverse complement strand
AGAGGACGCGAACGGAAAGTTTACGGTGCCGCGATCGCCGGCCTGCGCCACGAACGCGCGCGCATCGGCGACGTCGACCGCCAGGGGCTTCTCGCAAAAGACGCTCTTGCCGGCCTGCAGCGCCGCGCGGGCATGGGTCAGATGCGAGGCGGGCGGTGAGGCGATGTAGACGCAGTCGCTTGCCGCGATGACGGCAGCCGCATCGGCCAGGCGCGGCAGGTCCGGGAAAGTTCCTGCCATGCGCTGCATCGCGGCCGGCGCCGGATCCCAGACCCCGCAGGCCTGCAGCAGACCGGGGTCCTGGGCGCGGATCGCGTTGAGCAGCCGCTCGCCCATAATGCCCGCGCCGATGACGCCGATCGCGACGCTACCGTTCTTCATGCTGACGCTCAGGCGGTGCCGGCCATCAGCGCTTCCTGGTCCGGCGGCGCATAGAAGAAATCGCCGGGACGGAAGTCGGGGCCGTGGCCGAGGTCGCCGAGCAGGCGGCGCTGGCGCGGCGTGCAGCGCTCGAACAGCGCCTTGTAGGGCCCGCTGTAGTCGTAGGCGCGCATGAACATCTGGCAGTAGTTGTAGAGGATGGTCTTGCGCGCCTTGCCCGAATGGTTGGGCGAGGGCCCGTGCCAGATCGCATGCGGAAAGACGTACGCATCGCCGGCTTTGCCGAGCAGCGGGACGGTGCCCGGGGTCTTCGGGCCCGGGATGCGCTCGGGGCGGTCGGCGAAGGGCCGCATGTGGCTGCCGGGGAAGACGGTGAAGTTGCCGCTGTCGGGCGCGGTCACGTCGGTCAGCAGGTACATCACCTTGACCGCCAGCGGCCGGCTGGTCTCGGTGACGCGGATGCTCTTCTGCGCCTCGCCGCCATCGGTGTGGATGTAGCCCGGGAACATGTCGGTCGAGGCGCGGATGATCGCCTGGCTCATCGAGAACTGGATGTAGGGGCCCATCAGGTCGAGGATCAGGTCGAAGATGCCCGGCCGGTCGATCAGGTCGATGAACGCCTGGTGGTAGGGCAGCAGGTCGCGCCGATCCATGAAGGCGTCCTTGTTCTGGTCGGGCAGCTTCCAGGCGTAGTGGCCGCGCGGCAGCTCGCTCGGCGCCGGCTCGAAGCCCGGCTTGGTGCGCACGTCGTCGAGCAGGTTCGAGAAGAAGTCGACCTCGGCCGGGCTGAGCGCGCCCTCGAGCTGCAGGTAGCCGTCGACCGCCCACTGCTCGCGCTGCGCCTCGGTCAGGGTCCGCGTGGTGTTGGCCAGCATCTGATCCTCCGTGGGAGCCGCGAACACTGTATCGCGATCCACGCGCCGTGTCGGCGCAGCCCTATCGCATCGCGGCCATCCTGCTCCTCATCCCGAGCCAAACGTCATGCCTTCCCCCGCAGACGGGGGAAGGCTGGGCTCACCGAGGCCGCGCGTCGCGCTTGGCCTGTGCCCGCGCCACCTGTGCGCGGACGCGGCCGCGCATCGACGGCGGGACATGGCTCTTTACCGTCACGCGGGCCTTGCCGCGCAACCCGGTGTCGGCGCTGCGGGTGCTCGACGGCGCTGGCGCGCGCTTCGTCTTCTGCTTCAGCGCCAGCGCCTTCCTGGCGCTCGCGACCAGCGACGTCTTGGCCTTCGTGCGGCGTCGGCGTTGCGTCTCGGCGTCGAGACGCTGCAGCGCGGTCGTCAGCACCGACAGCTTGAGCCGCGAACCTTCGTCGGCCTTGCTCGGGGCCGCGCCGCGCGCCGCCGCCTTGCCGCGCATCTCGCGCCGCTGCCGGTCGGCCACCGTGCGCGCCCGGTTGCGCCGCTCGCGCGTCCGCTTCAGCAGCGCGGTGAGCTGGGCATCGGTGAGCGACTTGATCGCCGGCGGACGCGACTTCGCGACGAGGTCGCGTTCATCTGCGGTCAGAGCGCGTGCTTCCTGTTTGGGTGAGCGTGCCATCGTCGACCTCCATCGAAGCTGGGAGAGTCATCGCACGGCGGCCCAGAGCAGCGCCAGCCCCGACAGCAGCATCACGCCGTCGAGCAGGCGATTGAAGATGGCGAGGCTCAGACGCTCGAGCAGAAGCCTCGAGAGGTAGGTGCCGGCCATCACCGACGAGCCGGTGATCAGACCCTTGATGACGATGTCGGTCGGCAGCGCGCCGAAGGTGCGGAAGGTGGTGGCCTTGCTGATATAGACGGCGAGCGAGGCCGCGGCCTCGGTGGCGATGAAGGCGCCCTTCGTCAGACCGTAGGCGGTGAACAAGGGCACGGTGATCGGACCGGTCGAGACGACGATGCCGGTCAGGAAGCCGATCGCCAGGCCCGCCGGCGCCAGCATCCACAGCGGCACCTTGTACTGGCGCGCGCTCAGCCAGCGGCGGCCGGGGATCATGGTGAGGAAGAAGCAGCCCAGCGCGATGTCGACCCAGTGCGACGGCAAGCTGAGCATCGTGCGCGCGCCGAGCGCGCCGCCGGGGATGCCGCCCAGCGCATAGACGCCACACGCGCGCCAGTCGATCTGCCGCCACCACGAGGTGATCTTGGCGAAGTTCGACATCAGCGCGACCACCGCCATGATCGGGATCGCGGCCTTCGGCCCGAAGGCCAGCGTCAGCACCGGCAGCAGGATGATGGTGGCGCCGGTGCCGACGATGCCGCTCACCAGCCCCGCAATCAGCCCGACGGCGAGGACGAGGGCGTAGGTGGTCATTGGACCGCGGGCCTCCAGGCCCGCTCATGATCATGATGCGGGCCTGGAGGCCCGTGGTCCGATGAATCAGTATCCAACGTTCGCGCGCAGGTACTTCTCGGCCTGCTCGATCGGGATGCCGCGGCGGCGCGCGTAGTCCTCCACCTGGTCGCGGCCGATGCGGGCGACGCCGAAATACTCGGCCTGCGGATGCGCGAAGTAGTAGCCCGAGACCGCCGAGATCGGGATCATCGCGAAGCTCTCGGTCAGCGTCATGCCGGCATTCTGGCCGGCGTTGAGCAGGCGGAACAGCTCGGGCTTCTGGCTGTGGTCGGGGCAGGCGGGATAGCCCGGCGCCGGGCGGATGCCGCGATACTTCTCGCGGATCAGCTCGTCGTTGCTGAGCGCCTCGTCCGGCGCATAGCCCCAGATCGTCTTGCGCACGCGCTCGTGCAAGCGCTCGGCGAAGGCCTCGGCGAGGCGGTCGGCCAGCGCCTTCAGCATGATGTCGGAATAGTCGTCGTGGTCCGCCTTGAAGCGGGCGAGATGCTGCTCGATGCCGTGGCCAGCCGTGACGGCGAAGCCGCCGATCCAGTCGGCCTTGGGCGAGATGAAGTCGGCCAGGCACATGTTGGCCCGCGGGCTGCGCTTCTCGATCTGCTGGCGCAGGAAGAAGAGGCGGGAGACCTCCTTGCTGAAGGTCTCGTCCTCGAACAGCACGACGTCGTCGCCCTCGCGCCGGCAGGGCCAGAAGGCGACCACGCCCTTCGCGGTCAGCCACTTCTCGCGCACGATGCGGTCCAGCATCTTGCGCGCATCGGCGAAGAGCTTGCGCGCGCTCTCGCCCACCACCTTGTCCTCGAGAATGTCCGGGTAGTTGCCGGCCAGCTCCCAGGCGCGGAAGAATGGCGTCCAGTCGATGCGCTCGACCAGCTCATGCAGCGGATATTCGGCGAACACACGCGTGCTGGCCGTTGCCGGCTTGGGCGGCGTGTAGCCGCTCCAGTCGATCTTCAGGCTGTTGGCCCGCGCCTGCTGCAGCGTGACGAGCTTCTCCTTGCCGCCGCCCGCGCGCTCGACGCGGATCTTCTCGTATTCCTGCGCCACCTTCTGGGCGAATTCGCGCGCCTGCGCGCCCGATTCGGAGGTAAGGGCGGTGCAGACGCCGACCGCGCGCGAGGCGTCGAGCACATGTACGGTCGTGCCCTGGTACTTGGGCGCGATGCGCAGCGCCGTGTGCACCTTTGAGGTGGTCGCGCCGCCGATCAGCAGCGGCAGCTTGAAGTTCTGCCGGGTCATCTCCTCGGCCACCGTCACCATCTCGTCGAGCGACGGCGTGATCAGGCCGGACAGGCCGATCATGTCGGCCTTGTTGTCGTTGGCGCTCTTCAGGATCTCCTGGAACGGCACCATGACGCCGAGGTCGATGACCTCGAAGTTGTTGCACTGCAGGACCACGCCGACGATGTTCTTGCCGATGTCGTGGACGTCGCCCTTGACCGTCGCCATGACGATCTTGCCCTTGGGCTTGGAGGTCTCGGTCTTCTCCGCCTCGATATAGGGCAGCAGGTGCGCCACCGCCTTCTTCATGACGCGCGCGCTCTTCACCACCTGCGGCAGGAACATCTTGCCGGCGCCGAACAGGTCGCCGACCACGTTCATGCCGGCCATCAGCGGGCCCTCGATCACCTCGATCGGCTTGGGCAGCTGCTGGCGCGCCTCCTCGGTGTCAGCGACCACGAACTGGTCGATGCCCTTGACCAGCGCATGCTCCAGCCGCTTCTCGACCGACCAGGAGCGCCACTCGGCATCCTGCGTCGCCTCGGCCGTATCGCCCTTGCCCTTGTACTTGGGCGCCAGGTCGAGCAGGCGCTCTGTCGCGTCGGGCCGGCGGTTCAGGATCGCGTCCTCGCAAGCCTCGCGCAGCTCGGCCGGGATCTCGTCATAGACCTCGAGCTGGCCGGCATTGACGATGCCCATGTCCATGCCCGCCTGGATGGCGTGGTACAGGAACACCGAGTGCATCGCCTTGCGCACGGTCTCGTTGCCGCGGAAGGAGAAGGACAGGTTCGACACGCCGCCGGAGATCTTCACGTGCGGGCAGCGCTGCTTGATCTGGCGCGTGGCCTCGATGAAGTCGACGCCGTAGTTGTTGTGCTCCTCGATGCCGGTCGCGATGGCGAAGATGTTGGGATCGAAGATGATGTCCTCGGCCGGGAAGCCGACCTGTTCGGTAAGGATCTTGTAGGCCCGTTCGCAGATATCGACCTTGCGCTGCAGCGTGTCGGCCTGGCCCTTCTCGTCGAACGCCATGACGACGACCGCGGCGCCGTAGCGGCGGACCTTCTTCGCATGCTCGATGAACGGCTCGACGCCTTCCTTCATCGAGATCGAATTCACGATCGGCTTGCCGGCGACGCACTTCAGGCCGGCCTCGATCACGCTCCACTTGGAGCTGTCGATCATGATCGGCACCTTGGCGATGTCGGGCTCGGAGGCGATCAGCTTGAGGAAGGTCTCCATCGCCTTCTCGGCGTCGAGCAGGCCCTCGTCCATGTTGACGTCGATGACCTGCGCGCCCGATTCGACCTGCTGGCGCGCAACGTCGAGGGCGGCCGCATAGTCGCCCTCGAGGATCAGCTTCTTGAACTTCGCCGACCCGGTGACGTTGGTCCGCTCGCCGATGTTGATGAAGGTGGCTGTACGCTCGGTCATGACAAAACTCCGTCTCCCCCCGTCTGCGGGGGGAGGTGCCGGCGAAGCCGGCGGAGGGGGGCCCCCTTCCGGCCCTTCGGGCCACCTTCCCCCGCAGACGGGGGAAGGGATTCGAACATCGTCATCACATGAAACTCGCTGCTTCCATGCCCGACAGGCGCAGCGCCGGCGGCAAGGCATGCCACTGGCGCGGCTTCAGGCCCTTCACGGCCTCGGCGACCGCCTTGATGTGCGCCGGCGTGGTGCCGCAGCAGCCGCCGACGATGTTCAGCCAGCCGTTCTCGGCCCAGCCCCGTACCAGCTTGGCGGTCATCTCGGGCGGCTCGTCGTAGGCACCCAGCTCGTTCGGCAGACCGGCATTGGGATAGACGCAGACCAGTCCATCGACCTGCGGGTTGAGCGCGTTGACGTAGGGGTGCAGCTCGGTCGCGCCGAAGCTGCAGTTCAGTCCCATGGTCAGCGGCCTGGCGTGGCGCACCGAGTGCCAGAAGGCCTCGACCGTCTGGCCCGAGAGATTGCGGCCGGCGAGGTCGGTCAGGGTCATCGACACCATCACCGGGATCTCTTCGTCGCGCGCCTCGCCCGCCTCGTCGGCGGCAACGATCGCCGCCTTGGCGTTCAGGGTATCGAACACCGTCTCGATCAGGATGAAGTCGACGCCGCCGTCGAGAAGGCCGTCGATCTGCTCGCGGTAGATGCCCTTTACCTCGTCGAAGGTGACGGCGCGGAAGCCCGGGTCGTTGACGTTGGGCGACACCGACAAAGTCTTGTTGGTCGGACCCAACGCGCCGACGACGAAGCGCGGCTTGCTCGGGTTCTTCGCCGTGGCGGCGTCGGCGCATTCACGCGTGATCTTCGCGGCAGCGAGATTGATCTCGCGCGCGCGGTCCTGCAGGCCGTAGTCGGCCTGGCTGATGGCGTTGGCGTTGAAGGTGTTGGTCGCCAGCACGTCGGCGCCGGCCTCGATGTAGGCGTTGCAGATCTCGCTCACGACGTCGGGACGCGTGACGTTCAGCAGGTCGTTGTTGCCCTTCTGGTCCTGGGCGAAGTCGCGGCCGGCGCGGAAGCCGGCCTCGTCGAGGCGGTAACCCTGGATGGCGGTGCCGTACGGCCCGTCCTTCACCAGGATGCGATCCTGGGCGATCTGGCGGAGGAGGTCGGCCTTCTCAGTTCGGGCCTGCCCTGAGCTATGTCGAAGGGTCATGGCGGCGCACTCCCAGCAGGTGGCACAGCGCGAACGTCAGGTCCGCGCGATTGAGCGTATAGAAGTGGAACTGGTCGACGCCCTCGGCGTGCAGGCGGCGGCAAAGGTCACCCGCGACCGTGGCGGCGATCATGCGGCGTGTCTCGACGTCGTTGTCGAGGCCGTCGAACATGTCGGCGAGCCAGGCCGGCACTTTCGAGCCGCACAGGCCGGCCATCTTCTGGATGCCCTGGAAGTTCGAGACCGGCATGACGCCCGGCACGATCGGCACGTTGATGCCGGCCTTCGCGGCGGCTTCGCGGAAGCGCAGGAAGTCGTCGCACTCGAAGAAGAACTGGGTGATGCAGCGGTCGGCACCGGCATCGACCTTGCGCTTCAGGTTGTCGAGGTCGGCATCGACGCTCGCCGAATCGGGATGCTTCTCGGGATAGCCCGCGACGCTGATCTGGAAGTCGCCGATCTTCTTCAGGCCCGCGACCAGCGCGGCCGCATTGGCATAGCCGCCGGGATGCGGGCAGTACTTGCCGCCCATGCCGCCGGGCGGATCGCCGCGCAGCGCCACGATGTGGCGGATGCCGGCGTCCCAGTAGGCGCGGGCGACGTCGTCGATCTCGCCCTGGGTGGCGGCAACGCAGGTGAGGTGGGCGGCGGCCTCGACGCCGGTCTCCTTCTTGAGGCGCACCACGGTCTCGTGGGTGCGCTGGCGGGTCGAGCCGCCGGCGCCGTAGGTCACCGAGAAGAAGGTGGGCTTGAGCGGGGCAAGGCGCTCCACCGTCTCCCACAGGGTGCGCTCGGCCGCCTCGGTCTTGGGCGGCGAGAACTCGAACGAGACCTGCAGGCGCTGCCGGCCGCGGGCGGGGAAGTCGAGGCGGATCACATCGGCGCGGTTCACCGGGTCGCTCCTTGCGTGAGGGTGGGGGTGCGGCCGCTGCGCTGGAGCGCCTCGCGCTCGCCGCGCCAGATGCCGGTCATCAGGCGGCGGCCGGGGAAGTGCAAGGGCTCGAGGGGATTGAGGCCCGCGCTGCGCAGCCAGCCCTGCACCTGGTTGTCGGCGAAGCCGAGATGGACGTGGGCATGCTCGCGCTTGAGCTCGACCAGGTCGTGCGGCGAGAAGTCGACCACCAGCACGACGCCGCCCGGCTTCACCACGCGCGCCGCCTCGGCCAGCGCGGCGGCCGGGTCGTCGGCGTAGTGCAGCACGTGATGGATGGTGACCACGTCGAAGCTGTCGGCCTCGAAGGGGAGCGCATACATGTCGGCCTGGCGGATCTCGGCATTGTCGATCGCCGCGCGCGCGAGGTTCGCGCGGGCCAGCGCCAGCATCTCGCGGCTCTGGTCGACGCCGATCGCGCGCTCGACCTTGGGCGCCAGCACCTCGAGCAGCCGGCCGGTCCCGGTGCCGATGTCGAGCAGCCGGCGCGCGCCGATCGGCAGGTGATGGGCCAGCGCGCGCTCGATCTCGCGGTCGGCGACGTGGAGCGCGCGCAATTCGTCCCAGCGCTGGGCGTTGTCGCGGAAGAAGCGCACCGCCGCCGTCTGGCGCCGCTGCTGCAGCGCGTCGAGCCGCGCCCGGTCGGCCGCCAGCCGCGGATGCTTGACGTCGAGCCGGCGCACGAACTCGCGCACCAAGGCGGCATCGTCGCCGCCGGTCACCAGCCGGAAGCGGGTGAACTGCGCCTCGCGGAAGCGCTCCAGCAGTCCGCCCTCGACCAGCAATTTCAGGTGCCGCGACACGCGCGGCTGGCTCTGCCCCAGCACGTGCACGTAGTCGCTGACGGTCAGGTCCTCCCGCGCCGCCAGGGCCAGGATGCGCAGCCGCGTATCCTCGGCCGCCGCCCGCAAAAGGCTCAACAAACGATCCATAATTTAAATACGTATAAAAATATATTTATGTCCGCAAGTGAAAACAACGAAGCTTGGCCGGTCTTCAAACTGGCGGCGGCGTGTGCGACACTTGCCGCAAGTGCGGCTAAACCAAGCCGGTTTCGGGGGTTTTCAGCGTCGATGGTCGAAGGTTTTTTCAAGCACATGGCGAATATTCGCCAGTCGGCCCTCGCGCTTGCTGCGGCGGCGGCCTTGGCGGGATGTGCCGCCGATACCGGGGCCAACGAGCCGTGGGACCCGATGGAGGCGCCCAACCGGTTCATCTTCTCGATCAACCGCGCGGTCGACACCATCGCCGTGCGGCCGGTGGCCGTGCTCTATCGCGACTGGATGCCGGCGCCCGGCCAGCGCGGCCTGCACAACGTCCTGGAAAATCTCGGCGAGCCGGTGACTGCCATCAACGAGGTGGTTCAGGGCTCGCCCGGCCGCGCCGCCACCACGGTGGGCCGCTTCCTGATCAACTCGACGATCGGCGTGGCCGGACTGTTCGATGTCGCGTCCGCCATCGGGCTCAGCAAGACCAAGGAAGGCATGGGCGACACGATCGGCTACTATGCCGGTGTCGAGCCCGAGAATGGCGGCTTCTACATGGTCCTGCCGGTGATCGGTCCCTCCAACGCCCGCGACGGCGTGGGCCTCGCGATCGACGCCGCGGTCGATCCGTTCAGCATCATCACCTTCGGCATCAGCAGCACCGCCGGCTGGATCTACGCCGGCTCGCGATTCGGCGCGACCCTGCTCGACCGCCGTTCCCGTACACTCTTCGCGCTGGACGATCTCGAGAAGAATTCCGTCGATTTCTATGCCGCCCTGAAGAGTGCATACACCCAGCAGCGGGCGGACTTCATCCGTCAGAAACGGGACAAGACGGGGCCGCGGGCCGAGCTGGAGCAGCGCGACAAGGTCGCGCTGGTGCGCTAGGAGTCTCGCTCTCTTCACCGCTTTCAGGAGCGATCAGGTGATGTTCGCCTCGCGACGTGCGTTTCTGTGCCTTGCCGCCACTGCCGCCGCCACCGCCGTGGTGCTGCCGGCCGAGGCCGCCGACGGCCCGGCGGCCCAGCTGATCGAGCAGGCGGCCGCCGAGGTGATCGAACTGATCAAGACCACCAAGGGCGCCCAGCTCGAGGCCGGCATCCGCGGCGTGCTGCTGAAGTACTTCGACATCCCCTACATGGGCCAAGCCGCGCTCGCGACCCACTGGAACGCCGCCACCCCCGAGCAGCGCGAGCGCTTCCTCAAGGCGGTGGTGAGCTCCGAGGCGCGCGCCTACACCGAGCGGTTCAGCCAGTATGGCGGCCAGACGCTCACCGTCACCCGCGTCTCGCAACGGCCCAACGGCGTGTCCGTGGTCGACAGCAAGCTTAACCAGACCAACGGCCAGCCGATCAACATCCAGTGGGAGGTCCGCAACACCGGCCAGGGCCTGCGCATCACCGACGTCAAGATCGAGGGCGTGAGCATGGTCATGACCCACCGCTCGGACTTCAATTCCTACATCTCCAGCCACGGCGGCAAGGTCGAGCCGCTGATCGACGAGCTCGAGGCCCGCGCCAGCCACTGAGCGCATGAGGCGTCCTTATTCGTCGGAGAAAGAATATTCTCTGGCGGGCGCGTGTTGCGGCTGTAACTTCTCACAAGTAGGCACGTTGACCGGAGGAGTTCTTCCGGGCCGAGGCGGTCGAAGGAGAGCGCCATGGATAGCGCAGTCGTCAAGAATCCAGCCGAACAGCGATCGGTCGATCCGGTATGGGCGAAGGTCCGGGAAGCCGCCCAGCAAGCGGCCGCGGCCGAGCCCGTGCTGGCCGGCACGCTCCACGCGACCATCCTCAGCCAGTCACGCCTGGAGGGCGCGCTCAGCTACCACCTCGCACGCCTCGCCGGTACGACCGAGGTGCCGGCGGCGCTGATCCGCCAGATCTTCGACGAGGCGCTGAACGACGAGCCGGCGATCGGCTATGCCGCACGCGCCGACATCGTCGCCACCGCCGATCGCGACCCCGCCTGCACCTCCTATCTCGATCCGCTGCTGTGGTTCAAAGGCTACCACGCGCTGCAGACCTATCGCGTCGCGCATTGGCTGTGGACCCAGGGGCGCAAGAGCCTGGCGCACTACCTGCAGAGCCGCGGCAGCTCGCTGTTCGGCGTCGACATCCATCCCGGCGCGGTGATCGGCAAGAGCATCTTCATCGACCACGCCACCGGCGTGGTGATCGGCGAGACCGCGGTCGTCGAGGACGGCGTGTCGATGCTCCACGGCGTGACCCTGGGCGGCACCGGCAAGGAGCGCGGCGACCGCCATCCGAAGGTGCGGCGCGGCGTGCTGCTCGGTGCCGGCGCAAAAGTGCTCGGCAACATCGAGATCGGCGCCTGCGCCAAGATCGCCGCCGGCAGCGTCGTGCTCGAGCCGGTGCCCGCAGGCTGCACGGCGGCCGGCGTGCCGGCGCGCATCATCGGCTGCGTCGACGTCCCCGAGCCCGCGCTCGAGATGGACCAGCGGATCTGACGCCGTTGCACCGCGTCCGCGGCCTCGCGTTCCACACCTGGACCGTCGATAACCCGGAGATGCCCTGGCCGCTGCCAAGGCCGCTTGCTTCGATGCGGTCGAGCTGCGCCGTGTCGATTTCGAGCGCTGCTTCATGCGAGGGTTGTCGAATGAAGCGGAAGCGTGCGAGAACGCCGTCGCGTACCGACCTGTTCCGCCTGCTCGCCGAGAAGGGTTACGACGCCTACCTGTCCTATGAGGCCCGCAATCCCGCGTACTGGCAGCAGTTCGCCATCGACGTGGCGAAACAGGGAGCGGCTCGCCACTTGCTCGCCAACGCCTTTCCCTAGATTCAGCTGAGCTGGTCTAATACACGTCCGCCTGATAGCGGCCTGACTTCTTGAGATCGGCGACGAACGCCTTGGCGCTGCGCTCGTCGTGGCCGCCATGCTGTTGCGCGATCTCGATCATCGCCTTCTCGACGTCGCCTGCCATGCGCTGGGCATCGCCGCAGACGTAGAAGTGCGCGCCGCGCTGCAGCCAAGCCCAGAGCTCGGCGCCTTCGGCGCGCATGCGGTCCTGGACGTAGGTCTTCGGCGTATCCGCATCGCGCGACCAGGCGAGCGACAGCTTCGTGAGCGCCTGCTGCGCCAGCAGGCCGGCGAACTCCTCTTCGTAGAAGAAGTCGCACGCGCTGCGCTGGTGGCCGAAGAACAGCCAGGCATCGCCCGGCGCCTGGCTCACATAACGGTCCTGCAGGAAGGCGCGGAACGGCGCCACGCCGGTGCCGGGCCCGACCATGACGATGGGCGTCGCAGGATTGCTGGGCAGGGCGAAATTGTGCGCGCGCTGGATGTAGACCTTGAGCGTCGTGCCGGGTTGGATCGCGCGCGACAGGAAGGTCGAGGCGACGCCCAACCGCAGGCGGCCCTCGCCCTCGATCTCGTAGCGCACGTGATCGACCGTGAGCGACAGCCGGTTGGGATCGAGCTTGGGAGATGACGAGATCGAGTAGAGCCGCGGCTGCAGGCCCTCGAGGCATTCGACGAACGCCTCGGGATCGGGCCGGATGCCCGGGAACTTGCGCACCGCCGCCAGCACGTCGAGCGTCGCGGCATCGCCATCGGGATCCTCGCCCTGCGCCAGCGCCTTGGCCTTCGCCTTGCGCTCGCCGCCCACCATGTAGGAGATCAGCTCGAACAGCATGTCGGGCGCGGCGCCGAGCGCCATGTCCTCGGTCAGCACCTCGACCAGCGGCTTGCCGGCGATCGGAAAGTCGGCCGGCGCGTCGATCGCCTCGATCACCGCCGCGACCAGCGCCGGGTCGTTCTTCGGATAGACGCCGAAACTGTCGCCCACCGTGTAGTCGAGGCCGGTATCCGTGAGATCGAAATCGATGTGCCAGGTGCTCTTCTCGGAGCGGCCCTTGTTCAGCAGCGTCGCCGACACGAACCGCGCCTCGACCGGCGCCTCGCGCGAGTAGCCGCGCTCGGCCGGACGCTTCGGCTCCAGCCGCGCCGCCGCGCGCGCCTCGGCCTTGGCCTTCTCCTCGTCGGGATCGGTCGCGCCGCCCCCCATCTCCTCGATGAGCTTTTTGAGCATGCGGGCGGTCTCCTTGCCGCCCGGCACGCAGAGGTTCAGCCGCTCCTCGGCATGCTGCACGATCTCGTTCGCATAGGTCTCGCAGGTGTAGCCGCACTGGCCGCAATCCTGCTGCGCCATCGCCGCCATCATGCGCCTGCGCAGCGGCCGGCCCTTGGCCATGTCCATGCGCTCGGCCAGGGAGATCGTCGGATCGTGCCACGGCGCCTCGTCGTCCTCGCCGTCCGCCATCGGATCGGCGTAGGCGGGATCGGCTGCGGCGGGCAGCGGCGGTACGCCGTAATCGGCGAAGAAGCCCGCAAAGAAGCCGTTCAGCCAGTCGCGCTGTTCGGCCGAGAAGGGCGCGGAGTCAGGGATATAGGACGTGAAGCCCGGCTGGCCGGGCACCGGTGGCCCGAGTACTGGCGGCTTTTCGATCAGGCTCATGCCGCGCGGGCAGCAAGTTCCGTGCCAGTGGGCGGCGTCACTCCAGCGGTGCGAGGTCCTCGAGCATGGTCGGAATGAACTCGGAGACGGTCGGGTGAATGTGAACGGCGTGTTGCAGCAGCGTATAGGGTGCCCTGGCGTACATGACGTCGAGGATGCAATGGATCGCCTCGTCGCCGCTGGTGCCGAGGAACGAGGCGCCGAGGATCTGCTTCGACTCCGCATCGACCAATACCTTCATGAAGCCCTCGGTCTCGCCCTTTTCGGCAGCACGGGCGACGTTCTCCATGTCGAGCTTCGTCACCAGCGCGGGACGGCCGCGGCGCCGGACTTCCGCTTCCGTCATGCCGGCCCGGCCGAGCGGCGGATCGGTATAGAGGGCGTAGGCCGTGATGCGGTCGCTGACCTTGCGCTGCCCGCCGTCGAGCAGATTCGCCGCGACGATCTCGAAGTCGTTGTAGGACGTATGCGTGAAGGCTCCGCGGCCATTGCAATCGCCGAGCGCCCAGATGCCCGGCACGCTGGTGCGCAACTCGTCGTCGACCTGGATATAGCCCTTGGCGTCGAGCTTGATGCCCGCGCGCTCGACGCCGAGGTCGTCGGTGTTCGGCTGCCGCCCGGTCGCAATGAGCAGATGGGTGCCCACGACCTCGCGTGATTGCCCGTCGCAATCGAGCGTCATGACGATCTCGTCGCCGCGCCTTTCGACGCTGAGGCACTTGGCGTTGGTATGAATGGCGATGCCTTCGCGTCCGAGGAACGCCGCCACCGCCTGAGAGACCTCCTCGTCCTCTCGCGCGATGAGGCGCGGCCCAACCTCGACGATCGTCACCCCGCTGCCGAAGCGGCGAAACATCTGGCCGAACTCGAGGCCGATATAGCTACCGCCCAGCACCAGCAGATGGGGCGGCAGGAAATCGACATCCATCATCGTGCTATTGGTGAGGTAGGGCACCTGGTCCAGGCCCTCGATCGATGGGATCGCTGCCCGGCTGCCGACGTCGAGGAAGATCCGGTCCGAACGCAGGGTTTCGCCGCCGACCGCGACCTCGTGCGGCGCCACGAAGCGGCCGTGCCCCTGATAGACGGTGCAGTTCTTGCGGTTCTTGAGCGATCGCTCGACTCCGTGGTTGTGGCTCGCGACGATCTTGTCCTTGCGGGCCTTGATCCGCTTCATGTCGGCCTTGATCTCGCCCGCGCCCGAGAAGCCGTAGTCGGCGCCGCGCCGCGCGATGTGCATGGCGTAGGCGCTCGCGACCATCGTCTTGGTCGGCGTGCAGCCGGTGTTCACGCAGGTGCCGCCGAAGCGGTTGCGCTCGACCACGGCGACCTTCTGGCCCGAGTCGGCGAGCCGGCGGGCCAGGCTCGGTCCCGCCTGGCCGGTGCCGATGACGATCGCATCGTAGTCGGTCATGGCGTCATCGCTCCTGGTACGGGTGGAAGATGTAGCCCTTTGGCCCTGACGATGGTGCGCATGGAGTGCCGCAGTTGATGGCGTACTCCCTCGTGTCGCTTCCTGGCAACGTCGGCCAGCGTGACGATGGACCGACCTTATCCCTCGGTGACGTCGACCACGGCCTGAGCGAAGGCCTCGGGGCGCTTCCTGCGGCAGGTTGTGGCCGATGCCGCCGGTGATCAGCCGATGGATGTACCGTCCGGTGAACTTCGCGGCGTACGCCTCGGGCGGCGGATGCGGCGCGCCGTTGGCATCGCCAGAGGGGCGGCCCGCACGACACCGATTTTGCCGAGAAGCGGAAGGGCAGCAAGCGTGAGCGCCGGAGCGAACGGGATCGGCGGCTGGCGTTGAAAGCGGGCATCGGAGCCTTCTCGGGGAAGCGAATTGGAGGGATGCACGGGGTATAGTCCCGACCATGCCCCTGTTTACCGCGGTCGATTTCCACTGGGACCTCGGCAGCACGAACAGCTACTTCGCGCTGCATCTCATCAAGCCGGTTGCTGCACGGCACGGCGCCAAAGTCGTGCCGCACCCGTTCAACCTGGGCTATGTCTTCCGGCATCACAATTACGTGCTGATGGACGAGCCGAAGGCCAAGATCGCCAACCGCATCGTCGATCTCCATCGCTGGGCCCGCCGCTATAAGCTGCCGTTCCGGATGCCGACGAAGTTCCCGATCAAGACCAGCCCGGCTTTGCGTGGCGCACTCGCCATGCGCCGTTTCGGCAGGGAGTGGGAGTATCTCGAGGCGATCTTCGCCGCCTACTGGGAGCGCGACGATGCCTCGGTTGCGGAACCCGAAGGGCTGCGGCCGGTGGCGAAGGCGCTGGGCGTCGATCCCGACCGCTTTCTAGCCCTGAGCGAGAGCGAAGAGGTCCGGCAGGAGCTGATCGATGAAACGCAGGCGGCGCTCGCCCGCGGCGTGTTCGGCGCACCGACCTTCGTCGTCGGCAACGAGATCTTCTGGGGCAAGGACCGCATGGACTTCATCGACGAGGAACTGGCGCGGCAGCGAGAAGATCCCACGCTGCGCTCGGGATGACAGCGGCCGGCCTTGCCGGCCGATGTCACTTCCTCACCAGCGGCTTGTACTTGATCCGGTGCGGCTGGTCGGCGTCGGTGCCGAAGCGGCGGTGGCGGTCGGCCTCGTAGTCCTGGTAGTTGCCCTCGAACCATTCGACGTGGCTGTCGCCTTCGAACGACAGCATGTGGGTGGCGATGCGGTCGAGGAACCAGCGATCGTGACTGATGATCACCGCGCAGCCGGCGAAGTCGGTCAGCGCCTCTTCCAGGGCGCGCAGCGTGTCGACATCGAGGTCGTTGGTTGGCTCGTCGAGCAGCAGCACGTTGGCGCCGCTCTTCAGCATCTTGGCGAGGTTGACGCGGTTGCGCTCGCCGCCCGAAAGCTGGCCGACCTTCTTCTGCTGGTCGGGTCCGCGGAAGTTGAACGAGGCGCAGTAGGCGCGGCTGTTCACCTCGCGATTGCCGAGCTTGATGATGTCGAGGCCGCCCGACAGCTCCTCCCACACCGTCTTGTTGGGATCGAGCGTCTCGCGGCTCTGGTCGACGTAGCCGAGCTTCACCGTCGGGCCGACCGAGAAGGTACCCGAATCGGGTTTCTCCTGGCCGGTGATCATCTTGAACAGCGTCGTCTTGCCCGCGCCGTTTGGACCGATCACGCCGACGATGCCGCCCGGCGGCAGCTTGAACGAAAGGTTGTCGATCAGCAGCCGGTCGCCGAAGCCCTTGGAGATACTGTCGGCCTCGATCACGTGGTCGCCGAGACGCGGGCCGGCGGGGATGACGATCTGCTGCGTGTCGAGCGTCGCCTTCTGCTCCTCCTCGACCATCTGGTTATAGGCCGCGATGCGCGCCTTGCTCTTGGAGCGCCGCGCCGACGGGCTGGTGCCCATCCATTCGAGCTCGCGCTGCATGGTGCGGCGGCGGGCGTCGGCGGCCTTCTCTTCCTGCGCCAGCCGCTGGTCCTTCTGCTTCAGCCACGAGGAGTAGTTGCCCTCCCACGGGATGCCGGCGCCGCGATCGAGCTCGAGGATCCAGCCGGCGACATTGTCGAGGAAGTAGCGGTCGTGGGTGACCGCCACGACGGTGCCGGGAAACTCGGCGAGATGGCGCTCCAGCCACGCCACCGATTCGGCATCGAGATGGTTGGTCGGCTCGTCGAGCAGCAGCATGTCGGGCCGGCTCAGCAGGAGGCGGCACAGTGCAACGCGGCGCTTCTCGCCGCCCGACAGCTTGTCGACCTTGGCGTCGCCCGGTGGGCAGCGCAGCGCGTCCATCGCCACCTCGACCGTGCGCTGCAGGTCCCAGCCGTTGCCGGCGTCGATCTTCTCCTGCAGCTCGGCCTGCTCGGCGATCAGCTTGTCCATGTCGGCGTCGGGATCGGAGAAGGCGTTCGACACCTCTTCGAAGCGGGCCAGCATCGTGGCCATGTCGCCGGCGCCTTCCATGACGTTGCCCAGCACGTCCTTCTTGTCGTCGAGCTCGGGCTCCTGCTTGAGGAAGCCGATCTTCACGCCCTCGGCCGCCCACGCCTCGCCGGTGAAGTTGTCGTCCTCGCCCGCCATGATCTTGAGCAGGGTCGACTTGCCCGCGCCGTTCAGGCCCAGCACGCCGATCTTGGCGCCAGGATAGAACGACAGCCAGATGTCCTTCAGGACCTGCTTGCCGCCGGGATAGGTCTTGTTCAGACCCTTCATCACATAGATGTACTGGTAACTGGCCATGGCGGAGGCTTGTAGCGGCCGAATCGGCACGGTTCAATGACGGGCATGGGAGACGTCACGCGCCCATCTGCGTGGACGATGTCGGTTCCGGGATTGTACGAAACGCTGCAGTTCCCTGCAGGCCTGCGCCCGATCCGATGTCTTCCGTTCCGGCCGAGCAAGGCTTGTCGCGACCGGACGGGCGCGGTTCAATAAAGGATAATGCTCGCCGAACCCGCGGTTCTCGCGCTGTCGCTGGCCTATCTCGGCCTGCTGTTCGCCGTGGCCTATTTCGGCGACCGCCATCAGCGGGCCTGGTCGGCGAGCTCGGCCGTCGCGCCGACCGTCTACGGCCTGTCGCTCGCCATCTACTGCACCTCGTGGACCTTCTACGGCGCAGTCGGCCGGGCTGCGGCCGCGGGGTTCGACTTCATCCTCATCTATACCGGGCCGGTGCTGGTGATCACCGCCGGCTTTCCGATGCTGCGCAAACTGGTGCGACTCGCCAAGCAGCACAATGTCACCTCGATCGCCGATTTCCTCGCCTCGCGCTACGGCAAGAGCCGGACCGTCGGCGTCACCGCCACGCTGTTCGCGACGATCGGCGTGCTGCCCTACATCGCCCTGCAGCTGCAGGCCGTCTCGTCGACCTTCCGCGCCGTCGCCGAGCCCACCGCCTGGATCGACGGCCGGAGCGGAGTCGTCCATACCGATACCTCGCTGATCGTCGCCGGCATGATGGCGGCCTTCACCATCCTGTTCGGCGTGCGCAACGTGCACGCCTCCGAGCAGCACCGCGGCATGATGCTGGCGATGGCCTTCGAATCCGTGGTGAAGCTCGCGGCCCTGCTGATCGTCGGGCCGTTCGTGCTGTTCGTGCTGTTCGACGGCCCGTCCGACCTGTGGCGCCGGCTGGTCGACCAGCCGGCGCTGCTCGAGCAGGTGTCGCGCGAGGGCTCGCCGCTCACCTGGATCGTCACGACGGTGCTCTCCGGCATGGCCTTCCTCTGCCTGCCGCGCCAGTTCCATGCCGCGGTCGTGGAACACGGCCATCCGGCATCGCTGCGCACCGCGCGCTGGCTCTTCCCGAGCTACCTCGTGCTCATAAACCTGTTTGTGCTGCCGATCGCGGCGGGCGGGCTGCTGCTGCTCGGCCGCTCGGTCAACGCCGACCTCTACGTGCTGCAGTTGCCGCTCGGCCACGACGAGAACTGGCTGTCGGCGCTGGTCTTCATCGGCGGCCTGTCGGCCGCGACCTCGATGGTGGTGGTGGCCTGCATGGCACTGTCGGCGATGATCGGCAACGAGCTGCTGATGCCCTATGTGCTGCGCCGGCAGGGCCGCTGGGAACCCGGCGGCCAGCAGCCGATGGGGCGGCTCGTGGTGTTCGTGCGCCGCGCCGCGGTGGTGCTGATCATGATGGCGGGGTACGCCTATGAGCGGGTGATCTCGGGCACCCTGCCGCTCGCCTCGATCGGCCTGATCAGCTTTGCCGCCGTGGCCAACTTCGCGCCCGGGCTGGTGTTCGGTCTCTACTGGCGCCGCGCGCATCGCTACGGCGTCGTCGCCGGGCTGGTGGGCGGCTTCATCGTCTGGCTCTACGCGCTGCTGCTGCCCAGCCTCCGCTCCGATGGCGTCAGCCAGGCCGAGCCGTTGCGCGACTGGCTGCCGCCGGCCCTGTCGGATCTCGATCCGGTGGGCCAGGGCTTCGTGGTCGGCATCATGGTCAACACGGTGCTGCTGATTGGCGTATCGCTGCTGGTGCGCGCGCGGGGCGCCGATGCCGAGCAGGCCGATGCCTTCGTGCTGGGCGCCGAGCCCGAGCCGGAGCGGCGCGCGCCCGTCGACGCCCATCGCCTCGCCGAGCTGCGCGACCTGCTGGCCCGCTTCGTCGGCGTCGAGCGTGCCGAGCGGGCGCTGAGCGGGCCGATGTCGCTGCAGGCGGCGCTGGCGCAGACCGAGCGCGTTCTGTCGGGGACGCTGGGTGCCGCCTCGGCGCGCGTGATCGTCGGCGCGTTCGGCCGGCGCGGCCGGCTGCTGACGCGCAGCGCCCGCGCCTTGATCGACGAGGCGTCCGAGGCGATTCGCTACAACTACGACATCCTGCGCAACAGCCTCGACCATGTCGGCATGGGCATCGCCGCCTTCGACAAGGACGGCCGGCTCGAGATCTCCAACGACCGCTTCGCCGCCCTGCTGCCGCTCGACCACGCCCTGCTGCGCCGGCCCGAGGCGCCGCTCACCCACGAGGTCGGCACGCCGGGTAATGGGGAAGGGGGCGGCCTGGTCGTCGAGCTGCGCCTCGATCCGCTGCCCAACGGGGGCTTCGTCGCCACCTGCAACGACGTCACGGCGCGCGTGCGCACCGCCGAGGCGCTGCGCCACAGCGACCGCCAGCTGCGCCGTGCCGCGGAGACGCTCGAGCAGCGCGTCGCCGAGCGCACCGCCGAGCTCGAGGCCAGCCGCGCCGAGGCGGAGGCGGCCAACCTGGGCAAGACGCGCTTCATCGCGGCGGCGAGCCACGATCTCCTGCAGCCGCTGCACGCCGCGCGGCTGTTCACGGCGGCGCTGATCGATCGCGACCCGAACAACGATCTGGGCGGCAAGATCGATGCGAGCCTGGGGGCGGTCGAGGCGCTGCTCGATGCGCTGCTCGATATCTCCAAGCTCGATGCCGGCGCGTTCAAGCCAGACAAGCGGCCGTTTGCGCTGCAGACCCTGTTCGATTCGCTCGGCACGGCATTCGCGCCGGTCGCCGCGCGTCACGACGTCGATCTGGTGCTGGTGCCGACGCGCGCCTTCGTCGACACCGATCCCGCTTTCCTGCGCCGCATCCTGCAGAACCTACTGTCGAACGCGCTGCGCTACGGTCGTGTCGAGGGCCGCCCGCATCGCGTGCTGCTGGGCTGCCGCCGCGAGGGCGGGCGCCTGCGCATCGAGGTCAAGGACAACGGGCCGGGCATCCCGTTGGACAAGCAGCAGCTCATCTTCGAGGAGTTCGTGCGCTTGCAGCCCGAGGACGACCGGCCGCGGGCCGAGCGCGGGCTGGGCCTCGGCCTCGCCATCGTCGACCGCATCGCGCGCATGCTCGATCTGCCGGTGCGGCTCGCCTCGGCGCCGGGCCTGGGCTCGACCTTCTCGGTTCTGGTGCCGGAGGTGCCGGCGGTCGCCGCTGCTGCGGATGCCGCCGCGCCGTTGCCGCGGCCGCCGGCCGAGGCCGAGCGGTTCGTGCTCTGCATCGACAACGAGGCGAGCGTGCGCGAGGCGATGGCGACCCTGCTGGGCGGCTGGGGCTGCCGCGTCGCGACAGCCGCCTCGCTCGACGAGGCGCTGGCGGCGACAGCCGATCGGCTGCCCGATCTCGTGCTGGCCGATCTCCATCTCGATGACGGGCCGGACGGGCTGGAGGTCGTCGACACCTTGCGGCGCCGTTGGGAACGGGCCGTGCCGGCCGCGCTGATCACGGCCGACCGCGATCCGACGTTGCGCGTAAACGCCCGCGCCCACCAGGTCGAGTTGCTGCACAAGCCGCTCAAGCCTGCGGCCCTGCGCGCGCTGCTGCGGATGCGCGAGCGGGTGGTACCCTAAGTCTAGGTCGGCGGCAGCGCGAGGCCGCGGGCTTCGATCACCGCCTGGGTGCGCGAGCGGACGCCCAGCTTGCGCAGAATGACCGTGACATGCGCCTTCACGGTCGGTTCGCCGACGCCGAGCTTGTAGGCGATCTGCTTGTTCTGATCGCCCTGCACCATCAGCGCCAGCACGCGCCATTGCTGCGGCGTGAGAAGGGCCGCGCGCTGGGCGAAGGAATCGCCCGGGGCGGCTTCCGGCGGGGTCAGGATCTCGCCGTCGAGCACGGCGCGCACGACCGCCTCGATCTCCTCCAGCGACGCCGACTTGTCGACATAGGCCGAGGCGCCGAGGTCGTGGGCGCGCCGGGCGACCGTCGCATCGCGCGCCGCCGAGACCACGATGATCGGCACGGTCGGCCGTTCCGAGCGCAGCAGCGCGAGGCCGGTCAGCCCGTCCATGCCGGGCATGTCGAGGTCGAGCAGCAGCGCGTCGGTCTCGGGCTGGCCGTCGAGCGCCGCCTCGACCTCGGCCAGCGTGCCGGCGAGCGCGATCGCAGCCCCCGGAAAGGCGCGCGCCAGCGCCGTCTGCAGGGCGTCGCGGACCATCGGATGGTCGTCGGCGATCAGGAAGGCAGGGTTGGCCGGCTCGTCGGCCATGATGGTTTCCCCCGAGGCAGCTGCTTTTGGCGGAAGTGTAATGCCGGTCCCCGCGGCTCGAAAGAGCCGTCGCTTTTCTCTAGGATCGCGGCATGAACATTGACGCGATCAAGATCGGCGACAACCCGCCCGACGACGTCAACACCATCATCGAGGTGCCGATCGGCGGCGAGCCCATCAAGTACGAAATGGACAAGGCGGCCGGCACGCTCGTGGTCGACCGCTTCCTCTACACGCCGATGCGCTACCCCGGGAACTACGGGTTCGTGCCGCACACGCTGTCGGACGACGGCGACCCGATCGACGTGCTGGTCGCCAACACGCGCCCGATCGTGCCGGGCGCGGTCATGAACGTGCGGCCGATCGGCGTGCTGCGCATGCAGGACGATGGCGGCGGCGACGAGAAGATCATCGCCGTGCCGAGCTCGCGCATCACCCAGCGCTATGTCGGCGTGAAGAGCCACCTCGACCTGCCGCAGATCACGCGTGAGCAGATCGAGCACTTCTTCGTCCACTACAAGGACCTCGAGCCCGGCAAGTGGGTGAAGCTGCTGGGCTGGGGCGGCGTCGACGAGGCGCACCGGCTGATCACCGCGGCGATCGGGCGCGCGCAGCAGGCGCGCTGACCGTCTTGGAGCGGTCTTGCAGCGCGGCTAGAGCGATTTCCACTCAGATGGAACCGCGCCCACACGATCGTCACTTGTCCCATCGGCCCGCTAGCGCGGTTCCATCTGAGTGGAAATGCGCGCACGGGCGATATTTGTTGCAACAGGCATATTCCGTCCGGCCGAT
>DATGMK010000063.1:0-56949 GCA_035293665.1 Reyranella sp. | reverse complement strand
GTGGCCGATGCAGGCCGCGATGTTGTCCTTGTTGCCCGTGAAATAGTTGTCGACGCACAGCACGTCGTGGCCCCCCGCCAGCAGGCGCTCGCAAAGATGTGAGCCCAGGAACCCCGCGCCGCCCGTCACCAGAATCCGCTTGCCCATATGCCCTCTTGAATCCTTCCCACGCCGCGACCGACACTACACGCCAAACGGACCAGGGGAAACACGTCAGGATGGCCATCGAGATCGCCGGCCTCGCAGATATCGTCCGCATCCATGGGCGCGAGCAGCCGGAAGGCGCGGCGATCGTCTACCAAGGCCGCACCACGACCTACGCCGCCCTCGACCGCGCGGCGAGCCGGGTCGCCAACGCCCTGATCGCCGACGGTATCCGCCCGCAGACGCGCGTGGCGCATCTCGACAAATCGACCGACCAGTTCTTCGAGCTGCTGTTCGGCGTCGCCAAGGCCAACGCGGTGATCGTGTCGGTCAACTGGCGGCTCGCCCCGCCCGAGATGCTGCACATCATCAACGATGCCGAGGCCGAGATCCTGGTGGTCGGCGACGAGTACTTCCCGGTGATCGAGAAGATCAGCGGCGACTTGAAGACCGTCCGCAAGATCGTCGCCTTCGGCCGGCATCCCAACTGGGAGTCCTTCGACGTCTGGCGCGACCGGCAGCCGGCGACCGATCCCAACCTGGCCGTAAAGCCCACCGACACCGCGGTGCAGTTCTACACCAGCGGCACGACCGGCCTCCCGAAGGGCGCCGAGCTGATCAATCGCAACTTCTCGGCGATGATGCCCCTCTGGACCAGGGAATGGCTGCTGGCGCCCGGCGTGCCCAACCTCGTCTGCCTGCCGATGTTCCATATCGGCGGCGCGGGTTGGGGGATCGCCGGACTGTTCGCGGGCGCCACCAACCATGTGGTGCGTGAGTTCGTGCCGGCGCAGATTCTCGCGACCATCCAGCGTGAGCGGCTGCAGGTCATGCTGCTGGTGCCGGCGATGATCCTGTTCCTCGTGCAGGCGCCGCAGATCCACGAAACCGATCTCTCGAGCCTGCGGCTAATCGTTTATGGCGCGTCGCCGATTCCCGCCGAACTGCTCAAGCAAGCGATGAAGATCTTCCCGTGCGGCTTCCAGCAGGTCTACGGCCTCACCGAGACGACCGGCGCGATCACCGTTCTGCCGGCGACGGACCACGATCCCAACGACGCCCGGAAGCTGCTGTCCTGCGGCTATGCGCAGAAGGGCGTCGAGTTGCGCGTCGTCGGCGACGACGGCCGGGACTTGCCGCCGGGCCAAGTCGGCGAGATTGCGGTGCGCTCGGCACAGGTGATGGGCGGTTACTGGAAGCTGCCCGAGGCGACCGCGCGCGCGGTCCAGGGCGACTGGTTCTTCACCGGCGACGCGGGCTACCTCGACGACAAGGGCTACCTCTACATCTACGACCGCGTGAAGGACATGATCGTGTCGGGCGGCGAGAACATCTACCCCGCGGAGGTCGAGAGCGCCTTGTTCGGGCATCCGTCGGTCGCCGACGTCGCCGTGATCGGCGTGCCCGATGAGCGCTGGGGCGAGGCGGTCAAGGCCGTGGTGGTGAAGAAGCCTGACGCCCAAGTGACTCCGGCCGAACTGATCAACTGGGCACGCGAGCGCATCGCGGGCTACAAGCTTCCCAAGTCGGTCGACTTCGTCGAGGCCCTGCCGCGCAATCCGACCGGCAAGATCCTGAAGCGCGAGCTGCGCAAGACCTACTGGGGCGAGCGCGAACGCCAGGTGAATTGATGGCGTGACTCGAGCGCACAAAAAACCGGCGGCTCACGAGGAGCCGCCGGGCCTCAGATCGACACAGAAGAGAAAGACCGACGCCTAGCGATGACCGCCGAAGCTGCGGCTGCCGCCGAAGCTGCTGCCGCTGCGGCCGCCATAGCTCGCGCTGGTGTTGTAGGTGCGCGCGCCGCCGTAGCTCTGCGTGGTCGCGGTGTTGCTCGCGGTGCGCATGCCGCCCCAGTTGCCCCAGCTGCGGGTGCCGGTGTTGGCCGCCGGCGTCGTGCCGGTCGGCGTGCCGGCCGTCGTGCCAGTGCCCGTCGAGCCGCCACGGTTCCAGCTGCCGCCGGTCTGCCCCCAGCCGCCGTTGTGGTTCCAGCCGCTGCCGGCCGTCGTGGTGGTGCCCGTACCGGTACCCGTGCCGGTCCCAGTGCCGCCGGTGCCGTTGTGGGTCCAGCCGCCGTTCGGGTTGTGGTTCCAGCCGCCGTTGCCGGCCTGGTTCCAACCGCCATTCGGATTGTGGTTCCAGCCGTTGTTGCCATTCTGGTTCCAGCCGCCGTTGCCGTTGTGGTTCCACCCGCCGTTCGGGTCGTGGCTCCAGCCGTTGCTGGCGTTGTTCCAGCCGTTGTGGTCACGGCCCTGGTTCCAGCTGCCGTTGTTGTGGTCGCGGCCCCAGTCGCGCCGATCCTCGTGACGATCGAATGCCTCGCGACGATCCTCGCGGCGATCCTGCCACGCTTCCCGCCGGTCCTCGCGGCGATCGCGCCAGCCGTCACGATCGTGTCCCCAGCCGTCGCGGCCCCACGACTGGCCGCGATCCCACGCCTGCCGGTCGTTATGGCTGTCGCGGTAGATCTCGCGGTTCTCGTTCGCAACCATGCGGTCGATGCGCGCCCGCTCGTATGGCGAGACGTGACCGTCGGCCTCGGCCTGACGCTGCGCACGATTGATCGCACGCTCGCCCTGCTCGAGGCGATACTGCTCGCTACGGGTGATCTGTCCGTCGTTGACACCGTGCTGGATACGGTCCTGCTGGTAGTCCTGGATGCGATTGATGTCGTACATCGACTGCGCGTTGGCAGCCCCACTCGCGGCAACGAGGCCGCCCGCCGTCAGTACGGCGTAAGGGATGAGGCGAAGTTTAGACATTCAGTGTCCTTTGGGCGTGTATCGACGGAGACTCCGTCTTAAGATTCGCTACGCCTCACCTCCGCTAAACATCCCTCGAAAAAAGTTGATCGGACGGCTAGAAACCTCACTGTCCTCGAAAGGTCACAGGCCCGCCACTCCAATGTCCGAATTGCCCGAAAATCTCACGCCCGTCCGCGCCGCTCACGTCTTCGACGAAGCGCGCCTCGCCGACTACATGCGTGCGAACGTCGATGGCTTTCGCGGCCCTCTTCGCGTGCTTCAGTTCGAGGGCGGACAAAGCAACCCGACGTTTCATCTGACCGATGGCGGCGGCCGGATGTACGTGCTGCGCAAGAAGCCACCAGGCAAGCTGCTGCCGTCGGCGCACCAGGTCGACCGCGAGTACCGCGTCATCAAGGCGCTGAGCGATCATTCGGACGTTCCCGTGCCGAAACCCTATGCGCTGTGCCAGGACGACGGCGTGATCGGCACGGCGTTCTACATCATGGAATTCCTGCCCGGCCGCATCCTCTCCGATCCGAAGATGCCGGGCATCTCGCCAAGCGATCGCGGCAGGATCTTCGATTCGATGAACGACGTCCTGGCGCGCATCCACAACGTCGACTATAAGGCGGCCGGCCTCGCCGACTTCGGCCGCGAGGGCCAGTACATCCAGCGCCAGATCTCTCGCTGGTCGGGCCAATACGATCTCGCCCGCACGCACGACATCCCGGCGATGGAGCAGCTCAAGGGCTGGCTGCCGACGCATATCCCGCCAGGCGACGAGACGCGCATCAATCACGGCGACTATCGCCTCGGCAACACGATCGTGCACCCGACCGAGCCGCGCATCATCGCCGTGCTCGACTGGGAGCTGTCGACGCTCGGCCATCCGCTGGCCGACCTCGGCTACAACTGCATGATCTACCATTTCGGCGAGGGCTTCGGCGCCTCGGAGGGCTATGCAGGGATGGACCTCAAGGCGTTCGGCATCCCGAGCGAGGCCGACTATGTCGCCGCCTATGCGCGCCGCACGGGCCGCAAGGAGATTCCCCACTGGGACTTCTATGTCGCCTTCTCGCTGTTCCGCCTCGCCGCGATCGTGCAGGGCGTCTACAAGCGCGGCCTCGACGGCAACGCCTCGTCCGAGACCGCCAAGAGCTACGGCGATCGCGCGCGCGTGCTGGCCGAGCTCGGCTGGTCGCTGGTCGAGGGAAGAGCGTAGACTTTACGCCTCGCGCGGACGCAGCAGGCTGCGGCCGCGATGGTCGACGGGGATTGGCGCGCCGGCCGGCAGGCCGACGCTGGGCTCGGGGCCGGCTCTGAAGGCGGTCTGCTCGAGCATCGCACCGACCCCGAAGGTGACGATCAGGGCAGCCGCGACCAGGGCAAGAGTGATGACGACGTGGCGCATCGTCCCTACTCGTCGCTCACCGGCACCATCGACGCGTCGTTGCCGCGCGGGCAGCCTTCGCTGTCGAGGTAGGCGTTGTCGGGATTGCGGTACTTGTTGATGTCGTACGGCGTTTCCTCGCTGGGCGGGCGGGACGGCGCGGCCCTCAACGTCCAGGCGACCAGCCGCTTCATGACGCTGCCCAGCGCCTGGTCGAACGCCTCGACCACCTTCGGCACCTTGTCGGCCCGCGCCCGAACGCAGCGCTCGAAGGTGCCGACGCCGATGATCTGCCGGTCCGGCATGCGCACCAGCTTCGCGACCAGGCGGACATGGGCGATCGGCGGCTTGCCGTAGAAGTACATCGCCTCGAAATTGCGCAGGTCCGACTGCAGCACGTAGTTCGCCCGCAGGCCGATCGATTCGCGCGCCACGGCGATGATCTTGTGGCTGTTCTCGAACGAATCGACGATGCGCGTCTGCACCATCAGCGGCGCGCGGTCGGTCCAGCCGGTCTTGGCGTAGTAGTCCGACGAGGTCGGCGACTGGGCGATGGCGATGCGGCTGGTGTTGAGATAGGCCGACGCGTTCGGCACCTCGACCGCGAGCTGCCAGGACACCGCCGGTATGTCGGGCTCGAACGTGCTCTTGGGCGTGATGGTGTAGAGATCGGTCGGTTCCTCGGCCGCGTTGATCAGCTGGCAGCCGCCGAGCAGCAGGGCGGCCGCGACAGCGGCCCACTTCATGACCATGCGCGAAGGCTCATTTCGGTGTGTATCCCTGCTTGCCGGTGAACAGGAAGTTCGCCGGGTCGCGCTCGATCTTGGTGGCGATGATGTTAAGGTTCGAGGTCAGCTGGCGCAGCTCGCGGATCGCGTAGCTCAGCTCGACCAGGCCGTTCTCCGAGAATTCGCGGATGCCGCCCTTGCTGTCGGAAACCAGCCGATTGAGCTGGGACGAGGCGGCGTCGATATTGGCGAGCGCCTTGCGCGCCTCGACCAGGGTCTTCGTGAGCTCGCTCGGATCCTTGCCGGCCAGCGCCTTCTTGGTCTCGGCATCCTGCGGCCCGAGCTCCATGGTGATCAGGTTCAGCCGATCGGCCGCCGCATTGAGCTTGGCGAAGGTCTGCTTGAAGTCGGCCATGGCGCCCGGCAGCTCGGCCAACGTCTTCTGGATGTTGGCGTCCTGCTTGGCGAGTCCGGCCAACGTCGTGTTGAGACTGCGCAGCGAATCGCTGACCGCCTGGATGTTGTCGGGATTGAGCAGCTCGTTCAGCCGGTCGACCGTGGTGCCGGCTTTCGACAACAGCTCCTGCGCCGAGGTCGAGGTGACCTGCAGGAAGGAGGCCCCTTCGCGGATCTCTGGATACGGCTTCTCGCCCAGCCTCTTCTTGGGCTTGATCTGGTCGACATCGACGCGGCCGACGATCTGGACGAACGCGGCTCCGGCGATGAACGGCTTCTCGAACACGGCGTAGGAGCGCTCGCGGATGTCGATATGCCAATCGACCGCCACCGTGACCTGGATCTTCTCGCTGAGCCGCTCGCGGCCGGTGCTGCGCTGGACGTCGACCCGCGAAGTCAGCGAGATGTCGTGCACGCGGCCGACCCGCAGGCCGCGATAGTAGACGGGCGAATCGACGGTCAGGCCCTGCACGTCACCCGAGAACAGGATCACGTAGTACGCGTAGGAGGTCTGATCGCCGGCACGCAGCTTCCAGATGACGAAGCCAACGACCGCGGCGACGAACAGCATGACCGCTGCACCGATCAGGACGTAGGGCGAGCGCTTTTCCATGGATGATCGTTAGGCCTGTTTCAGCGCCGCCCGACCGCGGGGCCCGTGGAAATACTCGCGAACCCAGGGATGATCGTAGGCAAGCATCTCTTCCATGGTACCCACCACGACGCGCTTGTCGAGCAGGACCGCGATGCGGTCGCAAACAGCATGGAGGCTGTCGAGATCGTGCGTCACCATTAGTACAGTGAGGCCCAGACTTTGCCGCAATTGGCCAATCAGCTCGTCATAGTGCGAGGCGCCGATCGGGTCGAGGCCGGCGGTCGGCTCGTCGAGAAACAGCATGTCCGGATCGAGCGCCAGCGCCCGCGCGAGGCTCGCCCGCTTGCGCATGCCGCCGCTCAATTCCGACGGTTTCTTGTCGCCGGTATCGGGCGGCAGACCGACCAGGGCGACCTTGAGTGCCGCGATCGATTGCATCAGCCCCTCGTCGAGGCCGGCATGCTCGCGGATCGGCAGGATGATGTTGTCGGCCACCGAGAGGGACGAGAACAGCGCACCGTCCTGGAACTGCACGCCGATATGCGACAGCAGTTGCCGCTCCGCCCGCCCGTGCACGGACCGCGTGTCGGTGCCGAGCAGCTCGATCTTGCCGGCACGCAGCGGATTGAGGCCGAGGATGGTGCGCAGCAGCACGGACTTGCCGGTGCCCGAGCCGCCGACCAGGCCCACCACCTCGCCGCGGAACACGTCGAGGTCGAGCTTGTCGTGCACCACGTGATCGCCGAACTGGGTGCGCACGCCGCGCAGCTTCAGCACGACATCCCGGCCGTCCCGGTGATCGACCAGTTGGCCGCCCTCCAGTGTCCTGCCTGGCGGTACGTCTTCTTCGTCCCCACTCATACGTTGGCCAGCAGGAAAATGATGGAGAACACCGCGTCGAGCACGATCACGCAGAAGATCGATTCGACCACCGAGCGCGTGGTGAGCTGGCCGACGCTCTCGGCGCTGCCCTTGACCTGCAGCCCCTCGAAGCAGCCGATCGCGGCGATGATGAAGCCGAACACCGGCGCCTTGATCATGCCGGTGTAGAAATGCCAGATGCCGACCGTGTCGCGAAGCCGGTCGAAGAACTGCACGAAGGTGAAATCGAGATAGACCGTGCAGGCGACCGCCCCGCCCAGCAGGCCGGTCATGTTGCCCCAGAAGGCCAGCAGCGGCATCGACAGCACCAGCGCCAGGATGCGCGGCAGAACCAGCCATTCGATCGGGTTGAGCCCGATCGTGCGCATGGCGTCGATCTCCTGGTTCACCTGCATGGTGCCGATCTGGGCGGTGAAGGCGCTGCCCGAGCGGCCGGCCACGATGATGGCGGTGAGCAGCACGCCCAGCTCGCGGAACATGCCGATGCCGACCGCCTCGACGGTGAAGGTCTCGGCGCCGAACTGGCGCAGCTGCTGCACGCCCTGGTAGGCGATCACCACGCCGATCAGGAAGCACAGCACGCCGACGATCAGCAGCGCCTTGACCCAGACCTCGAACATCTGCTGCACCACCGCCCCGATGCGGAAGCGCTTGGGGCTGACGAAGGCCTCGACGAAGATCACGATGATCTCGCCGAAGAAGGCGCACAGGCTGACGATCTGCTTGCCGAGATCGACCAGGTCGTGGCCGAGCTCGCCGAGCCAGTGGGCGAGGAAGTCGACGTGCCGGGGCGCCGCCGGCTGGACCATGTTCGCCTTCACCACCTCGAACAGCTCGGCATGCTCCTTTTCGCCGGTCGCGACCTCGGCCTCGGCGCCGCCGGCGAGCTGCAGGATCTCGAGCGCACCGGTTGTATCGAGCCGCTTCACGTTGGTGGCGTCGACGGCATGCGGACCCTTGGCGGCGCCACCGGCGCCGGCACGCCGCGCCTTGTCGAGCCTCTGCTGCAGGCCGCGCAGGCTGAACACCGTCCAGGTGCCGCCGACCTCCAGCACCGGAGCGCCGCCGCGCTCAACGAAGCGGAGGGTTGGAGAAGGGTCGGGCATTTGTCCGGATTTGTCGCACGCGGTGGTTGACTGTCAATCTCCCTCCCGCTCTGGCACGATCCCTAACCGGAGGATTGGATGGGTAAGTGGCCGATTCTGGACAAGATGAAGATGATCGACGGCCCGCTCGACGACGATGAGTACGAGCATCGGCTGAAGAAGCTGCAGAACCAGCTCCTCGACCTGCAGGTTCACCATTTGCGCACCGGCGGCCGCGTCATCATCGGCATCGACGGCTGGGATGCCGCCGGCAAAGGCGGCCTGATCCAGCGCATCGTGTTCGGCCTGGAACCGCGCTCGACCCAGGTCTGGCGCATCGGCGCGCCGACTCCCGAGGAGCAGGGCCGCCATTTCCTGTGGCGCTTCTGGCAGCGTGTCCCGCCACCGGCAAACTGGTCGATCTTCGACCGCACCTGGTATGGCCGTGTGCTGGTCGAACGGATCGAGGGTTTCTGCACCACGGCGGAATGGCAGCGCGCCTACCGCGAGATCAACGAGTTCGAGCACACGCTGACCGATTCCGGCGTGCGCTTCGTCAAGCTGCTCGTGCATGTCAGCGAGGAGGAGCAGAAGAAGCGCATGCTCAAGCGGCTGGAGAAGCCGCACAAGCGGTACAAGGTCGGACCCGAGGACTTCCGCAACATCGCCAAGCGCAAGCAGTATCTCGAAGCCTACAAGGACATGCTCGACAAGACCGACACCGACTACGCGCCGTGGCACGTGATCGCCTCGGACGACAAGCGCCATGCCCGGCTCAAAGGTCTCGAGATCATCGTCGACGAATTGAGCCGCGGCACGAAGATCACGCCGCAAGAGCTCGATCCGGGCGTTGCCGCGGCCGCCTTCAAGATGTGGGGCTGGAAGCCGAAGGACTAGCGCGACGTCGCTTTTCATCCAATCGCCCTTGGCGGGAGTCCACAAGAGTCCATTCGGGTGTGGACCGGTCGGATGCCGATGGCACAAGGGTTTCGGGCCAGGAGTCCACGAATCCACCGCTTCTGTCCCAACTGAAAAACACCCCTCATCGGACCGCGCCACTCCAGTGGCGCTCATGACTCTGATTGCGCCACGGGAGTGGCGCGGTCCGATGAGGATCGTCATGCGCGCGACACTGCATGATCCCGCGCGGAATACCTATTATGGGCAATGGCCTAGGGGGAAAGCCGCTGTTCCCGGGCCTCGAATCGCCGCCATTGTCCACAGTGAGCTCGTTGCGAGCGCCGGAGTCGTAACCTTTGACGTTCCCGAGCGAGATTTCCTAGGGAATCGCGTGCCGCGCCGCCGAGAACTTTACCGTTCGGGCAAAAGAAAAAGATGGCCGCTCGCGTCGAGCGCCGCCGCTAACCAGGGCAAGGCCTCGGCCATCGACTCCTGGAACGTCCAGGGCGGGTTGATCACCGCCATGCCGCAGGCGCCGAGCTTGCCGTCGGGCACTGCCTTGAGCCGCACCTCCAGGATCAGCGCCTTCAGGCCCGCCAGCTGCTCCTTGAAGGTAGCGACCGCCTCCTCGTCCTTGATCGGGTACCAGACCGCGTAGCACCCGGTCGCGAACCGGCGCAGCGCGTGGTTCAGCCCCCGCACCAGCGTCTCGAACTCGTCGGGCTTCTCGAACGGCGGATCGATCATTACCAATCCGCGCCGCTCGACCGGCGGCAACAGCGCCTTGAGCGCGTGCCAGCCGTCGGCCTGCCGGACATCGACGGCGCGGTCGCCGGCGAACTCGCGCTTGAGCGCCAGCGCCTCCTGCGGATGCAGCTCGCAGGCGACGAACCGGTCGCCCGGCCGCAACGCCGCTCGCACCAGCCTCGGCGAGCCGGGATAGTGCCGGATCCCGTCATCGCGACCGAACTTGCGGTCGTAGGCCGCGACGGCCGCGAGGTAGCGCTTGACCGCAGCCGGCATGCCCTCGCGCGGCATCGCCATCAGCCGCTGGATGCCGGCCTCGGCCTCGCGGGTGCGCATTGCCAGGCCGGCGCCGAGATCGTAGCCGCCCGCGCCGCTGTGCGTATCGAGCACGAACAGCTTCTTGTCCTTGGCGGTCAGCAGCCGCAGCAACTCGATCAGCACGAGGTGCTTCAGCACGTCCGCGAAGTTGCCGGCGTGATAGCCGTGGCGGTAGTTCATGCTTCGCTATAGCACCCGAGGCATGGTTCGTGCTTCAACTGCGCGACGATTTGGGGGACCATATGGCCACGCACGAGCTTCATTCATCGCCCGAAACCTGCCACTGGGGCTATTTCGACAGCCAGCTGCCGCCGAAGCTGCGCATCAAGTCGGGCGATATCGCCACCATCCACTGCCTGTCGGGCGCGGCGAACATCCTGCCCGAGCCGCCGATGAACGTGCTGCCCGAGCATCGCGAAGTCCTGTCCAAGCTGACGCCGCATCTCGGGCGGCACATCCTCACCGGCCCGGTGCATGTCGAGGGCGCCGAGCGCGGCGACGTGCTCGCGGTCGAGGTGCTCGACATCAAGTTCCGTACCAACTGGGGCTGGAACGCCCAGCGCCCGCTCGCCGGCACCCTGCCGGAGGACTTCCCGTTCTACCGCCTCACCCACATTCCGATCGATTCCAATCGCGGCGTCTGCACCATGCCGTGGGGTCTCGAGATCGAGCTGCGGCCGTTCTTCGGCATCATGGGCGTGGCGCCGCCGCCGGAATGGGGCCAGTGCAGCTCGATCGAGCCGCGCGCCTTCGGCGGCAACATCGACAACAAACACTTCCAGGTCGGCACCACGGTCTACTTCCCGGTGTTCGCCGAAGGCGGGCTGTTCTCGACCGGCGATGGCCACGGCGTGCAGGGCGACGGCGAGGTCAACCTTACGGCACTCGAGACCAACCTCTCCGGCACCTTCCGCTTCACGGTGCGCAAGGACATGAAGCTTACCAACCCGCGTGCCGAGACGGCGACGCACTGGATCACCCACGGCTTCGATCCCGACCTCGACGATGCCGCCAAGGAGGCGTTGCGCGACATGATCCGCCTGATCAGCGCCAAGACCGGCCTGTCGGCGGCCGACGCCTACATGCTGTGCAGCCTGCAGGCCGACCTACACGTCACGCAGACCGTGGACGGCAACAAGGGCATCCACTGCATGATCGAGAAGAAGGTGATCGGCGGGTAGACTTGGGTCAGCGCAGGCAGGCGCCATCCCGCTCCAGGGTCTGGCGCAGCGCGGTGATCGACACCGACCGGACATCGACACGCGTATCGTTGGTCCTGTCCTGACGACGGGTCGCCAGGGCGGCCGCCGTCCCTGCCGCCTGGCCAACCGCCATCGATATCGTCATGACACGGATCGCCGCGAGCGCAGTGTGCGTTGCCGAAACGCCGCGGCCCGCGCTCAGGGCATTGTCGAAGGCCGAAGGGATCAGGCTGCGATACGGGATCTGATAGGCATGGTCGTCGCCGAACATGCGGTATGTCAGCCCACCACCCGATGACGGATGGATGTCGATCGGATAGGCGCCGAGAGCGATGGCGTCGTCGAACTCCTTGGGCTCGAGCAGGTCCTCCGCCGTCAACACATGGTCGCCTTCGACGCGGCGCGTCTCGCGGACGCCGACCTGGGTGCCGAAGGCCACGAGGTCGCCCGCACCGCATCCGGGAACGGCCTGCTTGATATAGAGCGCGGCGCGCCAGGCCTGCCGGCGGCCCTCCATTTCCGCCTTGGCGAGCGCCAGGGCATCGGTGGCGTCGACCGCCAGCCGGCCGATATTGAACCAGGCATCGCGCGAGAAGGGATTGCGGGCGCAGTGGAGCGCCGCCCGCGCGAGATGCCCCTCCTCGAAGCCCCGCTTGGCGAGCCTCGCCATTTCCGCAGGGTCGACAGCGTCGAAGCGATCGAAGTCGATCGGCCCGAAGCGGAACATCAAGGTCGCGGGCTGCAGGCTCTCGCCGTCGCCGAGCGCCAGGAAGGACGCGCCGGCGTGCTTCAGCGCATCGATGTCACCGGTGGCATCGATCACGACCCGCGGGCGCACCGCGACGACGCCGCTCTTGGTGAGCACGTGGACCTTCTCGATCTGCCGCCCGTCGCAGGCCACATCCAGCAGGGTCGCATGAAGCAGCGGACGGACGCCGGCCTCGACCACCATCTCGTCGAGAACGAGCTTCAGGACTTCCGGCGAATACTCGACCCGGTCCATCTTGTGGCCATTCGACATGACGAAGGTCTGATGCTGACCGGCGGCGCCGATCCGCTGCAGGCGCGCGACGACCTCGGCGGCAAGCCCCGCGATGACCCGCCGCCCCGCTTGCGTCTGCCAACAATTGAACTGCGCCACCGCGCCAGCCGTCGCGTTACCGCCAAGAAAGCCGTAGCGCTCGACAAGAACGACGTCGGCCCCGTTGCGGGCGGCCGCGACCGCTGCGGTCGTTCCGGCGACACCGCCGCCGCACACCAGCACATCGGCCGTCAGTTCCAACGTTGGGGAAAGGTTGACCACCTCAATCGACCTTGATGCCGCGTGCCCTGATGATCGCGGCATAGCGCTCACCTTCCTCCTTCAGGAACTTCATCGTCGCCGTCCGCTCGAGCGGCATGGCCCAGACGCCCAGATCGGCGAAGCGCTTCAGCACATCCGGCAACGCCAGCGCCTTGACCAGCAAGGCCGCCAGCCGGTCGAGCGCTTCCACCGGGATCGTCCCCTTGGGCGCAAGCAGTGCCGCCCATCCCTCGACCTCGAGGCTGGGATAGTTCAGCGCTCTGAACGTCGGAACGCCCGGCAGCTCCGGGATGGGCTGCGGTGAGGAGACCGCCAGCGCGCGAAGCTTGCCCGACTTGATCTGCGCGGCGACGCCCGGCAGGTTCAGGAAGCCCGCGGAGACGAGGCCGCTCAGAAGGTCGGGCAGCAGAGCGCTTTCGCCCTTGTAGGGCACGGGCGTGAGTTGGACGCCGGTGCGCGCGGCAAAAATCTCCGACGCCAGATGAGCCAGGGTGCCGTAGCCGCTGTTGCCCGTCGTCAGCTTCCCGGGACTGGCCTTCGCGGCGGCAATCATCTCGTCCACGGACTTGATGGGCGATGCCGCCGGGACCACCAGGACCAGCGGCTGCGCCGAGACCATCCCAACCGCATCGAAATCGCGCTCGACCTGGTACTCGAGCGTGGGCTGCAGCGACGGATTGATGACCATGCTGTTGCTGCCCATCAGCAGCGTGTGGCCGTCCCGGCTCTGTGCCGCCGCCGCGACGCCGATGGCGCTGCCCGCGCCCGGCCGATTCTCGACGATCACCGACTGTCCGAGTTCCGGCGTGAAGGCCTCCGCGAGGACGCGCGCCGCGCCGTCGGCCGCGCCTCCCGGCGGAAAAGGAACGATGATGCGGACAGGACGAAACGGCCAGGCGGCGGCTGTCGTCGTCACATGCGCCGCAAGGTAGCCGACTGGGGCAAGACCGGCGCCCACGAGCAGTCGACGGCGCAACAGGGTCATTGCTGATTCCTCCTACTGAGTCTTGTGCGGAGCTTATGGACTCCGACAAGGGCGCCGAAATACCAAAAGGTGCGCATGGTATAACCTGCTGTTATAGGCAGGCGGGAAATGCGTCCATGAACCTTCGTCAGATCGAGGTCTTCCGAGCGGTCATGCTCGGAGGCTCCGTCACCAATGCAGCGCGGTTCCTGCACGTGTCGCAGCCGGGCATCAGCCGCATGCTGTCGCACATCGAGGCGCAGCTCGGCGTTCGCCTGTTCGAGCGGCGGCGAGGCAAGCTCAATCCGACGCCCGAGGCGCATGCGCTGCAGCAGGAGATCGAGCATGTCTATCGCGGCGTAAAGCGCATCGAGGATTGCGCGCAACGGCTGAAGGATGGCGCACAGCTGGCCTTGAGGGTCCTGGCCAGTCCCAGCACGAGCCTGGACGTCGTGCCGAGCGCCCTGTCGCGATTGGTGCGGCAGTTCCCCAGCGCCCGCGTCTACATGGAGACGGTGCTGGTTCGAGACATGATCGGACTGCTCGCGCGCAACGAAGCCGACGTCGCCATCTCGACACTGCCGGTTGCCCATGCGGCGCTGGCCTCGGAGCGCATCGGCCGCTGGTCTCTTTCGTGCGTCTTCCCCAAAGGACACCGGCTGGAACGCAAGCGCCGGATTGCCCTGCGCGACCTCGCGAACGAGCGCCTCATCGCCTTTGGCGCCGACACGCCGCAGGGGAAAATGCTCGATGGCTGGCGCATGGACCACGACGCAGACACGCCGTCGCAGATCGAGGTGCGGTCCGGCCAGGTTGCCTGTTCCCTCGTCGCCAAGGGCGCCGGCGTCGCCATCGTCGACAATCTGACGGCCAACGCGTGGTCCGATCGTCAGATCGCCTTCAGGCCGCTGAACGGCGGCCCGACGTTGGAGATCTTTGCGGTCAGCAACGCGAGCGTGCCGCGCTCGCGGCTCCTCGACGCCTTCGTCCAGCTGACCGTCGAGGAGCTTCGGCGTCCAAGCGGATGAGCCGTCGGTTCAATCGAAAGCCGCGGCCGGGACGCTGCGGCTGGGCGAGGCAACCGGAGGGAAGAACAGCGCGATCCCCGCGGCGGTGAGGCCCATGACCAGTGAGCCGAGATAGAGCCAGCCGTAAGTGCCGAAGGTGTCGAAGATCCAGCCGCCGACCGCCGGTCCCAGCGACATGCCGAGGCTGGCGATCAGCGAAGTGGCGCCGATCACGGTGCCCATGATGCGCATCGGGAAATATTCACGGGCGATCACGGCATAGAGCGGCATGACTCCGCCGTAGGCCATGCCGAAGATCACGGCGACGGCGTAGAATTCGCCGACCTGGCGGGTGAAATAGTAGGCGCCGGCGCCCAGCGCCTGGACGACCAGCGCGAAGATCACCGTCTGCTTGGCGCCGAACCGGTCGCCGGCAAGGCCGAACACGACGCGCCCGACGAGGCCGCCTAGTCCTTCGACGCTGTAGATCGAGACCGCCGCCAACGCAGGAATGCCGCAGGTGATGGCGTAGCTCACGGTGTGGAAGATCGGCCCGGAATGGGTGGCGCAGCAGAAGAAGTAGGTGACCCCGAGTATGAGGAACTGCGGCGAGCGCAGCGCCTGCCCCACCGTCATACCGGGGTCGGCCGAGCCCGGCATCGACGCCATGCCGGGGGAAGCCTCGGGCGCGCGGCGCATGAGCAGGGCCGCCGGGATCAGGAGCGCCCAGGCCACGATCGCAATCGTGAACTGCGCGCTGCGCCAGTCGTGGCTGGTCAACAGCCAGCTCGCCAGCGGCGAGATGGTCATCGGCCCCATGCCCATCCCGGCGGACACCAGCGAGACGGCGATACTGCGATGCCTGACGAACCAGCCGGTGACCGCGGCCATGGTCGGCACGAACACCGCGCCCGCCGCCGAGCCGACGAGCACACCGTAGATCAGCTGGAATTCGAGAAGGCTGGTCGCACGGCTCGCGAGGGCGAGGCCCGCGCCGACCAGCAGCGCGCCGGCCAGCACGACGGGCCGAGGGCCGAACCGGTCGCTCAGCGCTCCCCAGCCGAAGGCGGCGATGCCCATCGTCAGGAAATCGAGCGTCATGGCGGTCGAGATGCCGGTGCGCGACCAACCGGTGGCCTCCGACATCGGCTGGAGGAACACCGCCAGAGAGAACAGCGCACCGATCGCGACGCAGCCCATCAGCGCGCCCGCAGCGACCACCACCCAACCGTACTGGAGCCTCATGTCCGGCCTCCTCCAGAGGATACTTAACTTATAAGTTAAGTATCCGACCAAATCACGGTTGTCGTCAAGGGGAACCGCGGCGGGTTGGGACAGTTGGCGATGGAAATGGCCAGACCCGATACAGCCTCGGTCGCGAGAAGCTTGCGCGAACTCGGCCAGCGCTTGGAGCTGGAAGGCGGCAATCCCTATCGTGCGCGTGCGTACAGCCGGGCCGCCGACAACCTCTCGCTCAGCCCCCTGCCCCTGGCGCAGCTCGTCGCCGAAGAGCGACTCCGGGAGATCCCGGGCATTGGCGAAGCGCTCGCGGCGGTGATCACCCGGATCTTCGAGACCGGCGATCATCCGCGCCTCGCCGAGATGCGGGAAAAAGTGCCCGAGAGCGTTCTCGGAATGCTGCACATTCCGGGTCTGAAACCCGACCGCGTGCGCAAGCTTCACAAGGAGCTCGGCATCGCTTCCGTGGCGGACCTCGAGGACGCCGCGCGCAGCGGCAGGCTCGCCGCCGCCAAGGGCTTTGGGCCCGCGTTCCAGGCCAAGATCCTGCAGGGGCTGGAGATGAGCCGCCGCCCGCCGGGGCGCCACATCCATCGGGCCGCTGCGGCCCTGCGCTTCGCCGCCGATGCCGTTGCCCGGGAGCATCCGTCATGGACGGACATCGTCCCTGCCGGCGAATTCCGCCGCGGCTGCGAGCTGATCGGGCCGCTCTCGTTGGTGGCGGTCGATCCGCACTTGAGAGGAGGTGACCGGACCGTCGAGCAAGGTGACGCGCTCGTCGTCCATGTCACGAGCCCGCAGCGTTTCGGCATCGCCCTGCTGCGCGCGACCGGGTCGGCCGACCATCTCGATGCGCTGCACGCGCTCGCGCGGCGCAAGAAGCTCAGCCTGGACGCCGACGGTCTGCGGAAGAGTGGCCGCGTGATCGCGCAGCGCACGGAAGAGGAGATCTATGCCGCTCTGGGTCTGCCCTATATCGCGCCGGAACTGCGGGAGACCGGCAGGGAAGTGAAACTCGCGCTCGAAGGCGGGCTGCCCGAGCTCGTCATCCCGGAAGACATCCGCGGCGTCCTGCACGCGCATACCCTCGAATCGGACGGCAGAGACACGCTCGAAGCCATGGCGGAGGCGAGCCGCAAGCGCGGCTATGCCTATCTCGGTCTCACCGATCATTCGCAGACCGCCCACTATGCCGGCGGCCTCAAGGCCGACGAGGTCAAAGCCCAGCAGCGGGCGATCGACCGCTTGAACAAACGCTACGGCGGCGGGTTCCATGTCTTCAAGGGAATCGAATCCGACATCCTGGGCGATGGATCGCTCGACTATCCAACCGATGTCCTCGCCAGCTTCGACCTGGTCATCGCCAGCGTGCACAGCAAATTCCGCATGGGCCGCAAGGAGCAGACCGATCGCATCGTGAAGGCGGTCGAGAATCCGCACACCACCATCCTGGGCCACATGACGGGCCGGCAGCTTCTCCGGCGGCCCGGCTATGAGCTCGACGTCGAGCGCGTGCTGCGGGCCTGTGCCCAGCATGGCGTGGCGATCGAGATCAACGCCAATCCGTGGCGGCTCGACATGGATTGGCGGTGGTGCGAGCTCGCCCTGGAGCTCGGCTGCCTGTTCAGCATCAACCCCGACGCCCACTCGACCGAGGAGATCGACAATATCCGGTGGGGCGTGCTGATGGCGCGCAAGGGGGCCGTTCCGAAGGACCGAGTGCTCAATGCGCTCGGCCTCCGTGAATTCCGGGCCTACCTGAAGGCCCGCGGCAGCCGTCGTCGATAGGTCTACTGCTTCGCGGCCGGCGGCGGGACGATCTTCATGATGTAGACGGTCGGGATCTGGTTCGGGCCGAACGGCCCTTCCACCCGGTGCTTGACCGGCGGGATGGTGCGCAGGAAGGCGACGATCGCTCCGACGTCCTGTGGGGTCAGGTTGGTGAAGGCGTGATACGGCATGATCGGCGCCAGCATGCGCCCGTCGGGCCGCACGCCGGTCTGGATGGCCGCGATGATCTGGGCGTCGGTCCAGCTGCCGAGCCCCGTCTCCTTGTCGGGCGTCAGGTTGGGACCGACGAATGTGCCGAGGCCGGGCAGTTCGAAACCGACGTCGGAGCCGCCCAGATAGCGCGCCATGTCGGGCTTGCCGAGGAAGTAGCCCGGCGTGTGGCAGTCGTGGCAGCTCGCGACGGTGACGAGATACTTGCCGCGCGCGGCCACGGCCGGATCGGCGGCATATGCCACCAAGGGCGCGCATAACGCGGCCAGCGCCGCGGCGAGGGTTTTGACGTTCATGACTCTCCCCTGTTTCAGGCTGGCTGGATCCTGAGCGGCCCCGTCCGCGGCACCGGCTTGAACGACAGGGCGATGGCCATGGCGCCGAGCCCGATTCCGAAGGAACCGATGTGGAGCCAGCCATAGCCGTCGAACGTGTCGAAGACCCAACCGCCAGCGACCGGCCCGAGGGCCATGCCGAAGCTCGCCGCTGCGGATACCGCGCCGAACACGGTGCCCATGATGCGGATGCCGAAGTATTCGCGCACCAGCGTCGCGTAGAGCGGCATCACTCCCCCGTAGGCCAGCGCGAACACGACGGCGAGCGCATAGAACTCGCCGAGCTCGTGCACGAAATAGTAGGCTCCGGCAGCCATCGCCTGCACGGCGAGGCCCAGCACCAGCACCGGCTTGGCCCCGACCCTATCCGAGGCGAGCCCGAGCAGCAGGCGGCCGCCGAGCCCGGCGAGGCCCGCGATGCTGTAGACGCTGACCGCCGCCATCGGCGCGATGCCGCAGAGCATCGCGTAGGTGACCATGTGGAAGATCGGGCCCGAGTGCGCAGCGCAACAGGCGAAGTGGGTGAGCGCCAGCGCCACGAAGGCAAAGGTGCGGAAGGCTTGCGCGGCGGTCATCGACGGCATGGCATCGGCTGCGCGCAGCGGATGCTCGGGCATGCCCGGCGCCGGAATCGCGGGCGGCGGCCTGCGAATCAGCATCGCCACCGGGGCCAGCAGCGCGACGGCGACGATGCCGACCGTCAGCATGGCGGTCCGCCAGTCGTACGCGGTGATCAGCCAGCGCACGAAGGGCGCCATGATCAGCGACTGCATCCCCATGCCGGCCGAGACGAGCGACACTGCCAGATTGCGCTGCCGGTCGAACCAGGCCGAGGCGATCGTCATCAGCGGCGCGTAGACGCTGCCGCCCGCCACGCCGACCAGCAGACCGAACAGCCACTGGAACTCGGGGAGGCTGGCGGCGCGGCTGGCGGCGACCAGGCCGATCCCCAGCAGCACCACGCCCGACAGCACGACCGGGCGCGTGCCCCAGCGGTCGTTCAGCCAGCCCCAGCCGAAGGCCGATGCGCCCATCGCCAGGAACACGATGGTTCCCGCGCTCGACACGCCGGTGCGTGACCATCCGGTGTCCTGCGCCACCGGTTGCAAAAAGACCGCCAGCGAGAGGCAGCTGCCCATGGCCACGCAGCTGATCAGCATGCCGGCCCCTACCACCACCCACCCGTACGGAATCCGCATCGGCGAGCCTCCCCCGGCCTATCGCGCGCAACCGCGCAGGACGGACTTCGTTGAACCGTCAGCCCAGCCTGAAGGAGAACGAGCCATGACGAAAGCCATTCTTGCTGTGATCGCTGTGGGCTTGCTGACAGCCGCCTGCGCGGTCCGGACCGAGCGTACCGTGGTCGAGAAGCCCCAGCCGGTCGTCACCCAGCCGTCAACCGCCGTCGTCGTGACCGATCCGCCGCCGTCGACCGTCTACGTGCCGGCGCGCTAGCCGACTAGGGCGCCGGCTCGACCCTGAGCTCGGTGCCGGTGACGGCCACGACTCGAACCCTGGCGCCCGCGACCATGTCGGGCCCGGTGACGATCCAGCTTCCGTCACCGAGCTTGATGCGGCCGCGGCCTGCCAGGATCGGTTGATCGAGGACGAACTCACGGCCGACCAACGCCTCGCCCCGTGCGTTGAGCGTTGCGTCAGCCGTCCTGCTTTGCAGGTGCTTGAAATAAGGCCTGAGCACCACCGCCGACACCACCGAGACGATCGCGAAAACGATCAGCTGGAACTCGAGCGACGCGTCCGACGCGATCAGCAGCACCAGGCCGGCGAAAGCCGCGCCGACCGCCACGAACAGAAACACCACGCCCGGCAGCAGCATCTCGCAGACCAGCAGGACCGCCGCCAGCGCCCACCAGTACCAGAACAGGATCCTGAACATCCCGGTCAGCCCGACGGCGGTACGGAGGCGCGCGGACGCGTCGCCTCGCTGCCGCGCGCCTGCGCCTCCTTGGCGAGCTCGCCGATGCCCGCGATCGAGGCCATCACGCCCGCGGCCTCGACCGGCAGGAAGAACATCTTGGCGTTGGTCGACGAGCCCATCTTGGCGAGCGCCTCGACGTACTTGGTGCCGAGGAAGTAGTTGATCGCCTGCGTGCCGTTGCCGGCGATCGCCTGCGCCACCACCGCAGTCGCCTTGGCTTCCGCCTCGGCCGAGCGCTCGCGAGCCTCGGCGGCGCGGAAGGCTGCCTCGCGCTGGCCCTCGGCGATCAGGATGGCCGACTGTTTCTCGCCCTGGGCGCGCTGGATCGAGGATTCGCGGATGCCCTCCGCCTCGAGGATGGTGGCGCGCTTCTCGCGCTCGGCCTTCATCTGCCGGCCCATCGCCGCCACCAGATCCTCCGGCGGCGCGATGTCCTTCAGCTCGACCCGCAGGACCTTCACGCCCCACGGGTTGGTCGCCTGGTCGATCACCGCCAGCAGCGTGTCGTTGATCTCGTTGCGCCGGGACAGCACCTCGTCGAGCGCCATGTTGCCCATCACGCTGCGGATGTTGGTCAGCGCCAGGTTGGTGATGGCAAGGTGGAGGTTCTGAACCTCGTAAGCTGCGCGCGCGGCATCGATCACCTGGAAGAAGGCGACCGCATCGACCTCGACTGTCGCATTGTCCTTGGTGATGACTTTCTGCTTCGGGATGTCGAGCACGTTCTCCTGCATATTCATCTTGCGGCCGACCGTGTCGACGAACGGCACGATGAGATGCAGGCCGGGCGGCAGGGTGCGGGTGTAGCGGCCGAACCGCTCGATCGTCCAGTTGGTGCCCTGCGCCACCGTCTTCACGCCCGCGAACACCAGCACCAACGCCACGACGACGAACGCCACGACGAATATCAGCGCGCCCATTCCCGCCTCCCATTAGAGGCGGCGAGCGTAGCGCGGTTAGTCGGCGGCGAGAAGCTGCGGGGCTGTTTCGTGGATTGCGGCGTCCTGGAGGCTGCGCCGGTCACTCGCCAGCCAGCGATCGAGGAAGCGGTCGATCCACCGATCGAGCGGTGGATCATAGAGCGCGTGCATGGAGAGATGCACGCCGCGCTGCTGGATGCCCGGCAGCTTGAGGCGCTCGGAAGCCTCGGTGGAGAGCGTCCAGATGCCCTTCATCTCGAGCGTGACCTCGGGATGGAACTGGAAGCCGAAGGCGTTCTCGCCGCAGCGGAATCCCTGCACCGGGAAGGTGTCGTTGGTCGCGAGGAGCTCGCAGCAGCCGGGCAGCTCCATGCCCTCGCGATGCCATTGATACACTTTCATCGGCCCGGGAAACCATGCGCGGCCCGCTTCGGTCGGCTCGATGTCGACATAGCCGATCTCGACCTTCCCCTCGGGATGCGGCGCCACCCTGCCGCCGGCAGCGCGCGTGAGCAGCTGCGCGCCGAGGCAGAGCCCGAGATAGGGAACACCCGCCTCGACGACCTTCGGGATCCACTCGAGCTCGCACTTGATGCCGGCGAGGGTGCCGCAGTCGTTGGCCGACATCGGTCCGCCGAAGATCACCACGCCGGCATAGTCCGACATATCGTCCGGCAGGTTGCAGCCGAGGTTGGGACAGAGCCGATGGAGCTCGTAGCCGCGCTTCTCGAGCAGGGCGCCGACCCGTCCGGGCCGCGAGTGCTCCTGGTGCACGACGATCGCGATCTTCCTGGGAGCGCTCGTGCGCGGATTAGCGGAGCTTTTGCGAGGGGACACTTTAATTGGGCCTTTCGGCCGGTACACTCGTCATGGATTTGCAAGATACGCGCAGCTTGTGGCAACGACAAGGCTGAGCCGCGGCAGGAGGGACGAAATGGCGCGCCGAATCGAGTTCTTCTTCGATTGTTCGAGCCCGTGGACCTACCTCGCCTTTCACGCCGTCCAGCCCCTGGCAACCGAGATGAGCGCAGAGATCGACTGGAAGCCGATCCTGGTCGGCGGCGTGTTCAACGCCGTCAACCAGACCGTCTATGAAAGCCGCAGCAAGCCCAACCCGCTGAAGGCGTCCTACATGCTGAAGGACCTCGCCGATTGGGCGAAGCTCTACGGCCTCAGGATCGTCTTCCCGCCGACCGTCTTCCCGGTGAACAGCGTGAAGGCCATGCGCGGCGCCTTCGTGGCGCTCGACGCGGGCAAGCTCGTGCCCTACGCGACGGCCGCGTTCGAGGCGTACTGGAGCGACGACCGGGACATCTCCAAGGAGGACGCGCTGGCCGACATCGCCACCAAGGCGGGGCTCGAACGCCAGCACTTCTTTTCAGCGATCGAGAGCGATGGATGCAAGGCGCGGCTGCGCGCCAATACCGACGAGCTGATCGAGCGCGGCGGCTTCGGCAGTCCGACGATGTTCGTCGACGGCTCGATGTTCTTCGGCAACGATCGGCTGCCGCTCGTTCGCGCGGCGCTCGAGGCGGCATGAGCAACACCGATCCCGATTTCTGGGCCAGGGCCAACGCCCATCTCGTGCGCTACGGCGGCGCCTTTGCGCCGGTGATCGCCGAGAGCGCGGCCGGCAACTGGTTCACCGATGCCGACGGCCGGCGCATCCTCGATTTCACCTCCGGGCAGATGAGCGCGATCCTGGGCCACAGCCATCCCGAGATCGTTGCCGTCGCGCGCCACTATATCGGCGAGCTCGATCATCTGTACTCCACGGTGCTGAGCCGTCCCGTCGTCGATCTCGCGGCGCTGATCGCCAAGGTCTCGCCCGGCGGGCTCGACCGCGTGCTGCTGGTCTCGACCGGCGGCGAGTCGAACGAGGCGGCGCTGCGCATGGCCAAGCTGGTCACTGGCCGGCACGAAATCGTGGCGATGAGCCGCTCGTGGCATGGCGTGACCGGCGGCGCCGCCTCGAACACCTACTCGTCGAGCCGCAAGGGCTACGGCCCGCCGCAGCCGGGCGCGCTGGTGCTGCCCGCGCCCGACGCCTACCGCTCGCGCTTCATCGACAAGCGCGGCGTGTACGACTGGCAGACCGAGCTGGAGTTCGGCTTCGACTTGGTCGACCGCCAGTCGAGCGGCGCGCTCGCCGCCTGCATCGTCGAGCCGATCCTGAGTTCCGGCGGCGTGCTCGAGCCGCCGGAGGGCTACATGGCGGCGCTCGCGAAGATGTGCGCCGCGCGTGACATGCAGCTGATCTTCGACGAGGCGCAGACCGGCCTCGGCCGCACCGGCACCCTGTTCGCCTGCGAACGCGACGGCGTCGTGCCGCAGTACCTCACGCTCTCCAAGACGCTCGGCGCCGGCCTGCCGCTCGCCGCCATGCTGACCACACCCGAGATCGAGGACGTGGCCGCCGAGCGCGGCTACCTCTTCTACACCACGCACGCCTCCGATCCGCTGCCCGCGGCGGTCGGCCTGAAGGTGATCGAGGTGATCCTGCGCGACCGCTTCACCGAGCGCGCGGCCGAGCTCGGCCAGCGCCTGAAGGATGGGCTGCTCGCCCTCCAGCAGCGCTACGAATGCATCGGCGACGTACGCGGCCGCGGCCTGCTGCTGGGGCTCGACCTGGTGAAGGATCGCCGCAGCAGGACGCCCGACCCCGAGCTCGCCCAGCGGGTCGCGCGCGAATGCCTGGCGCTCGGCATGATGATGTCGGTGGTGCGCGGCGGGTTCGGCATTTTCCGCATAGCGCCGCCGCTCACGATCGAACCCCACGAGATCGACCTCGGCCTCGAGATCTTCCACAAGGCCTTGAGCCGCGCACTTTAGGATTTGAAACCGCCCCCCACATGTTGTACCCGCAAGCTTCCTTTCCCGCATTGTAGCTGGAGTGAGCGGATGATCGGCAAGCTTGTGCAAGCCTCGGTACTTGTGACGGCCGGTCTGGCCATCAGCGGTTTCAGCGGCTGCACGCCGAAGACCGTCGCGACCAAGCCACCGCCGGCACCGGACTACATGGCCCCCTCGCCGCCGTCGCCACCCTCCGCCGCCACGCGCGCTACCTGCTACAACGAAGGCGACCTCTCCACGCTGCGCGTCCGCATGCTGCAGCAGGAAATGAGCGTCGTGACCCTGCAGTGCCAGACTCCGAGCGGCAGTCGCGCCTTCGACAGCCAGTATGGAAGCTTCCTGCAGAAATACAGCGGCGACCTCTCGGCCAATGCCCGCGCCCTCAACGACCTCTCGCGCAAGCGCCGCTTCAACGTCGATGTCGTGGTGACCGAATTCGCCAACCGCACCGCGCAGAAAGCGCCGGTCGATCCGCAGTTCTGCGCACGCGGCCTGCGCGCGCTGGAATGGGCGCTCGATCCCAAGGCGACCAGCCTGGCCATGGTGCCGCCGCCCTACGATCTGGGGCCGGACATGAACTTCCATCCCTGCGCGGCGAAGTAAGGCGACGCACTCCTCCCTCCGTCGTCCCGACCGAAGCCGAGCTTTCGCTCCGGTCGGGACGACGGGCTATTCGGAAACCTCAAGCGCCATGGCGCAGCAGCTTGCCCGAATGCCTGTTGGTCGGCCGGCCGTCGCGCATCGTGATCTCGCCATTGACCAGGATGTACTTGTAGCCCTCGGCGCGCTGGATGCGCCGCCATTCGCCGCCCGGCAGGTCGTGCGCGATCTCGTCGGGCAGCACCTTCAGCCCGTCGAAATCGTAGATCACGATGTCGGCCGGCGCTCCCTTCTTCAGCACGCCGCGGCCGCGGAAGCCCGCGACCTCGGCCGGCAGCGCCGACAGCCGCCAGTGCGCCTCCTCGAGCGAGATCATGTTGTGCTCGCGTACCACCTTGCACAGCGTCTCCGTCGGATAGCGCCCCGCCGTCAGGAACTTGGTATGCGCGCCGCCGTCCGATACGCCGAACAGGATGTACGGATCGTCGACCAGCTCCTTGAGGTGCTCGATCTTGCCGTTGGGCGGGGTGGCAAAGAACTCGGTCTCGAGATTCTCCTCGACCGCCATGTCGAGCATCACGTCGACCGGGTGCTTGCCCATCTTCTCGCCGGCATGGGCCAGCGTGTAGTCGAGCCAGCGCTTGTTCTTCTCCAGCTTGGGGCCGACGATCGCGATCTGCGGCAGCGGACCGGTCGCGGTGATCGGCAGCTTCTCGCGCAGCGCCGGCCGGCGCGCCGGATCGGCAAGCTTGGCCAACCGCTCTTCTCTCGTGCCGGTGGTGGCGTCGCACCAAGCCTGGACGTCGTCGAACAGGTTCCAGTTCTCGAAGGTGAAGGTGAAGCCCGCGTCTGTGGTCAGCCCCTGCCCGATCACGCGGATGCCGCGCTCTCGGCAGCTCTTCAGCCATTCGAGCAGCCGGCGATGGATATGCGGCCGGTCGTCGAACGCCTGCACCACGTTCATCAGGATCGGCCGGCCCGAAACCGTCGCCATCTCCTCATAGAACAGCCGGTCGCGTGTGTTGTCGCCCGACACCAGCAGCATCTGCATGAAGCCGTCGTTGCGCTCGGCCAGCACCTTGGCGAACTCCCGGCAGGTGTCGTCGTGCATCACGTCGGTCGGCATCGGCGAGCCGTCATGGTCGCGCTGCACCGCCGCCGGCCCGGTCGGCAGCATGCGTTGCGCCGACCAGCCGCAGGCGCCGGCATCCATCGCCTCGTGCATCAGACGGCGCAGCTCGGCGTGCTGCTCAGGCGTCGGCTTCTTGCCGGCCTTGGCCGCCTCGAAGCCCATCACCCAGATCAGCAAGGGCGAGACGGGCACATAGGGCAGGATGTTCACCGCCTTGGGCGCGCGATCGACCGCGTCGAGGAACTCTGGGAACGTTACCCAGCTCCACGGCATGCCCTGCTGCATGGATGACATCGGGATCGCCTCGACGCGGGTCATGGTGAGCATCGCCCGCTCGCGCTCGGCCGGCCGCACCGGCGCGAAGCCGAAGCCGCAATTGCCGATCACCACCGAGGTGATGCCGTGCCATGAGGACAGGGTGCAGTACGGATCCCAGAAGAGCTGCGCATCGTAGTGCGTGTGCAAGTCGACGAAGCCCGGCGCCACGATCAGGCCGCCGGCATCGATCACCTCGTCGGCATCGTCGGCGCGCAACTGGCCGATCTCGGCAATTGCGCCATTCTTGATGCCGATGTCGCCGCGAAAGCGCGGCAGGCGGCTGCCGTCGACGATCATGCCGCCGCGGATCACACGGTCGAACCGGGCCATGCTTCCTCCTGTTTTGCGGGAAGCGTGGGCGTGGGACACGACTCTGTCAACGCAAGGCGCTAGGCTCGCACGATGAAATCGGTTCGCACTCCGACGCTCGAAATTGCCTACGAGGAGCACGGCCCCGCCGACGGCGCGCCGGTGATCCTGATGCATGGCTTTCCCTACGATCCGCGCTGCTTCGACGAGGTCGCACCACCGCTGGCCCAGGACGGGTGCCGCGTGCTGGTGCCCTACATTCGCGGCTACGGCCCGACGCGCTTCCTCTCGGCCGATACGCCGCGATCCGGCGAGCAGGCGGCGTTCGGCAATGACCTGCTCCAGTTCATGGATGCGCTCGCGATCCGGCGCGCAGCCCTGATGGGCTACGACTGGGGCGGCCGCGGAGCGTGCGTTGTGTCGGCGCTGTGGCCGGAGCGCGTGCGCGGCCTGGTGAGTTGCACTGGCTACAACATCCAGGACATAAAGGGCTCGGTGAAGCCGGCCGCAGCCGCGCAGGAGCACCGGCTCTGGTATCAGTACTACTTCAACACGCCGCGCGGCGAAGCCGGGCTGACCCAGAACCGGCGCGACATCTGCCGGCTGCTCTGGAAGCTCTGGTCACCGCACTGGCAGTTCGACGACGCGACCTTCGAGGCAAGCGCCAAATCCTTCGACAATCCCGACTTCGTGCCGGTCGTCATCCAGTCCTATCGCCATCGCTATGGCTACGCGGCCGGCGATCCGGCGCTGCTCGGCATCGAGGCGAAGCTGCAGGCGCAGCCGGCGATCACGGTCCCGACCATCAACCTGCACGGCGATGCCGACGGCGTCGGTCCGGCCTCGGACCGCGACGGCGGCGCCGCCAAGTTCACCGGCGGCTACGAGCGGCGCATGATCGCAAGGGTCGGCCACAACGTGCCGCAGGAAGCGCCCAAGGAGACCGTCGCCGCGATCCGCGACATCCTGAAAGGAACCACCGCATGAACATCGCCCTGATCGGCGCTACTGGCGGGATCGGCAGCCGCATCCTCGACGAGGCGCTACGCCGCGGTTACGCCGTCACCGCGACCTCGCGTGACCCGAAGAAGCTCACCACACGGCAGGGCATGACCGCAAAGGCCGCAAACACCGCCGACGTCGCGGCGACCGCGGCGCTGTTCAAGGGCCATGACGCCGTCGTCGTGTCGGTGAAATGGAACGAGGCCGACATCCATCAGGTGCTCGACGCGATCCGCAAATCGAACGTGAAGCGTTGCCTGTTCGTGATCGGAGCCGGCAGCCTGATCCGCAAGGACGGCCGCACCCACTTCGAGCACATGGCCGAGAAGGGCATCCAGCCGCCCACCTCGAAGCCCGCAGCGCTCGCCTTCGACGAGATGAAGAAGGCGACCGACCTCGACTGGACCGCCATCTCGCCCGCCGCCTCGATCCAGCCGGGCGAGCGCACGGGCAAGTTCCGGCTCGGCCTTGATCACCTGGTCGAGGACGCAAAGGGCGAGAGCAAGATCAGCCGCGAGGACTTCGCCGTCGCCATCCTCGACGAGCTCGAGACGCCCAAACACGTTCGTCAGAGATTCACGGTCGCATACTAGTTATTGGGCCTGACGGGGGATTGAATTGCGGGATAGGAGGGCCTAATACTTTAGAAGTGTTCTAAATTGAGGAGGCGCACATGAGCGATAGCAAGTGCCCATTCAACGGCGGACGTCGCGCGCACAGCAACCGGGACTGGTGGCCCAATCAGCTCAACCTCTCCATCCTCAATCAGCACTCCAATCGCTCGAACCCGATGGGTGAGGCGTTCGACTACGCCAAGGAATTCAAGACCCTCGACCTCCACGCCGTCATCAAGGACCTGCACGCCCTGATGACGGATTCGCAGGATTGGTGGCCGGCCGACTTCGGCCATTACGGCGGCCTGTTCATCCGCATGGCCTGGCACAGCGCCGGGACCTATCGCATCGCCGACGGACGCGGCGGCGCCGGCGGCGGACAGCAGCGCTTCGCGCCGCTCAACAGCTGGCCCGACAACGCCAACCTCGACAAGGCACGACGCCTCCTATGGCCGATCAAGCAGAAGTACGGCCGCAAGCTCTCGTGGGCCGATCTGTACATCCTCGCCGGCAACGTCGCGCTCGAATCGATGGGCTTCAAGACCTTCGGCTTCGCCGGCGGCCGCGCCGATACCTGGGAGCCGGAAGAGCTCTACTGGGGGCCCGAAGGAACGTGGCTGGGCGACGAACGCTACAGCGGCGAGCGCGAGCTGCAGAACCCGCTGGGCGCAGTGCAAATGGGCCTGATCTACGTCAATCCGGAAGGTCCCAACGGCAAGCCCGATCCGGTCGCAGCGGCCAGGGACATCCGCGAGACCTTCGCGCGCATGGCGATGAACGACGAGGAGACCGTCGCATTGATCGCGGGCGGCCACAGCTTCGGCAAGACGCACGGCGCGGGCGATCCGTCGCTGATCGGGCCGGAGCCGGAAGGCGGCGCAATCGAGGATCAGGGTCTCGGCTGGAAGAGCAAGTACCAGACGGGCGTCGGCCCCGACGCAATCACCGGTGGGCCCGAGGTCACCTGGAGCCAGACGCCGACCAGGTGGAGCAACCACTTCTTTGAAAATCTCTTCAAGTACGAATGGGAGCTGACCAAGAGCCCGGCCGGAGCCCAGCAGTGGAAGGCGAAGAATGCGCCAGCCGACATTCCGGATGCGTTCGACAAGTCGAAGAAGCACGTGCCGACCATGCTGACGACCGACCTGTCGCTGCGCATGGATCCCGCCTACGAAAAAATCTCGCGGCGCTTCTACGAGCATCCGGAGGAGTTCGCCGACGCCTTCGCGCGGGCCTGGTTCAAGCTCACGCACCGCGACATGGGCCCGATCCAGCGCTACCTCGGTCCGCTCGTGCCGAAGGAGACGCTGATCTGGCAGGACCCGATCCCCAAGGTCGACCATCCGCTGATCAACGAGGCCGACGCGCAGTCGCTGAAGCAGAAGATCCTGGCGTCGGGCCTTTCGGTTTCCGATCTGGTGTCGACGGCCTGGGCGTCGGCCTCGACCTTCCGCGGCTCCGACAAGCGTGGGGGCGCCAACGGCGCGCGCATTCGCCTGGCGCCGCAGAAGGACTGGGCGATCAACCGGCCGGCCGAGCTGAAGATCGTCCTCGGCAAGCTGGAGGCGATCCAGAAGGAGTTCAACGCGGCAGCACCGGACGGCAAGAAGGTGTCGCTGGCCGACTTGATCGTGCTGGGCGGCAACGCCGCGGTCGAGCAGGCGGCCAGGGACGGCGGGACCGACGTGAAGGTGCCGTTCACGCCGGGCCGCATGGACGCCTCGCAGGAGCAGACCGACGCGCACTCCTTCGCGCCGCTCGAGCCGCGCGCCGATGGCTTCCGCAACTACGTCAACGGCGGTTCGCTGATGGCGCCGGAGGAGGCGCTGGTCGATCGCGCGCAGCTGCTGACGCTGTCGGCGCCGGAGATGACGGTGCTGGTTGGCGGGCTGCGCGTGCTCGGCGCGAACGCGGACAAATCCAAGCATGGCGTCTTCACCACCAAGCCGGGCACGCTGACGAACGACTTCTTCGTCAACCTGCTCGACATGGCCACCGAGTGGCAGCCCAATGGGCAAGACGGCACCTACGAAGGCCGCGACCGCAAGACCAAGAAGGTCAAATGGACCGGCACCCGCGTCGACCTGATCTTCGGCTCGCACTCGGTGCTGCGCGCGCTGGCCGAGGTCTATGCTACCGCCGATGCGAAGGAGAAGTTCGCCAGGGACTTCGCGACCGCGTGGGCAAAGGTGATGGATCTGGATCGGTACGACGTCGCCTAACTGCCGTCCCGACCGGAGCGAAGCGGAGTGGAGGGACCTTTTTGGCGGCTGCCGCCCTCGAAATAGGTCCCTCGGCTACGCTCGGGACGGTATCAGTCGCCCTTCAGCCCCGCCGCCTTGATCAGCGCGCCCCACTTCTCGCGTTCGGTCTTCTCGAAGGCGGCGAGCTGGTCCGGGGTGCCGCCGGCCGGCTCGAAGCCGAGGCTCAGGAGCTTGTCGCGCGATTCCTTCTCGGCCAGCACCTTCATGATCTCGGCGTTGAGCTTGTCGACGATCTCCTTCGGCGTGCCGCGCGGCGCATAGAGCGCGGTCCACGGCGTCATCTCGAAGCCCTGCACGCCCTGCTCGGCCACCGACTTCACGCCCGGCATCAGCTCGCCCGACTTCAAGGTCGTGATGGCGATTGCCTTCAGCTTGCCGCTCTGCACATGGCCGCGCAGCGCGGTCGCGGTGTCGACGATCAGCTGCACCTGGCCGCCCATCACCTCGGTCATCGCCGTTCCCGAGCCCTTGTACGGCACGCCGAACAAGGGCGCGCCGCTCTTCTCCTTGAAGAATTCGAACACCACGCGCGCCGAGGTGCTGGGCAGCGCGACGTTGATCTTGTCGGGCTGCGCCTTGGCCGCCGCGACCAGCTCCGGGATCGTGCTCGGCGCAACCGACGGATTGGCCGCGATCACCATCGGCAGCATGCCGACCAGCACGACCGGCGCGAAGTCCTTGGCCGCGTCGTAGCCGGGCGACGAATAGAGGAACTCGTTCATGGTCTGTGTGGCGTTGGTGCCCATCAGCAGCGTGTAGCCGTCGGGTGCCGCGTGGGCGACCGCCTCGGTGCCGATGTTGCCGCCGGCGCCTGGCCGGTTGTCGACCACGAACTGCTGGCCCAGCGCCTTGCTCAGCCGCTCGCCGAAGTAGCGCGCCGCTACATCGGTCCCCTGCCCCGCCTGGTACGGCACGATCAGACGCACCGGCCGGGTCGGATAACTCTGCGCCGCTGCCGGCAACGCCAGCAGCAGCGCGAACAACGCACTGACTACGCGGATCACTGTTTCTCTCCCTCTTCTTGATTTGCTTACTTGCCGCGGCTTGGCAGCTCGACGATGCCGGTGCCGAGGATCGACAGCTCGTCGTCCTGCTGCCGCGCCTCCTGCTCGATCGCCACCAGGTGGCGGCCGTCCTCGACGTACTTGCGCACGACCTTGCCCTTGATGAACAGAATGTCGCCCGCCGGATTGTGGCGGCGGATCTTGCAGGTCGCGTTGCGCAGCATGCCGTCGTCGCCCATCCAGTTGGTCATGTGATGGGTCAGCCACGACGCACGCTCGGGACCGTAGTCGTAGGCGCCCGGCGCGCCGACCTCGTGGGCGAACTCCTCCTCCCAGTGTACCCGCTCGGGGCAGTCGGGGATGCCGAAGCGGTTCTTGATGCCGAGGCCGGGATGGGCGTCCTGCATCTTCCAGGCAAGCTTGTTGGCGCGGATATAGAGGCCGCCCCAGCCCTGGGCGTAGGCGATGAAGCCGGTCACGGTCATCGGACCCTTCACCATGGTCGGCAGCGCCTCGCCCTCCTTCACGTCTTCCCAGTACCTCGGCGTGCTGCCGCGGATCTGCTCCTCGGCATAGAGCTTGGACACCTCGGCCAGCTCCTGGTCGGTGTAGCGGCGCACCGGCTTCTGTCTCAACTCCTTGTACTTGGTGCCCTTCTCGCGCGCGTGGTCGCGCTCGGTCCGGAAGCACCAGCTGTCCGCGTCGGCGACGAGGTCACCCTTCTGGTTGAAGAAATCGACGTGATAGATCTGCTGCACCGCGCGGCCGGCGAACTTCGTCTCATGGATGATCAGGTCCTTGAGCCACGCCTCGGTGGTGATCTCGTCGTTGCGGTTGACCGTCTTGTGCCAGTGCCAGTCCGAGCCCGACCACATGGCATGGATGCCCGGCAGGCCGCCGACATAGCCGGAGATGATGCGGCTGGTCGCAAACAGGAACGACGGCAGCGCGATCACGTCGCCGAACTTCGTCTTCTTCGCATACTCGGGCACGCACCACAGCGGATTGTCGTCGCCGATGCCGTGGGCGTAGTGGCGGATATTGTCGCGCGTCGCCTCGTGGCACCACGGTTCGGCCGTCTGGCCGATCTTGACGCCGATGCGCTGGCGCAGGGCGTCGAGGCCCTCCTCGGTGATCTTCGGAAAGCTCCGTTCCATGGCGTCAGGCATTTTCCTTTTCCCTCGTTCTCAGGATCTTGCGGTTGACCTTGCCGGCTGGCGTCTTGGGCAGCTCGGTCACGAACTCGATGACCCGCGGATACTCGTGCTGGCTCAGTCGCTCGCGCACGAGGTCCTGGATTTCCTTGATGAAGCTCTCGTCGCCCTTGCGGTCGGCCACGACGAAGGCCTTCACGACCTGGCCGCGCAGCTTGTCCGGCACGCCGATCGCCCCCACCTCGCGCACGTCGGGGTGCTTCAGGACGGCGTCCTCGATCTCGATCGCGCTCATGGTCCAGCCGGCCGAGATGATGACGTCGTCGGCGCGGCCACCGTGGAAGAAGTAACCGTCCTCGTCGGTGCGGCCAAGATCCTTGGTGGCGATCCACCTGTCACGACGCCACACCTTCATCTCGCCGGTAACGCCAGGCGGGCACGGCTTGCCCTCGCCGTCGTGCACCTCGACCTTGCCGCCGGGGATCGGCTTGCCGAGCGAGCCCGGCTTCACAACGAAGTCCGGCGCACCGGGATAGCTCACCAGGATCACGCCGATCTCGGTGGTGCCGTACATGCTGCACATCGGCCGTTTGAAGGTGGCCTCGCAGAAGGCGGCCGTCTCGCTGTCGATCGGCTCGCCGGTGAACGAGGTCTTCTCGAGGAAGTAGCGATGCTTCGGCGCTGCGCCCGAGACGCGCATCATGCGGTAGTGCGTGGCGGCGGCGGAAATGTTGGTGAAGCGATGCTCCTCCAGCGCCTGCAACAGCCGCGGCGCGTCGAACTTGCCGGCGTAGCTGCCGATGGTCAGGCCCATCGCCAACGGTGCCAGGGTGCCATGCCACAGACCGTGCCCCCAGGCCGGCGACGACGGGCAGATGAAGCGGTCGCCCGGCCGCAGGCCGGTGCCGTAGAGCGCCGCCACCATCACCGTGACGATGGCGCGGTGCGTATGCTTCACCGCCTCGGGCAGCTCGCGCGTTGTGCCGGACGTGTACTGGAAGATCGCCAGGTCGTCGGCACGTGTATTGGGCTCGAAGGCCGTTGGAAACGCAGTCAACTCCGTCAGGAACGCATCGTCCTCGATCAGCAGCTTCGGCTTGCAGTCCTCGACGCGGAGCTTCACGCCATCCGGCCCGAACAGCGTGAACAGCGGCACGGCGATCGCGCCCGCCTTCATCGCACCGAACACCGCGGCATAGAAGGCGCGCGACGGCTCCAGCTTGATCGCGACCCGGTCGCCCGGCGCGACGCCCTTCGCCGCCAGCCAGTGGGCGAAACGCGCCGAGTCCTCGCTGATGCGGCGATAGCTCAGGATCTCCTCGCCGCCGGCTGCTTTCACGACAATGACGGCCGTCTTCTCACCGTCGACATGCCGGTCGATGCATTCGTGCGCGATGTTCAGCCGCTCGCGATCGCCGTCGAACAGCTCCCACAGCTTGGCGCTTGCGAAGTTCGCCTGCGCGTCAGCGTAGCTCGTAAAGTCGGTGAGCTTCTTCATCGCTCGCGACGGTCGGCCACCGCGCTCTTGTTGTACAGAAAAATCGTCAGTTGTATATATACAATCCATGATCCCCCGCGCCGTTCCCGCCGTCACCCGCGCCGTCGCCATCCTCCGCCTGCTCGGCCGCGCCAAGGCGCCGATGGGCATGAAGGCGATCGCGCAGGCGCTCGACCTGGTGCCGAGCACCGCGCTGCACATCCTGCGTGCCCTCGTCGCCGAGGAGCTGGTGGCGGTCGATGCCGACAAACGCTACCGGCTGGGACTTGGCACGCTCGCCCTGGCGCGCAGCGCGCTCGAGCGCGCCGACTTCCCGAGTCAGGTCCAGCCGCATATCGACGGCCTGTCGCGCCGCTATCCGGTCACCGCCATCGGCGTCGAGGTGCCGAACCTCCGGCACATGATCGTCGTGGCGCTGTCGCAGACCCAGGCGCCGGTCCGCCTGCATGTCGACATCGGCAGCCGCTTCCCGACCATGATCTCCGCCACCGGCCGCTGCGTCGCCGCCTTCAGCCGCCACCCACCCGAGGAGCTCGAGCGGCGGTTCCGCGCGCTGCGCTGGAACAACGCACCGTCCTACGCGAGCTGGCGCCGCGAGGTCGAGGCGACGCGGCGGCAGGGCTTCAGCATCGACCGCGGCAACTACATCGCCGGCGTCACGATCGTCGCCGTGCCGGTGCTCGACGCCGCGGGCATCATAACCCGGACCATCGCCTCGGTCGGCATCTCCAGCCAGCTCGACCGGCCCACGGCGCTCGCGCTGGCCCACGACATGCAGGCCGTCGCGCGCGCGGTCGGTCAGACGACCGCGATTGCGCGCTGATAGGCGGGCCGCGAACGCAGGCGCTCGCGATAGGCGGTCGAACGCGGTCCGAGCAGATGGTCCATGCCGTTCAGGCCGACCAGATGGAGCGGATAGCCCGCCGAGATGTCGGCCAAGGTCAGCCGTCCGGCGACCAGGAAGTCGCGACCTTCCAGGCGACGCTCCAGCGCCGCGAGCCGGACGCCGGTATTGTTGCGTGCATCCTCGATCACGGCGTCGATGTCCGGGCCCTTGCGCTGCAACCGGCCGACCGTCGCCATGCGCGACAGCGGCGTCATCAGGGTCGATTCGCCGTACCACAGCCATTGCACGAACTCGATGCGCGCCGGATCGCCCATTCCCACAAGCAGCGGCGAGTCGTGCTTCGCCGCGAGATACTCGCAGATCGCCATCGATTCGGTGAGCCGCACCGGGCCGTCGATCAGCGTCGGCACGGTACCGGTCGGATTGACCGACAGATAGTCGGGCTGGAGCTTGCTCGGGGGGAACGGCAGGCTCTTGATCTCGGCTTTCACGCCGAGCTCCTCGAGCACCCAGAGCACGCGCATCGAGCGCGTGTTCTTGGCATGATACAGAGTGGGCATCAGTCCAAAGTCTCCAAGAGGCGCGTGCACAGATAGGTGCGCGGCACCAGGGACGAGTAGTAGATCTGCTCGTAGGCGGCGTGCGCGCCCTTGCCGTCGGCGCCGAGGCCGTCGAGCGTCGGGATGCCGAGCGCGGCGGTGAAGTTGCCGTCGCTGCCGCCGCCGGTGAGCGGCACGTCGTTCAGCTCCTTGCCGATCTCGCGATAGATCGCCTGCGCCTTCTCGAACAGGGCCGAGATGCCGGCGTCCTTCTGGTACGGTGGGCGGTTCATCTCGCCGGTCACCGTCAGCTCGACGTCCTTGCCGATCGGCTCGAGGTTCAGGAACCAGTGCGTCATTTCCTCGGCGAGCTGTTGGGAGGGCACGCGCAGGTCGACTTCGACCGTGCATTCGGCGGGCACGACGTTCACCCCCGTGCCGCCGGTGATCAGGCCGACATTGCAGGTGATGCCGCGCTCGTAGTCGGTCTTGGCCTCGATCCGCATGATCTGCCTGGCCATCTCGTGAATGGCGCTGCGGCCGTCCTGGTGGCGCACACCGGCATGGCTCGCCGCGCCCTTCACCTTGAGCGTGAAGCGACCCACACCCTTGCGCGAGGTGACGACGCGGTCGCCGTCGCGGCCGGGCTCCATCACCAGCGCGTACTTGTGGCCGCGCGCGGCCTCCTCGATGCGCGCGCGCGAGGTCGGGCTGCCGACCTCCTCCTCGGGGATGAACAGGAAGGTGACCGGCAGCTTGGTCTTCTTGCCCTGACGGATCAGGTGGCGCAGCGCGTAGTAGGCGATGTAGCCGCCGGCCTTCATGTCGTAGATGCCGGGGCCGAACACGCTGTCGCCCTCGCGGCGGATCCTGAGGTCCTTCTCGATCATGCCGATCGGATGGACGGTATCGAGATGCGCCAGCACCAGGATGCCCTTGCCGTCGGCCTGCTGGCTCATCTCCGGCGTGGTCCTGCACTCCAGGATGTCGCCGAAGCCGTCGCGGCCCGGCGTGCGGTCGAGCTTCAGGCCGAGGTCGCGGAACTGGCCCTCGACATGGTCGACCACCTTGTTGACCGACTTGCCGTCATGGCTCGGGCTCTCGATCGACACCCATTCGACGATGCCGTTCAAAACCTCGTCGGCATCGATCTTCGGTTCGTTCTTGCGGGCTTCGGCCATCGTCAACTCCGTTCAACATCTTGTCTCCCCCCCCCCGCAGGGGGAGGGTTGGGGTGGGGGACTCTGCGCTCGCTGCGAACGATGCGTCGATCGCGACATTCCCCTCCCTAGCCCTCCCCCTCCGGGGGAGGGAATTCGCGATCAGATCGGATCCCAGGTGAAGTATTCGGGCGAACGCTTGAGGTCGGTGAAGTAGGGCTTCATCGAGGGCACGGCGTGCTCGGCGATCGCCTCGAGGGTCCAGCCCTCGGAATTGTGCACCGACCGCACCGGGCGGTTGGCGTTGAACAGCATAATCTCGTTCATGCGCACGCCGAAGATCTGCGAGGTGATGCCGGCCTCCTGCGCGGCGTCCGACAGCAGGAACACCGCCATCGGCGCGACCTTGGCCGGAGTCATGCGCTTGGAGCGCTCGAGGCGCGCCTTCTGCGCGTCGGTGTCGGCGGGGATGGTGCCGATCATGCGCGTCCAGGCGAACGGCGAGATGCAGTTGGAGCGGACATTGAAGGCCGCCATGTCGAGGGCGATCGAGCGCGACAGGCCGATGATGCCCATCTTGGCCGCGGAGTAATTTGCCTGGCCGAAGTTGCCGACCAGGCCCGAGGTCGAGGTGAAGTGCACGAACGCGCCCGACTTCTGCTCCTTGAAGTAGTTCGCGGCGGCGCGGCTGGTGTTGAACGAGCCGTTGAGATGCACGTCGATCACCATCTTCCAGTCCATGTGGCTCATGCGATGGAAGATGCGGTCGCGCAGGATGCCGGCGTTGTTGATGACGCCGTCGATGCGGCCGAAATTCTCGACCGCCGCCTTGACCATACGCTCGGCCCCGGCAGGATCGGTCACGCTGTCGGCATTGGGAACGGCCTTGCCGCCGGCCGCCGCGATCTCGTCGCACACCTTCTGGGCGGGGGTGGCGCTGCCCGAGCCCTCGCCGTCGACCGCACCGCCGAGATCGTTGACCACCACCTTGGCGCCTTCCCGGGCCGCCAGCAGCGCCATCTCGCGGCCGATGCCGCCGCCGGCACCGGTGATCAGAACAACCTTGTCCTTCAACATGTTGGCCATGGGCGTTTCCCCTTCTTGCAATCCTGGGCCAGCATGTATACCGCCGGCCGTCCGGAGGAAAGCATGAGCCTCGAGCAAAGTGTCTCGCAGCACTACACGCACGGAAACCTCGAGGGCGCGCTGCTGGCGGCGCTGCAGCGCGCCGGCAAGAAGCTGGACGGGCTGAGCTATGCCGACCTGGCGCTGGTCGACGAGTTTCATATCGGCGGGCGGCCGGCGACGCGGGCACTGGGCGACCAGCTCGACCTGCCCGAAGGGGCGCGCGTGCTCGATGTCGGCTGCGGGATCGGCGGGCCGGCGCGCTGCTTCGCCTCGGAGCGCGGCTGGAAGATCGAGGGCGTCGATCTCACTGCGGAATATGTCGAGGTCGCGAAGGCGCTGTCGCAGCGGGTCGGCGTCGCGGCCACGTTCCGGCAGGCGAGCGCGACGGCATTGCCGTTCGACGATGCAAGCTTCGATGGCGCCTACATGCTGCATGTCGGCATGAACATTCCCGACAAGCAGGCGGTGTTCGCCGAGGTGCGGCGCGTGCTGAAGGAAGGCGGCCTGTTCGCGATCTACGACGCCATGCTGCAAAGCGACGGAGCCTTCGCCTATCCGGTGCCGTGGTCGTCCGAGCCTTCGACCAACCACATCGCTACGCCCGATGCCTACAAGACGGCGTTGAATGCGGCGGGCTTCACCGTCGTGAAGGAGCGCAACCGCCGCGAGGCCGCCCTTCAGGCGATGCAGCGCCGCATCGAGCAGACGGCGCAGCCGATCGGCCTGCCAGTGGTGATGGGGCCGGACGCGCCGCAGAAGCTCGCCAACATGCGCGAGATGATCGAGCGCGGCGTGTTCGCGCCGATCGAGCTCATCGCTCGCGCCAGCTGAAGCGCGCGCGCACACCCGGCCGTTTCGACCGTTTATGGTTGAGGTCGACAAAAACGGCGAAAACGGTCGAAAACGGCGCATGGACGGCGGCATCAACATCGGCCGTCGGCAGCGCGAAGATCGAAGGACTCGTCGGACATCAGTGAACTCCCGGTACGTGAGACCAAGCGACCGGGAGTCTACGCGCACGTGCGTCGGGCACCTATTATGGGCAATGGTCTCCTCTCGCGAGGCCGAAAAACCTGCACATTATCGCGGTCCATCGCCCATCTGCGGGTCGCTCGAAGCGCCGCATTCGAGCGCCGCGCACGCATCAACGCTCAAAACTCAGGCAAAGCGCAGGTCGGCGCGACTATTCTTTCTCTTTCGACGGAAAGAAAAAAGACACGATCAGGCCGCGGACTCCGCTTCCGCCGCGAAGTCGCCGGCCGCCGTCGATCCCAGCGGCATGGCCTCCTGGTGGCGCGTCATGCGCGGATAGTAGGTGCGGAAGGCATCGCGGATCTCGTCGAACGGGATGTCTGCGAACACGCCGCGATAGGCGAGATATTCCATGTGGCGCCGGCCGCTGAGGTCGAACGGGTGATAGATCGAATCGCTCACCCCGTCCCAGTCGAGCGGCTTGAGGCCGAACTTCTCGGTCAGCTCCCTGTTGAAGGCGGGTGTCGCCTTCACCCAGTGGCCGTCGAGCCAGACCTCGGTGTAGCCGTGATAGTAGAAGGTGTCGCTGCCCATCAATTCGCTGAGCCGTTTGGTCGTCATGTGGTTGCGCACATCGGCATAACCGACGCGCGCCGGAATGCCCACGGCGCGGCAGAGGGCAGCCATCAGCCCTGCTTTATTCACACAGTAGCCATGCCCTGACGCCAAGGTGGTGCTGGCACGGTAGGCCTCGCGCTTCATCGGTGTGTTGTAAGGGTCGTATCGCAGGCCGTCTCGCACCGCGTAATAGAGGCGCAACGCCTTGTCGCGGTCGCTGCCCTCGCCCGCGACCCGCGCGGCATATGCCTGTATGGTGGGATGGTCCGAGTCGATCAGATCGCTAGGCGCGCGGTAAGCCTCGAAGGAAGCGGCGTCGCGCACGACGTCGTCGCGGTCGGTCCGTAGGGAATCGAAATCCATGTCCGAGAGTCCTGACGCACAATTCACTAAAGCGAATATGGTGCGCTTCGAGCGGACGATCCATGCGTCAAGCGATGCAATCTGGTCGGTGCTGACCGACACAAAGTGCCTGCCCGGCTGGTACGGCGAGGGCAAGATCGACGGAGGGGTCGGTGGCGCGGTGAGCCTGATGGGCGGCCACATCCGGGGCACGATCACGCAATGGCTGCCGCAGAAGAAGCTTGCCTACACCTGGAATGTGTTCGCACCCGGCCAAACCGTTTCCGATTTCCCCGAGTCCTATCTCACGCTCGAGTTGGACGGCAGTAGGGTCACACTCACGCACCTCCCGGTGCTCGACGCGTTCGTGAAGCTGAACGCCGCGGGCTGGCACACTTTCCTCGACATGGTCGATGCGGCCGCGCGCGATGCGCCGGTCGAGCCGCGCGAGGCCTACATGAGCCGCAATGCTCAGCGGTACGGCGTCGAATTGCCGAAGCGGCCGGCCTGAGATGACCGAAGCAACCGCGATCGTCACGGGACGCCGCCATCTGATCCTGGCCGCCTGCATGATGGCGACCTTCATGGCGGCGGTGGAGAACACCATCGTCGGCACGGCCATGCCGACCATCGTCGCGGCGCTGGGCGACTTCCATCTGTTCAGCTGGGTGTTCGTCGTCTACCTGCTGTTCCAAGCGGTGAGCGTGCCGATCTACGGCCGGCTGAGCGACCTGTTCGGCCGCAAGCGCGTGTTCTTCGCCGGCGCCGGCATCTTCCTGCTCGGCTCGACGCTGTGCGGCTTCGCCCACGACATGTTCTGGCTGATCGCATTCCGCGCCATCCAGGGCATGGGCGCAGGCGCTGTCCAGCCGGTCGCCTACGCGATCGTCGGCGACATCTACACGCCGACCGAGCGGGCCAAGGTGCAGGGCTTCCTGTCGAGCGTGTTCGGCGTCTCGGCGGTGATCGGCCCGACCCTCGGCGCGTTCCTGGTCGAGCATGCGAGCTGGTCGGTGATCTTCTGGGTCAACCTGCCCATTGGCGCGCTGGCGATGGCGATGTTGGGCGCTTTCCTGCGCGAGCAGCCGCACCACAAGCCGCCCAAGATCGACTATCTCGCCTCGCTGCTGCTGACGGTCGGCGCGGGAGCGCTGATGCTGGCGATGATCCAGGCGGCGCAGCTCCCGGCGTGGCTGGTCGCCTCTGCCGTCGTCTTCGGCGTCACGGTGCTGTGGGTGCTGGTGCGCCACGAGCGGCATGTGCCGGCGCCGATGCTGCCGATGCGCTTCTGGACCAACCGCGTGATCGCGCTCGGCAACTTCGGCAGCTTCGCGATCGGCGCGGTGATGATGAGCGTTACCGGTTTCCTGCCGCCCTTCATCCAGGGCGTGATGGGTCTGGGCGTCGCCGCGACCGGCGTGGCCCTGGGCGCCATGTCGATCAGCTGGGCCTTCGCAAGCGTTGTCGCCGGCCGGCTGATGCTGTTCACCAACTACCGCACCACCGCCACCCTGGGCGGCGCGATGCTGGCGCTGGGCTGCGGGGTGCTGGCCTTCCTGACGCCGACCAGCAGCCTCACCTGGGCGACCGCCGGCTCTTTCCTGGTCGGGATCGGCATGGGCTCGTGCAACACGACCTACCTCGTCTCGGTGCAGGCCGCGGCCGTGATGCGCGAGCGCGGCGCCGCGACCGCGTCGAACATGTTCATGCGCATCGTCGGCCAGTCGACCGGGGCCGCCCTGTTCGGCGCCCTGCTCAACGCCGGCCTCGACCACTTCGCCGCGATGGGCCAGGCGGAGGCGATGGCCACGTCGCTCCGCATCGTCCACATCGTGGCGGCCCTGGGCGGTGTTGCCGTGGTGCTGATGGCCTTCCAGCTGCCCGCGCGGCTCAACCCGCGCACGTCAGAGTGACGGCAGCGTATCGTCCGACTGCACGAGGAAGTGTGCCGAAGCTGAGGCGACCGGCTTGGAGCGGTCGTCCTGCCAGGCTTCGGCGAACACGTTGACCATCCGGCGGCCCTGCTTGGTGACCTTGGCCGCGGCGATCACGTCGCGCGGGCCGGCCGAGCGCAGGTAGTCGACGGTGATGTTGACGATCTTCGGCACGGTCTGCGCGTCGGTCTCCCACAGCAGGTGGAAGATCGCCGCCATCTCGAGCATCGCGCCCAGCGTGCCGCCGTGGATCGCCGGCAGGTGCGTGTTGCCGATCAACGAGTCGTGGTAGCGCATGCGGGTCAGCAGCTCGCCAGTTGTGGTCTCCGGCGCGATGTGCATCCACTTGGCGTAGGGGATCGCCTCGGCCAGCGGGCCGACCTCGCGCTTCTTGCGCGCCTCGTTGAGGCGCTTGATCAGGACGCTGCTGCTCATTTGTTCAGCTCCCGGCTGACCATCTGCGAGCGTGTCACCTCACCTTTGGTGCCGAGCATGAAGGTGCCTGCGGCCGCCGCAACCGGGTCCTTGGGATCGCCCTGGTGCGCGAAGGCGCGCGTGAAGGCAACCGAGCGGGTGATGCGGTAGCACTCGGCCTCGGCGATCACCGGCTTCTTCGGATCGGCGGGCTTGGCGTAGTCGATGCGCAGGTCGAGCGTGGCGAAGGGCTTCGGCTCGGTGAGCAGCGTCGCCACCGCCATGCCGCAGCAGCTGTCGAGCATCGCGGTGATCGGCCCGCCCGCCAGCACGCCGGTCTCGGGATTACCGACCAGCTCGCGGCGCCAGTCGAGGCGCATCGACGCCAGCCCGCGTGCGACCGCCAGCACCTTGATGCCGAGCGCCTTGTTGTGCGGGATCGTGTCGGAGAAGAGCTGTTGGAACAGCGCAACGCGTTCTTCAGGGGTGGTCAGCGGGGATGTGGGCATGAGCCATCTTAGCGTCTTCCTCCTCTCCCCCGTTAGGGGGAGAGGTTGGGAGAGAGGGTTGCGCGCAGCCTTCGATGCCCTTCTCCCCTAACGGTAGGGCAATCCCATATGCTATTCCCCGTCGTCCCGAGCGGAGCGAAGCGAAGCCGAGGGACCTTTTTTGTGGTGCCGACTGCGAAAGCCCGTCGTCCACATTCTGGCGAGCCATACAGGTATCGCATCGATCGACTGATCCATGTCGAACCTTACGAGACCTGCGCCGGGCGCCATCGCGCGAGAGAAACAGCTGAAGAACTGGAATCGCGGAAAGAACGTTGCGCCTATAAGTCTTGCCGATTCTGATTGGAGCGACCTAAGCGCCGAAATTCACGATTTTGGCTAGCATAGCGAAAAGAGGTCCCTCGGCTTCGTTCGGGACGACGGAAGTAGCTAAATGCAATAACCCTTCCCGGTAGAGGTTTCGTCGACGCCCCCTCTCCTCGCCTCTCCCCCTAGCGAGGGAGAGGAATATGAGATCAAAGCCCCATCTGCCTTGCCGCGAGGTCCTTCATGATCTCGACCGAGCCGCCGCCGATCGACATGACCTTGGTCTCGCGATAGATGCGCTCGACCTTCGTGCCACGCAGGTAGCCGGCGCCGCCGAAGATCTGCATCGCCTCGTTGGCGCAGAACTCCATCGTCGAGGTGGCGAGATTCTTGAGCATGCAGATCTCGGCGACCGGCTTCTCGCCCTGCCCGACCTGCCACGCCAGCAGCTCGAGCGTCGACTTCACCGCGTTGATGCGCATCGCCATGTCGACCAGCCGGTGCCGCACCACCTGGTTGGCAATCAAGGGCTTGCCGAACGTGTGGCGCTCGCGGGCGTAGGCGATCGCCTCGTCGAGGCAGACCTTGGCGTATCCGTAGGCGCCGGCCGACATGCCCAACCGCTCCTGGTTGAAGTTCAGCATGATGCCGATGAAGCCCTTGTTCTCGACGCCGATCAGGTTCTCGACCGGCACCCTGACATTGTCGAAGAAGAGCTGCGCGGTATCCGACGCCCACCAGCCCATCTTCTTGAGCTTGGTACGGGCGAAGCCTTCACGGTCGCGCTCGATCAGCAGCAGCGAGACGCCGCCCGCACCCGGTCCGCCGGTGCGCACCGCGACGGTGAAGTAATCGGCGCGCACGCCCGAGGTGATGAACATCTTCGAGCCGTTCACCACGTAGTGGTCGCCCTCGCGACGCGCCGTGGTCTTGAGGTTGGCGACATCGGAGCCGCCGCTCGGCTCGGTGATGGCGAGCGCGCTGATCTTTTCGCCCGCCAGCACCTCCGGCAGGACCTTGCGCTTCATCCATTCCGGCCCGAGGGCTGCGATCGGCGGGCAGCCGATCGTATGGCTGTTCAGGCTGGCATTGATGCCGCCGCTGCCGTGGCGCGCCAGCTCCTCCGACTTGATGATGCCGAAGAACGGATCGGTCGGGACGCCGCCATACTCCTCCGGAAAGCCGAGCTGCAGCAGACCGGCGGCCGAGGCTTTCTCGTAGAGCTCCCGCGGGAACTCCTCCGCTTCATCCCAAGTGTCGACATGGGGCATGATCTCGCGGTCGACGAAGCGGCGGACGGTGGCCCGGAAGGCCTCGTGCTCGGGCGTATAGAACGGGCTCGGCGACATGGTTTCCGGCAAAGGCAAGCGCAACGATTCGTTTCCGGACATTGGAACAGCGTATCGCTCGTTGACACTGCTGAACAGCCGTTCATATTGGCAGGCAACGTGCGGCGACAGACCGCGAGATTGCAGGGGCTGGAAACTGGTCATTTTTCTACAACTGACCCTCAATGGGTTGGCGGTGGGCTGCATCTATGGCCTGGTCGCTCTCGGGTTCGTCCTGATCTACAAAGCGACGGAGCTCGTGAACTTCGCCCAGGGCGACCTGCTCATGCTGGGCGCCTTCGTCTGTTACATGTCGGTGGTCTGGTGGGGCCTGCCCTACTGGGCCGGATTCGTGATCGCCGTCGTGGTGATCGGCGCCTTCGGGGCGCTGCTCGATGCAGTGGTGCTGAGGCGGGTGATCGGCCAGCCGCAGTTCGCCGTGGTCATGCTGACCATCGGCCTAGGCGCGATGTTCCGTACGTTTGCGAGCGTCACCTGGGGCTCGGAGATCTACACCCTGCCGACGCCGTTCGGCGGCGTCTGGACGGTCGGCGGCGTGACCTTGAGCCACCAGTACCTGTCGATCATCGCCGGCACCCTGATCCTGTGCGGCGTGCTCTACGCCTTCTTCAACCACACCCGCATCGGCATCGCGATGCAGGCGACCTCGCAGAACCAGCTCGCCGCCTACTACATGGGCATCCCGGTGAAGCTGATCTTCTCGCTGATCTGGGCGATCTCGGCGGGCGTCGCGGCCGCCGCCGGCATCCTGCTGGCGCCGGTGACCCTGATCGACATCAACATGGGCCTCGCGGTGGCGCTGAAGGCCTTCGCCGCAGCGGTGCTGGGCGGCTTCGGCTCCATCCCGGGCGCCGTGATCGGCGGCATCGTCATCGGCCTGATCGAGCTCTATGCCGGCGCCACCCTGCCCGAGGGCTTCAAGGACACCGCGCCCTACATCGTGCTGCTGCTGATGCTGGTCGTGCGGCCGCAGGGCCTGTTCGGCTCGCTCGCGCGCAAGAAGGTGTAGGCCGGTCATGCGTTTCCAGTTCAAGACCTCCTACAACCAGGACATCCGGCTGTTCCGCGACAAGGTCGACGGCTTCTGGTACGGCCTGCTCGCCGTCGCCGTCGTGGTCCTGCCGCTGCTGCTGGACGACTATTCGGTCGGCGAGATCTCCTGGGTCTTCATCTACGGCATTTGCGGCGTGTCGCTGATGGTGCTGGTGGGCTACACCGGCCTGGTGTCGCTGGGCCACGCGGCTTTCCTCGGCATCGGCGCCTACGCCCACGCCTACTTCATCATGCACGGCGCGCCGTGGATCGTCGCGGTGATCATGGCGGTGGTGATCACCACGGCGTGCGGCCTGATCGTCGGCCTGCCGGCGCTGCGCATGACCGGCATCTATCTCGCGATCGCGACGCTCGCCTTCTCGGTCATCATCCAGGAGGTGTTCAGCCGTTGGGAATCGGTGACCCATGGCTTTGCCGGCATGAAGGTCGATGCGCCCAATATCTTCGGCTGGGTGGTCAACGACGGCCGCTCGTTCTACTTCCTCTGCCTGTTCTTCATGGTGGTCGTGCTCTGGCTGACGCGGAACCTGCTGCGCGCACCGACCGGCCGCGCCTGGATCGCCATCCGCGACAGCGAGATCGCCGCGCAGTCGATGGGCGTGAACCTCGCGATCTACAAGTCCATGGCCTTCGCCTACTCGGCCGGCCTGATGGGCCTCGCCGGGGCCCTGTTCGCGCACAAGATCGGCTATCTCGCGCCCGACATCTTCACCATCCTGCTGTCGATCCAGTTCCTGCTGCTGGTGATCGTGGGCGGCCTGGGCTCGCTGCACGGCGCGATCTTCGGCGCGATCTTCGTGGCGCTGCTGCCGCCCTTGATCGCCATCCTGCGCGATTCGATCCCCGACACCATGAACCAATGGGCGCAGGAAACCGGCATCGCGCCGCTCAGCCTGCTCGGCAACGCGATCGGCGAGTTCCTGAAGAAGCCCGGCGTCGAGGCCGGCATCTTCGGCCTGATCCTGGTGCTGGTGATCCTGCTCGAGCCGCTCGGCATGTACGGACGCTGGCTCAAGATCAAGCTCTTCTTCTCGACCTTCCCGATGTACAAGGCGTCGACCTTCAAGCGGCAGAAGAGCTACATGCGGTCGGAGCGGCTGCGATGAGCCTCTTCCAGGCCGAGAACCTCTCGATCAACTTCGGCGGCATCAAGGCGGTCGACGGCGTGACGTTCGACGTGGCGCCCGGCGAGGTCTTCACCATCATCGGCCCCAACGGCGCCGGCAAGACCACGATCTTCAACCTGGTGAGTCGCATCTACGAGCCGACCGGCGGCAAGCTCACCTTCGCCGGCCGCGACATCACCGCCGTGCCGCCGCACCTGATCGCGGCGCTGGGTATCGCCCGCACCTTCCAGAACATCGAGCTGTTCGAGCATGCCAGCCTGCTGCAGAACCTGCTGCTGGCGCGGCACGCGCACAAGCGCTCCTCCTTCTGGTCGGAGCTCTTGTTCCTGCCGTCGGTGCGGCGCATGGAGATGGAGCATCGCGAGGCGGTCGAGAAGGTGATCGATTTCCTCGACCTGCAGCAGTACCGCGACAGCCTGATCGTCAACCTGCCCTACGGCGTGCGCAAGGTCACCGAATTGGCCCGCGCGCTCTGCACCGATCCCAAGCTATTGCTGCTCGACGAGCCCTCGTCCGGCCTCAACGTCGAGGAGACCGAGGACATGGCGTTCTGGATCCAGGACATCAAGAACCTGCTCGGCATCACCGTGCTGATGGTCGAGCACGACATGAGCCTGGTGTCGGCGGTGTCCGACCGCGTGATGGCGCTGAACTACGGCCGCCCGATCGCGACCGGCACGCCCGCCGAGGTCCAGGCCCACCCCGAAGTCATCCGCGCCTATCTGGGAGGGTGAGGATGGCTCGACCCCCACATCGCTCATTCGTCCTCTCCGCCGCGCAGCGGGGGAGAGGAAGGGACCCATTGCGAAGCAATGGGGAGGAGAGGTGGTGCCAGCAAAACCACAGACGCCTCCTGGACAGACACCCACCTCTCCCTCCCCGCGCTTCGCGCGGGTCCCCTCCCTCTCCCCCCGCTCCGCGGGCGGAGAGGGCGAAAGCGCCGACTGTGGAATTCCGCCATGGCTGAGCCCATCCTCAAGGTCAGCAACATCGAGACCTATTACGGGCCGATCATGGCGATCCGGGGCGTCTCGTTCGACGTGCCCCACGGCGGCATCGTCACCATTCTGGGCGCCAACGGTGCGGGCAAGACGACGGTGCTGAAGACCGTGTGCGGCGTGATGGACCCGCAGAAGGGCAACGTCGTGTTCGAGGGCCGCGAGATCCAGCGCATGGATCCCGACAAGGTGATGCGGCTCGGCATCAGCCACGTGCCGGAGGGCCGCGAGGTCTTCCCCTTCCTGTCGGTGCGCGAGAACCTCGCGATGGGCGCCTACACGCGGCGCGATCCCGACGGCGTGGCGCAGGATCTCGAGGCGGTGTTCGGCTATTTCCCGGTGCTGAAGGAGCGCGCCGACCAGCGTGCGGGCTCGCTGTCGGGCGGCGAGCAGCAGATGCTGGCGATCAGCCGCGCGCTGATGGCGCGGCCCAAGGTGATGCTGCTCGACGAACCGTCGCTCGGCCTGTCGCCCAAGCTGGTCAAGGACATCTTCGAGATCGTCGTGCGCATCAACCGCGAACGCGGCGTCACCATCCTGCTGGTCGAGCAGAACGCCAACATGGCGCTGCAGACCGCCGACTACGGCTACGTGCTGGAGGTCGGCCGCATCGTCATGGCCGACACCTGCCAGCGCCTGCTGGAGAAGGAAGACATCAAGGAGTTCTACCTGGGTATCAAGGAACAGGGCGCGCGCGGCAAGCGGCGCTGGAAGAAGCGCAAGACGTGGCGGTGAGGACCGAGCGTTAAGGAGACTCGCGCATGGATGGCTTTGACGGGCGTATCGAGGTCGAGGGTTGCGACACGATTCCCAAGCTGTTCTGGCATCAGGTGAAGGCGCGCGACCAGCGCACCGCCTTCCGCGAGAAATATCTCGGCATCTGGCGCGCCACCAGCTGGCGCGACTACGGCGAGCGGGCGCGCGCCGTGGGCATGGGGCTGGTGAAGCTCGGCCTCAAGCGCGGCGACGTCGTCTCGATCCTGGCCGAGACGGTGCCGGAATGGCTCTACGCCGACATGGGCACGGCCTGCGCCGGCGGCGTCACCAACGGCATCTATCCGACCGATTCGGCCAAGCAGGTCGACTACATCGTGAACGACAGCCGGTCTCGCTTCCTGTTCGTCGAGGACGAGGAGCAGCTCGACAAGTGGCTCGACGTGCGCGAGCGCTGCCCGACCATCGCCAAGGTCTTCGTGTTCGACATGGAGGGGCTGGCCGATTTCAAGGACCCGATGGTCATGCCGCTCGACGAGCTGATGGCGCTCGGCCGCGAGCACGACAAGGCGAGCCCCGGAGACTGGGAGAAGCGGATCGCCAGCTCGAACCCTGAGGACCTCGCGCTGCTCGTGTACACCTCCGGCACGACCGGGCCACCCAAGGGCGCGATGATCAGCCATCGCAACGTGATCTTCCAGCTGCGCAATGCCGACGCCTTCATCCCGCTCGGCAGCGACGACGAGCAGCTTGCCTTCCTGCCGCTCTGCCACATCGCCGAGCGCACCTTCACGACCTTCCTGCCGCTGCGCTCCGGCGCGATCGCCAACTTCGCCGAGAGCATCGAGACGGTGCCCGAGAACGTGCGCGAGGTGGCGCCGACCACCTTCTTCGCCGTGCCGCGCATCTGGGAGCGCTTCTATTCCGGCATCGCCATCCGCATGAAGGAGGCGACCTGGATCGGGCGGCTGGCCTACCGCTGGGCGATCGGCATCGGCCTGAAGGTCGCCGAGGCCGAGCTCGACGGGCGCAAGCCGTCGCCGCTGCTGAAGCTCGTCTATCGCCTCGCCGACTGGACGGTGCTCGACAACATCAAGCGCGCGATCGGCATGCATCGCATCCGCTTCGCCGGCACCGGCGCCGCGCCGATCGCGCCCGACCTGATCAAATGGTACCGCGCGCTGGGCGTCGACATGCGCGAGGTCTATGGCCAGACCGAGAATTGCGGCCTGGCGACCGGCATGCCCGACCGCATCAAGCTCGGCACCGTCGGCATCGTCGCGCCCCATACCGAGCTCGTCATCTCGCCCGAGGGCGAGATCCTGCTGAAGGGACCGCACGTCTTCATGGGCTACCTGAACCAGCCGGAGAAGACCGCCGAGACCCTGCGCGACGGTTGGCTGCATACCGGCGACGTCGGGCTCAAGGACAACGAGGGCTATGTCCGCATCACCGACCGCATGAAGGACATCATCATCACCGCGGGCGGCAAGAACATCACGCCGTCGGAGATCGAGAACCAGCTCAAGTTCTCGCCCTACATCTCCGACGCCGTCGTGATCGGCGACAAGCGCAAGTTCCTGTCGTGCCTGGTTATGATCGACTACGACAACGTGGCCAAGCACGCCCAGGACAACAATGTGCCCTTCACCGACTTCACCTCGCTCTGCCGCGCACGCGAGGTGCAGGACCTGATCTGGGCGGAGATCGAGCGGGTCAACGCGGGCTTCGCGCGGGTCGAGACGATCAAGAAGTTCCGGCTGATCGAGCAGCAGCTCACGCCCGAGGACGACGAGGTGACCCCGACCATGAAGCTCAAGCGCAAGTTCGTCAGCGAGAAATACAAGACGATGATCGACGGCATGTACGCCGACGCAAGCTAGAGGAGGAAGCACAATGACGAGGAAGATAGGGATGGCGATTGCCGCGGCGGTCCTCGCCGCGGCGCCGGGGGCCTTCGCGCAGCAGCGCGGCGTCACCCCGACCGAGGTGACGTTCGGCATGCACACCGACCTGTCCGGCGTGGCCGCGACCTACGGCGTCAGCTCGTCGAACGGCGTGAAGATGCGCTTCGAGGAGGTCAATGCCGCGGGCGGCATCAACGGCCGCAAGCTCAAGGTGATCGTCGAGGACCAGGGCTACCAAGTGCCGAAGGCGGTGCAGGCCTGCAACAAGCTGATCAACCGCGACAAGGTGTTCGCCTTCGTGGCGCCGCTCGGCACGCCGATGAACAACGCCTGCTTCAAGGACCAGTTCGCGGCGGGCGTGCCCAATCTGTTCCCGCTGTCGGCGGCGCGCTCGATGTACGAGCCGTTCGAGCGGCTGAAGTTCTACGGTGCCGCGTCCTACGTCGACCAGATCCGCGCCGGCATCAACTACTTCGTGAAGAACAAGGGCGTGAAGAACGTCTGCGTCATGTACCAGGACACCGACTTCGGCAAGGAGATCCTGGAGGGCGCCAAGGAGCAGACCGAGAAGCTCGGCATCAAGATCACCGAGACGACGGCGCACAAGCCGACCGATTCGGACTTCACCGCGCCGATCACCAAGCTGCGCGAGGCCAAGTGCGACCTGATCGCCATGGGGACGATCGTGAAGGACTCGATCGTGCCCTACACGACGGCGCGCAAGGCCGGCTGGAACGACGTGACCTTCCTCGGCTCGGCTGCGGTCTACGACCTCGTGGTCGGCGCGGCGCCGGGCATGGACGGCTTCTACGGCATGGGCCTTACCGAGATGCCCTACGCCGACAGCGAGCATCCCAAGGTCAAGGCGTTCGTCGAGGCCTACAAGAAGAAGTGGAACATCGATCCCAACATCGGCGCGGTCTACGGCTACGTCGCCGCCGACCTCACCGTCCAGGGCCTGATCAATGCCGGCAAGGACCTGACGACCGACAGCTTCGTGAAGGGCATGGAAGCCATCAAGGACTATCATGACATCTTCAACGGCCCGCCGGTCAGCTTCGGGCCGAACATCCGCCAGGGTGCGAACTCCTCGTTCCTGGCCGAGGTCAAGGGCGGGCGCTGGACCCGCGTCACCCAGCCGATCGGCTTCTAGCCCGCGTTGGGGCTGGCTTTGCGCGGCGCCATCGTTATGGTGGCGCCGCGATGAGTGAACTTTCCGGACACGTAGCGATCGTCACCGGCGGCGCCTCCGGCATCGGCGCCGCGACGGTGCGCCTGCTCGCCGAGGCGGGCGCGAGTGTGGTCGTGGCCGACATCCAGCCGGCAGCCAAGGACGCCCCCGGCCGCTTCGTGAAGCACGATGTAGCCTCGGAAGAATCGTGGAAGGGACTGCTGGCCGAGGTGCTGGACCGCGACGGCCGGCTCGACATCCTCGTCAACAACGCCGGCATCACCGGCGGCTGGGGCACCATCGAGACGACGACCGTCGAGCAGTGGCGGCGGATCGAGGCAGTCGATTCGGAGGGCGTGTTCCTCGGCTGCAAGTACGCGATCGAGGGCATGAAGAAGACCGGGCCGCACAAGCCGGCCTCCAAGGGCTCGATCGTGAACGTCTCGTCGGTGGCGGCGCTGGTCGGCTCGGCCGGGCCGACGGCCTATTGCGCGGCCAAGGGCGCGGTGCGGCTCCTGAGCAAGAGCGTCGCCCTGTACTGTGCCGAGAAGAAGTACGGCATCCGCTGCAACTCGGTGCATCCGGGCGGCGTCGACACGCCTATCTTCAATCCGCTGTGGCAGGCGCTGGGCCACGAGCAGGGCCGCGCGATGCTGGGCGCGCACCATCCGATCGGCGATATGGCCGAGCCGGAGGATCTCGGCGAGCTGATCCTGTGGCTCGCCTCGGACCGCGCGGCGTTCGTCACCGGCGCGGAGTTCGTGGCCGATGGCGGCCTGACCAGCGGCCTGTCGCGGAGGAACTTCTTTGGCACGCGTTGAGGACAAGGTGGTGCTGCTGAGCGGCGGCGCCTCGGGCATCGGCGCCGCGACCGCCCGGCTGGTGGTGCGCGAAGGCGGCAAGGCCGTCGTAGCCGACCGCGACGAGGCCAAAGGCCGTGCGCTGGCCGAAGAGCTCGGCAAAGCGGCGCTGTTCGTGCCGCTCGACGTCACCGACGAGCCGGCCTGGCAGAAGGCGGTCGCGGCGACGGTCGAGACATTCGGCGGCCTGCACGGGCTGCTCAATGCCGCGGGCGTCGGCGTGCGCAACTCGATCGAGGACTGCTCGCTCGAGGACTATCGCCGGGTCAACGACGTCAACTCGATGGGCACCTTCCTCGGCTGCAAGCACGCGATCCCGGCGATGGCCAAGACCATCAGGGAAAAGGGCGGCGCCGGCTCGATCGTCAACATCTCCTCGGTGCTCGGCCTGCGCGGCGCCTCCTATGCGATGGCCTATTGCGCCAGCAAGGGCGCGGTGCGCTCGCTCACCAAGAACGTGGCGCTGCACTGCGCGCAGATGAAGTACGGCATCCGCTGCAACTCGGTGCATCCGGGCTACATCGACACGCCGATGATCGCGCCGCGCCTTTCGGCCACGGTCGACAACATGAGCGGCCGGCAGTGGCTGGAGGAGCTCCATCCGCTGGGCCGCCTCGGCCAGGCGGAAGAGGTCGCCAACATGATCCTCTTCCTGCTGAGCGACGAGTCAGGCTTCTCGACCGGCTCGGAGTTCGTCTGCGACGGCGGCCTTACGGCGTAAAAAAGCCGCTCAAGTCTTCATCCCGGTGATCGACGTCGAGAGCGCGCGCGGGTCGCGCTTGGGCCAGCGGCCGCTCTCCACCTGGACGATGAACTCGTTGACGATGCGGTTGAACTGATCCGGGTCCTCGAGATTGATGGTGTGGCCGCAGTTGGGCATCACCGCCAGCGCCGAAGTCGGGATCTCGCGCTTCATCAGCACCGCCGGCGTCAGGCATGGCCAGTCCTCGTCGCCGGTCAGGATCAGCGTCGGCGTCGTCATCTTGCGCATGCCCTCGACCAGGTCGTAGAGCGACGGGCGCTGGCCCTGACAGCCGATCTGGGTATTGGCCGAACCGAGCGCCGAATGCTCGCCCAGCTCCTTCTTGAACTGGGCGAAGCCGCGCGGGTCCTTGTTCTCGAACTGCACGCGCGTGGGGCCGTAGGCGTACTTCTCGGCGAAGGCCTCCATGCCCTCGCTGAGCAGCGACTTCGCCACCACCTCGACCTCGGCGCGGAACTTCGCCTGCTGGTCGCGCTCGGCGCCGTAGCCCACGCCCGCGACCACCAGCGACAGCGCATGCGCCGGATGGCGCAGGCCGAAGTGCAGGCTGGCGAACCCGCCCATCGACAGGCCGACCACGTGCGCCTTGTCGAGCTTCAAGTGCCTCATCACCGACAGGATGTCGTCGGTCGCGCGATCCTGGCTGTAGCTGGTGGGCTTCTCGGGGACGTCCGACGGTGGATAGCCGCGCGCGCTGTAGGTGATGCAGCGGTGACGCTGGCCAAAGAAGCGCATCTGCGCCTCCCACGAGCGGTGGTCGGCGGCGAACTCATGCACGAACACGATCGGCGAGCCGCTGCCCACCTCCTCGTAGTAGAGCTTCACGCCGTCGTCGGTCGTCGCATAAGGCATCGCTTCCCCCAGTCGTTGTCCGTTCATACATAGCCGAGATTGAGAAGGCGTCCCCAGTCCGGCTCCTTGTCCAGCATCCTGTCGCCGATCATCATCTTGGCGAGCGCCTTCAGGCCACCAACGAACTCCGCGCCCGAGTCGGCGCTGAAGAACAGGTTCTTGACCGAGAGCTCGGCCACCTCGCGGCTGGTGCCGAACTGGCGGATGGTGGTCTCGATCGCGATCGAGCTGTCGGACGCCATCTTCTGCGTCGCCTTCACGTGCGCCTGCACGATCTTGCGGGCGAGGTCGCCGTCGGCCTTCACGAACGCCTCCGACGCGACCAGGCCGAGGTTGGTCTTGCCCATCGGCGAATCGTACGGCACCCACAGCCGCTTGCCCCAGCCGTTCGCCTCGGCGAGAGCGGCGAAGGGCTCGAAGCAGCAGATCGCCGCCACGTCGCCGCGGCTGAGCGCCTCGGGCTGGTCGGGGTTGTCCATGAAGCTCAGCGCGACCTTGCCCTGCACGCCCTCCTGCCGGAGCTTCCAGTTGAGCGACACCAGGCCGGTCGAGCCGTCCTGCACGGCCACCTTCTTGCCGGCGAGATCCTTGACCGACGCGATCGAGGGATGGCCGAGCAGCATCCAGCCGCCGTCGCAGCCATTGGCCAGCACCTGCAGCGGCGGCCCCTTGCTCGCCACCTGCAGCGCGGCCGACAGCCCGCCATTGCCGACATCGACTTCGCCCGAGGCGATGGCCTGCATGCGCTGGACCGGCGCCGGAAGCATCACCAGCTCCAGTTCGATCCCGTCGGGCTTCAGCAGGTCGGGCATCAGGAAAGCGGCGCTGGTCGTGGTGGTCTGGGCCGTCCCCATTCGCACCGTGCGCGGCTTCTGGCCGAGCGCCGAGCGCGCCACGAAGGGCGCCACGAGGGGCGCCATGAGGGCGGGCACCGCGAACGCCGCGGCGGAGGCGAGGAATGTGCGGCGCAACATCAACGGCTTCCTTCGAGAAGGCATGGTGCCCCGGAACGCAAGGCGCACGCCAACCCTAGAATCCTTCATGCCGGCTGCTTGCCCCACAAGGGGGTGCCGGTGATACCGTGGTCACATGAGTGAAATCAGTACCGGACTGCAGAACGCCACAGGCATCCGCAACGGCATCGCCCGCGCGGGCTATGCCTTCGTCGAAGCGTCCGACATGCGCACCGCGCTCGGCCGCTTCGGTACGCTCGCGGACTGGCCGGCCTTCGCCGACAGCTGGAACGATCTCCTCACCGACACCTACATGGCCGATGGCGGCCGCTACCGCCGGCGGCGCTTCGGCGTCTGGACGGCCGGCAAGCAGGGCGCGATCGAGCGCGGGACGCACCAGCCCCACTACCAGAGCCTCGACTACAACACGCTGAACGGCGGCATCGAGCGCTGGTTCGAGCCGATCAAGCCGGAGATCGGCGACGGTGCCTCGATGCGCACCATTCTCGAATACTGCCGCGCCTTGTTCGGCCGGCTGTCGCCGGAGACCGAGCGCTGGCACATCGAGGTCCACCAGTTCCGCATCGAGGCGCGGCTCGGCGAGAATGGCAAGCCGACGCCCGAGGGCATGCACCGCGACGGCGTCGACTATGTGCTGGTGATGATGGTCGACCGCCGCAACATCCGCAGCGGCACGACCACGATCCACGACCTCGACAAGCGCACGCTCGGCAGCTTCACCCTCACGGACCCGCTCGACAGCGCGCTGGTCGACGATGCCCGCTGCTACCACGGCGTCACCCCGGTCGAACCCGAGAACCCGGCCCAACCCGCCCATCGCGACGTTCTGGTGGTGACGTTCCGGAAAGCACCGTCGCTCCGAGCGTAGCGCAGCGAAGTCGAGGGGCCTTCTCTCAACGATTTGCGGCTAATTGCGGAGAAAGGTCCCTCCACTCGGCGCTTCGCGCTCCAGTCGGGACGACGGAAGGTCAACCAATCGCCATCCTTGCCACGGTGCAGCTGACGGCGAAGACCGGGACCGGCTCGCAGTATTGGATCGTGCCCTTGGCGCCCTTCGCGGGCGGCCGCTGCGGCGATGAAGGTGCGGATTTCGAAGCCGCCCTGCCCGCCATCGCGATAGATTTCCGAGTCGCTGTACGACAGCAAAGACTCGCGATCGTTTGCCGCCCAGGGCGCGAGAAACTTGCGATCCCATTCTTCGTTGATCTTGCCGCTATCGACGCGGCGCCGGAGCGGATCGCCCTGGTTGCGACCGGCGTGCAGCAATCCTCTCTTCGGCTCGCGATGCGATCGAGGCATTTACTCACGCACTCTTGAATCGATCACGGGTCGGACGCGCAGCCGGAATGCAGCGTCGCGGCGGCCGCATGGGCGCGATGCGGCGACGGAATGCGCGAGGCCGCGAACACCACGATCTCTGGGGCAAACGCCGTTCTCGTCATGTGACAAAGGCTATGTGATCGACGGCTGCATGGCTCACATCTTCGCGACAGCGTGTTCGGCACACACAGCTGTGCGCGGCTGGCGCATTTGCAAATCGAGCGGCCGACTCCATCTAGGCTGCATGAAACGATCCGAGTTGGCAGACCTCGCTGCCTTCGTCGCTGTCGCGGATGTGTTGAGTTTTCGCGCCGGAGCGGCCCGACTCGGCATCACGCGATCGGCACTCAGTCACGCCATGCAACAGCTCGAGAAGCGGCTCGATGTCCGCCTGCTCAACCGCTCGACGCGCGGCGTCGCGCTGACCGATGCCGGTCGGCGCCTGTTCGAATCCCTGCGCCCCGCCTTCGCCGGCATCGAGCAGGGCCTGGCCGATCTCGACAGCGAGCGCGGCAACCCGTCGGGCCGACTGCGGCTGCAGGTCAGCGTGGGGGCGGCGGCCACCGTGATCGCGCCGATGTGGCGCGATTTCCTGGCCAACCATCCGCGCGTGCAGCTCGAGCTGGAGTTGAGCGACGGACCGGTCGATGTGGTTGGCGAGGGCTTCGATGCGGCGATCACGCTCCGCGATTTCGCCGCGGCAGACATGATCGCGGTGAAGGTCTCCGATCCGTGGCAGGCCGTCGTGGTCGGCGCGCCGTCCTATCTCGCGCGGTGCGGCGAGCCGGCGGTGCCGGAAGACCTCGAGGCGCACGAGTGCGTCCAGTATCGCCTCGACGGGGCGCCGTTTCCCTGGCCCTTCATGCATGAGGGCTCTCGGCGCAAGATCGCGGTACGCGGCAGCGTCACGGTCAACAGCAGCGAGTTGGCATTGCGCGCGGCGATCGGCGGGCTGGGCCTCGCCTTCATCAACGATGTCGTGGCCGAACCCTTCCTGCGCACGGGCCAGCTCGTGGCGGTGCTGCAGGATTGGGCGCCGTCGTTCGATGGCTACTTCCTGATCTATCCCGGGCGTCGCCAGGTGCCGGCGCCCTTGCGCGCCCTGATCGACATGCTGCGCACGCACCGTGCCGCGACTCGCCGGCCGACCGACCCCGGCATGGTCTTTCCCGGCACTCTCGCAAAGGTGTAGCCGGAGCCCCGGCCCGCCCAGGAGGAGGCAGGCCGGAGCAATCGGACCGGCAACGGTTTACTGACCGGCGCCGGCCATCGCAGCCTTCGGCATGTCGATGCCGTGCGACGAGATCTTCTGCTTCAGGATCGCGATGGTGGCCTGGGTGTTGGTGCCGCACTGGTCGGGCAGCGTGGCGTCGGCCACGTTCGGCGACGACTGCACCGGATTCTGGCTGAGATAGGTCTTGGCGAGCGTGCGGCAGTAATCG
>DATGMK010000062.1:0-2768 GCA_035293665.1 Reyranella sp. | reverse complement strand
GGCCTGCTCCTCGGTGCGCTGCGACAGGTCGGTGGTCGAGGTCGCGATCTCGGCCGCCGCGTTCGACACTTCACGACCCACCGCCTTGATGTCCGCGATCGTGGAGGCGATGCGATCGGCCATCGAATTGGCGTCGTTCTTCAGCACGCCGAAGATGCCCTGGTAGTCGGCGGTGATGCGGCGGCTGAAGTTTCCTTCCGCCAGCGCGCCGAACATCTGCGCGAGGTCCTCCATGGTGTTGGCGACGTTGTCGCACAACGTGTTCATCGCGCTGCCGAGGTTTAGGATGAAGCCGTCCTTGCCTTCAAGCGACACGCGCTTGGAGAAGTCGCCCACCACCGCGGCCTTGACGATGCCGCCGATGGCGGCCTCGAACTCGTCGGTGAGCTTCTGCATGGCGGCTTGCCGCTCCTCGGCGGAAGCCTTCTCGGCCGCCGCCTGCTCGGCTTCCATCTGCTCCATGCGGATGAGGTTTTCCTTGAAGGTCTGAGCCGCGCGGGCGTTGTCGCCCACTTCGTCACCGCGGGTCGTGAACGGCACCTCGACGCTGTGATCTTTGGTCAACGACGTCAGCACCTCGGCCATCTTGCGCATCGGCCGGGCGATCGCGATCGACCCGTAGGCGGCCGAGCCGATCAAGGTCAGCACGGCGACGATCCCGAAGCCCAGCGCAAGCCGCTCGGTGGACGTCATGGTCTGCGTCAGCGTGTCGACCACCGCTGCAGTCGCCTTCTCGGAGTTCGCGACTTCATCAGAGAGGATCTTCTCGGCCTCGGTGGCGATCGGAGCTGCGGTCTCCCGCATCAAGCGATTGGCCTCGCTGTCGAGATCACCGATCTGCTCGGTAAATTCGCGCGCCTCGGTCGTGGTGGCGCCCATCCGCTGTGCCTGCAGCGAGAAGATCTGGGCGTTCATGTCGGCGATCTTCTCGACCAGTTGCACGTATTGATCCTGGAGCCCCTTGACTTTCTTGACCCAGGTCTGACCGTCGCCGGGCTTGACCATCTCGATCAGGCCCCCGACAGTTCCATCGGCCGCCTTCTGCCGGGCGTGGAAATAGTCCATCGCCTGCTTGGAGGCATCGAGCGACAGCGATAGCCGCATATCGCGCAGCCCGATCTCCAGAGCGCGGAACTGGGCGCGCAGGTCGGTGGCCATCTGCGAGATCTTCGCCTGCGCGGTGGCGTCGTCGACGGCGCTGCGGACGGTCGAGTTTCCGACCATCATCACGATGATCATGCCGGCCATCAGCATGATGCCGAGGCCGGAGGTGATGATCAGCTTGGTTCCTATGCTCAACTTGTTCAGCCGCAGCATTGTCTTGGTCTCCTTGGGATTTTGACGCCGGGGCCCAGACCGGCGAAGAGTGTTCGTGGTTCTCATGTCGGCGCGCGACCCGCTGGCGGCCGACCTAAGGTGTCATGCGGCGGCGACCGATCTCGATTCGGAATTCGGGGCGTCCGTCGCGGAGAACTGCTCGGCCAACAAATTGGGCAGATCGACCAGCGCGATCATGGTGCCGTCGATGGTGACGAGTCCGGAGAGGAAGTCGACGCGCGAGGTCCGCGCGATCTGCGGCACCGGCTGCACCTGCGAGGCTTCGAACGAGAGGATGTCGAGCACGCGGTCCGCCAAGAGGCCGATCAGCCGCTGCTCGACCTGCACCACGATCACGATGTGCAGCGGCGTCGCCTCGGTCTTGCCCTGACCGAAGCGGCAGCGCAGATCGATGATCGGAACCATGACGCCGCGCAGGTTGAGCACGCCGCGCACGTAGTCGGGCTGCTTGGGCAGGTGGGTGATCTCAGTCCAACCCTTGATCTCGCGCACCGCCATGATGTCGACGCCGTATTGCTCCTCGCCGATCGAGAAGCTGATGAACTCGACGCGGCCCGAGCTCACCGATTCATTGTGGTTCGAGCGCCAATCGTCCTGGCCCGCGGAACCCTTCGAGGTAGCTTGCAATGCAGGTTCTTTGCTCACGCTGTTTCCCATTGGAAAGTGGGACGCGCACAAGACGCGCCCCGCGCAGACCGCCTTGTATGAAGATCAGGGTCCGCGACGAAGGACTCTCACGGACCAATGACTTCGGTGCCCGCCTGCACGATGCATGAGGAACATTGACAACCGGTTAGCAACCTGCGCGATTTCGACAAATCGCCGCGTCTTCGTCGCATCTTTTCTGATATTTGCATGCAGGCGAGCAGGCGCGGATGGATGCGCAATCGCGCAAAATGAAATCGGGCCGCCGCACTTGCGGGTGCGCCGGCCCGGTTGGGAACCGGTCGCCCGGCCCTAACGCGTTGGCGAGTCCTGAACGACCGCCGCGCTCGAATGCTTTTAGAATTCCTTCCAGCCCGGATCTTCCGCCACGGCGGTGGCGACGGCCTGCATGCGGCCGAGGGGACCACCGCGCCTGTTGCCGCCGGCGGCGGCGACCTGGCGGGCCGGCGCCATTTCGCGCGACAGCGGCTTGGCGTTGCTCGCCGCCACCGGCGTGCGTGGCTTGGCGGCGCGTTGCTCCGCCATGTCGTCGATCCGGAAGAACGCGACCTTCTCGTTCATGGCCGTCGACTGGTGCTCCAGCGTCTTGGCGGAGGCGGCGTTCTGCTCGACCAGCGCCGAGTTCTGCTGCGTCACCTCGTCCATCTGCGCGAGCGCGGTGTTGACCTGGTCGATGCCGGTCGCCTGCTCGCTCGAAGCGTTGGCGATCTCGGAGACGATGTCGGCCACCTTCTTGATCGAGCCGACGATCTCGCTGAGCGAGG
>DATGMK010000061.1:0-71413 GCA_035293665.1 Reyranella sp. | reverse complement strand
TTCACCAGGTAGTCGATCAGCGGCCGGCTCTCCTCCTCCGTCATGTCGACGAAGCACGACACCTTCTCGCCGATATAAAGCGCCTTCCGGCCGGTCTCCGGATGCACCCGCACGACCGGCTGGGCGATCGGCGGATTGAGCTTCTTCTGCTCCTTCTCGCGCTCGGTGTTGGGATCGAGCACCTTGCGCCGCCCGGTATGGACCGCGTGCAGCGGCTCGATCATCCTCTTCATGCCGTCCGACAGCGCGTCGTAGGCCATATACATGTTGGTGAACATAGTGTCGCCGCCGACCGGCGGAATGATGATGCCGCGCAGCAGCGAGCCGAGCGACGGCTCCAGCGTGAACGACATGTCGGAGTGCCACTGCTGGCCGGTGTACTTCGAGGCCGACTGCGTGCCGTCCTTCTCCGGGATGTTCGTCACCAGCAGCAGCTCCGGGTAATCCGGATGACGGTCGCGCGGCAGGGAATCGTGCCGGTCGAGCTCGCCGAAGCGGCGGCTGAAGGCGATGTGCTGCTCCCGGGTGATCTTCTGGTCGCGGAACAGCAGGATGCCGCGCTCCAGGAAGGTGCGATGGATCTGGTCGAACTCGGAATTGCTGAGCGGCTTGCCGAGATCGACGCCCTGGATTTCGGCGCCGAGGGCGTAGGACAGAGGCCGCACGGAGATGGACATCGGGTAACCTTGCTTCGGTGAACTTTCGCACACCGTGCGCAACGACGCGCGAAGCGTCAACCATTGCCACTGCAAGGCTGGTCCTCGCGATGAACAACGAGCCGGACACCGAACTGCGAATTGCGGAGACACTGCGAATCGAATTTGCAGAGGGTCCGGCGGCGATTTCTCTGTTGGCAGTGCACGGCCGCAGGAGAATATTGATCGCATGTTCTCAAGCGGCGCACCCGCACTCATCGCTCCCCTCAGCCTGTCGAACGTGCTGACGGTGCTCGCGGCCCTCGTCTGCCTCTGGACGATGTCGCCGCAGGCGAATGGCGGCGTGTGGCGGCTGTGGCGGCTGGCGATGCCCGCGGCATTCGCCTCGGTCGTGGCCTTCGTGTTGCTTGCCGGCGTGTTCGATGCGACGTGGCAACACGACGTCGAATGGCTGGCGGCTTTCGTGCTCGGCGGCCTGATCGGCCGCACGCGCGGTTGGACGCTGCCGGTCGCGATCGATCAGATGTGGGGACTGGTACGCCTGCCGAAGGCGAAGGACGGCCTGCTGGCCGCGTTCGGCGTCGTCGCCATGTCGGCGCTCGACTTCACGTCGGCGACGATCGAGGAGCCGGTGGTCGAGCCCCAGCACATCGCCGCGGGCGCCGCGCTGTTCGCCGGCTTCATCAGCTGGCGGGCGGTCGCCATCATCGTGCGCTCCACCCGCGCCCCGCACGTCCAGCTGCACGACGCCTGAGCGCCTTCATCGGACCGCGCCACTCCAGTGGCGCCCGGATTGATGAGCGCAACTGGAGTTGCGCGGTCCAATGAGAGCTCAGCGCTGCCGGGCCGCCATCGGCGTACGGTAGTCCGGATAGGGGGCCGGCGTCGGGGCCGCCGCCTGCTGCGGGCCGCGGAACTCACCGCCCGGCCCGACGCACCAGTTGAGCGCGTTGAGGGGCAGCCGCTGCGCGTCGGCGACCAGGCTCACCGCGTCGTGGTCGATGCATCGGCCCATCGCCGCGTTGTAGACCGGCGCCATCAGGCCCCACTGGTCGTGGCCCGCGCCCAGCACGTGGCCGAACTCGTGCATCACCACGCCGCTCAGGTCGCGATTGCCGATTCGGTCGCTGATCACATAGACGAAGCCGCCGCGATTGCCGGTCGTCACCGCCAGGGCGTGCAGGCCATCGCCGTGCTGGGCGATCGGATGCCGGCTGTCGACCCGCGCGACCACCCAGCCGTTGGAGCGGCGGATCTGCGCCAGCATCATCGGCGGCGGATCCTGCGGCAGCAGGCGCGCCTCGAACCGCACGAAGCCGTTCATGGCGTAGTTCCACTGGCGCATCGCGGCGATGATGCGGTCGCGCTCGTACGGGCTGAAGTCGCGGTCGATGTAGAGATCGACCGCCCTGCCCGTCGACACGGGCGAGGGGTGCTGGGTGTAGTGCCAGCCGTCGCTGTAGGGATAGGGCAAACTGTCCGGCGCTTCGCGGGCCGGCATGGTACCGGCGCTGGCCGGCAGGGTGGAGAGGAGGATGGCGGCGACCAGAAGGGTAAGGCCGCTCGCGAGAAGCATCGTGATCCAGCGTGCAAGACGCAAAGGCTTTCTCCTCATACGCGTCTTACGCGAAGACTGGCCTGCCCATCCCTCGCAAGGATCAGCGGCACGCCCGCAGGTGCCACCCCTCCCCGGTCCGTAGACGCTCGAACCGCACACCAAAAGCATCGTCCAGTCGCCGATCGTCCAGCAGCTGCGCCGCAGGCGCATCGGCGATCAGCTCGCCCTTGGCCAGCAGCACGACCCGGTCGAAGAAGCTGAAGGCAAGGTCGAGATCGTGCACGACCACCACCGACAGCCATTTCCGTCCGCGGTCCGCCAACGCCCGTAGAAGATCCAGGCGATGCCGGATATCGAGACTCGCAGCAGGTTCGTCGGCCAGCAGCACCGGCGGATCGACCACCAGCACCATCGCCAGCAGAACCCTGGCCCGCTCGCCCCCCGAGAGGGTCGACCAGCGCCGACGTTCAAGGCCCCCAAGCTCGAAGGCGGCCATCGTCTTTTCCAGAGTATCCGCCGCGAGGCCATGCGACCGAGCAGCGCCGATCTCCAGAAGCTCGGCCACACCCAAGTCCCAGTGCGGCTCGAAATGTTGGGGCAGAAAGCCGATCGATTGCGCTCGCGCTGCCGCCGGAAGTTCGGCCAGGTTGCGCCTGCCCAGTCGCACCTGACCTTCCGTGGGCGCTATCGTGCCTGCGAGCGCCTTCGTGAGGGTCGACTTACCGGCGCCATTGGGCCCAATTATGGCAACCGATTCGGTTGCATCGAATTTCAGTGACAAAGTGCGCAGCAGCGTCGACTTGCCGCGGGCAACCTGCAGATTCTCCGCCGAAAGCGCACTCATGACCTGAGCCGCCGCGCGAGCAGGAGGATGAAGAAGGGCCCGCCGGCCACAGCGGTCACCAGCCCGAGGGGGATCTCGGCAGGCGGCAGCGCCGCGCGCGCGATCGCGTCGGCCAGCACGACCACGATCGCACCGACCAGCGCTGCGGCCGGCAGCAATGGACGGTGCAGCGGTCCGACCAGCCAGCGCGCGACATGCGGCGCGGCGAGCCCGACGAAGGCCACGAGGCCCCCGAACGCGACGGCGGCCGCGACGATCACCGACCCGGCCAGCACGGCCAACATCACGAAGCGATGCACGTCGAGGCCGAAGGCGACCGCCATCGTCTCGCCCAGCCCCAGCACGTCGAGCTTGTGCGCGAGCGTGTGCGACAGGGCAAGACAAGCGAGCGTGATCAGGATCAGCAGCGCAACGCCGCGCCAGGTCGGTGTCTGCACGCCGCCCAGCACCCAGCTCAGCACGACCTGCAGGCTCACCGTCTCGTCCGAAAGCGCCAGCATCAGGAACGAGCGCAGCGCGCCCAGGATCGCCGCCACCGCGACGCCGGCCAGCAGCAGGCCGGCCGCATCGACTGCGCCGGCGACGCGGCTGATACCGATCACCAGCATGGTCGCGCCCCAGGCGCCGGCGAAGGCGAGCATTGGCAGCAACCATGTCTGCGGCAGCGCCAGCGGCACCAGCAGAGCGACCGTGGCGCCGAGCGCCGCGCCGCCGGCCGAGCCCAGCAGGTAGGGCTCGGCGAGGGGATTGCGGAAGACGCCCTGGTAGATCGTGCCGCCCAGGCCCAACAGCGCGCCGACGGCCGCCGCCGCGACCACGCGCGGCAGGCGCCAGTCGAGCAGCAGGCGACTGCGCACATCCTGGTCGCCCTCGATGGCGCGCAGAAGATCGGCAGGCGATGCCCATTGGTTTCCGGCGCAGGCCGCGACGATCATCGCCAGCAGAAGCATCGCGGCAAGGCCGAGCCACACCTTCATGGCCAGGCCGTCATGGATGGAAGATCGCCGCCAGGTGCTCGATGCCGTCGATCGTGCGCGGGCCCGGGATCAGCAGCTCGACGCGACTCACGGCATGGGCGCGCCCGCTCTTGACCGCGCGCATCTCGGACCAGCCCGGCTCGGCGATCAGCGCCTTGAGGTCGCGCTCGCTGCCGGCCCATAGCAGCACGTCAGGGTCGGCATTGAGGATCGCTTCGGGCGAGACCTGCGCCAGGCTCGCGGTCCCCTGCAGCGCGAAGCGCCCGCCGGCGAGCTTGATCGCGTCGCCGGTATAGGTGCCCTCGCGCGCCACCAGCATCAGGCCGTTGCCCAGCCGGCCGGTGATCACGATCGCTCTGGGCCGGGGTTGGCCCTCGATCCGACGCTGCACCGCGTCGAGCCGCGCCTGGAAGTAGGCCGCGACCTCTTCCCCGCGCTCGGGCACACCGGCAACGCGGCCCATCAGGCGGATATTGTCGAGGATCTCTGGCACGCTCCGCTGCAGCAGCACCATGATCGGCACACCGATCCGCTCCATCGGATCGATCAGCTGATTCGCCGCCTGGCGCGACGGCGTGACGACGACGAGATCGGGCTGCAGCGCCGCCACGGCATCGACCGAGAAGCCCAGCCGTCCGCCGACCAAGGGCCGGTCGAGCACCTCGGGCGGATAGCGGGTGTAGGACTCGATGCCGACAATGCGGGCCGCAAGACCGAGCGACGCCACGATCTCCACGTTGGAGGAGAAGATCGGGACGATGCGCTGCGGCGGCGCCGGCAGCGTGACGCTGCGATCGAACGCGTCGCGCACCGTGATCGGCTGGGCCATCGCGGGATAAGCGAGGGCCATGAGCGTCATGCTCAGACGGACCATCAGAACCGCACCTGTGCGCCGATCACGAACTCGCGCCCGGGCATCGAGTTGCCGCAGGCACCGTTCTGGTTGACCAGGTTGACGCCGCACGGCGATGAGTCGAGGCCGACGAAGATCGGCGAGGCGTTCACGTCGAAGATGTTGTTCACCATGCCGAAGACCTTGAAGCCCTTCCTGACCTCGATCTCGCCACGCGTGTTGAACACCCAGAACGGTGCGTTGCGGTACACCGTCGAGCTGCGAATCTGACCCGGGTAGAGAAGCGGATTGAGCGATTCCTCGGTGTTGTACCACATCGGCCCGCGCAGGATGCCGAGCAGCTGGAGGTTCCACGGCATCTCGACCCCGCTCTGTCCGAAGCGCGTCCCGATCGAGGTCTCGTACTGGTAGATGCGCGTCGCGGTGTCGGTACCGAAGGCCGGCGGCGCGCCGTAGTCGATCATCTTGAAATTGTAGTAGCCGTTGCCGAACACCCTCCAGTCCCACGTCTGCGGAACCTCGAGGCCGAGAGTGCGGATGACGCTGGCCTCGGTCTGGACCTCCAGGCCCTGGACGACGAGGTCGCCCGGGTTGTTCTGCTGTCGCTGGACGATGACGCCGCCGGCCGACGAAATCGTGGCGGCCGTGATGCGGTTGCTGATGATGTTCTGGAACAGCGCCAGATCGAAGCGGCCACCGTCCCAGTTCGCCGTCGCGCCCGCCTCGATCTGGTGCGAGGTTTCGGGCAACAGGTCCGGATTGCCGAACACGGTGGTGCCGATCGGCGTCACCGTGAAGTTGGCGCCGAGCTCGGTCGCGGTCGGTGCGCGGAAGCCGCTCGATGCGCCGACGCGCAGGTTGAGCCAGTTGGTCGCCGCCAGAGTCGCACCGACCGAATAGGTGGTTGCCTGATAGTTGTTGCTGCCCGAGAGCAGGGTCGGCGCGAACGGCGTCCAGTCGAGCTGGGTGTTGCCCCAGGTCTGGCGTACTCCGCCGCGCACCGTAATCCGGTCGTCCCAGAAGCGCTGCGCGTCCTCGGCGTAGAAGGCGAAGACGTTATCGGTCTCGTTGTTGTCCTGCGGCGACAGCTGGTTCATGACCGCATTGGTCACGCGATAGCGGTTCGAGCGCAGGATGCTGCGCTCCCAATCGAAGCCGAGCAGCAGGTCGTTCGTGTCCCAAAGCCTGTAGCCCGGCTGGAAGCGCGTACCGTAGATGTCGAGCTCGCGGCGATTGGCATCGACGGAGGTGCGCGAGCCGAAGGAATTGAGCGCGCTGAGCGGGCTCGGGTTGTTGAGATCGTCGACGTCGCGCACGAAGTAGGCCTGGAACATCAGGCTGCCGCGCTTGTCGGGCGTGCGGCCGCTGTAGGTGACGTCGATCGACTGGTTGTAGCGATTGTCGAAGGCGAACACGTTGGACGACGAGCCGCGGAAGCCGGCGTTGTAGATGCCGTCGCTGCGCGCCGTGATGTCGACCCGCTGGTCATCGTCGATCTGCATGCCGAGAGCGCCGGTGCCGCCATAGCGCGTCCAGTGGGTGTTCTGCTCGGTGACGTTGCCGCTGCGATCGTAGTCGCCGCGGGAGCCGCCCGACACACCGAGATAGTAGTCGTACTTGCCGACCGTGCCGCCGGTCTGCGCCCTGCCCTGGGCCAGCAGCCACGAGCCCGTCTCCGCCTCGATCAGGGTGCCCGGCGCGGTCCGGCCGGTCTTCAGGACGATGTTGATCACGCCGCCCATGTTCTGGCTGCCGTAGACCACGGAGGAGGGCCCGCGCACGATCTCGATGCGCTCGACGTCGGCGGGCGACAGCTTGGAGACGTTGGCGGTGCCGGCGCGATGGCCGTTGATCAGGACCAGCACCTCGCTCTTGAAGTCGCGGCCCTGGCCCTCGGTGGCGCCGCCGCGGATGTTGATCGAGGTCTGGCCGGCGGTCCATTCGCTGAGGAAACCCACCGCGTTCTCGGCCAGCAGGTCGGTGACCGACTTGGCCGAGGAGTGGGCGATGCGATCCTGCGGGATGACCTGGATGGTGCCGGCGATGCGGGCGGTCTCCTCCGGGCGGCCGGTCGCGGTCACGACGGTTTCCTGCATCCGGTAAGTCGGCGTCTGGGCCGAAGCACCACCAACGCCCACCGCGAGCGCGAGCACGCTCAGTCCGAGGGCCCTCATGCGACCCTCCACACCAGCACGGCCGACTTGCGGGCAATGTCGAGTCGCAGGCCTGCAGCATCGGGCTTCGCCTGCGCTTCGAGATGCGCGATCAATCGCGGCCGTCGCTGGTCGGTGGGCGGCCAACCGAGCCGGTCGGCAAGATAAGATGCAAGCCGCGGCAGGTTCTGCACCACGCCGGAGAAGGTCCAGTCGACGAAGGCGCTCTCGTCGGGCCGCGACGCGAGGTTCTTCAGCACCAGGTCGATGCCCGGCGTCTCGTCCTCGCGATGCCATTCGCTCGGCAGGCAGCCGGCGAAGCACAGGCCGCGCGGCCCGCCATGGGCCGGCACCACCCACACCACCGCGCGGCGCGCCCACTCGCGACAGCGCGCCACGAACTCCTCCGTCTTGTCGAAGAACGACGGCATGGTCGCGGCGAGCACCGTGTCGTGGCTCCGGCGGGCGATCCACGCCTCTTCCCAGCCGGTGGCCACGATGTGCGGCGGCACGCGCAGGCGTGCGAGCCGCGCGCGCATGGTCGGCGACGGCTCGATCGCCGTCCACGGCAGGCAGCGGTTCTGTAACGCTGCGCCGAGCTGGCCGCCGCCCGCGCCGACATCGATTAGCTTGCCGATGTCGGGCACGAGCCGCCGAACCTGGGGGCCCACGCGGGAAACGTAGTCGGAGGTATCGATCGCCGAGGCGTAGAGCTCGAGCGGATCGAGGGCGGATTCTGCAATCGGAAAAGAAGACAGGGACACGGTCGGACTCGCGGCACGTCAACCGTCACCGCAAACCCTGGCCATCCGCTTCCTCCCGGAAGCGCAGCGACCATCCCACCAGGACACCCCGCCCGATGCGTTCGCGTGTGACCGCGGCTAGTGGCAGGTCTCCTGGCTCGCGGGTCCTTGCCTTCGACCACCTTCCCAGAAGGCCCGGGCCTTCCAGTGGTTCAACGGTCGAAGCACTCGCCGCTCACAGTTGCGGGGGCAGCCGCGGAATCACCGCGTTCCCTTTTGATCCCTTGCGGGAACCACTGACCGAATTTGTGCCAGCGGTCGTGCAAATCGTCAACGGGTAAAGACGAGGTCGCCCGTGTAGTGGCGCTGCTCCCAATGATGGCGCTCGAGCTCGGGATCGATGTGCTCCTCGGCCGGCCAGCCGAGATCGAGATAGGCGACCAGCCGCCAGCCGTCCGGCACGTCGAGCACGCGCGTCACCTCGGCGGGATCGAGGATCGACACCCAGCCCATGCCGAGCCCTTCGGCGCGCGCGGCGAGCCACATCGTCTGCACCGCGGCCACCACCGAGTAGCGCAAGGTCTCCGGCATGGTCTGGCGGCCGAGCCCGCTGCCGGTCGCCGTCGATTCGTCGGAGAAGACGGCGAGATGGATCGGCGCCTCCTTCATGCCGGCGAGCTTCAGGTTGGCGTAGGTGGCCTTCTGCTCGCCGTCGTAGCCCGCGAGTGCGCGTTCGTTGGCCTTGGCGAAGCTCTCCCAGACCGCGCGCCGGCGTTCGGGCGACTTCACCTTCACGAACCGCCAGGGCTGGCTAAGGCCGACCGACGGCGCGTGGGTCGCGAGCTCGATCAGGTCGTCGAGCAGGCTCTCGGGCACCGGATCGGTGCGGAAGCGGCGCACGTCGCGGCGCCATAGGACGAGGTCGCGGAACGTCTTGCGGAAGGTCTCGTCGAACGGCATATGCCACGGCGTCATGCGGGCCTCGTGCTGATGGCATGGAAGAACGTGCCGCTCACCGCACCGCGGCGCGCGCCCGCCTCGGGCACGGCAACCCCCGAGACGTCCCGGCAATCGACCAATGGCTCGTCGCCGATCGACAGCGTGCGGGCGTAGTGAAACTCGTGGCCCATGATCTCGGTTCCGGCCCGACCCAGCACACAGTCCGATCTCAGGCGCGCACAGCGATAGCCGATGTGCAGCCGGCGCTGCGCGAACGACGTCTCGAGCTCGAGCAGTCCCGCCATGGCATGCCGCCGGCCATCGGCATCCTCCACCCCCCGCCCAAGCACCATGTAGCCGCCGCACTCGCCATGGATCGGCACCGAACGCGCCGCCGCCCGCCGCAGGCCGTCGAGGAAGCGCGCGCTGGCCGCGAGCCTGCCGGCATGCAGCTCGGGATAACCGCCGGGCAGCCAGATCGAATCGGCGCTCGTGTCCGGCGTCTCGTCGGCGAGCGGCGAGAACGGAAGGATCTCCGCACCGGCGGATCGCCATTGATCGAGCAGATGCGGATAGAGGAACGAGAACGCCCGATCCCGCGCCACGGCGATGCGCTGGCCGGGAGGACGGAGCCCCTGAGCCGCAGGCTCGACGATCTTCGCCGGCCGTGCGGCATGCCGGATCGCCCCGAGCGGCAGCGCCTTCTCCAACGCATCGGCAAGGGCATCGAGGCGCGCCTCGAGATCGACTGTCTCGACCGCCTGCACGAGGCCGAGATGCCGCTCGGGGAGGGCGAACCGCGGATCGTTCGCCAATCCGCCAAACAGCTTGATGCCGGCGCGCTCGAACGCCTTCTCGATCATCGCCAGATGCCGGGGGCTGGCGACGCGATTGAGGATCACACCCGCGATGCCGACATCGTCCCGAAAACTGGCGCAGCCCGCGGCGACGGCCGCGGCCGTCTCGATCTGCCCCTTCACGTCCAGCACCAGCACGACCGGCCAGCCCAGCATCGCGGCAATGTCGGCCGTGCCGCCACGCCCGCCCGCGCCGTCGAACAGGCCCATCACGCCCTCGGCGACGACGAGGTCGGCCGGATGGCGCGCAACGAGATCCGAGAGCATCCCGTGTGACATCGCCCAGCTGTCGAGATTGTAGCTCGGCCGTCCCGCCGCGACGGCGTGGAACGCCGGATCGATGTAATCGGGTCCGCACTTGTAAGGCTGCACGCTGAAGCCGCGCCGCGTGAAGGCCCGCATCAGGCCGAGCGCGACGGTCGTCTTGCCCGCGCCCGAGCGCACCGCGGAGACGACCAGCCCCTTCATCGCCAGCCGGCCAGGCCGGTCAATACGCGGCGGCGCAAGCCGACGACCGAGCCGATTACCACGATTGCGGGGGAGCCGATGCCGTTGATGCGCGCATCGTCGACCAGCCGGCCGAGCGTGCTCTCGACGCAGCGTTCGTCCTCGGTGGTCGCCGACTGCAGCAGCGCCGCGGGCGTGTCGGGCGCCAAACCGCCCGCCATCAGTGCCGCCGTGATGTCCGGCAGTTGCGTCATCGGCATGTAGAGGATGATCGGCTGGCCCAACCGCGCCAGCGCTTCCCAGTCGGCGCTGGACCGATCGTCGTCCGCGCGATGGCCGGCGGCGAGCACGACGGCATGGTTGGTCTCGCGCGTCGTGGCCGGAATGCCGGCCAGCGCCGTCGCCGCCAACCCCGATGTCACCCCCGGGATGAGGCGATAGCGGATGCCCGCCTCGGCGAGCGCGATCACCTCGTCCCAGCCGCGGCCGAACACGAACGGATCGCCGCCCTTCAGCCGCAGCACCCGCCGGCCGGCCCGCGCGCGCTCGACCAGCAGGCCGTTGATCTCCTGCTGCCGCGCCGACGGCTGGCCGCCGCGCTTGCCGGCCGAGATCAACTTCGCATCGTCACGCTTCAGCGCCAGGACGCGCGGTTCGATCAGCGCGTCGTGCACGATCTCGTCCGCCGTCCGCACCGCGTGCAAGGCGAGCAGCGTCAGCAGCCGCGGATCGCCCGGACCCGCGCCGGCCAGCCAGACCTCGCCCGCGGGAAACTCGGGCATCGGCGGAAACGACTCGAGATTCACTGACGGCCTCTGAAACGGCGCTGATAGGCGGCGTCATACAGCGCCGAATTGCGGAAGTCGCGCGCCGACAGGACCTTGCCGACCAGGATCAGCGCCGTGCGGTCGATCGGTTGCTTCGCAACCTCCGCGGCGATCGTGCCGAGCGTGCCGCGAATGATCCTTTCGTCCGGCCAGCTGGCGCGATAGACGACCGCCGCGGGACAGTCCGCACCATAGAACGGGGCGAGTTCGGCCACGACCTTGTCCAGAACATGGATCGACAGATGGATCGCCAGCGTCGCGCCCGTCGCGGCATAGGCGGCGAGCTTTTCGGCTTCCGGCATCGATGACGCGCGACCGGAAGTGCGCGTGAGCACCACCGTCTGCGCCACCTCGGGCAAGGTGAGTTCCTGCCCCAGCACCGCGGCCGCCGCCGCAAACGACGGCACGCCTGGCGTCACGGTGTAGGGAATGCTCTCCGCCTCGAGTCGCCGCAGTTGCTCGCCCATCGCGCTCCACACCGAGAGATCGCCCGAATGCAGCCGGGCCACGTCCTGCCCCGCATCGGTCGCGCGCTTGCACTCGGCGATGATCTCGTCGAGCGACAGTGGCGCGGTGTCGACAACGCGCGCATCCGGCGGGCAGTGCTCGAGCAACGCCTTGGGCACCAACGATCCCGCATAGAGACAGACAGGGCAGCGTGCGATCAGGTCGCGGCCGCGCACGGTGATCAGGTCGGGCGCGCCGGGGCCGGCGCCGATGAAATGCACCGTCATCGGCCGTCTCCGATGGCGATGGCGCAGGTCGCCTGTGCCGTCGCCACCCGCGTACCGAGGAGGCGCGCGTTGCGGCCGGCGACGACCAGCGCCGAGGCCTCGGCGATCGACGGCACGCCCTTGGCCTCGAGGACAAGCTTCGACGGCGTCAGGATCTGGCCCGCGACGCGATCGAGGTCCTCGAGCGTGCAGGCGGTGACCCGAACGGACAGGCGCTGCGCCATCTCGATGAAGGCCGGCTCGGTCGCCTTCTCCGATTCGGTCGCCAGCGCATCGAGCCGCTCGGCCGGCAGCTGGAAGACGCCGAGCGCCAGGCGCACGACCTTCTCCAGCTCGTCGGCCGAGACGCCGCGGCGGCAGCCCACTCCGGCGACGATCATGGCTTGGTCACCCGCCACTGGATGATCGGCGCCGCAGGCCGCCACACGAACACCTTGCCGCTGCGGCCGGCCAAGCCGGACTTGGCGATCTCCAGCCGCGTCAGCTCGCCGCCATGCTGCTGGAATAGCCCGATCAGCCTCGCCTCGGAGCCGAGCGACACCGCATTCGCCACCAGCCGCCCGCCCGGCTTCAGCGCCGCCCACACCGCCTCGAACACGCCCGCATCGCCCAGCCCGCCGCCGATGAACACGGCATCGGGAGCCGGTAGCCCGGCGAACGCCGCCGGCGCGGCCCCTTGAACGATCTTGAGATCGGGTGTGCCGAGCAACGCCGCATTACGCGCCGCACGCGCCGCGCGTTCGGTACCTTCCTCGATACCAATCGCCTTGAGCGACGGATGCCGCAGCAGCCATTCGATCGCGATCGACCCCGCCCCCAGGCCGACATCCCACAATAGCTCGCCCTGCCGCGGCGCCAGCGCCGCCAGCGTGGCCGCACGTACGTCGCGCTTGGTGAGTTGGCCGTCGTGCTCGAACAGGCGGTCGTCGAGACCCGGCGCGAGGCTGAGCGCCGCCGACGCAGGCCCGACGACCTCGAGCGCGATCGTGTTCAACGGCTCGACCTTGCCGAGATTGAAGCCCTTGGCCGTGGCATGGCGGAGGCGTTCGCCCGGACCGCCCATCCGCTCCAGCACTGTCATCTTCGACTCGCCGAAGCCGCGCGCATTCAGCAGCGCCGCCAGCTTCCCCGGCGTCTCGCCGTCCCAAGACAGCGCGAGGATGCGCGCGCCGGGCTGCAGATGGCGGATGATGGCTTCGAACGCGCGGCCGTGCAGGCTGACCGGCGTCACGTCCTGCAACGACCAACCGAGCCGCGATGCTGCGAGGCTGAAGGACGACGGCTGCGGCAGGCACAGCATCTCCTCGGCCGGAACCGCACGCATCAGCAGGTCTCCGACGCCGTAATGGAAGGGATCGCCGCTTGCCAGCACGGTGACCGGGCGGCCGCGAACCTTCTCGATCTCCGGCAGGATGTCGCCGATCGGGCTCGGCCACGAGACCCGTCGCCCTTCGATCAGCGGGTCGGCCAACGCGAGGTGACGCTTGCCGCCGATCACCAGCTCGGCGCCCGCCACCAGCCGGCGCGCCACCGGCGAGAGGCCCTCGACGCCATCCTCGCCGATGCCGACGATGGACAGCCACCGCTTGGGTTGGCTACTCACGGCCATGGCCCTCAAGGTCCTGATCCTCGGCGGCACGACGGCAGCCTCGGCATTGGCGCGCAAGATCGCCGGCGATGCGCGGCTCGCGCCAGTGCTGTCGCTGGCCGGCCGGACGACCAATCCGCAACCGCAGCCGATTCCGGTTCGCGTCGGCGGCTTCGGCGGCATTGAGGGCCTCGTGCATTTTCTGCGCGATGAGGCGATCGACGCCGTCGTCGACGCCACCCACCCCTACGCCGACCAGATGTCGACGCATGTCGTCGCCGCCTCCAAGCAGACCGGCGTCCCGCTCGCCTCGCTGGTGCGGCCCGACTGGAAGCGAGAGGCCGGCGACCGCTGGCAGGTCGTCGCCGATACCGAAGCTGCTGCAGACGCGCTGGGTGCCGAACCTCGCCGGATCTTCCTGAGCCTCGGCCGCCAGGACCTGCACGTCTTCGCACGCGCGCCGCAACACCACTACCTCGCGCGACTGATCGAACGACCCGACCAAGAGGCGTTGCCGCCGGACCTGCGCCTGCTGCAGGCGCGCGGTCCGTTCGATCGAGCCGATGAAGAACGCCTGCTGCGCCAGGAGCGCATCGATGTCCTGGTCTCCAAGAACGCCGGCGGCGCTGCGACTTACGCCAAGATCGAGGCAGCGCGTGCGCTCGGTCTGCCGGTTGTCATGATCGCGCGGCCCTACAAGCCGGCCGGCGTCATCCTGGCGGAGGTCGAGGCCTGCGTTGCCTGGCTTCACGGCCTGGTCCCACGCGGCGTGTAGATCCAGCGTCCGACCTGGCGTGTCGTGCTGGCGCCGACGATCACCAGGGTGCGCATGTCGGCCTTGGTCGGATCGGCCTCGGCCAGCGTCGCGGCAATCACCCTCGCCTCGTTGCTGCCGGCTGCGCGAACGAACAGCACCGGCGTTTCGCCGACCTTGACTCTCCGAAGCAGCGCGAACGCCTCACCGAGCTGATGTGGCCGCGCCTTCGAGGCAGGATTGTAGAGCGCGATCACGAAGTCTGCCTCGGCGGCGGCCTTGAGGCGCCGCTCGATGGTCGACCAGCTCTTGAGATTGTCGGACAGCGAGATCGCGCAGAAGTCGCCGCCGAGGGGCGCACCGACCTCGGCGGCGGCGGCGAGCATCGCCGTCACGCCAGGCTCGACGCGGATATCGAGCGATCGCCACGATGGGTCGCCCGCTTCGACCGCTTCGAACACCGCAGCCGCCATGGCGAACACGCCGGGATCGCCGCCCGACACCACCGCCACCTTCCGGCCCGACGCGGCGAGCGCCAGCGCATGGCGCGCGCGGTCGAGCTCGACGCGATTGTCCGACGCATGGCGACATTGCCCGTGCACCGGCGGCACGCGATCGAGATAAGGACCGTAGCCGACCAGATCGGTCGCTTCGGCAATCGCCGTCTGCGTGGCGGGCGTCATGAGCTCCGCCTTCCCTGGTCCCGTGCCGACGATGACCAGCGAGCCCCTCACAGCCGCCGTCCTTCGCCCGGGATCAGCACCATCGCGAAGTAGGCGCCCTTCCGCTCGCGGCACTCGGCCAGCGGCAGGATGCGCTCGTCCTGCATGGTGCCGCGCTCGACATAGACCGCACGCGACAGCAATCCCGCGTCTTCGACGGCACGGCGCACCTTCGCGAGGTTCGTGCCGACCTTCATGATCACTGCGGCATCGGTGTGCTTGAGCCGCTCGAGCAGCCGGTCTTCCGGCAGCGTGCCGGGCAGCACCGCCAGCGTGTCGTTGCCCCAGGTCATCGGCAGGTTGGCGCGCGTCCAGCAGCCCGACATGCCGGTGACGCCCGGCACGACCTCGACCGCAAAGTCAGACGCCAACCGCCGCCACATATGCATGAAGGAGCCGTAGAAGAACGGATCGCCTTCGGACAACAGGCCGACCGACCGGCCCTCGCGCAGCAGCGCGGCGAGCGTCGCCGCCGACTCGCGATAGAAGCAGGCGATCTTCTGCTGGTAGTCGGGATGCTCGGCCGGCACCTCGTCGGTGAGCGGATACTCCAGCCGGAGTTCGGCCTGACCGGCTGCCATCAGGGGCGCCACGATGCGCCGCGCGTTGCCGGGTTGGCCGCGCTTGGCGAAGAAGGCCACGACATCGACTGCCCGCACCAGCCCCGCCGCGCGCAAGGTGAGATAGCGCACGTCGCCCGGGCCGACGCCGATGCCGTAGAGCGTACCGCTGCGCGCCCCGCCTGCCAGGTCGTCGAGGCTGGTCATTCGGCTTCGCTCGCCAGCGCGTTCACCGCCGCCGCCGCCATGGCGCTGCCGCCCTTGCGGCCCTTCACGATCAGGAACGGCACGCGGCCGTCGTCGGCCAGCGCCTGCTTCGATTCGGCAGCGCCGACGAAGCCGACCGGCAGGCCGATCACCGCAGCCGGTGGCTTCGCGCCGGCATCGAGCAGCTCGAACAAATGGAACAAGGCGGTCGGCGCATTGCCGATCGCGACCAGCGCGCCGGCCATGCGCTCGCCCCACAGATCCATCGCCGCGGCACTGCGGGTGTTGCCGATGCGGCGGGCGATCTCGGGCACCTTCGGATCGTCGAGTGTGCAGACCACCTCATTCGCCGCCGGCAACCGGGCGCGCGTGATGCCGTTCGCGACCATCCTGGAATCGCACAGGATCGGCGCGCCACCGACCAGGGCCCAGCGCGCATTGTCGGCAAAGCCCGGCGACATGACGATATCTCGCGCGATCTCCGTCATGCCGCAGGCATGGATGATGCGTACCGCCACGCGCTCCTCGGCCTTCGAGAAGCGCGCGAGATCGGACTCGGCGCGGATGATGGCGAAGGATTTGGCGTAGATCTCGGCGCCGTCGCGGATGTAGTCCATGTCAGCCGTCCAGGATCACGGGATCGCGGGCGGTGCCGTTGCGCACCACGCCGAACCGTCCGTCGCGCCCGACCAGCGTGAGATCGGCCGGGGCCGATCGAGCACAGCCCTTGGCGCAGCCCGAGACATGGATCGTGCCGGCGATCCCCATCGCCGCCAGCCGCCGCGCCTCGCTGCGCGTGTCGACAGTAGCGGAGGCGCAGGCGGGCGCGCCGGGACAGGCTTCGATGCGCAGCAACGGATCGTCCTCGTCGACGATAAGATCGGTGGTGGCGACGACCGCATCGACGTAGAGCGCCCGCCACGGTGAGAGGCGGATCTCGGTCGCGCCTGTCGTCTCGGCCAAGGCGCGCAACTGTGCCGCCTCGATTCGGCCGAAGGGCGCGGCCAGGCCGGTGAACTCGCCGATGCGCCCCAGCCGCCGGCAGCCGGGTATGGGTACGACGCTCATCTTTGCCAATGACCTCTGCCCTCCGAAAGCAGCGCTCACGGCGTGGTGCTCATCGGTTACGCCGAGCCATTCGCCATCGACCCGAACGGCAACGCCTTCGGAGGTGACACAGAGCGCGATGTCGGCGCGCTCGCCCGAGATCGATAGCGGCCCGCCGCCGTCGACCAGGCAGCCGAACTTGGGCGGGCGGCCCGCCGGCAGCGCGCGGCCCAAAGCCAGTGCCAGAGTACGAACCTCCGGACCGGCGAGCGGATCGACCATGACGTTGCGCGCGGTCTCGTCGTCGAGCAGGCCGAGGCGATCGAGCTCGGCATGCAGCGCCGACAGGTTCTCCTCGCGTAGGCCGCGGATCTGCAGGTTGGCGCGGCGCGTCAGGTCGATGTGGCCGTTGCCGAGGGTCGCGGCGATGTCGGCCAATCCGATGGCCTGGTCGACCGTGAACGCGCCTGCCCACGGCCGCACCCGCACCAGCAGGCCGTCGCCACTCGGCATCGGCCGCACGCCGCCGGGGCACCAACCCTTGATGTCGAAGGCGAGGCTCACGCGCGCGCCCGCAGCTGGACGCGGTCGAGTTCCGAGACCGTCGAATTCCGCCGCGTCACCCACAGGCCGCGATCGAGCGCGTCTCGCAGCCGCCCGGAAATCGCCGCCGTCGCCTCGGGATTCTTCTCCAGCATCGCCGCGAGCACGGACTCGTCGGCAATCAGCGCCGCGTGCGCGGCATCGAACAGGTGGCCGGGCACAGCATCGGCTGTGGCGGCGAACGCATAGAGCGCATCGACAGCCTGGGCGATCTCGGCGATACCGCGATGGCCATGGTCGAGCATGCCGGCGATCCAGCGCGGATTGGTGAGGCGGCCGCGTACGACCCGCGCAATCTCCTCGGCGATGCGGCGTGCCCTGGGCGTCCCGGGCTGGCTGGTGTCGAGGTGATAGAGCTCCGGCGCATTGCCCAGCATTGCCGCGGCCGCCGCGAAGCCGCCGGCGAAGTCGGCGACGCCGTCGCCGTCAAGCAGATCGCGCTCGCGGTCGTCCTGCGGATGCACCAGCACGTCGGCGTTCGAGACGCTGGCGCGGAAGCCATCGCCAGCGGGGCGCTGCACGTCGGCACCGCCATAGGCATGGGTCACGGCCGACAGGTAGGCCTTGCCGAGATCCTCGCGGGTCAGCCACGGGCCGTCGAGCGCGACATCGGCCGCCTGTGCGCCATAGCGGCCGGGCGCGCCGCCGAACACGCGTGCGAGGTCCGCCCCGCGCCGGCGCGCCATCGCCAGCGGATTGTCGGAGTCGTCCTCGTTCAGATCGGCGACCCTGCGCACGGCGAGGTCGAACAGCGCGATCTGGCTTTCGAAGATGTCGCGGAACAGGCCGGAGATGCGCAGGGTCACGTCGATGCGTGGCCGGTCGAGCGTGGCGAGCGGCATCACCTCGATGCCGGTAACGCGGTTGGACTGCTTGTCCCACACCGGCTGCACGCCGAGATAGGCCAGCGCCTGGCCGAGATCGTCACCGCCGGTGCGCAGCGAGGCCGAAGCCCAGAGGTCGATCACCAGCGCGCGCGGATGATCGCCATGATCCTGCAGGTAGCGGCGCACGACTTCGTCGGCCGCGCGCCGGCCGATCGCATTGGCGGTGCGCGTCGGGATCGCGCGCGGATCGATCGAGGTGAGATTGCGGCCGGTCGGCAGCACGTCGGGACGGCCCCGCGATGGCGCGCCAGCCGGGCCCGGTGCAACCCGGCGACCGTCGAGAGCGGCCAGCAGCCCGCGACGCTCGCCGGCGGCGCAGGCCTCGTCCGGCCCGCAGCCGAAGACGTGCAGCGTGTCACGCACCGCGAGGTCCTTGATATCGCACAGCTGCGCGTCGAGCTTGGCGATGGCCGCTTGCGTGGGCTCGCCTCGCTCCAGTCCACAATCGTTCGCCAGTCCGTTGCTCCAGGCGCGCTCGACGATCTCGTCGCCGAGATGGCGCAGGCGCCGGGCGTCGAGCCCGTCGGCGGCGGCATACTCCTCGATCAGGCCTTCGAGATCGGCCAGCGGGCCGTTGAGACCCGCCGCGCCGAGCGGTGGTGTGAGATGGCCGATCGTGACGGCGGCCAGCCGGCGCTTGGCCTGCACCGCCTCGCCCGGATTGTTCACGATGAAGGGATAGATCACCGGCACCGGCCCCAGGACGGTCTCGGGCCAGCACGACGACGACAGCGCCAGCGCCTTGCCCGGCAGCCATTCCAGCGTGCCGTGCGTGCCGAGATGGATCAGCGCGTCGATCTTCTCGTCGTCGCGCAGCCAGCGATAGACCGCGACATACGCGGCGCCCGGTTCGGCGGAGGTGTCGTGATAGGCCGAGCCGCGGTCGGGCTGCAGCAGGACGAGGACGTTGCCGCAACGCAGATGCGGCTCGGTGCGGTCGAGCAGCGGCGCGATGTCGGCCGGCTGCCAGTCCTTGTCGCCGATGTCGTAACCTTCGGCTCTCAGGAGCCGCAGAATTTCGAGCGTGCTTTCCGTCGTGTCGAGACCGACGGCATAGCCGGCGCGGCCGCCGCGCGCCGGGTAGTCGGACAGCACCAGCGCAATCTTGCGTCCATGACGCGGCTTGCGGCCGAGCCGCGCCCAGGCGGCCGCGAGCTTGGCGACATAGTCGACCCGATCGGGCTCGGCGCGATGGCGCACGCTGGCGAACTCCAGGCGCGGATCGACCTCGGCTTCCGCCTTGAAGGAGATCGCGCGGGTCAACAGACGGCCGTCGAGCTCCGGCAGCACGACGTTCATCGCAAGGTCTGCCGGCGAGAGGCCGCGGCCAGCCTCGACCCACGCCTCGCGCGCGCTGCCGGACAGGACGACCTGCAGCACCGGAACGTCGGCCGCATCGAGCACGGTCGTGTCGTCCTCGCGCATCGCGGAGAACGCAGTCGTGTTGAGGATCACCGCCGGCCGGTGCGTCTCGATCAGGTGCGTGAGTCCAGCTTCGATCGCCTTGTCCTTGAGGCTACTGACCGCGACCGCGACTGACGACAGGCCTTCACGATCGAGCGCGGCCATCAGCGCCGTCACCGGCTCGTAATCCGCCGCGAGAAGGTTGGCACGATAGAAGACGACCAGCGCGACCGGGCGGGAATCCCGCACTTCACCCAGTACGGTGATCGGCCCAACCGCGACCGGCGGTTGCCAGGAGATCGCACGACCGAGCAAGGTGCCGGCATAGCGCAGGGCGTTGCCGAGATTGTCCGGTCCGCCTTCACGGAAGAAACGATCGAGCAGATCCAGCGCATCAGCCGGAACCGTCGACATCGCGGCGAGTTGCGCATCCGGCCGATCGTCGCCGGGCAGGGCGGCGAACAGCACGCCATGGTCGCGCGCGGCGTCGGCGATGCGCTCCAGCCCGTAGCGCCAATAGTCGAGGCCGCCCAGGCAGCGCACGACCACCAGCTTCGCGCGCGCCACGACGCTCTCGACGTAGAGATCGACCGACATCGGATGGCGCAGGCGCTTGAGGCTGGCGAGCCTCAGCGTCGGAAGGCTGTCCGCCTCGCGCTGCCAGGCAACGGCCAGCGCCGACAGGTCGCTGTCGGAGAAGGACAGCACGATGATCTCGGCCGGCGACTGACCGAGATCGACGGCGACGTCGGCCTCCTCGAGCGTCGCAAGCTGGGTCGCCAGAACATGCATTTTCAGCCCAGAATCAGCGCCTCGATGGCCGCCTTGTCGAGGCCCTTCTCGCCGATCACGACCAGCCGGCCCTGGCGTGCGCCCGCGGCCCACTTGCGGTCATACTGATGCTGGAAGCGGCTGCCGACGCCCTGCACCAACAAACGCATCGGCTTGCCGGCGATGTCGATGAAGCCTTTCATGCGCAGGATATCGTGCGCCGCGGCCGCCTTGGCGAAGCGGTCGATCACCATCTGCGGCGAGTCGAAAGCGGGCAGGTCGACGATGAAGGTGTCGAAGTCGTCGTGGTCGTGCTCGCCCTCGCGATCGTGGTGCGACGGGCGGCTGGCGAGATCGGCCTCGGCGCCAGCGCCCAGCCCCAGCAGCACGGCGATCGGCACCTGGCCGTTCTGCGTCTCCACGACCTTCACCGCGCGCGGCAAGGTCTTGCCGAGACCGGCGGTCACGTCCTTGCGCTGCTCGTCGGACATCAGGTCGGCCTTGTTCAAGATCACGAGATCGGCGCAGAGGAGCTGGTCCTCGAACACCTCGTCGAGCGGATTGTCGTGGTCGAGCGATTGGTCGGTGGCGCGCTGGGCGGCGATCGCTTCGGGATCGTCGGCGAAGCGGCCCGCGGCGACCGCGGCGCCGTCGACCACGGTGACCACACCGTCGACCGTGACGCGCGAGGCGATCTCGGGCCAGTTGAACGCCTTGACCAGCGGCTTGGGCAGGGCGAGGCCCGAGGTCTCGATGACGATGTGCTCGGGCGGCGAGGGCCGGTCGAGCAGGCTCTTGAGCGCCGGAATGAAGTCGTCGGCCACGGTGCAGCACAGGCAGCCGTTGGCCAGCTCGACGATCGCATCCTCGGGACAGTTCTCGACGCCGCAGCTCTTCAGGATCTCGCCATCGATGCCGACATCGCCGAACTCGTTGACGATCACAGCGAGGCGGCGGTCGGCATTCTCCAGCACGTTGCGCACCAGCGTGGTCTTCCCTGCGCCCAGGAAGCCGGTGACGATGGTGCAGGGCACCTTGGCCAGAGTGCTCATATCGACGGCTCCTTCATCGTCATCGGCGGGACGCGCGCGATCGTGTTCTTGCGGACATGCGCCGGACGGTCGCGCCAGACGGTGAGGCCGTCGGCGCTGGCCCGGTGGAGGCGCGCGAAGTGCACCATGTCGGAGACATTCTGGTCGGGATCGAGATGGCCGACGACGTAGCTCCACTTGCCCGGCGCCGCGACCGCCGCGGTGCAGGACCGCGTGCAGTTGGACAGGCACTCGACGGGTTGGACGTCGAGATCGCCGGCCTCCGCCTTGAGCGCCGCATAGAGGCGCGCGCCCGGCCGGACATCGGCCGGCGGATCGGCCTCGCGGCGACACGTGATGCAGACGAAAAGAGTCGACACTCGATCCTGCTTTCCTTTGGCGGTTCCCCGCGCCAGTGAATACGCGTCGACGGCAGGTTTCCTGGCTCTCGGGTCGTCGCCGCAGGCCCCCTTCCCGGTTTCCCAGTGGTATCTTGGCCCGAAGCTCGCCGATCACAGTTGCGGGGGCAGCCGCGGCATGCCGCGTTCCCTTTCCGTCGGGCGCTTGATAGCGTGGCCGCATGACCGAAACAACCGACGAAGCAGCGCGCCACAAGGCCAAGATGGCCAACCGCAAGGCCGTGCAGGATGCCGAGGTTGCCGGCAAAAAGATCGAAAAGGGCCTGCTGATCGTCCATACCGGCAAGGGGAAGGGCAAATCGACGGCGGCCTTCGGCCTGATGCTGCGGGCCTTGGGTCGCGGCTTCCGCTGCGGCGTGGTGCAGTTCGGCAAGGGCGCCTGGCAGTCCGGCGAACGCACGGCGATCGAGCGGTTCGGCGACCAGGTCGAATGGCACACGCTGGGTGAGGGCTTCACCTGGGAGACCCAGGACCGCGCGCGCGACGTTGCCGCGGCCGAGCGGGCCTGGGCGGCTGCGCAGAAGATGATGGCCGATCCGGCGATCCGGCTGATCGTGCTCGACGAGCTCAACATCTCGCTGCGGTACGAGCATCTCGACATCGCCGCGGTGGTTTCGGCGCTGCAGGCTCGACGCACGGACCTGCACGTCGTCGTCACGGGGCGCAACGCCAAACCCGAGCTGATCGAAGCCGCCGACCTCGTCACCGAGATGACTCCGGTGAAGCACCACTTCGCCGCCGGCGTGAAGGCGCAGCAGGGCATCGAGTTCTGATGACCCTCGTTCGTCCAAGGGCTCTGATGATCCAGGGCACGGGCTCGGACGTCGGCAAGTCGCTGGTGGTTGCGGGCCTGGCGCGTGTCTTCGCACGACGCGACCTGCGGGTACGGCCGTTCAAGCCGCAGAACATGTCGAACAACGCGGCGGTCACCGCCGACGGGGGCGAGATCGGCCGGGCGCAGGCGCTGCAGGCACGCGCCGCGCGGGTGCCGCTCAGCGTGCACATGAACCCCGTGCTGCTGAAGCCCCAGAGCGAGGTCGGCTCGCAGGTCGTCGTGCAGGGCAAAGTCGTCGGCACCGCCAAGGCTCGCGAGTACCAGGCGATGAAGCCGAAGCTCCTCGGCGCGGTGCTCGAAAGCTTCCGGACCCTCTGCGCCGAAGCCGACCTGGTGCTGGTCGAGGGTGCGGGCTCGGCCTCCGAGGTGAACCTGCGCGCGTCCGACATCGCCAACATGGGCTTTGCCCGCGCGGCCGACGTCCCGGTCGTGCTGCTGGGCGACATCGACCGCGGCGGCGTGATCGCCAGCATCGTCGGCACGCAGGCCGTGATCGATCCGGCGGATGCGGCGATGATCGTGGGCTTCATCGTCAACCGCTTCCGCGGCGATCCTTCCCTCTTCGCCGACGGGATGACGGACATCGAGCGCCGCACCGGCTGGCCGGCGCTCGGCCTGCTGCCGTACTTCGCCGAGGCCCATCGCCTGCCCGCCGAGGACGCGCTCGGCCTGCCGACGACCAATCGCGGCAGCGGCGTGAAGATCGCCGTCCTTGCCTATCCGCGCATCGCCAACTTCGACGACTTCGATCCATTGCGGCTCGAGCCGGGCGTCGACCTGGTGTTCGTGCGGCCCGGTCAAGCGATCCCGGGCGATGCGGCGCTGGTCATCCTGCCGGGCTCGAAGGCCACCATCGCCGATCTCGCCGCCCTGCGGGCCAACGGCTGGGACATCGACCTGCAGGCGCATGTGCGGCGCGGCGGGCATGTGCTGGGCATCTGTGGCGGCTACCAGATGCTGGGCCGCAGCGTCGCCGATCCGCACGGCATCGAAGGTCCGCCATCGGAGGTCGAAGGGCTCGGCCTGCTGCCGGTCGACACGGTGCTGGAAGGCGACAAGGTGCTGGTCGAGGTCGTGGGCAAGGCCGACGGCGTACCGTTCAAAGGTTACGAGATGCATGTCGGGCGCACCACCGGCAGCACGACGCCGCTGCTCGCGCTCGACGGTCACGACACCGGTTCCGTGACGGGCCGTATCGCCGGCTGCTACATCCACGGCCTGCTGACCGACGATCGCCAACGGCAGCATTGGCTCGAGAAGCTTGGCACGCAGGCATCGGGCTTCGACTACGAAGCCGACGTCGATGCGACTCTCGATCTCCTGGCGGACCACATCGAGAGGCACGTCGACTGCGACCGGCTGCTGGCGCTGGCTAAAGAAAGGTAAGACCGAACAGCACCGCCAGCACGCCGAGCTGCGCGCCGCAGGCAGCGCGGTAGATCCTGAGCGCCGTGCGGATGTCCGCCGCGCTGGCGGCGATCCGGCCCTTGCCCATCCATTGGCCGTGGACCAGCTCCCCGCCGTATGTCCGCGGCCCCATCAGCCGCACGCCGAGCGCGCCCGCCATCGCCGCCTCCGTCCAGCCGGCGTTGGGCGAGTCGTGCTTGCGCGCGTCGCGCCAGGTGATGACCAATGCCTGCCACGGCGAGGCGCCTTTGACGAACAGCGCGCCCAACGCGATCCACAATGCCGCAAGCCGCGCGGCCGGCCAGTTCATCACGTCGTCTGTGCGCGCGGCCGCCCAACCGAAGTAGAGGTAACGCTCGGTCTTGTGGCCGATCATGCTGTCGGCGGTGTTGATCGCCTTGTAGGCGATGCCGCCCGGCAGGCCGAGCAGGGCCAGCCAGAACAAGGGCGCCACGATGCCGTCGCAGAAGCTCTCGGCCAGGCTCTCGATCGCGGCGCGGCAGACCGCTGACTGGTCGAGCTCCTTGGTGTCGCGGCCGACGATCATCGCCACCGCATCGCGGCCATTCTCGAGACCGAGATTGAGCGCGTCGGCCACCGCCTCGACATGCTCGTGCAAGCTCTTCTGCGCCACCAAACTGGTGGCGAGGACGGCGATCGGCACCAGCGCGACCAGGGGCGGCAGGAAGACGTAGAACAGGCGCGAGATGAAAAAGCCGATCAGCAGGCCGCCGATCACCAGCGTCGCCGTCAGCACGATGCCGTGCACGCGCTGTTGAACGTCCGTGTCTTCCTCGGAATTCCACCGGTTGTCGGCCCATGCTATGAGCCGGCCGATCCACGTGACTGGATGCCCGATCGCGCGATAGAGGGTGTCCGGATAACCGACACCCGCTTCGACGGCGCCGGCAATCAGGGCGAGACCGAGGGACATGCACTTTGCCTAGCACGACCACCGAGGCCCCGAAACCGGCGGTCCACGATGCGGTCCAAGGTATCGCCCACGGGGGCGATCTCGGCGACGTGGCCCGGCGCTTCCCCGCCGCGCCCCGCCCCTGGATCGACCTGTCGACCGGCATCAATCCCGTACCCTATGCGGTGCCGACACTGCCGGACGCGACGTGGACGCGCCTGCCCTCCCGCACGGCCGAAGAGGCGCTGCAGGACGCCGCCATGGCGCGTTATGGCGTGGCCAGCCGCAGGATGATCGTCGCCGCTCCCGGCACCCAGGCGCTGATCCAGCTGCTGCCGCGACTGCTGCCGCCGAGCCGCGTCGCGATCGTCGGCCCGACCTATATGGAACACCAGGCGTGCTGGAGCCGCGCCGGCCACGACGTGCGCATCGTCTCCTCGCTCGAGGATTCCGACGTCGTCGTGGTGGTCAACCCCAACAACCCGACCGGCCGGCTGTTCTCGCCAACCGACCTCGCCAAGGTCGCGGGATTTCTGGTCGTGGACGAGTCGTTCATCGACTTCCTGCCGCGGGAGATGAGCTTCGGCGGCCAGTTGCACCACCACCGCGGCGTCGTGCTGAGATCGTTCGGCAAGACCTATGGTCTCGCCGGCGTGCGACTGGGATTCGCCATCGCCTCGCCCGACATGGCGCCCCGCATCCGCGAGGAGCTCGGGCCTTGGGCGGTTCCCGGCCCGGCGCTGGAAATCGGCCGGCGTGCCTTGAACGACGGCGCCTGGCTCAGCGCGACGCGCGAACGTCTGGTCGCGGACTCGGCGCGCCTCGATGGGCTGCTGCGCGCGGCCGGCTTCGAGGTGCTGGGCGGCACCTTGCTGTTCCGGTTGGCGCGCCATCCCTCCGCGGCGATTTTCGTGCAGCGGCTGGGACAGCAGGGCATCCATGTCCGCGCCTTCGCCGACGCGCCCGATCGGCTGCGCTTCGGCCTGCCGGGCAACGACGAGGCGTTCCGCCGTCTGGCCGCCGCGCTCGGGGTTTGATAACCATCGGGCATGTTGCAGGAGAAGCTCGGCGGACACATGGCGCTCGCGGTGGAGGGCATCGATCTCTCTCGGGCGACGACCCAGATGCAGACCGCGCTCGTCAGTGCGCTGCACGATAATCTCGTGCTCTGCATCCGCGGCCAGACGCTGACGCCGGTCGCGTTCCGCGATGCCATGGCGCGATTCGGCACGCCGGTGAAGCGGCTGCAGCTCGCGGCGACGCCGGAGTGCGACGAGGTCAACATCATCTCGAGCGAGGATCGCGACGAGCTGGGCGACGGCAAGAAGCTGGTCAACGGCGCCTCGTGGCACACCGACGACAGCTTCATGCGCAATCCCTGCTCCCTCACCATGCTGTACGGCGTGACCGTGCCGAGCCGCGGCGGCGACACGCAGTTCGTCAACATGTATGCCGCCTATGAAGCGCTCGCGCCGGAGATGAAGGCGCGCATCGCCGGCCTCCAGGTGGTGCACAAGTACCAGTCGAGCCGCCAGACCAACCGCGTCAGCCGCCGCCCCGAGTCCGAGATGAAGGCGATGCCCGAGGCGATCCACCCGCTGGTGCGCATCCATCCGGCGACCGGCCGCAAGGCGCTTTACCTCAATGCCAACCGCATGGAGCAGATCGTCGGCTTGAAGCGCGCCGAGAGCGACGCCCTGCTCGACCAGCTCATCGCCCACGCGATCGAGTCGCGCTTCCAGTACCGCCATGTCTGGCGCCAGGGCGACGTGGTGATCTGGGACAACCGCTGCACCATGCACAAAGCCAACGCTGACTACCCCGAAGGCGAGCGCCGGCTGATGCATCGCGTGGTGGTGGCGTAGGGGTGGCGGAAATGCCGGAAATGCCGCAAACCCCGACCTGAGGCGGAAAAGTGTAGCGCTAATGCCTCGAAGCGGGATCATTGCCATCGACTGCCAGTGCCGGTGGCAGCGGTTCGTTTCAAGCAGGCCAGCATTTTGGGTCGTTCGTGCCACAGTGCCCGCACCCCCTCCCCGGTACCCGAAACGCCCGCACCGGCTACGGTCACGGGCAAAGTCCTCCAAGGCATGATCATGCGCGCCACAGTGCACGATCGCGCGCCCGACACCTATTACGGGCAATGGCCGATGGTTCTTCGCTCACGAATCGGCCCTCGATTCGCGTCCCAATGCCCATCTTGAGACTCCGAATCGCCGGTTATCAACAGACTTATCCGCACCGTCGTCCCGAGCGAAGCCGAGGGACCTCTTTGACATCGACACAAAAGAGGTCCCTCCGCTGCGCGCCTTCGGCGCTTCGGTCGGGACGACGGCTTCACCCCTGCAGCAGCACCGTGTGCTCTGGCGAGAAGGAGAGGGTCACCGGGGCGCCTTCCTCCAGCAGGTTGACCGGTGGGCGGCGGACGATCAGGCGGCCGCAGGTGCATTCGACGATGTATTGCACGAAGTCGCCGTGGAACATGCGCTGGCGGACATGGCCCGGCAGCTGGTTGTCGCCCGGCCTCGCGACGACGTCGATATAAGCGGTGCGCACCGCGACCTCGCTGCCCGACGACGCGCCGACCGTGTTCAGGATCGCGCCGCCCTCGGCCTCGAACCTGCCCGGCCCGGCGACCTTGCCCTTGATCAGGTTGGCCGAGCCCACGAAGTCGGCGACGAAACGGCTCTTCGGCCTGTTGTAGATCTCCTCCGGCGTGCCGATCTGCTCGATCACGCCGACGTTCATGACGATCACCCGGTCGGAGATGGCGAGCGCCTCTTCCTGGTCGTGCGTGACATAGACCGAGGTGATGTCGAGCCGCCGCTGCAGCTCGCGCAATTCGACCCGCATCTCGGCACGCAGCTTGGCGTCGAGGTTGCTGAGCGGCTCGTCGAACAGCACCACGGTCGGCGAGAAGGCAATGGCGCGCGCCAGCGCCACGCGCTGCTGCTGGCCGCCCGACAGCCTCGAGGCCGCCCGGTCGGCGAGATGGCGCATCTGCACCAGGTCCAGCGCGCGCTCGACGGCCGTCCTGATGTCGGCCGCGCCCTTCTTCCTCACGCGCAGGCCGTAGGCCACGTTGTCGGACACCGTCATGTGCGGCCACACGGCGTAGGACTGGAACACCATCGACACGCCGCGCTGCTCGGCCGGGACGTTGCGCCGGCCCGCCTCGTACATCGCCTGGCCGTCGATGCGGATGGCGCCGGCCGACGGCTGCTCGAGCCCGGCGACGGCGCGCAGCGTTGTGGTCTTGCCGCAGCCCGAGGGGCCGAGCAGGGTGAGATGCTCGCCGCGGCCGACGGTGAAGCTCACGCCGTTCACCGCGACCTGCTCGCCGTAACGCACGACGAGGTCGGCGACTTCGATTCGCGTTGAGCTCACGTCATCTCCTTGGTCACGCCGCGTGTCAGCCGGAACAGGATGACGAGAGCCAATACCACAGTCGCGGTCTGGATCAGCGCCATCGCCGCGGTAAGCTCGGTTCCGCTCGAGGCGAAGGCCGACACGATCGACGGAGCGATCACGCGGGCATCCGGACCCATCAGGAACACCGAGACGCCGAGCTCGCGTACGCAGGCCATGAAGATCAGCAGCCAGGCCGCCAGGATGCCCGGCCGCAGCAGCGGCAGCGTGACGGTGCGCATCTGGTAGGCCCAGCCGGCGCCGCAGACGCGGGCGCATTCCTCGAGGCTCTTGTCGATCTGCAGCACCACGCCGGCCAGCGTGCGCACGCCGAGCGGCAGCATCACCGTGAGGTACGCCAGCGCCAGCAGCCACAGCGTGCCGTAGATCGGGATCGGGATGTTGAGCCACGCCCACAATAGCGCCAGGCCGAACACCAGCCGCGGCACGGCCTGCGGGAACATGACCAGATATTCGATGGCGCCACTGCCCCGAATGCGCGAGCGGTAGATGATCCAGACCAGCAGCGCCATCAGGATCACGCCGATCGAGGCGACGCCGAAGCCGAGCATCAGGCTGTTGCCGATCGCGACGCGGATCGGACCGAGCGCCAGCGCGGTCTGGTAGTTGGCGATGGTCCATTCGGCCTGGCTCAGGATCACCGTCGCGAACCGTTGCAGCGACGTCATGATCAGGGCGGCGAGCGGCAGCACGACCGCCAGAGCGACATACAGCAGGCAGAAGCCGAGCAGCAGCCAGGTGACCCGGCCCATGTCCATCGGCCGCGGCCGGAACGCCTTGCCGGTAATGGTGGCGTAGCTGCCCTTGTTGATGCGCCAGCGATAGAAGGTGAGCATGCCGAACATCACCACGAACAGCGACAGGCCCATCGCCGAGGCGCGCCCATAGTCGGGCGGATAAGAAAGTGTCGAATCCCATATAGCGGTGGTGATGACGTAGATGCGGGCCGGGATGCCGATCACCAGAGCGGCGGCGAACGAGCCCAGCATCTCGGCGAACACGAACAGCGTGGCGCCCAGCACGCCCGGCATGACCAGCGGCAGGGTGACCGTCAGCATGGTGCGCAGCTTGGAGGCGCCCATCACGCGCGCCGATTCCTCGAGCGCCGGGTCCATCGACTTCATCGACGCCGAGATCATGACGAAGGCGACCGTCCCCTCGAACAGCGCCATGATCCAGGCGATGCCGAAATGGCCGTAGACGTTGACGATGTCGCCCTTGCCGCCCCAGGCATGCCAGAGCTGGTTGACGAAGCCGCTCTTGGGCCCGGCGATCACGCTCCAGGCGAGCGCGCCGACCAGCGGCGTCATGTAGTACGGCAGCTCCATCAGCCGCTCGAGCAGCTCGCGTCCCTTCACGTTGGTGCGGGTCAGGATCCAGGCCAGCGTGAAGCCGATCGCGATCGCCATGATCGTCGCCATCACGGCGATCTCGACCGTGTTGAGGAGGACGTTGATGTCCTCGTCGAACATCGCGACGAAATTGGCGAACCCGTATTCGCGCGGCGGGAAGGCCATCGGGTCGCCGACGTTCAGCGACTCCTCGACCAGGAAGACGATCGGCAGCAGGACGAGGAAGGCGACCACGACGACGACGGCCGCCGACACGACTGGCTGCCAGTTGAAGCGGGGCGCCCCGTCGTCCCGACCGGAGCGAAGCGGAGTGGAGGGACCTTTTTTCAACGATCAGCCGGCAAATCGCAGAAAAGAGGTCCCTCCACTCCGCGCTTCGCGCTCCGGTCGGGACGACGGAAGCATCAACGCCGCCGCGCGCCGACGATGCGGTCCCATTCCTTGGCGAAGCTCGGGCGGTCCTTCTCGAAGGCGTCCCAGTCGGCCGGAATCAGCAGCTTCATCTTGCTGAGCGCCACCGCGCCCGGAGGCGGCGGCACGTCCTCGCGCGGCGAATGCAGCGCGAGCGCGTCGGCCAGCGCCTTCTGCCCGACGGGGGAGAGGAACCAGTCCATGAACAGCTTGCCGGCATTGGGATGCGGGCCTTCGGCCACGATACCGTAGGTCTCCGACACCGCCGGCAGTCCCTTTTCGGGGAAGACGAAGCCGATCGGCGCGCCCTTGGCGGTGAACTCGACGGCGCCGGAATATTGCGCGCCCATGATCACCTTGTCCTGGCCGTCGACCAGGCGGCCGTACTGCTGGACGTAGGAATCGAACGCGCGCGGCTTCTGGGCCTCGAACTTCTTGAAGTAGTCCTCGCCCAGCAAGGGCTTCAGCATGTACCAGACGCCGTGCTGCAGGCCGGAGTTCGAGACCTTGACGTTGATCGCGTCGGTCCACTTGGGATCGAGCAGGTCTTCCCAGGTCTTGGGCGCCTCGGCTTCCGGCGTGTTCTTCTTGTTGTAGGCGATGCCGCCCATGATCACCGAGCCCCAGGTCCAGTAGCCCTCGGGCTTGCTCTTGTACTCCGGCTTGAAGGCGGCCATCTCGGGCGAGATGTACTGAACGAGGCCGTTCTTGCGCTGCAGGTCGAGGATCATGCCCATGTCGGAGAGCTGGATCACGTCGACCAGGTAGGACTTGGCCTGCCGCTCGGACAGGAGCTTGGCGTAGAGCGCGCCCGCCTGCAGGCGGAAGAACTTCGCCTGGATCTTCGGGAAGGCCTTCATGAAGGCGCCGACCAGCTTGGCCTGCCCGGCCTCCGGATCGGTCGAATAGAGCACCACTGTGCCTTCGGCCTCGGCCTTCTCGACGTCGGCGCAGGTCTTGAAGCCCTCCATCTGGCGCGGCTTGTCGCACAGCTTCGCATCCTGGGCCGCCGCCAACCCGGACCAGCCGATGGCGCAAACCATACCCACAGCAGCCAACAGCTTCATGATTCCTCCCGACTTCTTTTAAGCGCGCGCGAGCCTAAATCGTTTTGCAGACATTGCGCAATGTTTCGTGAGATAGGGTGCGCCGCATGAAAGCACAGGTTCTCGCCCTCGCGGGAGGCGTCGGTGGCGCCAAGTTGTCGCTCGGGCTCGCCCATGTTCTGCCAGCCGATGCGCTGACGGTCGCCGTCAACACCGCCGACGACTTCGAGCATCTCGGCCTCTCGATCTGCCCCGATCTCGACACGGTCATGTACACCTTGGCCGGCGTCGCCAATCCCGAGACCGGCTGGGGCCGGCGGGACGAGAGCTGGACCGTGATGGAGGCGCTGGGCCAGATCGGCGGCGAGACCTGGTTCCGTCTCGGCGACAAGGATCTCGCCACGCACATCGAGCGGACGCGCCGGCTGCGTGCTGGCGAGAGCCTGTCGTCGGTGATGCGCGATCTTGCAACGAGGCTCGGCGTGAAGCCCGCGTTGGTGCCGATGTCCGACGATCCGGTGCGCACCATGGTGACGACTGCCGACCAGGGCGAGCTCGCCTTCCAGGACTGGTTCGTGCGCCTGCGCTGCGAGCCCGCGGTGAAGTCCGTGCGCTTTGCCGGCGCGGAGAAGGCACGGCCGCATCATGCGCTGACGGCCCTCGACGGCCTGCGCGGCATCGTCCTGTGCCCGTCCAATCCCTTCGTCAGCGTGGCGCCGATCCTGGCCGTACCGGGCGTACGCGCTGCGCTGGACGGCGCAAAGGCGCCGCGCGTGGCCGTGACGCCGATCGTCGGCGGCCAGGCGATCAAGGGCCCCGCCGCCAAGATGCTGGCCGAGCTCGGCCACGATGTCTCCGCCTTGGGCGTCGCGCGTTACTACAGGGACTGGGTCGACGGCTTCGTGCTCGATGCCCAGGATGCGGGCCTCGCCCGCGAGATCGAATCGCTGGGAATGAAGGTGCGGGTCGCCGACACCATGATGCGGAACGACGACGACAAGCGGCGCCTTGCCGCCGATGTGCTCGATTTCGTGGACGAGCTCGCGGTCTCTGGGCAACACTCCTGACCGCATGCTCACGGCCGTCGTCCCGATGAAGACCATGGAGCTCGCCAAGACGCGCCTGTCCGGCGTGCTCGACGGCGTGGGCCGGCATGCGCTGGCGCGCCAGATGCTCGACCACGTGCTGGCAACCCTGCGCGAAGCCGGACTCGAGGACGTGCACGTGGCGAGCGCCGACGAGGGCACCGGCGACCTCAACGCCGACGTCACGGCCGCTGCGCGGCGCGTGCAGCAAGAGGGCGCCCGCGAATTGCTGCTGGTCATGGCCGACCTGCCCTATCTCGCCGCATCGGATATCGCCGCCATGATCGAGGCCGGCCGCACGAGCGACGTGGTGATCGCCGAGGCCAAGGATGGCGGGACCAATGCCCTGCTGCTGCGCCCGCCGACCATCCTCAAGTTCGCCTTCGCGACCTCGCGGCCGAGTGCGGCGTTCCATGCCGACCATGCCCGGAACGTGGGTATTGAACCCGCGATCGTGAGGCGACCGGGGCTTGCACGCGACATCGATACGCCGGACGATCTGAAGTCCCTCGTTTCCGATCACCCTGCGTACCGGGTCTTCCGCCATGTCGCCTGATTTTCTGTCGCGCGATCTTGCCTCGTTGATGCGCGAGGCCGCCGCGATTCGCGATGCCGCCTTCGGCGACCGTGTGACCTTCTCCAAGAAGGTGTTCATCCCGCTGACGCATCTCTGCCGCGACAATTGCGGCTACTGCACCTTCGTGCATCCGCCGAAGAAGGGCGAGGCAGCCTATCTCTCGCCCGAGCAGGTGCTGGCGATCGCGCGCGCCGGCCAGGCGGCCGGATGTGCCGAGGCGCTGTTCACCCTGGGCGACAAGCCCGAGCTCAAGTGGAAGCCCGCTGCCGAGGCACTGGCGGCGATGGGCTACGCCACGACGCTCGACTATCTCGCGGCGATGGGCGCACTGGTCTTCAAGGAGACCGGCCTGTTGCCGCACTTCAATCCCGGCCTGATGGATGCCGCCGACCTCGCCAAGCTGCGCAAGGCGTCGGTGTCGATGGGCATCATGCTGGAGAGCGCGGCGGATCGACTCTGCGAGCGCGGCGGGCCGCACTTCGGCGCACCCGACAAGGTCCCGGCGCTGCGGCTCGCGACCCTGAAGGCCGCGGGCGAAGCGAAGGTGCCGTTCACCTCGGGCATCCTGATCGGCATTGGCGAGACGCGCGAAGAGCGGATCGAGGCGCTGCTGGCGCTACGCGACCTGCACGAGGCGCACGGCCATCTGCAGGAAATCATCATCCAGAACTTCAAGGCCAAGCCCGACACCCGCATGGCCGCCGCGCCGGAGCCCAGCTTCGACGAGCTGCTGTGGACCATCGCCGTCGCGCGTCTGATCTTCCGCGACACGCTCTCCGTCCAGGCGCCGCCCAACCTGCAGGAGCCGGGCTACGGCCGGCTGATCGAAGCCGGCATCGACGACTGGGGCGGCGTCTCGCCGGTCACGCCCGACCACGTGAACCCCGAGCGGCCGTGGCCGCAGCTCGACGCGCTCGCGGCCGAGAGCCTGCGCTACGGCAAGGTCCTGACCGAGAGGCTCGCGGTCTATCCGCGCTACGTGGCCGACAAGGCGTGGATCGATCCCGCGCTGCGGCCGCGCGTGCTGCAGATGAGCTCGGCGAGCGGCCTGCGCCGCGACAACGACTGGAAGCCCGGCCTCGTGATGGCGATGCCGGCCGACGACATGGCGACGCTCGCAGCGCCGTCGGTGCGGCCGAGCGCCAGCCTGGCGCCGATCGTCGATCGCGCGGTGCGCGGCGAGGACCTGTCCGAAGGCGACATCGTGCGGCTGTTCGAGGCACGCGGGCCCGACTTCGCGGCGGTGACCCAGGCGGCCGATGCGCTGCGCAAGGAGGTGGTGGGCGACACCGTCTCCTACGCCGTCGTGCGCAACATCAACTACACCAACATCTGCTACTTCCGCTGCGGGTTCTGCGCCTTCTCCAAGGGCAAGCTCGCGGCCAACCTGCGCGGCTCGCCCTACGATCTCACCACGCAGGAGATCGTGCGGCGCGCGAAAGAGGCCTGGGCCCGCGGCGCGACGGAAGTCTGCATGCAGGGCGGCATCCACCCCGAGTACACCGGGCAGCACTATCTCGATGTCTGCACCGCGGTGCGCGAGGAGATCCCGGGCATGCACGTGCATGCCTTCTCGCCGCTCGAGGTCTGGCATGGTGCCACGACGCTCGGCCTCTCGCTCACCGACTACCTGACCCGGCTGCGCGATGCGGGCCTCGGCAGCCTGCCCGGCACGGCCGCCGAAGTGCTCGACGACGAGGTGCGCGACATCCTCTGCCCGGACAAGGTCTCGACCGACCAGTGGCTGGAGATCATGCGGGCCGCGCACGGCGTCGGCCTGCGTTCGACCGCGACCATCATGTTCGGCCATGTCGACCGGCCGGTGCACTGGGCGCGGCACCTGCTGCGCCTGCGCAACCTGCAGAAGGACACTGGCGGCTTCACCGAGCTCGTCCCGCTGCCGTTCGTCGCGGCCGAGGCGCCGATCGCGCTCAAGGGCGCGGCGCGCCTGGGCCCGACCTTCCGCGAGGCCGTGCTGATGCATGCGATCGGACGCCTCGCGCTGCACCCCCACATCCCCAACATCCAGACCTCGTGGGTGAAGATGGGCGTCGAGGGCGCGAAGGTCTGCCTGCAGGCCGGCGCCAACGATCTCGGCGGCACGCTGATGAACGAATCGATCACCCGCGCCGCCGGCGCCGAGCACGGCGAGGAGCTGCCGCCCGACGCGATGGAGAAGCTGATCGCCGATCTCGGCCGCACCAGCCGCATCCGCACCACCCTCTACGGCGACGCCGGCCAGGAACGCCACGACGCCGCCCACAACGCCAAGGCGTTGGCCCCGATCCAGCTCGAGGTCGCCGAGCGCTGGACCGGCTCGCTGACAGAGAGCGAGAAGCGCCGCGTGCTCCCGAAACCGCGCCAGCCGGCGCGTGTACGATAGAAGGATGACCCACCTCTCCTAGCCTCTCCCCCCGCTTCGCGGGCGGAGAGGAACATGAGAGAGAGCGAGAGAGCGAGCGCTTCAAATCATGTCCCTCTCCGCCCGCTTGCGGGGGGAGAGGCTAGGAGAGGTGGGCGCCTGATCAGCCCGAGATGCCGCCCACGGCGCGGGAGATGCGGTGGGCGGCGGCGACCACGAGGGGCGTGATGCTCTGGAGGGTGACGGCGGAGTCGAGGTATTTCGGGAACGCCACGCTCAGCGCGGCCAGCACCTTGCCCTCGCGGTCGCGGATCGGGGCTCCCACCGACAGGACGCCGCGGATATTCTCCTCGCTCACCGTCGCGAATCCCTGCTTGCGCACCTTGGCGAGGCCGGCGACCACCGCCGCGGGATCGGTCACGGTGTGCGGCGTGATCGCGGCGAGCTTGCCGTTGCCCAGCACCTTGCGCGCGGCCTCGTCGTCGAGCGAGGCCAGCAGGACCTTGCCGGCCGCCGTGCTGTGAAGCGGCATCTCGCTGCCCGGCGCCACCTTGATGGCGAGCGGCGCCTCGGCCTGCACCGCCAGCAGGTAGACCGCGCGGCCGCCGTGCAGCACCGCGACGAAGCCGTTGAGGCTGTGGTCGCGCCCCAGCCGCTCGAGCTCGCGCCGCGCGCTCACGATGTAGTCGGAGCCGGCGCCGCTGTGGGCGCCGAGCGCCAGCGCGCGGTAGCCGAGCCGATAGCGCGCGGTCTCCGCATCGCGGTCGACATAGCCGCGCTTGGCGAGCGAGGTCACCATGCGCTGCACGATGGTCGGGCTCAATGCGAGCCGGCGGGCGATCTCGCGCACGCCGATCTCGCTGCCCTCCGCCTCGACGACCTCGAGCACGTCGAGGCCGCGCTCGAGCGATTGCGATCCCGCCGACGCTTTGGCCGGGCGCGGCATCGCCGGGCTACTTGACCTCGACCAGCTCGGCCAGCGTCACCTTGCGGTTCTGCACGGTGTGCAGCGCCACCCAGTGACCGGCCTGGTTGTGATCGTCGAACTTGACGGTTTTGCCCATCACGTTGGTGAAGGACATGCCCTTCATCGCGTCCTTGATCTTGGTGCCGTCGGTGCTGTTGGCCTCCTTGATGGCCTGCGCCAGCACGCGGATGCAGTCGTAGCCCGCCCAGGTCTGCAGGTAGGGCTCGGACTTGTACTTGGCGCGGATCTTCTCGGCGAACGCCTTGTTCTGCGGCGAATCGGCGAGCGCGCTGTACTGCCAGGCACTGATCGATTTCTCCATGCCGCCGGCCTCGATGATCGGCTGGTTGCGGCCGCCCAGCTCGGCGCGGCCGGTGTAGGGAATGTGCAGCCCGATCTGCATCGCCTGGCGCAGGAAGTTGATCGAATCGCCGCCCAGGATGAAGGTCGCGATGGCGTCCGGCCGGCGCTGCTGCAGGCGGGTCAGGATGCTGGTGAAGTCAGGCGTGTTCTGCGGGAAGATGTCGGTCGAGACGACCTGGATGCCCGCCTTGGGCACCACGATCGACTTGAAGGCCTCGGCGCCGCCGCGGCCGAAGTCGCTGTCCTCGGCGACGATCGACACCGTCTTGAACGGCTTCTTGTTGCCGAGATAGATGCCCAGCGCCTGCATCATGCCCGTGTCCGAGGCGCTGATGCGGAAGGCGTAGTCGTTGCCGCCGACGCCCGACAGGTCGGTGATCTGCGGGTTCGACGCGATGCCGGTGATCATCGGGATCTTGGCCTCCTGGATGATCTTCATGCTGGCGAGATGAGCCGAGCTGCAGTGCGACCCCTCGATCGCGACCACCTTGGCCTCGACCAGCTTGTTGGCGACGTTGACCGCCTCCGACGGATTGCACTTGTTGTCCATCACCAGGACCTTGAGCGGCCGGCCGAGCACGCCGCCCGCGGCATTGATCTCCTCGAGGGCGAGGTTGACGCCCCACAGCTCCCATTCCGCCGCCACCGCCGCCGGTCCGGTCTGCGCCGTCGACACGCCGATGACGATCGGCTCCTGCGCCATGGCCGGCGCCGCGACCAATGCGCCTGCACTCCATGCGCCGGCGGCCAGCGCCGCCATCCAGGCCTTGAACCCCATCTTCCCAGCTCCCTGTCGTGTTTCGGTAACCGTCCCGATTATCGGTACAATGTTTCGGTAGTTGAACGCTCGCAAGAGCTTCGCTACGTGTCAATGCGGGAACGGAACTCGTGGGGACTGGTCCGGTACTTGCAATGCAGTTCGCATAGTGGACATCAGCGCCGTCTACCTGCTTCAGCTGACGCTGAACGGCCTCGCGCTCGGCCTGCTCTACGCGCTGATCGCGGTCGGGCTGTCGCTGATCTTCGGCGTCATGGAGATCATCAACTTCGCCCACGGCGAGTTCCTGATGCTGGGCGCCTTCGCCATGTGCTTCGCGCTGCCGGTGATGGGCCTGCTCTACTGGCCGGCGCTCGCGACGGCGATCGTCGCCACCATGCTGGTGGGCTACGTGGTCTACGAGCTGCTGCTGGTCCGGATGAAGCCCGACGAGTTCGAGCGCAGCATCCTGGTCACGCTCGGCCTGTCGATCATCATCATCCACACGATGCAGTACCTGTTCACCGCGACGCCGCGCATGGTGGATTCGCAGTACGGCTTCGACGGCATCGAGATCGGCACCATCCGCATCACCTGGACGCGGGTGATCGGCGCCGGCGCCTCGGTCGCGGCCTTCGCCGGGCTCTACGTCGTGCTGCGCTTCACCCAGTTCGGCCGCGCCATGCGGGCGATCGCCCAGAACCGCGAGGCCGCGCTGATGGTCGGCATCCGCCCGCGGGTGGTGGCGCGCAACGCGGTGATCCTCGCCGCCGGGCTGTGCGGGCTGGCGGGTGCGGCGATCTCGCCGATCCAGCTGGTGACCCCCTACATGGGCCAGTTCCTGATCTTCAAGGCCTTCGCCCTGGTGATCATCGGCGGGCTGGGCAACATCCCGGGCGCGGTCGCGGCGGCGATCGGGCTCGGCCTGATCGAGAGCTGGATCGGCGGCTTCTTCGAGATCACCTGGCAGGAAGGTGCGGTGTTCGTGATCATGATCGTCGTGCTGTTCCTGCGGCCCGACGGCCTGTTCAAGCGCGGCGGCATGCGGGTCGGATGAGACTCTTCATTGCCCTCATTGCCGCGCTGGCCTTCGGCGCGCTGCCGCTGCTCACGTCGTCCAACTACATCGTCGGCGTCGGCATCTCGGCGCTCACGTTCACGGTGGCCGCGGCGGCGCTCAACCTGGTCTACGGCTTCACCGGCCTGCTGTCGTTCGCGCAGCTCGGCTTCTGGGGCATCGGCGGCTACGCGACGGCGCTCACGGTCGTGACGTTCGGCGGTAATTTCTGGATGGGCCTGCTCTACGCCGCCGTCCTGAACGGCGTGCTGGCTCTGGTGATCGGGTATCCGATCCTGCGCACCAACCGCCATGCCTTCGTGATCTCGACGCTCACCTTCGCGCTCCTCGCGGCGCTGATCGCGCGCGACTGGGTGAGCCTGACGCGCGGCCCCCTCGGCATCCCCAACCTGCCGTCGCCGCAGGCCTTCGGTGTCGTGTTCGACACCACGCACAAGTTCTACTGGATCGCCTGGGCCTTCTCGGTAGCGATGATCGCCTTCCTCTACGCGCTGTGCAGCTCGCGCATCGGCCGCACCCTGGTCGCGATCAAGCAGAACGAGCCGCTGGTGCGCGCCCAGGGCATCTCGCCCATGCCGTACAAGCTCGCGTCGTTCGCGATCAGCGCCGCCATCACCGGCGCGGCCGGCGGCGTCCTCACCTTCCACCTCGGCATCATCGATCCGTCGTTCCTCGATTTCTATTACATGCAGACCTTCCTGATCATCGTGATCATCGGCGGCGCCGGCAGTTTCTGGGCCGTGATCGCCGCGGGGATCGCCCTGTCGGCGCTGCCGGAAGTCCTGCGCTTCTCCGCCGACTTCCGCATGATCATCTACGGCGTGATCCTGGTGGCGGCGATGTTCGCGATGCCGTCCGGCGTCGCCGGCTGGCTGCGCGCGCGCGAGGTCGCCCGCATGCGGGAAGCGATCCGATGACCGCCCTGCTCACCGTCCGCGACCTGCGCAAGGCGTATGCGGGCGTGCATGCGCTGGACGGCGTGTCGTTCGAGGTCGCGGCCGGCAGCATCACCGGCCTGATCGGCCCCAACGGCTCGGGGAAGAGCACGGCGATCGACTGCCTGTCGGGCTTCCAGAAGCTCGACGGTGGCCGCGTCTCGCTCGACGGCACCGACATCACCGGTCGATCGGCGCACCTGATCGCCCGCGCGGGCCTGATGCGCACCTTCCAGACCGTGCGCATCTACGAGCGGCTCAGCCTGCGCGACAATCTCGCGATCGCCGCGCAGCAGTTCGACCCGGCCAACTGGGTCGACGAGTTCTTCCGCACGCGGCGCTACCGCGAGGCCGTCGAAGCCTCCGAGCTGCGCGCCAACCAGCTGGTCGACCTGATCGGCCTGAGCAAGTACTACGAGATCGAGACCGGCATCCTGTCCTATGGCCAGAAGAAGCTGGTGGCGCTGGCCGCCGCGCTGATGCCGCATCCCAAGATCGTCGTGCTCGACGAGCCGGTCGCCGGCGTGAACCCGAGCCGCATCCGCGAGATCGAGGTCGCGCTGCAGCAGCTCAACGGTGCCGGCGAGACCTTCCTGATCGTCGAGCACAATGTCGAGTTCATCACCACCCTCTGCCACCACGTGATCGTGCTGGAGCAGGGCCGCAAGCTGACGGAAGGCACCGCCGAAGCGATCCATACCGACCCGCGCGTGCTCGAAGCCTATCTCGGCCTGAGCCCGGAGATGGCCGAGGCCGAGATGCGGGGCGCCGCTTGACCGCGGCCCTGGATCTCGTCTCGGTGTCGGCCGGCTACGGCGACAATCCGATCGTGCGCGAGTTCTCCGCGACGCTCGAAGCGGGCACCATCACGACGCTCATCGGCGGCAACGGCGCCGGCAAGTCGACCTTGCTGCGCGCGATCTACGGCACCAACCGCTTCTTCGGCGGCCAGATCCTGTTCAAGGGCGAGGCGATCGAGCGGCTGCCGCCGTGGGAGCGATTGAAGCGCGGCGTCGGCTTCGTGCCGCAAGGCCGCTGCAACTTCCCGCACATGAGCGTGGACGAGAACCTCAAGATGGGCTGCTACACCCTGCCCGGGGCGAAGCACGACGCCGCGATCGCCCGCGTCACCGGCCTGTTCCCGATGCTGCGCCAGAAGGCGCGCACCGAAGCCGGCAACCTGTCGGGCGGCGAGCAGCAGATCCTGGAGATGGCGATGGTGCTGCTGCTCGAGCCGAGCCTCCTGCTGCTGGACGAGCCCTCGCTCGGCCTGTCGCCGCGCATGCAGGGCGACGTCTTCACCACCGTGCAGCAGATCGCGAAAACCGGCGTCACGGTCCTTGTCGTAGAGCAAAACGTGCGCGGCGCGCTCTTGATCTCCGACCGAGCGCTGGTCATGGAACAGGGGCGCAAATTCATGGAAGGCCCGGCGGCAGAGGTGCGGACCGATCCGCGCATCCGCCAGGCCTATCTGGGCGGCAACATCCAGCCAACAGCGGCGTAGGAATAGAGAGAGTCATGGCAGAACAAGCGCGTCTCGCAGTCGATATCGGCGGCACCTTCACCGACCTGTGCCTGGAATGGAACGGCAAGCGGACCAGCACCAAGGTGCTGACCACACCGCGCGCGCCCGAGGAAGGCGTGCTGACCGGCCTGGACGAGATCATGAAACTGTCGGGCGCCAAGCCGGGCGATCTCGGCATCATCATCCACGGCACGACGCTTGCCACCAACGCCATCATCGAGCGCAAGGGCGCCAAAACGGCGCTGATCGTCACCGAGGGCTTCCGCGATTCCATCGAGATCGCCTTCGAGCACCGCTTCGAGCAGTACGACATCTTCATGGTGAAGCCCTCGCCGCTGGTGCCGCGCGACCTGCGCTTCGGCATCCCCGAACGCATGGACGGCCGCGGCAACGTGCTGGTGCCGCTCGACGAGAACGCCGTGAAGGCGCTGGCGCCCAAGCTCAAGGCCAACGGCATCGAGGCGGTCGCCATCGGCTACATGCACGCCTATCTCGATGGCAAGCACGAGCGGCGGACGCGCGACATCCTGGCCGAGCTGCTGCCCGGCGTGTCGATCACGCTCTCCAGCGAGGTCTCGCCGGAGATTCGCGAGTACGAGCGCTGGTCGACCGCGGTCGCCAACGCCTACGTGCAGCCGGTGATGGACCGCTATCTCGGCCGGCTCGATGCGGCGCTGCGCCAGCGCGGCGTCAACTGCCCGCTGTTCCTGATCACCTCCGGTGGCGGCCTCGCCGCCCTCGAGACCGCGCGCAAGTTCCCGATCCGCCTCGTCGAATCCGGCCCGGCCGGCGGCGCCATCCTCGCGGCGGCGCTGGCGCGCCAATGCGGGCTCGACAAGGTTCTGTCGTTCGACATGGGCGGGACGACTGCCAAAATCTGCCTGATCGACAATGGCGAGCCGCAGCATTCGCGCACCTTCGAGGTTGCGCGGCAATATCGCTTCCTCAAGGGCTCGGGCCTGCCCTTGCGCATCCCGGTGATCGAGATGGTCGAGATCGGCGCGGGCGGCGGTTCGATTGCCCATGTCGACTCTCTGTCGCGCATCAATGTCGGCCCCGAGAGCGCCGGAGCCGAGCCGGGTCCCGCGAGCTACGGCCGCGGCGGCACCGAGCCGACCGTGACCGATGCCGACGTCGTGCTGGGCCGGCTCGATCCCGGCTACTTCGCCGGCGGCTCGATCAAGCTTTCGCCCGAGAAGGCCGGCGAAGCGGTCGACAAGGCGGTCGGCGCGGCGCTGCAGCTGAAGCGCCTCGATGCGGCGTTCGGCGTCAGCGAGATCGTCGAGGAGAACATGGCCAACGCCGCGCGGGTCCACGCCGTCGAGCGCGGCAAGGAGCTGCAGGACCGCACCATGATCGCCTTCGGCGGCGCCGCCCCCATCCATGCGGCACGGCTGGCCGAGAAGCTCGGCATCAGCCGCGTCATGGTGCCGTCGGGCGCGGGCGTGGGCTCGGCGGTCGGCTTCCTGATGGCGCCGGTCGCCTACGAGGTCGTGCGCAGCCGCTACGTGCAGCTCGATGCCGACAAGTTCGACCCGGCGTTCGTCAACAAGCTGTTCGCCGAGATGCGCGCCGAGGCCGAGGCCGTGGTGAAGGCCGGTGCGCCGACCGCCAAGCTGGTGGCGACCCGCACCGCCGACATGCGCTATCGCGGCCAGGGCCACGAGATCACCGTCAACCTGCCGGACGGCGAGTTCACCGCCGCCTCGGCCGCATCGCTGGTGAAGCTCTACGAGGAGGGCTACGCCGCGACCTTCGGCCGGACCATCCCGGGCCTGTCGGTCGAGATCATGAACTGGACGCTCCGGCTCGCCGCCGAGCAGCCGCCGATGCCCAAGGCGCCGCCTCAGCCCAAGGACATCCCGGCCAAGCCGCGCGGCCAGCGCGCGGTCTACGACCCGGCCGATCAGGACATGAAGGACGTGCCGGTCTATCATCGCGCCGACCTCCAGATCGGCAGCCACATCCCCGGCCCGGCGATCATCGCCGAGGACGAGACCACCACCATCGTGCCGAAGAGCTTCGCCGCTCGGCTGAGCCCGATCGGCGCCATCCTGTTGGAGAAGGTGCAATGAGCATCAACGATCCGCTGTCACCGATCCGCCTGCAGCTGATGTGGGACCGCCTGATCGCGGTCGTGGAGGAGCAGGCGCTGGCGCTGATGCGCACCGGCTTCTCGACCTCGACCCGCGAGGCGGGCGACCTCTCGGCCGGCGTGTTCGACCTCAAGGGCGACATGCTGGCCCAGGCGGTGACCGGGACGCCCGGCCACATCAACTCGATGGCGCGCTCGGTCCGCCACTTCCTCGAGAAGTTCCCGGCGCCGACCATGAAGGAAGGCGACATCTTCCTGACCAACGACCCGTGGAAGGGAACCGGCCACCTGCACGACTTCACCTTCGTCACGCCGACCTTCCGGCGCGGCAGGATGGTCGCGCTGTTCGCCTCGACCTGCCACGTCGTCGACATCGGCGGCCGCGGCATGACGACCGACGCCCGCAACAACTACGAGGAAGGTCTCTACATCCCGCTGATGCGCTTCGCGAAGGGCGGGACGGTCGACCAGACGCTGGTCGACATCGTCGCCGCCAACGTGCGCGAGCCGATCCAGGTGGTGGGCGATCTCTACTCGCTGGCGACCTGCAACGAGATCGGCTGCCGCCGCCTGATCGAGATGATGGATGAGTTCGCGATCGACGACCTCGACCGGCTGGGCAGCCACATCCTCGAGAAGTCGCGACACGCCTCGCTCGAAGCGATCCGCAAGATCAAGCCGGGCGAATACAGGTTCAAGATGACGGTCGATGGCTACGACAAGCCGGTCGATCTGGTCGCCACCATGAAGATCGGCCCGACCGGCATTGACGTCGACTTCGCCGGCACCTCGGGCGTCTCGGGCTACGGCATCAACGTGCCGCTCTGCTACACCGAGGCCTATGCGAGCTTCGGCGTGAAGTGCATCGTCGCCCCCAAGGTGCCGAACAACGAGGGCTCGCTGTCGGTGATCCGCGTCACGGCGCCCGAGAACACCATCCTCAACGCCAAGAAGCCGGCGCCGGTCGCCACCCGCCACGTCACCGGCCAGATGCTGCCCGACGTGATGTTCGGCTGCCTGCACCAGGCGCTGGGCGGCGAGGTGCCGGCCGAGGGCACTTCCTGCCTGTGGAACCTGATGGCGCTGGGCGGCCCCGGCAGCACCGACGGCGATCCCGCCGAGACGGTCAACGCGCATCCCTTCACGGTGATGAGCTTCCATTCGGGCGGCACCGGCGCACGGCCCGGCCGCGACGGCCTGTCGGCCACCGCCTTCCCGAGCGGCGTGCGCAACGTGCCGATCGAGGTCAACGAGGCCGTGTCGCCGCTGCTCGTCTGGAAGAAGGAATACCGTCAGGATTCCGGCGGTGCCGGCGAGTTCCGCGGCGGCCTCGGCCAGATCATGGAAGTGTCGTCGCTCGACAAGGCGCCGTTCTCGATCTCGGCCTACTACGACCGCGTCGACCATCCGCCGCGCGGCCGCGACGGCGGCCACAACGGCGCCAACGGCGTCGTCAGCCTCGCCTCGGGGAAGAAGCTGCGCGGCATGGGCGTGCAGACCGTGCCGAAGAACGACCGCGTGATCATCCAGATGCCGGGCGGCGGCGGGCTCGGCAATCCGCGGCGCCGGCCGGTCGCTGTCGTGGCGAACGACGTGAAGCTCGGCTTCATCTCGGCCGAAGCAGCGCGGCGCGACTACGGCGTCGCCGTCAACGACGACGGCTCGGTCGACGAGGCCGAGACGGCGAAGCTGCGGGCGATCGCGGCTGAGTAGTCTTGCGCTGGGGGCGCGCCACTCCAGTGGCGCGTCTTCCCGATGCAACAGCTCATGACGCGTCACTGGAGTGACGCGCCCCCAGCACAAGAGGGAGAACAACGATGCGCGTGAGTGCCGGCCTGCCGACCGGAATGGAAGGCCTGACCTATCCGATCCCGTTCTCCGATCCGGAGAACGTCATCAAGATCGCCCAAGCGGCCGAGAAATTCGGCTACGACTCGGTGTGGGGCAACGACCACATGACGACCCAGAACTACGTGCGCGCCGAGTTCCCGGTGCCGCCGCGCTTCTGGGAGCCGCTTGTCACCTACGCCTTCGTGCTGTCCGAGACGAAGACCATCAAGGTCGGCACCGGCATCCTGGTGCTGCCGATGCGCCACGACATCGTGGTGGCGGCCAAGCAGATCTGCACTCTCGACCATTTCGGCAAGGGCCGGCTTGAGCTCGGCATCGGCATCGGCGCCTATCGCGAGGAGTTCAAGGCGCTGCAGCCCGACGCCACAATCGACCGCGGCGACATCGTCGACGAGGGTCTGCAGGCGCTGAACCTCCTGTTCAAGGACCGCGTCGCCTCGTTCGACGGCCAGTACTACAAGTTCAAGGACGTCGAGCTCTTCCCCAAGCCGTTCCAGAAGAAGCTGCCGATCTACGTCAGCGGCAACCACGTGAACAACATCGAGCGCACGGTGAAGTGGGCCGACGGCTGGCTGCCCGCCGGCATGCATGTCGACCGCATCCGCTCGGGCGTGAAGACCCTGCGCGAGCAGGCCGACAAGGCGGGCCGCGACTGGCGCACGATCGAGGTTTGCCCGCAGTTCGTGGTGCATGTCGGCAAGACGCACGAGCAGGCGATCGAAAGCTTCCGCAAGAGCCAGATGAACAAGCACCTGGTCTCGCTGTCCAAGTCGACGCTGAAGGGCCAGGGTGCCGCGACCCACGAGGAGATCAACCTGATCGGCACGCCCGCCGAGGTGATCGACAAGGCGCTGGCCTTCAAGGAAGCCGGCGTCACCCACCTGCTCGGCCTCTACTTCGCCGCCAACTCCGTCCAGGAGCTGCTCGACCAGATGCAGCTCTTCGCCGAAGAGGTCATGCCGAAGGTGAAATAAGCGCCTTCGCAATCGCCTCGATCTCGTCGACCGCCTGGCGCAGCGACATGCCCGGCGGACGGGGTGTGAAGATCAGGTGGTCCATGCCGAGGCGCGGCTGCCATTGCGCCAGCTTGGCGGCGATGTCCTGTGGCGTGCCGAGCAGCCAGCGTTCCTGCATGAAGGCCTCGGACATGAAGTGCGGATGGTCGGAGGTGAGGGGCTTGCGCTCCTTCGTTTCCCTGTCGATGTAGGTGAGGCCGATCCGCTCGGGCTTGTATTGCACCCGATAGACCTCGTCGATGAAGGGCTGGTGCCGCTTCATCGCATCGGCCGCCGAATCGCCCACCAAAATCTCGCGCATGACAGCGCGCGGCAGTCGGCCCACGCCCTGCTTCGCCGCCTCGTCGTCGAACGACTTGAACTGGTATTCGACCAGGCCCCATTCGGCGAGCGGCGCCACCAGGAAACCGGCGCGGCGGCTGACCGCTCGGGCGCGCGCCTTGGGATGGGCGGCGCCGATCCAGAGCGGCGGCCGGCCCGGCATGACCGGCGGCGGGCGCAACAGGCCGCCCTTCACGTTGTAGATCTTGCCCGCATAGTCGAACGCCTCGCCGGTCCACGCCTTCTCGAGGATGTCGAGCGATTCCTCGAACGCGGTCGTGCGGCGCTTGTAGTTCCAGCCGAACATGCCGAACTCGGGCGGGCGATAGCCCTGCCCCAGACCGATCTCGATGCGGCCGCCGGAAAGGTTGTCGACCACCGACAGATCCTCGGCCATGCGCATCGGATGGCCGTAGAGCGGCGCCAGCGCCACGCCCTGGCCGATCCGGCAGTTCGGCGCCGCGACCGCGAGCGCGGCGCAGGCGACGACCGGCGAGGGGCAGTAGCCGTCGGGCTCGCCGTGGTGCTCGCTGGCCCAGATCGAATGGTAGCCGAGCCGGCTCGCCTCCGCCGCGAGCTCGAGCGCTTCGCGATAGGCCTTGTCGTACGGCTCGCCCAGGCCGCGATGGGCCTGGAAGCTGAAGGAGATGCCGAGCTTGAGAGTCATGGTGTCATCCCGAGCGCAGCGAGGGATCCAGGCAGCCACAGCATAGATCCCTCGCTTCGCTCGGGATGACAATGCTCACGCGAACGCCCGCGCGATGCGGCCCCAGTCCTCGATCGCCTTCTCCTGCCCGGGCACGAGCTGGATGGTGAACTGGCTGTAGCCCGCGGCGCGCAACGCCTCGATGCGCCTCTTGATCTCGGCCTCGGTCGCGGTGAACGAGGTCTCGGCGATCATCTTGGCGGTGACGAACTTCTTCTCCTCGGGCTTCACGAACATCAGGTGGCCGCGATGGTTCTCGAGGTAGCGCGCCTCCTCCGGCTTGAAGCCGCGCGCCAGCTCGACATAGCCGTCGATCTCGGGCGTGCTCAGCATCGCGACGCCGGGCTTGAGGCCTGCCAGCCGCTCGTCCGCGGCGCGATGCAGCATCACCGCCGCGCGCGGCCCCGCCTGCGCCATGGCGCGCTCGGAGTCGGCGGGCTCGCCGTCCTGCAGCACGCAGCCCAGCGCGAACGCCGTGGTGTAGAGATCGGACGGCGCGTGGCCCGCTTCCCGCCACGCCGCCTGCATCTCCCGAAGCTCCTTCACGCCGTTCTCGATCTTGCCGACGAAGTCGATCCAGCCGGCCTTGAACTTGGCCGTCAGCGCCCGCGTGCGCGGCCCGAAGGCGGAGAAGTGCAGCGCGATCGGGTCCTTGGTGTTGAACAGCGGCAGCTCGGGATTGAGGAAGCGGATCTTCCTCTTCTGCCCCTCCATCTCGAAGTCGACCGTCTCGCGGCGCAGCAGGCCATAGACCTGGTGCACGTAGGTCTCCATGTCCTTGACCTTCATCGCCGCGAAGCCCATCGCCCGCCGCGCCGTGAAGCCGGTGCCGACGCCGAAATCGATGCGGCCGGGCGCCAGCTGGTTCAAGGTCGCCAGCGCGTTGGCGGCCACCGGCGCGATGCGGTTGGACGGCACCAGCACGCCGGTGCCGAGGCGAATCTTCCTGGTGTGCACCGCCGCCGCGCCCATCGCCACGAAGCAGTCGGCGCTCAGCATCTGGGTGTCGTAGAACCAGGCGTGACTGAAGCCCAGCGCCTCGGCACGGGCCACGACCTTGTAGTTGTCCGCCGCCGTCGGCAGCGCGATGCCGAAGTCCATTGTGATTGCTCCTCCCCGAACGTGTCATCCCGAGCGAAGCGAGGGATCTATGCTGTCCACATAGATCCCTCGCTTCGCTCGGGATGACACTCTACACGTCTGCCAGCGTTTCGATGATCTTGTCGCGCTGGGCGGTGTTGCCCTCCTCGTGCACGGGCTGCAGGCAGACATGTGTGGCGCCGGCGTCGAAGTGCGCACGCAGGCCGCGCCGCACCGTGTCGGCGTCGCCCCACAGGCACATCGCGTCGATGAACCTGTCGCTGCCGCCGTTCGCGAGATCGGCTTCGCTGAAGCCCTCGCGCAGCCAGTTGTTGCGGTAGTTCTCCAGCACCATGTAGCGCGCCAGCTCCTTGCGGCCGAGCGCGCGCGCCTTCCTGGCGTCGGTCTCGATCGTCACCTTCTGCTCGACCGCCAGCACCTTGTTGGGACCGAGGATCTTCTTGGCGATCGCGGTGTGCTTGGGCGTCACATTGTACGGAACCGCCCCCATCGTCTTCTGGGCGCTGAGCTCCAGCATCTTCGGACCGAGGGCGGCGACCAGCACCGGCGCCTCGGTGCCGGTCGGCAGATCCTTGTGCACCCCGTCGAGATAGGCGCGCATGGTGGCGATCGGCTTGTCGTACTTCAGGCCGCGCAGGCCCTCGACCGTCAGGCGGTGGCTGACACCCAGGCCCAGCATGAAGCGGTCGCCGTAGAAGCTGTTGAGCATCAGCATCGCCTGCTTGGCCGCATAGGGCTCGCGCGCATAGATGTTGGCGATCGAGCTGCCGACCATCAGCTTGTCGCTCTTCGCCAGCAGGTAGCTGGCGAGTGCCATCGATTCGTAACCTCTGCCCTCCGGGTACCAATAGGCAGAGTAGCCGTTTCGTTCCACGACCCGCACCAGCTCGGCGACGCCCGCGCCATCGCACTTGTCGGCCGAATACCAGACACCCAAACGTCCAAGCTTCATGGCTGGAGACCTCCGTTGGATTGTGTGTAGCATAGGCCCATGAAAATCGGAGTCATCGGCCTTGGCCGCATGGGCGGCAACATCGTTCGGCGCCTGATGCGGGCCGGCCATTCGTGCGTCGTCTATGACGCCAATCCGGCGGCGGGACAGGCGTTGACCGGCGAGGGTGCGGTCGCCGCGACCTCGCTCGCGGACCTCGTCAAAGCGCTGGGCGAAAAGGAGCGCACCGTCTGGGTGATGCTGCCCGCCGGCAAGATCACCGAGGACACGATCCGCCAGCTGGCCGGCATGATGACGTCGGGCGACACGATCATCGACGGCGGCAACACGATGTTCAAGGACGACGTCCGCCGTGCCCGCGAGCTCAAGCCCAAGGGTATCCACTATCTCGATGTCGGCACGTCGGGCGGCGTATGGGGCCTGCAGCGCGGCTATTGCCTGATGATCGGCGGCGCCAAGGAAGCGGTCGACCGGCTCGATCCGATCTTCTCGGCGCTCGCGCCCGGCCTCGGCACGATCGAGCGCACCTCTGAACGACAGGACGGGGACCGCGGCAAGCTCGATCCGCGCGCGGAACGCGGCTACATCCACGCCGGGCCCGCGGGCGCCGGGCACTTCGTGAAGATGATCCATAACGGCATCGAGTACGGCATGATGCAGGCCTTCGCCGAGGGCTTCGACATCATGAAGAACCGTTCGTCGGACAAGCTGCCGGCCGACGAACGCTTCGACCTCAACCTCGCCGACATTGCCGAGGTGTGGCGACGCGGCAGCGTGGTCACGTCCTGGCTGCTCGATCTGACGGCGTCGGCGCTCGCCAAGGACAACCAGCTCGAGCACTTCTCGGGCCATGTCGACGATAGCGGCGAAGGGCGCTGGACGATCGAGGCGGCGATCGAGGAGGCGGTGCCGGCCGACGTGCTGGCGGCCTCGCTGTTCGTGCGCTTCCGCTCGCGCCAGCAGCATACCTTTGCGGAGAAAGTCCTGTCGGCGATGCGGCTGGGCTTCGGCGGCCACATCGAATCCAAGGACAAGAAGTAACCGACCAGAGCCAGGAGGACCGGCGATGAAGGTGGGCGTTTTCTATTTCCCGACCGACTACGGCATCAACATCGCCGAGCTGGCCAAGGCGCTGGAGGATCGCGGCTTCGATTCGCTGTTCGTCCCCGAGCACACGCATATTCCGCTCAGCCGCAAGTCGCCCTTCCCGGGCGGCGGCGAGCTGCCCAAACGCTACTCGCACACCCACGATCCGTTCGTGGCGCTGTCCTTCGCCGCGGCGGCCACCAAGAAGCTCAAGGTCGGCACCGGCATCCTGCTGGTGCCGCAGCACGATCCGATCGGCACCGCCAAGTCGATCGCCAGCCTCGACCAGCTCTCGGGCGGCCGCTTCGTGTTCGGCATCGGCGCCGGCTGGAACGAGGACGAGATGAACAATCACGGCGTCCAGTTCAAGGACCGCTTCAACCAGATGGGCGACTATGTGCTCGCCATGAAGGCGCTGTGGACCAAGGACGAGGCCGGCTACCACGGCAAGTTCGTCAACTTCGATCCGGTCTGGTCGTGGCCCAAGCCACACCAGAAGCCGCATCCGCCGATCATTCTGGGCGGCGAGAGCGATCACACGCTGCGCCGCATCGTCGACTATTGCGACGGCTGGCTGCCGCGCACGCGACAGGGGTTCGACGCCAGGCAATCGATCGAGCGCCTGCACAAGGCGGCTGAGAAGAAGGGCCGCGATCCCAAGTCGTTGACGGTCACGGTGTTCGGCGCGCCGGCCAAGGCCGAGGCGCTGGCCGACTATGCCAAGGCCGGCATCGACAGCGCGCTGCTGGCGATCAACGACGACAGCCGCGACGACATCCTGAAGTACCTCGACAAGATCGCGCCGCTCGCGAAGCCGTACAGCGCATGAGCGTCGCCATCGGCATCGGCCTGATGGATTACCCGTTCGCCCAGGCCGGCGACTACTGGCGCTGGGTGGACCTGTGCGAGGCAGGCGGGATCGATTCGATCTGGCAGACCGACCGGCTGGTCAGCAAGACACCGATCCTGGAATGCATGTCGGTGATGGCGGCGCTGGCCGGCCGCACGCGCCGCCTGCGGTTCGGCATGAACGTGGTGTCGCTGGCGCTGCGCGATCCGGTCCTGCTGGCCAAGCAGTGCGCCACCATCGACGTGCTGTCCGAGGGCCGCCTGCTCCCCGCGTTCGGCATCGGAAGCCCGCTCGGCCCCGAATGGACCGCGCTCGACATCGACACCAAGACGCGCGGTCGGCGCACCGACGAGAGTTTGGAGATCATCGCCCGGCTGTGGCGCGAGGAGAGCGTCGACTTCCAGGGCCGGCACTACAAGCTCAGCGGCGCATCGATTTCACCCAAACCGGTGCAGCCCGACCTGCCGATGTGGATCGGCGGCTCGTCCGAGGCCGCGGTGCGCCGCACGGCGAAGTACGGCACCGGCTGGCAGGGCGGCGGCGAGACCATCGAGGACGCGATCCGCACCGTCGCTGCCATCAAGAAGGCATTGCCCGAGGCCGGCCGCTCGATCGACGAGGATCATTACGGCGCGAGCTTCCCCTACTATTTCGGCGCCGCGAGCGACCCGGTGGTCGGCCGCGCGATGGACGCCTACGCCAAGCGCACCGGCCGCGATCCCAAGCGGCAGTTCGCCGTGGGCGACGCCAACACGATCCTCGACCGCGTCGGCGAATACGTGGCGGGCGGCGTCCAGAAGTTCATCCTGCGGCCGATCGGCCCGGGCGAGCAGGTGCTGGCGCAGACCAGGCTTCTGATCGAGCAGGTGCTGCCGCAGGTCGGCACGCGCTGGCCGAAGACGGCGAAGGCCGCGTGACCTCCCGTCGTCTCGACCGGAGCGCGAAGCGCGGAGTGGAGAGACCTTTTCTCCATGCGCAAGCGCTTTGCCCCTGGATAAAAGGCCCCTCGGCTTCGCTCGGGGCGACGGATGATGCAGGGAGGAACACAGAATGAAGATCGGCGTCGCGATGTTCTTCACCGACTATTCGATGACGCCGCAGGAGCTGGGCGTCGCGGCTGAAGAGCGCGGCTTCGATTCGCTGTGGTCGCCCGAGCACAGCCACATCCCTCTGTCGCGCGAATCGGCCTTCCCGAGCGGCGGCGAGCTGCCGAAGAAATACTACGACGCGATGGATCCGTTCGTGGCGCTGATGGCGGCGGCCGCGGTCACGCGGCACATCAAGGTCGGCACGGGCGTCTGCCTGGTGGCGCAGCGCGACCCGATCCAGACGGCCAAGCAGGTGGCGTCGATCGACCAGCTCTCCAACGGCCGCTTCCTGTTCGGCATCGGCAACGGCTGGAACAAGGACGAGATGCGCAACCACGGCACCGTGTTCGAGACGCGCCACAAGCTGGCCCGCGAGCGCGTCGAGGCGATGAAGGTGATCTGGAGCAAGTCCAAGCCCGAGTATCACGGCGAGCTAGTCAACTTCGATCCAATGATGACCTGGCCCAAGCCGGTGCAGAAGCCGCACCCGCCGATCTGGGTCGGCGGCGCCTTCCCCTACGGCGCGCGCCGCGCGATCCGCTACGGCGACGGCTGGATGCCGCACCGGTCGCGCCCGCACTACGCCAACGTGCGCGATTTCCTGCCCGAGTTCCGCAAGCTCGCGGCCGATGCCAATCGCGACATTCCGGTGACGATCTGGGGCGGCAAGGACGAGGACATGCTGAAGCAGGATCGCGACGCCGGCGTAGTGCGGGTGGTCATCAGCCTCGAGTCGGCCAAGTCCGACGACATCCTGCCCGAACTCGACCGCTGGTCGAAGATCGCGGAGAAGGTGGCTTAGCCTCTTGCCGGACCGCGGGCGTCCCGCCGCTCATGAGTCTGAGGCGGGCGAGACGCCCGCGGTCCGGCAAGATTAGCGGAACAGATCCTCGCTCGCCGGTCGCACCAGCTCGGCGGCATTGGTCGCCGGGAGCTTCCAGCTCAACCCGCGCACCAGAACGACCGGCTGCGCCTCGTCGGCCTGGCCCATGACCAGCGACGCCGCCGCCGCGATCTCGTCGGCGAAGGCCGAGATGGTGACCTGAAGCGTACGGCCGAACAGGTCGGGATTGCCGCGCAGGTCCAGCATTGCCGGCAGGCCGGCCGAGCCGATCGCGACACCCGTCGTGCCGCGCCGCCACGGGCGGCCGAAGCTGTCGATGATCATGAGCGCCGTGGCACCGAGCTTGGCGCGCAACGCCTCGGCGCTGGCGTCGGGATCCTTCGGCAAGAGCAGGGCGCGCTCGATGCCGTCCTGCGGCGCCACATTGGACTGGTCGATGCCGGCATTCGCCATGACGAAGCCCAGGCGATGCTCGACGATCAGCACGTTGGGCCGCGAGCGCACGACACGCACCGATTCCGATAGGATCAGCTCGACCAGCCGCGGGTCCTTCTGCACCTCGGCGGCTAATTCGATCGCGCGTTGCGAGGGCTTCACGGTCGCGATCTCGACCAGGCGCCCCTCGGCCTTGGAAACGATCTTCTGCGCCAGCACCAGCACGTCGCCCTTGCGCAACGCCAGCTCGCCGGTGAGGCGCTCACGGATCAATGCCGCGAGGTCGTCGCCCGCCTTCACCATCGGCAGGCCTGACACGGCCAGCAACTCTACTCGTTGCATCAGCCGAACTTCTTGCGCATCCGCGGGGCGACCTGCTCGGCGAACAGCTTGAGGAAGCGCGCCTGGTCGGACCCCGGCGCGTGGAACACGAGATGCTTGAAGCCCAGGCCGACATAGCCGCCGACCTTCTCGACCACCTCGTCGGGATCGGTCGAGACGATCCAGCGGCTGGCGGCGCGCTCGACCGGCAGCGCCTCGGAAAGCTTCTGCATCTCGACCGGGTCCTCGACCGACATCTTCTCCTCGGGCGTCAGCGCCAGCGCCGCCCAGTGCCGTGTGTCCTGCATCGCCCGCTCGCGGTCGGTGTCGAACGAGAGCTTGATCTCGATCATGTTGTCGTACGGATGCTTCTTCGGCTCGGCCGCCTTGGAGATGCCCTCGGCGACGCTCGGCATCAGCGTCTCGGTGTAGAGGTCCCACTTCTTGCCCGAGGTGCAGATGAAGCCGTCGCCGGTACGGCCGGCATAGCGCGCCACCACCGCCCCCGCGGCGGCGACGTAGATCGGGATCTCCTCGCTCGGCCGGTCGTAGATCGTGGCCTTCTCCGTCTTGTAGTACTCGCCCTCGAAGGTCACGCGTTCCTCGCGCCACAGCTTGCGGATCAGGGTGACCGCCTCGCGCATGCGGGCGAAGCGCTCCTTGAACTCGGGCCAGGGCGCGCCGGTCGACGGCACCTCGTTCAGCCCCTCGCCCGTGCCGATGCCCAGGATCACGCGGCCCGGCGCCATCGCGCCCAGGGTGCCGAAGGCCTGGGCCACGATCGACGGATGATAGCGGAAGGTCGGCGTCAGCACGCTGGTGCCCATGATCAGCTTGCTGGTCCGCGCCGCCAGCGCGCCCAGCCAGACCAGCGACGACGGCGCGTGGCCGTCGATATGCTTCCACGGCTGGAAGTGATCGCTGACGAAGGCCGAGTCGAGGCCGACCTGCTCCGCCAGGATCGAGAAATCGAGCAGCTTCGAGGGCGCGAACTGTTCGGCCGACGCCTTGTAACCGAGCTTGAGCACGGGCGTGTTCCTTATGTTGCGGCGAGAGTCCTAGCACAGGCCCGCGAGGTCGGGCGCGCGGATCTTTCTTTTTGGTCGAGACACAAATTTCCAGCGCCGCGGCGGGCGATTCCCTGGGAAATCTCGCTCTCGACGGTCAAAGATCTCGAATCTGGGCGGTCGCAGCGAGCCCATTGTGGGCAATGGAGAACGGTCGAGGCCCGCAAACAGCGGCTTTTTTCCTCGGCCATTGCCCGTAATAGGTGTTCGGCTCGTGATCATGCAGTGTCGCGCGCATGACCATCCTCATCGGACCGCGCCACTCCAGTGGCGCAATCAGAGTCATGAGCGCCACTGGAGTGGCGCGGTCCGATGAGGGGTATTTTTCGGTTGGGACAGAATCGGTGGATTCGTGGACTCCGGGCCCGAAACCCTTATGCCATCGGCATCCAACCGGTCCACACCCGAGTGGACTCCTGTGGACTCCCGCCAGGGGCGATTCGAGTAAGAGCAACTTCGCGCTAGTCGCGAGGGTTGCGCAGCACGATACAGGCCGCGGCGGCGGCGTGCAGCTTCGCACAGAGCGCGTTGGCGTCGGCGCGGCTCTTTTCCGAGACGCGAACGATGTACGGCGCGGCCCGCGGGTTGTTCATGACCAGCGGCAGGCGGTCGCCCAGAATCGACGGGTATTTGCGCCGCAACCGCTCGTACGCGGCCAGCACGCTGCCTTCGGACCAGTTGCCGGCCAGCTGAACGCCCCATGGTCCCCAGGCCGGGCTGGAGGAGAGCGGCAGGCGATGCCGCACGTTCTCGAGCAGGGCTTTCGCCAGCGCGACGCAGCGTGCACCCGCCGCCTCGGGCGGCGAGGCCTCGAGCTGCGGCGCCGGCTTGGCGATCCACGCCTCGGCCGTATAGCCGGTGACGATGCGGACATAGGCCTGAGTCTCGAACGGCAGGCTGCCGCGGTGGGCGAGCCAGGCTTCGACGGCCGCCGGGCCGGCGTTGTAAGCGGCCGCGGCCAGGCCGAGATTGCCCTGGAAGGTCGTGCGCAGCTCGCTGAGGTAGCTCGCCGACTCCCGCAGCGCCTGCAACGGCTCGAAGGCGTTGACCAGCCCGCGCATCGCGGCCGTCGCCGGCATGAACTGGGCGATACCCTGCGCGCCCTTCGGGCTGACGGCTGCCGGATCGAACCGGCTCTCCTGCCAGATCAGGCGGGTGAAGAACTCTTCGGGCAGGTCGTTCTCGGCTGCGGCCTGGGCCAGCGTGTGGCAGATCTCGTCGACCGACGGTGGATCGGCGCGCGCCGGCATCGCGGCGAGCATCAGGCAGGCAGCGAGTGTTACGAGAAGCTTTTTCCCACCAACCATGACCGCCTATCGCACAACGGCTCCGGCAGTTTGACGGGGGCCCCATCGGTTGCAACCATTCGGACTGCAGGGAGGAAGCGTATGGCCGGTGTAACCTGGACCGATTCCACCATGGAGGCTGCGGGCACCAAGCTCCACGTGTCGCGCGCCGGCAAAGGGCGTCCCGTCCTTGTCCTGCATCACGAGACCGGCACGCTCGACCGGCTCCCCTTCTACGACGCGTTGGCGGCGCAGTACGACGTGCTGGTGCCGCACCATCCGGGCTACAGCCGCTCGCCGCGGCCGGAGTGGATGCGCAGCGTACGCGACATCGCGGTCGTCTATCGCGGTCTGCTGAGCGATCTCAACGTCCAGAAGATCGGCCTGGTCGGCTTGGGCTTCGGCGGCTGGATCGCGGCCGAGATGGCCAGTATGGCGCCAGGCGACCTTTCGCATCTGGTGCTGGTCGGGGCGATGGGCATCAAGCCGCCGCAAGGTGATATCCTCGATCTCGCCATCACGGGCTACATCGACTACGCCCGCGCGGGCTTCCACGACCAGAAGGCGTTCGACAAGGTCTATGGCGCCGACCCCACCACCGACCAGCTCGAGATGTGGGACATCTGCCGCGAGATGAGCTTCCGCATCGCCTGGAAGCCCTACATGTACAGCCAGACCCTCCCGCACCTGCTGGGCTCGGTCCGTGCGCCGTCGCTCATCGTGTGGGGCGACCAGGACAAGGTCGTGCCGCAGAGCGCCGCTGGCGTCTATGCCAAGAGCCTGCCCAACGCCAAGGTGGAGATCGTCAAGGGCTGCGGTCATTGCGTCGACATGGAGCAGCCGGAAGCGCTCGCCAAGCTCGTTACCAATTTCATCGGTCGGGAGTAACTGCCATGCACCTGATGTACTTCACCGAGCAGCCGATGTCGGCCTACTCTGAGGAAGCGGGCCGCAAGTTCGGCGCCACTGCGCTGATGTTCCCCAACACCGAGTTCGATCCTGTCGCGGGCTCGCGGCTCTACAACAACTACATCGAGCAATACATGCTGGCCGAGGAGGTCGGCGTCGACGGCATCATGCTGAACGAGCACCACAACGCGCCGTTCTGCATGCAAGCCAAGGCCAACATCTTCGCCGCGATCCTGGCCGGCATGACCAAGAAGGTGAAGATCGTGATGCTGGGCAATCCGCTGCCGCTGGCGGAGAACCCGGTACGGCTCGCCGAGGAGCTGTCGATGATCGACATGATCTCCAAGGGCCGGCTGGTCTCGGGCTTCGTGCGCGGCGGCGGCCAGGAGCAGCTCGCCACCGGCGTCAATCCCGCCTTCAACCGCGAGCGCTTCGAGGAGGCGCACGAGCTGATCGTCAAGGCGTGGACCCAGCCCGGCCCGTTCCGCTTCGAGGGCACGCACTACCAGCACCGCGTGGTGAATCCGTGGGCGGTCCCGCTGCAGAAGCCTTACCCGCGCGTCTGGATCCCCGGCGTGATCAGCAAGGAGACGATCGTGTGGGCGGCGCAGCAGCGCTATCCCTACATCGCGCTCAACACCTCGATCGAGCAGACCAAGAAGATCTGGGAGCTGTACGACCAGGTGGCCTTGCAGAACGGCTATGTCGGCGGGCCGGAGAATCGCGGCTACCTGATCCAGGTGCACATCTCGGACAATGAGGAGAAGGCGGTCGAGAACGCCAAGCAGTTCCGCTGGATGCAGGGCGAATTCACCGGTCTCGCCCATCCGGTCTGGAGCACGCCGTCGGGCTACGGTTCGCCCTCGAACCGGCGCGCCTTCGTGGAGTTCGCCGCCGGCCGTGCGGTCAACCCACGCGGCAACACCAGCTTCGAGCAGCAGATGGCCGACCTGCGCATCATCGCCGGGACGCCCAAGACGGTCATTGCCAAGCTGCGCCGCATCCTCGAGGAGACGCGGCCCGGCATCCTGGCGCTGTGGGGCAATGACGGCCGGGTCAGCCAGGAAGATTCGCTCACCTGCATCCGACTGATGGGCACCGAGGTCTTCCCGGCGATCCGCGAGATCGCCAAGGAGCTCGACCTCAAGAGCCCGTTCGAGTCGAACGCGCCCGTGCACCTGCGCTATTCTAAGGACCTCAAGCCGGTGGCGAAGGCTGCGGCGGAATAGAACACAGGGGGAAACATCGATGCAGCTCGGAGCATCCATTGCCGTCGGCGACCTCGGCGCCGGCCCTGCCGCCATGCGCGACTATGCGCAGACCGCCGAAGGGCTGGGCTTCGACTATCTCGTGGCGCCCGACCATGTGCTGGGCATCGATCCCGCGAAGATCGCGCCGGGCCAACGCGGCTCGAATGCCACCGCCTATCACGATCCGTTCGTGCTGTTCGGCTTCCTCGCCGGCGTCACGAAGAAGATCGGCTTCGCCGCCGGCGTGCTGATCCTGGCGCAACGCCAGGCCGCGTTGGTCGCCAAGCAGGCCGCCTCGCTCGACGCGCTGTGCGAGGGCCGTTTCCGGCTGGGCGTGGGGGTGGGCTGGAACGAGGTCGAGTTCCAGGGCCTCGGCATGGACTTCCATACCCGCGGCGTGCGCTCGGCCGAGCAGGTGCGCTTCATGCAGGCGCTGTGGGCGAAAGAAGGCGTCACCTTCAAGGGCAAGTACCATGAGCTGACCGACGGCGGCATCAATCCGCGGCCCAAGTCGGGCAAGGTCGAGGTGTGGTTCGGCGGCCACGCCGAGCAGACGCTGAAGCGCGTGGCCAAGTACGGCGACGGCTTCATGCCCAACCGCTGGCCGCCGGGCGACGAAGTGCTGAGGATCTTCGACCGCCTGCGCGGCATGATCAAAGCCGAAGGCCGCAAGCCCGAGGATGTCGGCCTCGAAGTCTGGACGTCGCCCGGCAAGGGAACGCCCGACGACTGGCGCAAGGAGGTTGCGTTCTGGAAGAAGGCGGGCTGCACGCACGTGCTGGCGCATACGACCTTCACCAGCGCCATTCACGAGCGCATCAAGGGCAAGACCTTTGACGACCACGTGAAGGCCATCACGCAGTACCGGGATGCCGTAAAGGACCTGCTGTGAAGTTTACCCTTCACTTCGGGAACAACACGTTCCCCGATTTGGCCGGCGCGCTACGCATGGTCAAACTCGCTGAAGCGGCTGGCTTCGACTCCGTCGTCGCCGTCGACCACGTGGTGTTCCCGCACAAGTACACCTCGGTCTATCCATACGCCCCGGGTGGGAGGCTGCCGGGCGGGCCGGGTGGCGCCTTGCCCGATCCGCTGATCTGGATGGCGATGATGGCGGCGGTCACGACCCGGCTGCGCTTCATGACCGGCGTCATCATCCTGCCATTGCGCAACCCGATGGTGCTGGCCAAGCAGGTCGCGACGCTCGACCACATGAGCGGCGGCCGCATCGAGCTCGGCATCGGCGTCGGCTGGCTCAAGGAGGAGTTCGAGGCGCTCGGCATCCCGTTCGCGAAGCGCGGCGCGCGCTCGGACGAATACATCGCCGTGATGCGCAAGCTCTGGGCCGAGGACGGCGTCAGCTTCGACGGCGAGTTCGTGAAGTTCGACGAGGTCAGCTCGAACCCCAAGCCGGTGGGCGGCTCGGTGCCGATCGTGATCGGCGGCCATTCCGAGGCGGCTGCCAGGCGCGCCGGCCGGCTGGGCGACGGCTTCTTCCCGTCGATCGGCGCCCAGGTCGACACCGTTCCCCTGTTCAACGTCGTGCGCCGCGCCGCCGCCGAGGCGGGCCGCGACCCGCAGGCGGTCGAGATCATGGCCGGCTGTCCCGAGCTGCTGCCCGGCTCGACGGCAGATCCCCGCGCCGCCATCGAGGCACGCGCGAGACAAGGAGTCAGCCGGATCATCCTGCCGGTCTGGCGCTTCCAGCCCGATCTCGAGGATGGGCTGCGCCGGTTCGGCGAGACGGTCATCCGGCCTTTTTCGTCGATATGAGATGCCTAAAAAATCCTGGGCCGGTGGAGGCGAGGAGCCTCTACTCGACGGTTTCGCCGGAAAGGCGCCAGCACCGGCACACGACGTTCGAGTCCAAGGCCCGCGATCCGCGGCGTGACCTGGTTCAACATCGCGTCAGGCACGACGATCAACGCATCCGGTTACGGCGCACCCGGCGCCGGGTCGCGCCAGGCTGTCGACAAGCCCGGCACCGACCGGATCGTTCGTTCCCGTCAGCAGGATCGGCACCGTCCTGGTCGCCCGTTGAGCCGCGCGCACCGAAGCGATGGTGACCACCATCAGGATCGCCGGCTTGCGCGCCAATGCCTGTTCGGTGAGCTCCGGGAATTTCTCGTACTGGCCATTGGCGTAGAGGACTTCGAGCGTGACGTCGCGGCCCTCCATCAGGCCGTTCTCCTTGAGGCCGACACGCAGCGCCGCCAGCTGCTTGGCCTCGACTTCCGGGGTAGCCGGCGCGATCCAGACCAGCCGCGCCGGCTCCTGCGCCGCCGCCGACCACGGCGCGAGCGCCGCCGGCATCGCGAAGCGTGCGGCGTTTCACGCGATGACCGTCTTGGCGAACCACTCCACCTGGTCCTCGAACTCGGCCATCGAATCGGCCGGGATCATCAGGGCGCAGGCATGGTCGACGCCGATCTTCCGCAGGCCCTCGACCTTCTCGCGGATCAGGTCGGGCGAGCCGACGAGATTGGCGACCACCTGCTTGGAGAGGTCCCGTCCGGTGTAGGCCAAGGACTTGCGATGCGCGACCAGGCCCGACTCCATGTAGCGCTTCTCCGCCGCTTCCGGGGTCTTGGCAATGGTCAGCGAGAATTGCGGTGCGATCTCGATCTCCTTCGGATCGCGGCCCAACTCGGCGGCGCGCTCCTTCAGGAGCTTGATCCACTCGGCGAGCTCCGGCCACGGCCGCCAGCCCGGCAACCAGCCGGTCGCGAGCCGCGCCGTGCGCTCGATGGTCGGCTTGTTGTGCCCGCCCAGCCACAGCGCGAACGGCTCGCGCCTGGGCTTGGGATACATCTCGATGTCCTTGACGGCGTAGTACTTGCCCTCGTGCGTCACGCGCCGCTCGGTGAACAGGCGGCGCATCAGCTCCAGCCCCTCGTCCATCATCTCGCCGCGCTGCGCCTTCGGCGCGAGGCGCGGCGCCCAGGACGCGAACTCCTCGCGATAGGCGCCGATTCCCAGCGCCAGGATCAAGCGTCCATTCGACAGCTGGTCGATCGTGGCCGCCGTCTTGGCCAGCCAGAACGGATCGCGCATCGGCTGCACGGCGAGCGCGGTACCGACCTCGAGCTTGGTCGTCGCCGCGGCGCAGAAGGACAGCACCGTCAGCAGCTCGTAGAAATTGGGTGGCGTGTCGGGATAGAGCTCGCGGACATAGTGCTGGCTCTGGATATGGTCGTTGCCCCACACCGAGTGATAGCCGAGCCGCTCGCAGAGCTGGGCCATGCGCACGAAGTCCGACGGATCGACGAAGGGGATGGGATACATCACCCCTTCGAAGCCGGTCGGCAGGCTGATCGAAAACTTCATGAGGATGTTGTCCTTGGTTAGACCGTCATCCGACCGAAGCCGAGCGAAGCGAGGCGCCTCCGGCGCTCCGGTCGGGACGACGGGACGTTTTCAAACCGCCGCCTTCAATGCGGCCGCGATCGAGCCGGCATCGTCCAGCCCGCCCAGCACCACCTCGTCGAGGCCGATGGCGCGGTACTCGTCGAGCTTCGACCGCACCTCGGCGGCCGTGCCGCACGCCGCATGCCGTCGCACGATGTCGTCGCTCACCAGCCGGTCGACCTCGCTCCAGTTCTCGGTCGCGTAGGCTGCCGCCAGAGCTTGCTGGTCGAGCGTCGCGCCGCCGAGGCGGATGTTCTCCGCGTGATGGGCGCCACGCAGCACGAAGCCGATCGGCCGGCGCACCGTGTCGACCGGGCCGAGGCGGGTATAGACGATGCACGATTTGTGGCCGCTGCCGACCTGGTCGAGGCAGGCCTTCACGAACGGCGGCGAGGTCGCAGCCGAGATCAGCACGCCGTCGGTCTGCCGGCCGGCGAGCCGCAGCATGTTGGGCCGCGACGCCGCCAGCACGATCGGAATGCGACGACCGCCATTGACCAGCCGGCGGCCGGCGACGTTGAACATCCGGCCGTGGAAGTCGGCCATCTCGCCGGCCAAGAGCTGTCGGCAGACCTTGACGGCCTCGCCGATCGCGACCAGCGGCCTGGGCGAGTCGATGCCCGCTGCCTTCAAATCGGCCGGGGCGCCCGAACCGAGACACAGGATGACGCGGCCAGGATACATCTCGTCGAGGCTCGCCGCGGCCATGGCGATGTAGACCGGATGCATCGAGTAGGGACTGAGAGCCATCAAGGCGATCTTGATCCTCTTCGTCGCCGCCAGCGCCAGCGCGGCCGTCGTCACGGGGTCGCGCAGGAAGAGATGGCAGGCGATCCAGAGCGTGGTCGCCCCGCCCGCTTCCGCTGCCTGCGCCTGCGCCGCGATATCGGCGATCGGCGCGCGGCCATCCATGGCGATGCCCAGCTCAGCCATGGAAGCCGTACGCCGACTTGAGTGCCGCCATCAGCTCCTTCAACCCGCCCTGCACCAGCGGCGCCTCGGGCAGCGCATTCTCGATCGGCCCGGGATCCTTGAGGCCCGCCGCGGTCAGCAGAGCGACGCAGCGTTCGTTGGCTTTGATCGTGCCCTGCGCCCGCAGCCGCTCGATCGCAGCGAACGGGGCGGCCGAGGAGGCTTCGGGCCAGATGCCCTCCTTGGCGGCAAGCGTCAGGACCCAGCGGCGCAGATCGTCGTCGGCAATCGTCACCGCCGCACCCTTGGTCTTGCGCAGCACGTCGAGCGCCTGCACCGTTCCCTGCAGCGCGCCGATCGAGGTCGCGATCGAGGGCGCATTGCGCGGCGATTCCGGCGGCATCGCGTCACCGCCTTCCATTGCCGCGGCCAGCGACCCCGAGACCTCGGCCGCGACCAGGCGCGGCGCGCGGTCGATCCAGCCCAGCGCCTTCAGCTCCTCGAAGCCCTTCCACATACCGTACAGCGCATCGCCGTAGCAGACCGGCAGCACGCACCAATCGGGCGGCTGCCAGTCGAAGGCCTCGGCGATCTCGTAGGCAATCGTCTTGTAGGCCTCCATACCGTAGGGATTGGAGCCCACCACCGGCCCGAAGAACGGTGAGGTCGGATACCAGCCGAACTCGCGCACGCCCAAGGTCTGCAGGCGCCAGCGATCGGCCTTGTCGGCAACCTTGACAAGCATCGTACCGTAGGTCCGCATCTGGGTGACCAGCGGACCCGCCGAACCCATGAAGGTGAAGACCACGCATGGGATGCCGGCCTTGGCGGCATAGGCCGCGGCTGCCGCGCCCGCATTGCCCGACGAGCTCGACGCAATGACCCGGGCGCCGAACCTCTTCGCCATGGTGAGCGCGCCCGAGCCCAGCCGATCCTTGAACGACCAGGTCGGATTGCGCGATTCGTCCTTGATCCAGACGTCGCCCAAGCCCAGCGAGGGCGCATGGAGGAGAGGCGTATTGCCCTCGCCCAAGGTCACCGCCTCGCGGGCTGAGGCGTGCAGAAAGCCGTCCCAGCGCCACATCGAGCCGCGGTCGCGGCGAATGGCGTCGCGGTCTGTTCCGATACCGGGAACAGCATCATAGACGACGGTTAGGTTGGCAGGTGCCCCATTGGCCCGGCAGGCTGGGCAATCCTGGGCATAGTGGTCGACGGGGTAACGGGCGCTGCAACGAACGCAGGCGAGCGCGATGGGCTGGGGCATGACGCGGCGCACGTTGGCCAACCCGGTCCGAGGCGTCAACCCGGATGCCTCGCGGTTCCGTCCCGTCTAACATGCCAGCCGATGTACACACGAAAAGATGCGACGCTCGGTCCCGTGCCGACGCTCCTGGCCTTCGTCTCGGGCTTGGTCGGTACGCTGAGCTTCGTCGGTCTGTTCGGGTTGTTCGCGGCGGCGCGCTCCTTCCTGGCCAAGCGGGCGCGTCTCCATAGGCTGGTGGCGATGCTGATCTCGTTCGTCGCCGGCACGATTCTCGGCACCCTGGGCTATCTCACGGTCGGCTTCTGGAGTTTGCTGCTGCCGATCATCATCGTCATCGGCCTGTCGGCCTCCGTCCGGCCTCACACCGCCCCCGTCTGATGACCACCCTGTTGCTGACCCACCCCGCCTGCCTGGCGCACGACACCGGCGAGCATCATCCCGAGCGGGCCGACAGGCTGCGCGCCGTCCTGGCGGCGCTGCAGGACGACGCCTTCGCGAGCCTCCGGCGCGCCGAAGCGCCCCTGGCGACGATCGAGCAGCTCACCCGCGTGCATCCGATCGAGATCGTCGAGGCGATCCTCGGTGTCCGTCCACCGCCTGACGAGCTGGTGATGATCGACGGCGATACGGTGATGAGCGAGGGCAGCGCCGAGGCCGCCCGACGTGCCGCGGGCGCCGCCGTGGCCGCGGTCGATGCGGTGTGCGGCGGGCTGGTCGACAACGCTTTCGCCGCCGTACGGCCGCCCGGCCATCACGCTACGCCGACGGTCCCGGGCGGCTTCTGCCTGTTCAACAACGTGGTGATCGCCGCGCGCCATGCGCAGGCGGCCCACGGCCTCTCGCGGTTGGCGATCGTCGACTTCGATGTCCATCACGGCAACGGCACCCAGGCCGTGGCCGAGATCGATCCGTCGCTATTCTTCGGCTCGACCCATCAATACCCCTTCTATCCCGGCACCGGCTCGGCGCGCGAACGCGGCGTCGACGGCAACGTGGTCAACGTGCCGCTGGCCGCGGGCAGCGGCAGCGCGCAGTTCCGCATGGCGTGGGCCGATCGCATCCTGCCTGCACTCGACAATTTTGCGCCCGAACTGATCATCGTCTCGGCGGGCTTCGACGCCCACCGCCGCGACCCGCTGGCCCAGCTCAGGCTGGAAACCGAGGACTACGCCTGGATCAGCCGGGAGTTGATGGCCCTGGCCGGCAAGCATACGGGCGGCAAGCTGGTCTCGTCGCTGGAGGGCGGCTACGATCTCGAGGCGCTGGCCTCTGCGACTGCTGCGCATGTGCACGAGCTGATGCGCCGATGATGCTTTGCGCTTGACTGCCGGAAGGTCGAGGCGTACTGGCCGCCGCGGTCGTCACAGCCGTGACGCCACAACGACGGAACAATCGATGGATAGCCACCCACGACGCGCTGCCCGCGAGGCAGCGGCCAAGATCGAGAGGATCGCGCTCGACCGTCGGCGTCGGGTGAGCTGGGACGACCGCGCCTAGGCACGGTTTCCATGTTCATCCCCGCTGCGCATCGGGCCGGGAGATGAACATGACGGCGACACCGAACGAAAACCGCAACAATTCGGGAAGATGGTGCGTTGGCCGCGGGTATTGCCCGCGGGCACGGCACACTATGATGCGGGGACCGATGAAGCGTTTTGAATCCTGGGGGCTCGGGCTCGCGGCATTTGCCGTGTTGGCGCCGCTTCCGGCTCTTGCTGTCGACCCGCAGACACCATCGGGCTTCTATTTCGGCGGCCATGTCGGCTACCTATTCGGCACCGGGACCGCGACCCTGGGCGATCCGCCCGGCATTGCCGCGTCCGGCGGTACGAACTCGATCGGTCAGCTGTTCGGCGGCGTGCAGGGCGGCTGGCAGACGACGTTGCCGTCGCGCTGGATGGTGGGGATCGAGCTCGACTTCTCTTTCATGGATGCGCGCGACGGAGCGCAGGTCCTGTCCTATCGCGAGACCCAGGCGGGCTACGCCGACGAGCAGCTCGAGTATCTCGGCAGCCTGCGCGGGCGGCTGGGCTACCAGATGGGCGCCTGGACGCCGTTCGTGACCGGCGGGCTCGCCTTTGCCAGCACGCGCTGGGGCCGCACCGACCTCATCGGCGGCAACCAGGATGCGACGCCGAGCCAATGGCGGCTGGGCTATACCTTCGGCGCCGGCGTCGATTACGCGCTCGACCGGCGGTGGACCGCGCGGGCGGAGTATCTTTACACGCGCCTGCCGCTCACCGGTTTCAGCTTCTCCGCACCCGCGCGCTACGACTCGCTCTACGACCTGCACCAGCTGCGGCTCGGGCTGAACTACCACTTCGGCGTAGACGGCGACGACAAGAAGAACGACGACCGCGGGCCGCTGAGCTGGGAGATCCACGGCCAGTCGACCTTCGTCTTCCAGGGCTATCCGGCGTTCAACTCGCCCTACGAGGGCACCAACAGCCTGCCGGGCAGCGGCCAGTCGCGCGAGACCTGGACGGTCTCGGCGTTCCTCGGCGTGCGGCTCTGGCAGGGGGCCGAGCTCTACTACAATCCCGAGCTGCTGCAGGGCTTCGGTCTCGCCGACACGGTCGGCGCCGCGGGCTTCCCCAACGGCGAGGCGCAGAAGTCGAACTTCCCCTTCCCGCGCTACAACACCTCGCGGCTGTTCCTGCGCCAGGAGTTCGGCTTGGGCGGCGAGCGCGAGACCGTCGAGAGCGACTACGGCCAGCTTGCCGGCGACAAGGACGTCTCGCGGCTCACCTTCCAGATCGGCAAGTTTGCCGTGCACGACATCTTTGACGGCAACGACTATGCCGAGGACTCGCGCGTCGACTTCCTCAATTGGTCGATCTGGGCGGCGGGCGCCTTCGACTATCCGGCCGACCGCGTCGGCCTCACCTACGGCATTACCGCCGAGCTGAACCAGCCGCGTTGGGCGGCGCGGGTCGGCTACTTCCTGGTCGGCAACGAGCCGAACGCCAACGTGTTCGACATGAACCTGTTCGCCCGCGGCGGCTATGTCGGCGAGCTGGAGATGCGCTACGAGCCGTTCGGCAAGAAGGGCGCGGCGAAGTTCGGAACCTGGCTCACCTCGACCTTCGCCGGCTCCTACGACCAGGCCGTCGCAATCGCGAACGCGACCGGGGCAAGCGCGGCCGACACGATCGCGCAGACGCGTCAGGGTCGCACCAAGTACGGCTTCTACATAAACCTGCAGCAGGACATCACCGACGATCTCGGTGCGTTCGCCCGCTTCAGCTGGAACGACGGCCGCAGCGAGATCAACGCCTTCACCGACATCGACCAGAGCCTGTCGGGCGGCGTGCAGCTCAAGGGCACGTCATGGGGCCGCGCCAACGACCGCATCGGCCTCGCCGGCGCCTGGAACATGATCTCACCCGACCACGCCCGCTATCTCGGTGCAGGCGGGCTGGGCGTGCTGGTCGGCGACGGCCGGCTCACCTACGCCTCCGAGAACGTGGTGGAGGCGTTCTACGCTCTCCAGCTGTTCAAGGGCCTGACGGCGACGGCGGACTATCAGCTGCTGGTGAATCCGGCCTACAACGCCGACCGCGGGCCGGTGCACGTGTTCAGCGGCCGGCTGCACGCCAGCTTCTGATCATTTCATCGGGTGCGATTTTCCGGAGTACGGCACCGCCAGGGTCGGGTCGCTGCCGGCGGCCGGAAGCGACGACATCCCGGTGGAGAAGCCACTGCTGTCGACCGCTATGCCGGTCCCGGCATTCGGGCTGCCAATGCCGTAGGAGGTGCCCACGCTGCCGTTGCCCATGCTGGAGTTGCCCAACCCCATGTCCTGGGTGTCGCCGACGATGCTGACGCCGGTGTCCTTGCCGCCATAGCTGCCGGAGGAATTGTAATTGCCGACGCCCCCACTCGTGATCTTCCCGGTCGGGGCCGGGGGCAGGCTTTGGGCGAAGGCAGGGCTCGCGACCAGCAGACCGACCAGAAGCAGGGTTTTGCGCATGTTAGGCTCCTCCGGAGCATCAATGGCTGGCTCAGTCGGCCGGTTGCGCGGTCTCCATTTGATCACGAGGCTATCGGCCATCGGCCGATGGCCAAGACGGGCCGTAGACGTAGGCCCGCCGGCACGGCGCGAGCGCCGCGCTTTACTCCATCCCGAGATAAATCCGCTGCACGTCCGGATTATCCGCCATCGCCTTGGCCGGCCCCTCGAGCACCGTCCGACCAACCTGCAGCACATACGCATGGTCGGCCGCCTCGAGGGCGAGATCGACCGACTGCTCGGCGAGCAGGATGGTCTGGCCCTCGCGGTGAAGCGCTGCGAACGAATCGTACATCGTGTCGACGATCGCCGGCGCCAGCCCGAGACTCGGCTCGTCGAGCATGAGCAATTGCGGCTCGCTCATCAGGGCGCGGCCGACCGCCAGCATCTGGCGCTCGCCGCCCGACATCGTGCCGGCGCGCTGGTGCCGGCGCTCGGCCAGCCGCGGGAATACCGAATACACGCGCTCCAGCAGGCGCGGGATTCGCGTGCGGTCGGGCAACGGCGTGGCGCCCAGCAAAAGGTTGTTCTCGACGCTCTGCTGGGTGAACAGACGCCAGCCCTCGGGCGACAGCGCGATGCCCTTGCGCACGATGGCATGCGCCGGCACGCCGCCGATCGAGGCGCCGTCGAACGACACCGTACCCTTGGCGACCGGAACGATGCCGGCGATGGCGTTCAAGGTTGTGGTCTTGCCGGCGCCGTTGGAGCCCAGCAGCGCCACCACCGAGCCCTTGGGCACCTCGAGCGAGACGTCGGCCACGCCGATCAGGTCGCCGTAGCGCACCTCGAGATGCTCGATCTTCAGGAGCGCGGCCATCAGTGCCGAACCTTGCGGCGCCCGAGATAGGCTTCGATCACCGCCGGATTGCCGGTGACCTCGCGCGGCGTACCGCGCGCGATCTCGCGGCCCTGGTGGAAGACCACAACGCGGCGCGTGAGCTGGGTGATCACTTCCATGATGTGCTCGACGATCACGATGGTGATGCCGCTCTCGTGCAGCCGGCGCACCAGGGCGATCGCATCCTGCACCTCGGTCGGCGTCAGTCCGGCCATCGCCTCGTCGAGCAGCAGCACCTTGGGCTCCGACGCGAGCGCGCGGGCGATCTCCAGGCGCTTGCGGCCCGGCGTACCGAGGCTGCGCGCCGGCGCATCGATGACATGGCCGAGGCCGACGCGCTGCAGCACGTCGCGCGCCCTGGCCCGCGCCTCCTTGGCATGGGGATGGCGCAGCAGCGCGCCGATCATGGCGTTGTCGAGCACCGACATCGATTCGAAGGTCTGCGGCACCTGGAAGGTGCGCGCGAGGCCGAGCCGCGCCCGCGCCTCCGGCGGCCGGCGCGTGACGTCCTGGCCGGCGAAGGCGACGCTGCCCGAGGTGACCGGCAGGTCACCGGTCAGGCAGTTGAAGAAGGTCGACTTGCCGGCACCGTTGGGCCCGATCAGGCCGAGGACGTCGCCCTCCTCGACCGACACCGACGCATCGTCGACCGCCCTGAAGGCGCCGAACGCCTTGACGACGTTGCGCGCCTCAATCAGCACGGCGCACGACCTTGCGGCGCTCGAGGAGCGACAAGAGCCCGCTCGGCAGGAAGCGGGCGATGATCACGATGATCGCGCCGTAGACCACGAAGGTCAGGCCCGCGCCCTGGCCGCCGAGATAGGAGTTCGACAGCTCCTCGAGCGGCACCAGGATCAGCGCGCCGACCAGCGGGCCGAACAGCTGGCCCGCCCCGCCCAGCGCCGCCATCACGACGATCTTCACCGAGATCAGGATGCCGAAGCCCGATTCGGGATCGATGAAGCCGAACATGCAGAGATAGAGCGAGCCCGCCAGCGAGGTGAAGGCGGCGCTCAGCATGTAGGCGTAGAGCTTGTAGCGGCCGACCGACACGCCGAGCGAGCGCGCGGCGCGTTCGCTGTCCTTGATGGCGCGCAGGTAGAAGCCCACGCGGCTGCGCTCGATCCACCAGGTCAGCCCGAGCAGCGCCACCAGCACGGCGAGGAAGATGTAGTAGTAGGGCGTCGCCGACACGAACGAGAGGTCGAACACGCTGCGCGGCATTGCCGGCCCGCCGAGCCCCTGCGCGCCGCCGAGGAAGTCGCTGGTCGAGCTGAGCACGCGCACCAGCTCGCCGACCGCGATGGTCGCCATGCTGAAGTAATGGCCGGAGAGCCGCAGCGTCGGCACGCCGATCACCGCGGCGACCAGCACGCTCACCAGCATGCCGATCGGCGCACCGGCGATCGGCGGCAGGTCGAGATGCACGAAGCCCGTCACCGAGGCATAGGCGCCGATGCCGAAGAAGACCGCATGGCCGACCGAGACCTGGCCGGCATAGCCGCCGACGATGTTCCAGGCCGAGGCGCTGATCGCGCCCAGCAGGACCAGAGCCCCGAGCCGTCCATAGACCGGCGAATCGGCAGCGACCAGCGGGTAGATCAGCACGATCGCGATCAGCAGTACATGCAGGATGCGCCGGCCGCTCATGTCTTGCCCATCAGGCCCTGCGGCCGGACCCACAGCACCAGCACGAAGAGGGAGTAGACGATGACGTCCTTGTAGACCGGGCCGATCTCGTAGGCCGCCACCGATTCGACCACGCCGATCAGCAGCCCGGCGACCAGCGCGCCCAGCACCGAGCCGAAGCCGCCGAGCGAGACCGTAACGAAGGCGACGATGGCGAGCGTCTCGCCGACCGTCGGCGAGGTGTAAAAGAAGGTGGCGATCAGCGCGCCGGCGATGCCGGTCGCCGCGCCGGCCAGCCCCCAGGCCAGAGCCTGCATGCGCTGCGGCCGGATGCCCATCAGCTGCGCTGCCGTCGCATCTTCCGACACCGCCAGCATGCGGCTGCCGACGGCGGTGCGGGTCAGGATCAGGTGCAGCAGCAGGGTGACGGCGAGGCCGACCGCGCCCGCCAGCACCCGCGCGCCCTCGAAGCGGATCCCGGCCAGCACGAAGGAGCCGCCGACCAGCGTGTCCGGCAGGGTGCGGAAATTGGCGCCGAACACGTTGAACGCCGAGTAGCGCAGGAACAGCGCCAGGCCGAATGTGCCGAGGATCTGCGCCAGCATCGGCCCGCGCATGATGTGGCGCACCAGCAGGAAGTAGCTGGCGATGCCGAGCGTGGCGATCAGGATGGCGGCGATCGGCACGGAGGCCCAAGGCCCGCCGCCCAGCGCGGTCCACACCACGACGGCGGTGTACATGCCGAGCATGACGAAATCGCCGTGCGCGAAGTTCACGACGTTCATCATGCCCCAGATCAGCGTGAGGCCCGACGAGAAGAGCGCATAGATCGCGCCCAAGAGCAGGCCGCTCACCACGACCTGCACCAGCGTCATCGACATCCGAAACGCTCGCCCGGAATACCGTCGTCCCGACCGAAGCCTCGCGCAGCGCGGCCCAGCGGAGGGACCTTCCCTCCGCAATTTGCGGCTAATCGTTGAGGCAAGGTCCCTCCACTCCGCTTCGCTCCGGTCGGGACGACGGGGCGCCGAGATGCCTTACCAGCCCTTGTACGGCAGGACGAGGTCGGCGGTGGCATTGGCCTTCGGCCACACCGGTGCGTACTGGCCGCCCTTCATCTGCACGACGATGCTCGAGGCCAGGGTGTTCTGGCCCTTGGCGTCGAACTTCACACCGTGATAGCCCGCGACCATCTGGTTCTGCTTGAGGTCGGTCGCCTTGAGCGCGGCCTGGATCTTCGCCGGCTCCGTCGAGCCCGCGCGGTTGATCGCATCCATCAGCACGAAGAAGCCCTGCAGGCCGCGGCCCGACGTGTCGTCAAGGCCGTCGCCGCCGGTCTTCTTCTTGTAGAGCGCGTCGCAGATCGCGGGAACGCTGCCCGGCTTGCCGGTGGCGAAGGAGGTGCGGCTGATCAGGCCCTCGACCTGCGAGCCCATCTCCTTGACGTACTTGGGATCGTTGAAGCCCGCGTCGTCGGCGATCAGGATCGACGGCTTCCAGTTCTGCTCCTTCATCGTCTTGGTGTAGAGGATCGCGTCCGACGTGT
>DATGMK010000060.1:0-5553 GCA_035293665.1 Reyranella sp. | reverse complement strand
AGTTCGTTTTGAGCGTGAATTCGTTGTAGATCAGCGGCGCCATCATCTTGAACAGAGGTCCGCCCAGCAGAAACGGCGTCGCATAGGCGTTCATCGCCAGGATGAAGCACAGGATGGTACCGGCGAGGATACCGGGCAGGGCGAGCGGCCAGAGCACACGGCGAAACATCGTTCCGGGAGGCGCGCCGAGGCTGAAGGCGGCCTCCTCGACCGAGCGGTCGATGCCCTCGATCACCGCCTGCAACGACAGCACCATGAACGGCAGGTTGACCGCGATGATGGCGATGATCACCGCCTTCTCGGTGAACATGATCTCGAGCGGCGCCGAGAGCAGGCCAAGGCCCATCAGGCTTGCGTTGACGAAGCCCTTGCTGCCGAACACCACCATCCAGCCCGCCGCGCGCACCGAGTTGCCGACGAACAGCGGCAGCACGATCGAGATGATGAGCAGGTTCTTGAACCGGCTCTGCGTGCGCGCCACGACATAGGCCAACGGAAAGCCCAGCACCAGGCAGGCGACCGTGACCAGCACGGCGATGCGCACCGTGGTCCACAGGATGGCGCTGTAGTAGGGGTCGACGAAGAAGCGGACGTAGTTCGCAAGCGTGAACGCCTCGACCATCATCTTCTTGGTCGGCTCGAACTCGTTCAGGCTGTAGCGCAGCAGGAAGGCGAGCGGCGCCAACAGGCCGATCGCGATGAAGATCGTCGCCGGCGCGATCAGCGAGGCCGCGGTCAGCCCCTCGCCCCGTCGCTTCTCGACGACGGGACCGGTCGGAGCGCCATGCGCGATGGCGGCGGCGTCAGCCATGCGGCTCTAGGACTTGAACTTCTTGTTCCACCAGTCCTGGAACGCCGAATCGTTCTTGGACATGTAGCCGTAGTCGAGATCGACCAGGCGCTTCTGCTCTTCCGGCGTGAAGCCGATGCGCTTCTGCACGTCCGCCGGCACGTCGGCATTGGTGACCGTCGGGTTGTAGCCCATGTCGATGGCGAAGTTCTTCTGCGCCGAGGGCGACAGCATGGCGTCGAGCCAGGCATAGGCGCCCGGCTTGTTGGGCGAGTTCTTGGGCATCGAGAAGCCCGAGATGTACATCGGCACGCCTTCCTTGGGCGCCACGGTCTCGACGTTGATGCCGGCGTTCTGCCATTGCACGGCGCGCGCCTTCCACATGATGCCGCAGGCGATCTCCTCCGACTTGAGCGCCTGCGCGAACGCCTCGTTGGACGGATAGATGCGCGCGCCCGCCTTCTTGCAGGCGATCAGGCGCTCCTTGCCGGGGTCGAAATCGTGCACGGTGCCGCCCGAGGCCAGGCTCGAGGCGAGCATGGTGTACTGGTACTGGATGTCGATGATGCCGAGCTTGTTGCCGTGCTTGGGATCGAGCGTGTCGGCGAAGCCGGTCGGCGCCGCCATCAGCTTGGGATTGTAGAGCAGCACCTTGCCCGAATAGATGTGGCCGATGCCGTAGGGGTACTTCATCGCCGGGATGAGGTTCTTGGCGTTCGGCATCTTCGAATAGTCGAGCTGCTCGACCAGGCCCTGCTCGTTGACGTCGTACATGTTGGCGGCCGACAGGCCCTGCACGTCCGACGTGCCGCGGCGCAGCGATTTCTCCGCCAGCATCTTGGCGCGGCGCGGCGGGTCGTTGGCCTCGTCGTGGATCACTTCCCAGCCCTTGGGCACCAAGAGCGGCGTGTCGATGTTCTTGGTGAGCAGCCGCGAATAGTCGCCGCCCCAGGTGCCGACGACGATGCGCTTGTTGTCGGCCGCGAGGGCCGGGACGCTGGCGAGGGCGGCCGCACCTCCCAACGCTCCCTTGAGGGCGGCGCGGCGGTTGATCATGAACGTCATGGCGAAGCTCCCTTTCCCTTTTGATCGCTTAGTCGTTGAACACCATGCCGGCCGCTGCAGGCCAGCCGACGAAAACCGGCTGCCCCACTTCCGGCGTGAAGCCGCCGTCGCGGTTGGCGATCTGCACCACCAGCCGGTCTTGCGGCGACAGGCGCACATGGATGTCGATCAGCGCGCCGAGATAGGACACGAATTCCACCGTACCGGGCAGGTTGTTGTCGAGTCCCGACAATGCCGCCGGGGCGATCTCGAGCCGCTCCGGCCGGAGCGACAGGGCGGCGCGGCCGGGCGTGGCGCCGTTTCCGTTGGTCGGGCAGGCGATGGCCAGCCCGCCGCCGGTGCGGAAGCGGCCGGGCGCCTCGACCTCGCCTTCCAGGAAAGTGCTGCGGCCGACGAAGCCGGCCACGAAGCGGTCGGCCGGCCGCTCGTAGAGGTCGCGCTGGCTGCCGACCTGGCACACGGCGCCCTCGTTCATCACCACCATGCGGTCGGCCATGGTGAGCGCCTCTTCCTGGTCGTGCGTCACCATCACCGTGGTCAGGCCGAGCTGGCGCTGCAGCTCGCGGATCTCCACGCGCACCTCCTGGCGGAGCTTGGCGTCGAGATTGGAGAGCGGCTCGTCGAGCAGCAGCACGTCGGGCCGGATGGCGAGCGCGCGCGCCAGAGCCACCCGCTGCTGCTGGCCGCCCGACAGCTGGCGCGGCAGGCGCGCGCCGTAACCCGCGAGCCGCACCAGCGACAGGGCTTCGTCGACGCGGCGCGCGATGTCGGTCTTGGCGAGCTTGCGCATCTCTAGACCGAACGCCACGTTCTCCGCCACCGTCATGTGCGGGAAGAGCGCGTAACTCTGGAACACCATGCCGGCGTTGCGCTTCCACGGCGGCAGCAGGGTGACGTCGCCGCCGCCCAGCTTCACGTGGCCGGCGGTGGGCTCGATGAAGCCCGCGACCATGCGCAGGGTCGTGGTCTTGCCGCAGCCCGAGGGGCCGAGCAGCACCACGAACTCGCCGTCCTTGATGCCGAGCGTCACGTCGCGCACGGCGTAGAACTCGCCGTAGCGCTTGGAGAGGCCGCTGATGTCGAGCCGCGCCATCGCTAGACCACCCGCGTCAGCTTGACGTAGCGGTCGGTGATCAGCATGGCGATGCCGATCAGCACGATCTGCACGACCGAGACCGAGGCGATGATCGGGTCGATCTTCCACTCGAGATACTGCAGCACCACGATCGGCAGGGTGGTCGTGCCGGGCCCGCACAGGAACAGGCTCATCTCGAGATTGCCGAACGAGGTGACGAAGCCGAACAGCGCGCCGGCGACGATGCCCGGCCGGATGGTCGGCAGCGTGATGCGCCAGAACGTGATCCAGGCGTTGGCGCCGAGGTTTTGCGCCGCCTCCTCGATCGAGCGGTCGACGCCGGCCAGGCTCGCCGTCACCAGCCGCACCACCCACGGGATCACGATCACGACATGGCCCGCGACCAGCGCGTAGAACGTGCCGATCACGTCGACATCGAGGCCGTTCTCCAGCTCGACGTGATAGACGTACATCGCCGTGCCCAGCACGACCCCGGGCACGATCAGCGGCATCAGGAGCAGGCTGGCGAGCGGCACGCGGAAACGGAACTGGTGGCGCGCCACGGCGAGCGCCGCTGGCACGCCGAGCGCAAGTCCGATGAAGGTCGCCAGCACGCCGACCTGGAAGCTCATCGAGAAGCCGTCGACGAACTTGGGCTGGTCGAGGATCGCCCTGAACCAGCGCAGGCTGTAGCCCTCGGGCGGGAAGGACGGGATCTCCTGCCGGAAGAAGGCGAGCCAGGTGACGAAGGTGAGCGGGGTGAGGATGTAGGCGAGCGCGATCGCCGCCGCGCCGTTCAGCGCCCAGCGGCGGTAGCGTCTGCGAACGAGGGCGATCGCGTGCTGCATCACAAGGCGTTCTTGTGGAACTTGCCGGCCTTCATGATGGCCGAAAGGTGAGGGCCGCCGTCCTTGAACAGGCCGAGGTCCTTGAGCGGATCGCCGTCGACCACGAGCAGATCGGCATGGGCCCCTGGCGCGATCGTGCCGAGCTTGCCGTCCTGGCGCACAACCTCTGCGCCGATCAAGGTCGCCGAGCGGATGACGTCGATCGCCGGCATCACTTCGCCCCTGATCTGGAACTCGCGCGTCTGTTCGTCCTCGAGCGCACCGAGCAGGTCCGAGCCGTAGGCCATCTTCACGCCTTGCTTGCGGCAGTGCTCGAGCTCGGCATAGCCGTACTTCAGCACCTCGTCGTTCTTCTCCAGCATGGTGTCGGGCATGCCGAGTTCCTTGGCCCGCCGCTTCATGGCGTCGTAGGCGACGAGGTTGGGCACCATGTAGACGCCGTTCTGCGCCATAAGCTTCGCCGTCGGCGCATCGACGAGATTGCCATGCTCGATGGTGCGCACGCCACATTTGACGGCGCGCGTGATCGCCTCAGGCGTATAGGCATGCGTCAGCACGTAGCGGCCGAACGCCCTGGCCTCTTCGACCGCGGCCGAGATCTCGTCCATCGAGAACTGGATCGAATCGAGCGGATCGTAGGGCGAGGCGACGCCGCCCGACACCATCAGCTTCACCTGGTCGGCGCCCTGGCGCATCTGCTCGCGCACGCCCTTGCGCACCGCGTCGGGGCCGTCGGCGAGATAGCGCAGGAACACCATGCCGTTGCAGCAAAGGCACGGCGGGCCGGTGAAGTCGGTCCGCCGGTTGCGGTCGCTGTGACCGCCGGTCGGGCCGATCGAGCGGCAGGAAATGAACAGGCGCGGTCCCGGGATCAGCCCGGACTCGACCGCAGTTTTGGTGCCCCAATCGGCGCCGCCGGCGTCGCGCACCGTGGTGAAGCCGCGATCGAGCATGCGCTTCAGGCGGCCGGCCGAGCGCGCCATCATGAGCGTCAGCGGCACCGCCTCCATGCGGTTGATGTAGACCTCGCTATGGTGCGTGTGCACGTGGCAGTCGATCAGGCCCGGCATCAGCGTGCGCTTGCCGCAATCGACGACCGCGGCGCCCCTGGCCTTGATCGGCTTGGCCGATACTTCCTTGATGGTGTCGCCCTCGATCAGCACTTCGTAGCCGCCGCGCGCCTCCTTCCAGTTGGGATCGAGCAGCCTGAGGTTCTTGAACAGGAACATCAGGGCCTACTTGAGCGCGTTCTTGTGGAACTTGCCGCCCTTCATGATCGCGCTGAGATGCGCGCCCTGGTCGAGGAAGAGCTTGAGGTTCTTGACCGGATTGCCGTCGACCACGATCAGATCGGCATAGGCGCCGGGCGCGATCGTGCCGAGCTTGCCGTCCATGCGCAGGATCTCCGCGCCGACAAGGGTCGCCTGGCGGATGATCTCGATCGGCTTCAGCACCTTGGCGCGATGGATGAACTCGAGGCTCTGGTCGACCTGCAGCGCGCCCAAGAGGTCGGTGCCGTAGCCCACCTTGACCCCGGCCTTCTTGCAGATCTCGAGCGAGCGCAGCGCGCCTTCGAGCACGATGTCGTTCTTGGCCAGCATCTCGGCCGTCATGCCGAACTGCGCCGCCCGCTCCTTCATCGAGAAATAGGTGACGAGGTTGGCGATCATGTAGCCGCCCTTGCTCTTGATCAGCCGGGCCGATTTCTCGTCGATCAGGTTGCCGTGCTCGATGGTGCGCACGCCGTTGTTCATGGCGCGGGTGATCGCCTCGGG
>DATGMK010000059.1:0-5298 GCA_035293665.1 Reyranella sp. | reverse complement strand
CCAATCAGGCCACCGAGGAACGCATGATGGATTCCATGGATCTCGAGCGCGAAAAGGGCATCACCATCAAGGCCAAGAACGCCGCCTTCAAATACAAGGAATTCCACGTCAATATCGTCGATACCCCCGGCCATGCCGACTTCGGCGGCGAAGTCGAGCGCATCCTGTCGATGGTCGACGGCGTGGTGCTGCTGGTCGATGCCGCCGAAGGTCCGCTGCCGCAGACCAAGTTCGTGCTCGGCAAGGCGCTGCGCCTGGGCCTCAAGCCGATCGTGCTGATCAACAAGGTCGACCGGCCCGACGCGCGGGCCCACCAGGTGCACGACGAGATCTTCGACCTGTTCGGTGCAATGGACGCCAACGACGAGCAGCTCGACTTCCCGACCCTGTTCGCGTCGGCCAAGCAGGGCTGGGCGGCGGAGTCGCTCGAAGTCGAGCACAAGGACATGGCGCCGCTGTTCGACCTGATCCTGCGCCACGTGCCGCCACCCACCATCGACACCGATCCGCAGTTCCGGATGCTGGTGACGACGCTCGAGTCCGATCCGTTCCTCGGCCGCATCCTGACCGGCCGCATCCAGTCGGGCACCATCAAGCCCAACACCATGCTGAAGGCCCTGAGCGGCCACGGCGACAACAAGGGCGAGAAGATCGAGGAGACCCGGGTCACCAAGCTCCTCGCCTTCCGGGGCCTGGAGCGCCAGCCGATCGAGCAGGCGGAGGCGGGCGACATCGTCGCCATCGCCGGCTTCAAGACCGCGACGGTGGCCGATACGCTGGGCGACCTCACGGTCGAGGCGGCGCTGCCGGCCCAGCCGGTCGACCCGCCGACGCTGGCCATGAACTTCATGGTGAACGATTCGCCGCTGGCCGGCCGTGAGGGCGACAAAGTCACGACGCGCATGATCCGTGCCCGCCTGATGCGCGAAGCCGAGGGCAATGTCGCCATCCGCGTGCGCGACACCGAGAACACCGATTCCTACGAGGTCGCCGGCCGCGGCGAACTGCAACTCGGCGTGCTGATCGAGACCATGCGCCGCGAGGGCTTCGAGTTGGCGGTCGGTCGTCCGAGAGTGCTGTTCCAGACCGATCCGCAGACCGGGCAGAGGCTGGAGCCGATCGAGGAGGTCGTGGTCGACGTCGACGACGCCTATACCGGCGTGGTGGTCGAGCAGATCAGCCAGCGCAAGGGCGAGCTGCAGGACATGCGGCCGTCGGGCGCCGGCAAGACCCGCCTGGTATTCCATGCGCCGTCGCGCGGCCTGATCGGCTATCACGGTGAGTTTCTGACCGATACTCGCGGCACCGGTGTCATGAACCGGCTCTTCCACTCCTATGGTCCGTTTCGCGGAACGATCCCGGGCCGGCGAAACGGTGCGCTGATCGCGAATGCCGAAGGCACCGCAGTGGCCTATGCTCTATGGAACCTTGAGGAACGGGGCCCGATGTTCATCGATCCGGGCACCGCGGTATATGAAGGTATGCTGATCGGTGAGCACAGCCGTGGGAACGATCTCGACGTCAATGTGTTGAAGGGAAAACAGCTCACCAACATCCGCGCGGCCGGCAAGGACGAAGCCGTCCGCCTGACCCCGCCCCGCCGGATGAGCCTCGAGCAGGCGATCGCGTACATCGACGACGACGAGCTCGTCGAAGTGACACCGAAGTCGATTAGGCTGCGCAAGCGGTTCCTCAATCCGGAGGATCGCAAGCGGGCCAAGAAGCAGGCCGCGCTCGCGGCCGAATAGTGGCGTAGCAGAGAGCAACAGAGGACAAGCTTGAAGAACAAGGACACCTTCACCGACCGGTTGGAAGCCCAGGCCAAGGCCAAGCAGGCACTGCTCGAGAAGGCCAAGAAGAAAGACCCGACGAACGACCCCGAGTTCGCCGCCCGTCAGCAGGCGCGACTCGAAGCCGCCCGTATTCGTGAAGAGCGCGAGGCCGAGCGCCGCCGCGCCGTGCAGGAAGAGCGTGACCGCGTCCGCGCCGAGCGCGCCGCGATCGCCGCCGCCAAGGCCGCCGAGGCGGCCCGCAAGGCCGAGGAAGCCCGTTTGGCCGCTGAGCAGGCCCGCAAGGACGCCGAGGAGCGCGCCCGCCGCGCCATCCGCACGGCCCCCAAGCCGGTCCAGCTCGGCCTAAAGGACCTCAAGGCCGCCCTCGAAGCCCGCGCCGGCGGGAAATAGGACGTTCCGCTGGGGGCGCCACCGGGGTGGCGCGTCCAGCGGAAGACTACAGCCGTCCGCCCGTCAGGCTCGCGCGCTGGCTGATCTCGATGTGGTTGCCGTCGGGATCGCACACGAAGGCGTAGCGCACCGTCTCGCCCAGCACGCGCACGTCGCCACCCGGCGTGCCGCCGCGGGCGAGGATGCCCTCGACTTCGGCAACACAGTCGAACACCTGCACCGTCGTGTAGCGGTAGCCCGGTCCGCGCCACTCCTTGCCGCGATGCTCGACCTTGCCGTGCTCGGCGATCACGACCAGGGAATCGCCGCAGCGGTAGCGGCCGTCGCCGACGCGCTCGTACTGCATGGCGTGCGTCCAGAAGCGGTCGTGCGCGCCGGGATCGTTGACCCGCAGCAGAATGGCGATGCCCTCGACGCCCTGCCAGCCCTTGGGCACCAGCGTCACCTTGTTCCCATCCGGATCGGCCAGCGGCTTCGGTGCCGCCAGCCCGTCGCGCGCGATCTGCAGCCCGATGATGCCGGACGGGGCGATCGCCGGCAGGGGATCGCGGGCATGGTTCATCTTCAGGATCGACCCGTTCATGTGATGGCGGTGCTGCTGCACCCCGCCGCCCACCTTGCCCATATGGTCGTACGGCAGCCCGACCGTCTGCTGCCAGAAGGCGAGTTGTGTCTCACGCGAGTTGGAGAACAGGCCGATATCGAGATGGGGCTTCGCGAGATTCATGGGGATAACCAGGTCCATCTGTTACAAAACATACAAACAACGACACGACTCCGACATATCCCGATTGATACAGTGACCGTGGGTAATCGGCTGCCGGGTGGGGACTTGGGCGGCCACAAATGGGAAGGACTTCACCATGATGCGAGCCGTCGTTGGCACGGTTGCCGTGCTTGCAGGGTTTGCCGTTCTCGAGGATTCGGTCGATGCCAGCACGGGCCTTGCCGGCTCGTGCAAGGCGGCGCAGGCCTATGCCCTGCTGCCGGCCGGCGAGCCGCTGGCGGTGCGCGCCGAGCCGACGCCGGAGGGTGCCGTGGTCGGCATGATCGTGCCGCGCGAGATGGTTCAGGATCTTGCCGCCGCGACCGTCACCATGATCAGCAGCCAGGGCGGCTGGGCGCGCATTGTTGTCGGCGGCGCGGACTATACTGCAATCGACACGGCGCCGCGCCGGACCGGCTGGATCCCGGCCGATTCGCTGTCGGTCGATACGCACCTCGACAGCCCGACCAGGATCTACAGCCGGCCTGGCCTGTTGGGCCACGAGATCGGCAAGGCCCAGGACGTGCAGTTTCGCGTGCTCGGCTGCAAGGGCGAGTTCCTGCAGGTGATCAACGCCGACAAGGGCAATGTCTGGCTCGACCGCTGGTGCGCCCGGCCGGACGGCTGCCGCAGCTGATCGACAACGGAAAAAGGGAGCGGCCTTCACCCTTCTGGGAAATCGGGTGAAGCTGCGGGACAGCATGCGGGCCGGGAGGGCAACCTTCCGGCCTTCCCTTTTCAGATCTTCAGCTCGCTGAAGAAGTCGTTGCCCTTGTCGTCGGTGACGATGAAGGCTGGGAAGTTCTCGACCTGGATGCGCCAGATTGCTTCCATGCCGAGCTCGGGATACTCCAGCACCTCGACCTTCTTGATGCAGTTCTTGGCCAGGATGGCGGCGGGGCCGCCGATCGAGCCGAGGTAAAAGCCCTTGTGCTTCTTGCAGGCGTCGACGACCTGCTTGGAGCGGTTGCCCTTGGCCAGCATCACCATCGAGCCGCCATTGGCCTGGAACAGGTCGACGTAGCTGTCCATGCGGCCCGCGGTGGTCGGCCCGAACGAGCCGGACGGCATGCCTTCAGGCGTCTTGGCGGGGCCGGCGTAGTAGACCGGGAACTGCTTGAAGTAGTCGGGCAGGCCCTGGCCGGCATCGAGCCGCTCCTTGAGCTTCGCGTGCGCCGAATCGCGCGCCACGATCAAGGTGCCGGTCAGGTTCACGCGCATCTTCACCGGGTACTTGGTCAATACCGAGAGCGTGTGCGCCATACCCTTGTCGAGGTTGACCGAGACGACCTCGCCCGAGAGCTGCTGCGGCTCGACCTCGGGCAGGAACTGCGCCGGGTTTGTCTCGAGTTGCTCGAGGAAGATGCCGTCCTTCGTGATCTTGCCGACGGCCTGGCGATCGGCCGAGCAGGAGACGCCCAGGCCGATCGGCACCGAGGCGCCATGGCGGGCGATGCGGATCACGCGCACGTCGTGGCAGAAATACTTGCCGCCGAACTGCGCGCCAATCCCCATCTGCCGCGTGAGCTCGAGCACCTTCTGCTCCATCTCGCGGTCGCGGATGGCGACGCCCTTGTTGTTGCCCTCGCTCGGCAGGTCGTCGAGGTAGCGGGTCGAGGCGAGCTTCACCGTCTTGAGGTTCATCTCGGCCGAGGTGCCGCCGATCACGATCGCCAGGTGGTAGGGCGGGCAGGCCGCCGTGCCGAGCGTGCGGATCTGGGTGTCGAGGAACTTCAGCAGCGATGCCTCGTTCAGCACCGCCGGCGTCTGCTGGTAGAGATAGCTCTTGTTGGCCGAGCCGCCGCCCTTGGCGACGAACAGGAATTTGTAAGCATCACCGTCGGTCGCATAGATGTCGATCTGCGCCGGCAGGTTGGTGCCGGTTTGCACTTCCTTGAACATCGTTATCGGCGAGACCTGCGAATAGCGCAGGTTGGTCTCGGTGTAGGTCTTGAACACGCCTTTGGCGATCGCCTCCTCGTCGCCGCCGCCGGTCCACACCGCCTGGCCTTTCTTGCCCATCACGATCGCGGTGCCGGTGTCCTGGCACATCGGCAGCACGCCGCCGGCGGCGATGTTGGCGTTCTTCAGCAGCTCGAGCGCCACGTACTTGTCGTTCGAGGAGGCCTCGCTGTCGTCGAGGATGTTGCGCAGCTGCTGGAGATGGCCCGGCCGCAGCAGGTGGGAGATGTCGTGGAACGCCGCGGCGGTCAGCATCGTCAGCGCCTCCGGCTCGACGGTGAGCACGTCGCGGCCGTTGAACTTGGCGGTGCCGACGAAATCGGACGAAAGCTTGCGGTACGGCGTCGTGTCGTGGCCGTGCGGGAACATCTCCTGGAACTGGAACTC
>DATGMK010000058.1:0-2220 GCA_035293665.1 Reyranella sp. | reverse complement strand
CGGCCACGCGATCAGAGCAACGCGACCAGGCGTCGACCACCTTGTTGTACTTCTCGCCCGAGGTGATCAGGCCGTCCTGGTACTGCTGCTCGTACTCCTTCACTTCCTTCTGGGTCGTGACGACCAGCTTCTCCTTGGCAGCCGGGATGACGAGGTCATCCTTGCCGAAGGAAATGCCGGCGCGGCAGGCGTGATAGAAGCCGAGGCCCATCAGGCGATCGGCGAAGATCACCGTCTCCTTCTGGCCGCAGTGGCGATAGACCGTGTCGATGACGTTCTGCAGGTCCTTCTTCGTCAGAAGACGGTTGATCAGCGAGAACGGCAGATTGGGATGCTTGGGCAGGATCTGCGCCAGCAGGATGCGGCCTGGTGTGGTCTCGACCACGCGGCTCGCCAGCACGCCCTTGTCGTCATAGGCCTCCAGGCGCGCCTTGATCTTGGCGTGCATGGAGAGCGACCGGTTGTGCAGGGCATGCTCGAGCTCGCCGATCTCGGAAAACAACGAACCTTCGCCCTGCTCGCCCTCGCGCTCGAGCGTGATGTAGTAGATGCCGAGCACGATGTCCTGCGACGGCACGATGATCGGCTTGCCCGAGGCCGGCGACAGGATGTTGTTGGTCGACATCATCAGCACGCGCGCCTCGAGCTGGGCTTCCAGCGACAACGGCACGTGGACGGCCATCTGGTCGCCGTCGAAGTCGGCGTTGAAGGCGGTGCAGACCAGCGGATGGAGCTGGATCGCCTTGCCCTCGATCAGCACCGGCTCGAAGGCCTGGATGCCGAGGCGATGCAAGGTCGGGGCGCGGTTCAGCAGCACCGGATGCTCGCGGATCACCTCTTCGAGGATGTCCCACACCTCCGGCCGCTCCTTCTCGACCATGCGCTTGGCGGCCTTGATGGTGTTGGCCATGCCGTAGGCCTGCAGGCGCGAATAGATGAACGGCTTGAACAGTTCGAGCGCCATCTTCTTGGGCAGGCCGCACTGGTGCAGCTTGAGCTCGGGGCCGACCACGATGACCGAACGGCCCGAATAGTCGACGCGCTTGCCGAGCAGGTTCTGGCGGAAGCGCCCCTGCTTGCCCTTCAGCATGTCGGAGAGCGACTTCAGCGGGCGCTTGTTGGCGCCGGTGATGACGCGGCCGCGACGGCCGTTGTCGAACAACGCATCGACCGACTCCTGCAGCATGCGCTTCTCATTGCGCACGATGATGTCGGGCGCGCGCAGCTCGATCAGCCGCTTCAGGCGGTTGTTGCGGTTGATGACGCGGCGATAGAGGTCGTTGAGGTCCGACGTGGCGAAGCGACCGCCATCCAGCGGGACCAGGGGCCGCAGCTCGGGCGGGATCACCGGCACCAGCTCGAGGATCATCCACTCCGGACGGGCGCCGGACTCGATGAAACTCTCGACCAGCTTCAGCCGCTTGACCAGCTTCTTGCGCTTGGCCTCGGAAGTGGTCTCGCGCAGCTCCTCGCGCAGCCGCGGCCGCTCCTCGTTGAGGTCGATCACCGACAGCATGGCCCGGATCGCCTCGGCGCCGATGTCGGCCCGGAAGCTGTCGTCGCCGTATTCCTCGAGCGCGTTGAGGTACTGATCCTCGTTCAGGAGCTCGCGGTACTTGAGCGGCGTCAGGCCGGGCTCGGTGACGACGTAGTTCTCGAAGTAGAGGATCTTCTCGAGGTCGCGCAGCGTCATGTCGAGCAACAGGCCGATGCGGCTCGGCAGCGACTTCAGGAACCAGATGTGCGCCACCGGCGAGGCCAGCTCGATATGGCCCATGCGCTCGCGGCGCACCTTGGTGAGTGTGACCTCGACGCCGCATTTTTCGCAGGTGATGCCGCGGAACTTCATGCGCTTGTACTTGCCGCACAGGCACTCGTAGTCCTTGATCGGTCCGAAGATGCGGGCACAGAACAGGCCGTCCCGCTCCGGCTTGAACGTGCGGTAGTTGATGGTCTCCGGCTTCTTGATCTCGCCATGGCTCCAGGCGCGGATGCGCTCGGGGCTGGCGATCGAGATGCGGATCTCGTCGAAGGTCGGAGTGCCCTGGGGCTGGCCCAGTACGTTGATCAGATCAGTCATCTGTGAGGTCCTACGGGTTCGTTGGACTTAAAGGGCAAAAGAGAGGGTGCAGGCCACGCTCAGGTGGCCTGCTGGTTGAGTTCGACGTTGAGGCCGAGCGAGCGCAGCTCCTTGACCAGAACGTTGAAGGATTCGGGAAT
>DATGMK010000057.1:0-11747 GCA_035293665.1 Reyranella sp. | reverse complement strand
TGCGCAGCATGTCGAGGATCTGGCGCTGCACGATCACGTCGAGCGCCGTCACCGGCTCGTCGGCCAGCAGGAGGCTGGGCTCGAGTGCCAGCGCCATGGCGATCGCCGCGCGCTGGCGCATGCCGCCGGAGAACTGGTGCGGGTAGTCGCGCAGCCGGCGGTCGCTCAAGCCCACGAGCTCGAACAACTCGGCGGCGCGGGCCTTCGCCTCGGCGCGCGAGGCGCCGCCGCGCTTCAGCAGCACCTCCTCGAGCTGCGCGCCCACGGTGTAGACCGGATCGAGCGAGCTCATGGCGCTTTGCGGCACGTAGGCAATCTCGCGCCACAGCAGCGGCCGGGTGGCCTTCGCGTCGATCGGCTGATCCTTGAAGCGCACCTGGCCGCCGGCCCGCCGGCCATTCTCGGCCAGCACGCCCATGATGGCGCGCACCGCCGTGGTCTTCCCGCAGCCCGATTCGCCGACCAGCCCGACGATCCGGCCTTCCGGCACGGCGAAGGTGGCGCCGTCGACCGCGCGCACCGTGCCGTCGCGGGTGGCGTAGTGGATCTGCAGGTCCTCGACGGAGAGCATCATCGCCTGAGCCTCGGCATGAAGACCTCCTCGTAGCCGCGGCTGATGAAGAAGCCGGCGACGACGATCAAAATGATGCAAACGCCGGGCGGCACGAACCACGCGTACTGGCCGCGCGAGAGGGCCTGCGAAGCGAAGGCGTCCTGCAGCATCATGCCCCACGAGATGTTGTCGGGATCGCCGAAGCCCAGGAAGCTGACGGAAGCCTCGGTGATGATCGCCCAACCGATGGCGATCGCGGCATAGACGAAGGAGAGCGGCAGGATGTTCGGGGCGATGTGAACGAACAGGATGCGGACCGGGCTGGCGCCGGTGACGCGCGCGGCCTCGACATAGGCGCGTTCGCGCAAGCTCAGCACCTGGGCGCGAATCACGCGCGCCGAGTTGGGCCACAAGAGCAAGACCACCGCGAGCACGACGTTGGAGGTGTCGGGACCGAGGAAGCCGATCAGCACGATCACGAACGGCAGGAACGGCAGAGAGAGCGCCATGTCGGCGATGCGCATCAGCAGCGCATCGATCCAGCCGCCGAAATAACCGGCGATCAGCCCGACCACCGTGCCGACCAAAGCGACGATCAGCGCGGCCGTGAGGCCGACCGCCAGTGCGCTCTCGGTGCCGTGCACCAGCTGGGCGTAGATATCGCGGCCGAGATTGGTGGTGCCGAGCGGGTACTCGGCGCCGGGCGGCATGTTGGCCGCGACCTTGCCGGTCGACAGGAACAGGATCTCGGTCGGGTCGGTGGTCGCGAGCTGGTCGGCGAAGAGCGCGACCAGCAGGAACGCCAGGTAGATAACGATGCCGGCGAAGGCGAACGGGTCGCGCAAGGGCATGGTGAGCAGCCGCCGCAGCGGCGGCGACAGGCGCCAGCCCCGGCGGATCGGCAACGGCGCGGGGATTGCCCCGCGCTCCTCAGCCCGCTCGGCCATGGCTCACCCGCGGATCGAGCGTCATGTAGAGAAGGTCGGCGACGAAGTTCATGATCGCCAGGATGGCAGCGATCATCAGGAACGCGCCCTGCGCCAGCGGATAGTCGTGCACCGATACCGCCTGCACCAGCATGCGGCCGATGCCGGGCCAGGAGAACACCGTCTCGATCACCACGTTGCCGCCCATGCTGAGCCCGACGCCCAGCGCGAAGGCGGTCACCACCGGCAGCAGCGCGTTCCGGGCGGCGTGACCGATGACGATGCGCCATTCGGACAAACCCTTCATGCGCGCCATGGTGACGAACTCCTCGTGCATCACCTCGAGCATGTTGGAACGCATCAGCAGCAGCGGCAGGCCCTGCAGGTAGAGCGCCAGCGTGATGACCGGCAGCGCCAGGTGATGGAGATAGTCGAGCGAGAAGATCCGTTGCCAGTTGCTGGTATAGGCCTCGCCCGGGCTGCTGGCGCCGCCCGACGGGAACCAGCCGAGCTTGAAGGACAGCAGCGCGAGCAGGACCATGCCGATCCAGAACTCCGGCGCGGCGCGGGTCGCCAGCACCACCGGCACGGCGGCGCGCTCGATCCAGCTGCCGCGCTTCCAGGCGAGCCAGGCGCCGGCCAGCACGCCGAATACATAGGCGACGATCAGCGAGCTGAGCGTCAGGATCAGCGAATTCGGCAGCACCTCGAGCAGGATCTCGGTGACCGGCCGGCGCTGGAAGAACGACAGGCCCATCTCGCCGTGCGCGAGATTGGCGAGGTAGATCAGGTATTGCTGCCACATCGGCTTGTCGAGGCCGAACTGCGCCAGCATCGCCTGCTGCTGGTCCTCGTTCAGGTTGTCGTTGATGAAGGCCGCCAGCGGCGAGCCCGGCATCAGCCGGAACATGAAGAAGAGGATGGTGATGACCGCCAGCAACGCGAGCGCGTTGTGGAGGAAACGTTCGAGGACGAGCTTCATTGGACCGCGGGCCTCCAGGCCCGCTCATGGCTCGTCTGAACGCACAGGATCATGATGCGGGCCTGGAGGCCCGCGGTCCGCATGACCATGATCATTCCGTGGTCAGCTTTTCCTGCTTGCCCGCCGGGTAGTAGAGCTTGTTGCCCTTCAGCCGGTAGCCGGCATCGGCGAGGATCTTCTTGGCGACCGCCAGCCCGGTCTTGGGATTGTCGACCGACGGATCGTGCCAGTAGCTCAGCACCGGCGAGACGTGGCTGTTGGCCGGCACGGCGAAGTCCTGCCAGGCCGCCGAGACCATCAGGCGCCGGTCGATCGCGAAGGAGAGCGCGCGGCGGAAGGCCGGATCGTCGAACGGCGGGCGGCGGCAGTTGAAGGCGACGAACTCGAAACCGACATCGGTCTCGCTCTTGACGACGATGTCGGGATTTTCTTTGGCGAACTTCACCAGCACCTCGGGATCGCCGCCGAAGAAGCCCAGGAAGTTGAGCTCGCCCGACTTCAGCATGCCGAGCGTCGCCTCGGCATTGGGCACGATGCGCATGATCCAGCGCGCGATCTTCGGCGCCCTGAAGTGGTCCGGGAATGCGTCGAGCACGACCTCCTCGTTGGGCTGCCAGCGCACTATTTTGAACGGCCCCGATCCGGTGCGGTTCACGTCCTTGATCTGCTCGGCGTTCTCCGGCTTGCCCGCGAGGTCCTTCAGCACCGGCTCCCAGACGTGCTTGGGAATCAGGTTGATCTTGCTGAGCGAGGCGGTGAAGAACGCCGCGTTGGGCGCCTTCAGCGTCATGGTCAGGCCCATGTCGCCCACCTTCTCCATCGCCGCGATCTCGGTGACGAACGGCTTGTACATCGGCGCCTTGTCGCCGGCCGGCGCGGTGAAGGAGAAGATCACGTCGTCCACCGTCACCGGCTTGCCGTCGTGCCATTTCATGCCGGCGCGCAGCTTGATGGCGATCGTCTTGTCGTCCTTCCATTCGACGGTCTCGGCCGACCAGGGCTGCGGCTGGCCGTCGGGCCCGATGCGCATCAGCCGGTCCCAGATCAGGTCGGTGATCCAGCTGTCGACGGCGCCGCCAATGTAGAGGGGGTTGCAGGCGTTGAGCGATTCGGAGCTGTTGATGATCAGGTCCTTCTGCGCGCCGAGCGGCTCGACGCCCACGAAGGTCCAGATGTTGCGGATGCCGATGCCGGTCTGGGTGACGACCGTGTCCTCCTTGAAAACCTTCCTGTTGAAGGCCATCGGGTACTTCGGATGAACGAGGAAGGCATAGGGCTGGTCGCGGTTGATCATCTCCTGCGCCTCGAAGATGGTCTTGCGCCGCGCCTCCTTGTCGATCTGGGTGCGCTGCTTCTCGGCCAGCTTGTCGTAGTCGGGATTCTTGTAGCCGACGAAATCGTAGCCCTTGTCGGCCGACGGCGAATAGAACAGCGAAAAGACGAACTCGTCGGGATCGGAGCGCTCGGGCCGGCCGACCATGCGCCACATCGTGGTGTCCCACTTGTCGCGCGTGTACCAGATCAGCGCGGTCTGGGCCTGGCGCTGCAACGGCTTGACGTCGATGTCGAGGCCGAGCTTGCGCCATTCCTGGGCGATCAGCTGCGACGCCTGGTAGGCCTGCGGCAGCGCCGCCTGCGGCCAGGTGTAGAAGTTGATCTTGCGGATCTTCTCGTTGGCGCTCTGCGCAAAGGCCTTCGGGGCGACTGCGGATGCCGCCGCCGAGCCCATCATTGTCCGTCTCTTCATGACGCCTCCTTCAAGCGGGCCTTGGTGTACCGGTTCTCCGGAATCTTGAGCCCGAGATTCTCCCTGAGTGTCTTGCCTTCATACTCCTTGCGGAACACGCCGCGCTGCTGGAGCAGCGGCACCACCTGCGTGCAGAAATCCTCGAACGGCTTTGGGTAGTGGTTGCAGACGACGTTGAAGCCGTCGGCCGCTTCCTCCTTCAGCCATTTCTCCATCTCGTCGGCCATGTATTCGGCCGTACCGACGATCACGCGATGGCCGGTGCCGGCCGCGGTGTGGCGCGCGATCTGGCGCAGGGTCATGTTGTTGTCGCGGGCCGTCTTCACCACCAGCGCCTGGCGCGCCTTGGCGGCGTTGCTGGACGGCAGGTCGGGCAGGGGCCCGTCGAGCGGGAACTTGGTGAGGTCGAGCCCGCCGGAAATATGGGTCAGCGACAAGAGAGCCACGTCGTCCGGCATCAGCGACTGCAGGTATTCGTAGTTCGCGCGGGCGTCGTCCATCGTCTTGCCGAGCACCGGCGTCAGGCCCGGCATGATCTTGATGTCCTCGGGGCCGCGGCCGTACTTCGCCGCGCGCTTCTTGATGTCGGCGTAGAACGCCTTGGCCTCGTCGATCTTGGTCTGCGCCGTGAACACCACGTCGGCGGTCCGCGCGGCCAGTTCGCGGCCGGCCTCGGAGGAGCCGGCCTGGGCGATCACCGGCCAGCCCTGCGGCGAGCGGGTGATGTTGAGCGGGCCCTTGACCTTGAAGTGCTTGCCGACGTGATCGAGGAAATGGACCTTGTCGCGGTCCATGTAGATGCCGCTCTTCTTGTCGCGCACCAGCCCGCCGTCCTCCCACGAATCCCACAGGCCGGTCACGACCTCGTAGAACTCCTCGGCGCGCTCGTAGCGCTCGGCATGCGCCATGTGCTGGTCGAAGCCGAAATTCTCCGACTCGTCCTCGATCTGCGACGTGACGAGGTTCCAGCCGGCGCGGCCCTCGCTCATGTGGTCGATCGACATGAAGCGGCGGGCGATGTTGTAGGGCTCGTTGTAGGTCGTGGTCGCGGTCGCCACCAAACCGATGCGCTCGGTCACCATGGCGAGCGCGGCCAGCGCCGCGGTCGGCTCGAGCTTCACCGTGCGCGAGAGCTTGGACCGCGCCCGCTCGCCTCGCGCCAGCTGCCGGCTGCCCGACACGCCGACCGTGTCCTGGAAGAAGATGCAGTCGAACTTCGCCGCCTCGGCCACCTGGGTGATGTGGGCGTAGCCCTGGAAGTCCATGTCGTAGGTCGGGATGGCGTCGGGGTGGCGCCAGCCGGCGAGATGGTTGCCGGGGACCGAGAAGAAGCCGCCGAGATGCAGCATGCGGTTAAAGGCCATGGCTGACCCCCTTCCGCCCCTTCGGGGCACCTTCCCCCGCAGACGGGGGAAGGCATGAGACCTTCCTTCCCCCGCGTGCGGGGGAAGGTGGCGCGCAGCGCCGGAAGGGGGTCTTAGTCATTGGACGCCGCCACGGCGGAAACAGCCACGCTCTTTCGGTTCTTCACGAACCGGTTCTCCGGGATCGGCACGCCGAGATTGCCGCGGAAGGTCGTGCTCTCGTACTCGGTGCGGAACATGCCGCGGCGCTGCAGCTCAGGGATCACCATGTCGACCCATTCCTCGAGTGGCCTGGGATAGTGCGCGAACAGCAGGTTGAACCCGTCGGCCGCGCCCTGCTCGAGCCATTCCGCCAAATCGTCGGCGATCGACTGGGGCGTGCCCCAGATCACGCGATGGGTCTGGCTCATCGCCAGCACGCGGCCGATCTCGCGGATCGACATGCCGCGCTTGCCCATCGCAACGATGCGGTCCTGGCGCGCACGGGCGGCGTTGCTCGGCTTGAGCGGCGGCAGCGGCCCGTCGGGATCGAGCGAGAAGATGTCGACGCCGCCTGCAAGCCGGGCGACCGCGGCGATGCCGACGCCGTCATCGACCAGCGCGCGCAGCTCGAGGTACTTCTCCTCCGCCTCCGCCATCGTGCGGCCGACGATCGGCTGGATGCCGGGGAAGACGCGGATCTCGTCCGGCCGGCGGCCGTACTTCTCCATGCGCGCGTGGATGCTGTCGCGGAAGGCGCGGCCCTCGGGAATGGTGTCCTGGGCGGTGAAGATCAGGTCGGCGGTGCGGGCCGCGAGCTCCATGCCGACATCGGACGAGCCCGCCTGCGCCACCACCGGCCGGCCCTGCGGCGAGCGCGCGACGTTGAGCGGCCCGCGCACGTTGAAGTACTGCCCGTGGTGATTGAGGATGTGCATCTTGTCGTAGTCGAACCACCGGCCCGACGCCTTGTCGCGCAGGAAGGCGTCGTCCTCCCACGAGTCCCACAGGCCGACCACCACGTCGTGGAACTCCGATGCCCGCTCGTAGCGGATGCCGTGCTCGAAATGCTGGTCGCGGCCGAAGTTGACCGCCTCGTCCTCGGCCTGCGAGGTGACGAGGTTCCAGCCGGCGCGGCCGCCGCTGATATGGTCTATCGTGAGGAAGCGGCGCGCAACGTTGTAGGGTTCGTTGTACGACGTGGTACAGGTCGAGATCAGGCCGAGGTTCTTCGTGATCGCGCCGATCGCGGCGATCGCCGTCATCGGCTCGATATGCGCCTGCCGGCCGCTCTTCACCCGGAACGGCTGGCCGCCATAGACCGCGGTGCTGCCGGGGATCGCCACCGAATCCTGGAAGAACATGCAGTCGAGCTTGCCGCGCTCGGCGGTGCGCGCCATCTGGAGCAGGAGCTTGGGCGAGAGGTCGGTCTCGGGGACGGCGTCGGGGTGACGCCAGCCGGTGGGATGGCAGCTCGGCACGCTCATGAACGCGCCGAAGCGCAGCTTGCGTGCGGTCGTTGTCATGCGAAACACCACTCGAGAAAACTGCGATAGCGGAAGCAGTTAGTGTGCCAACAAACGGTGGCTGCTGCCATCCCTCAGGGTTGCCAGTTTCGTTCGGAAGGCGGACACTCGCGCCCACATTTGTCAGTACCCGGAGTCGCTCAGCGTAAACCTCGTGCCCATGAAACAGGGAGGTTTAGCCGATGTCCGCGTCCACTGCTTCTGCATCACTGCCCTGGTACAAGGAGCCCACCAAAGACCAGTGGTATGCCTATAGCGCCGCCTGGCTCGGGTGGACGCTCGATGCGTTCGACTTCACCGTCTTCCTCTTCATCATCGGACCGATCGCCGACGAGTTCAAAGTCCCGGTCACCGAGGTGACGATCGTGTTCACCCTGACGCTGTGGATGCGCCTCCTGGGCGCGACCGCGGCGGGCTGGCTGGGCGATCGCATCGGTCGTCGCTGGCCGCTGATGATCTCCATCCTGTGGTACTCGTTCTGCAACCTGATCGCCGGCTTCTCGCCGACCTTCATGTTCCTGCTGGTCTTCCGCACGCTGCTCGGCATCGGGATGGGCGCCGAATGGCCGGCCGGTGCGGCGCTGGCGATGGAATCCTGGCCGACGCGCTCGCGCGGCTTCATGAGCGGCATCCTGCAGGGCTCGTGGGGGCTGGGCTATGCGCTGGCAGCCGGCGCCAACTGGGCCCTTGCCGACAGCGTCGGCTGGCGGGGCCTGCTGTGGATCGGCATCCTGCCGGCCCTCGCCGTGATCTGGGTCCGCTTCTTCGTCAAGGAGCCGGAAGTGTGGGCGGAGAACAAACGCCAGCAGACCGCGGAGAAGAAGGAGGTGACGCTGCCGCTGTTCACCATCTTCAAGCGCAAGTACATCTTCAACACGTTGACCGGCGTGTTCTGGATGGCGTCGGCCTTCTGCGTCTACTACTCGATCTGGGCCTTGTTCCCGACCTACCTGCAGCGCGAGCTGCACTGGACGCCGGCGCAGGTCTTCGTGCCGGTGTTCGCCGCCAACCTGATCGTGTTCGGGGGCAGCGCCCTGTGGGGCTTCGTCGCCGACAAGTTCGGGCGGCGGCCGGCCATCTACGTCCCGGCGATCATCGGCATCTTCGTCACGCCGCTCTATCTCCACACCACGGATCCGACCTGGGTGGTCGGCGGCTTCATCCTCCAGGGGCTGTTCCTGGGCTCGATCTACGGCCAGAACCCGAGCTACCTCTGCGAGCGGTTCCCGACCGAGGTGCGGGCGACCGCCTCCGGCTTCGTCTATCACCAGGGCGCGATCTGGGGCGGGCTGATCGCCCCGATCCTGAGCTACTTCGCCAACGAGATGCACATGGGCTACGCCCTGCCGATGATGGTCAGCACCATGGGCTTCTCCATCCTGGTCGTGATCTTCGTGCTGCTCGGACCCGAGACCAAGGGCAAGGAGATGACCTCCGAGCTCGAGGTGTTCCAGCCGGCGGAATGACGGCGCAGCCGAGCGAGCGATGATGCCGTGTCACTGAGCGCAGCGAGGGATCTGGAAGCGACCCATAGATCCCTCGCTACCGCCCGGGATGACACTCTTGCCTTCGCTGCTGGTGTGCCGCATCAAGCAGGCCATGCAGCCCCGGCCCGGAACCACCGAGACTCTCGCCCGCTTCGTCGTGGAGACGAAGTGGCAGGACATCCCCGACTCCGCGCGCCGTGAGGCCAAGCGCGCGCTGCTGAACTTCTTCGCCGTGGCGCTGGCGGGCTGCCGCACCGAGCCGGTGGCGATGGCGCTGAAGTCGCTGGCGCAGTTCTCCGGCGGCCGGCAGGCGACCGTGATCGGCCGCCGCGAGCGGATCGATGCGCTGAGTGCGGCCTTCCTCAACGCCGCCGGCGCCAACGTCTTCGACTATTGCGATACCAACCTGCCGACGGTCGTGCACCCGACCTCGCCGCTCGCCCCCGCCGTCCTGGCGATGGCCGAGCTGCAGCGCGTCACCGGCCCCGAGTTCCTGACCGCCTTCGTGCTGGGCTTCGAGATGGAATGCCGGATCGGCGCCGCCATTTCGCCCGGGCACTACCCTAAGGGCTGGCACATCACCTCGACCTGCGGTGTGTTCGCCGCTGCCGCGGCGGCCGGGAAGCTGCTGGGGCTCGGCGTGCAGCCGATGGTGTGGGCGCTCGGCACGGCGGCGACCCAGTCGGCCGGCCTGTGCGAATGCCTGGGCTGGCCGGCCAAGAGCGTTTCGGTCGGCAATGCCGCGCGCAACGGCCTGTGGTCGGCGCTGCTGGCGGCGCAGGGATTCGCCGGCCCGCCGGAGCCGCTGGCCGGCGCGCAGGGCTTCTTTGCCGTGATGGACGAGCCGGTCGACTGGTCCGGGCTTCTCGACGGGCTCGGCGAGAGTTGGCAGGTCGCCAACAACTCGATCAAGCCGTACCCGTCGGGCTTCGTCATCCATCCTCTGATCGACCTCGCGCTCGACTGGCGGCGCAACCATCCCGATACAACGGTCGAGGTGGTGAGGGCGCGCGGCAACCCGTTGCTGCTGCAGCGCACCGACCGCCCCGAGGTGAAGACCGGCCGTGAAGCCCAGGTCAGCCTGCAGCACGCCGTCGCCGCGGCGCTCGTGCGCGGGCGGGCAGGGCTCGCCGAGTTCACCGACGCCTGCGTCGCCGATCCCGCCGTGTCGGCGCTGCGCCGCAAGGTCGAGGTCGCGGCCAGGGATGGCCTCTCGACCATCGCCGCCGAGATGGACATCGTCACCGCCGACGGCCGTACCGACACGCTCGCCACCCAGGCCGCGCGCGGCAGCGCCGCCAACCCGCTGAAGGACGGCGAGATCGAGGACAAGCTCCGCACCGAGGCCGACGGCTGGCAGAAGGGCCACGACATCCAGCCGCTGATCGACGCGGTGTGGGCGGTCGACAAGAGCGAGGACGTGTCGGCGCTGGCGAAGCTGGCGGTGCCGGGGTGAGAACCACGCCTAGTCCTCGTCATAGAGAAAGAGCGTGACCGCATAAGGCAGGGCGTGCGCCGACCGGGGGCAGCGGAGAGGAGGAAGGCTCGGGCATGAGCCAGTCGGGGATTTCGAATCTAACGCTCATGCGCGCTGCTCACGTGCGTTCGCAGAATGGTTCAGTGCAACGCCAGCAGTTCGTCCCGCAGCGGGCCAGGGTCCATTAACGGGGCTAGTTTCTGCCAGGGAATGATGACGGGGAAGAAGGGACTGTGGGGATCGGTGATGCATCCATGCTCCCAAGCTCCCACGGCGAAGGCATCGTGTACGGCGAGTCCACTGGGCGTCAGGTAGAGCGAGAACAGGCTCATCTCATTGATGTAGGCCAACACCAGCGGCCGGCAGTCCTCCTGCGTGATCTCGTTCTTGGGGAGCATGGACTTCGGCAAGACGGGAACTTGGCTCTGCGCGATCCGGCCGTGCTCGCGCCACAGCGCGCGAAATGCTTCGAGCTTCCGATCATCGCAGATCGTCATCAGCGGTCCGAAGGTAAAGAAAGGGCGCGACAGCTCCTCGCGGCACGCATTAATGGTGAAGATCTTTCCGCTGGGAATGTCGACGACCGCACCGCGTACCAGGGAGGCTGCACCGTTGCCGCCGAGTGCCTCATCTCCAACCGCCACTAGGCTGAGGGTGCTTGACGACAGATATGTTGCTTTCACCGTCCAAAGCGAGACAAGAAAATCAAGCCCGGTGTCGAGTTCGCCGAATCGCGTGCCCGTAAGGACGCTATTGGTCTGATAAGCAGCCTTGAGGATGCGACCTTGCATGGCCTCCAAGGCAGTGTTGGCGCGTATGACGCTTGCGCCGTTTGCCAGTGCGACCAGCCGGGGATAGGCGAGCCGGGTCTTGCTGTCGGTCTCCAAGACCCATTGCCCTGCGCCCAGATTTTGCGGAGCGCCACGAACGGGAGCAGCCCAAGATCGGTAAAAGGCGGCATCCTTATTGTCGGGCATGTGATGTCCAAAGCTGACGTCGGGGTCAGACAAATAGGACTCGGCTTGGCTCCCGGCGGCAACAAGAGTAGTCGCCAGGCATACGACAACAGCGCGAAGAGTAATGGTCTGTCGCATAAGCGCTAGTTTGAAATGCTTTGGTGGCGTCAATGTGTCGGAGACGACAACCAGAGCGGGCATTTGGTCACTTGTAGGCATTGAACCGCGTGGCATCGCCATCGAATACCTTGCCCAGATAGGCTTGCACTTCACCCCATTTGTGGATCGACGCAGCAGTCCTCTCGCCTTTGAGGAACGAATTGATGATCGTCGGGCCATGTTTGTATGAAGCAACAGCAGCTGGCCAAGAGTGTCCAGTCGTATCATAGAGATGGCGAAGATATTCGGCTTCCATGCTGATCGCTGGTTCAACTTGCAGCCGCATATTGCCCAGCCAATGGCGCACGGCCATTTCCAGTCCACCCCATTTCGGTCCATTGTTTGGATCTCGCTTGGCCGCTTCCAGTCGGTTCTGGATCAGCTGCCGCATCGCGATGTCGGTGATGCCGGCGATTCCCTGACCCGGGTATTTTTCCTTCACTCCTGCCTGTTCCTCGAACTTGCTCTCCTTCCACATGATGCGAGCCAGAAGTTCTGGCGGCACCTTGAAGGCGTTCGCTTCCCGATTGATCGCGTCGAGAGTGGCCTGAGGCAAGCGTTTCTGCCAATCCTCGGGAAAGGACTTCTCGG
>DATGMK010000056.1:0-24348 GCA_035293665.1 Reyranella sp. | reverse complement strand
TGGCGGTGGAGACCCACGAGAACTGGCTGGAGGCCACCCGCTATCTCAACATGGAGCATCTGAAGGAGCACAAGAAACTCGCCCTACGGGCCTTGGCCGCCTGATGCGGCGGGCGGGCATGGGCGCCGCGGCGCTACACGGCGCTCCGCGACGACCATGCCCAACATCACCCGCTATGACCGTTTTGCTGAACTTGACGCACACAACTGCGAGAGCCCGGGCCGAGGTCGCCGAAAGCGAGCAGAGCCGACAAGGCCTCCTGCAGATCGCCGAGACCTGGGAGCGGATGGCACGCTACGAAGAGCAGACCAATCCGCAACGTCATCTCTGGCAGAAGAGTTAGAGGGCCATCGTCTCCGGGAGGCAGGGCACGACGAGGACCGCATGCCCCCTTCCGGCCCTTCGGGCCACCTTCCCCCGCAGACGCGGGAAGGCTGGGTTCGTATGCGCCATTCGGCGCATAGGAAGATGATCTTCGCTACTCGATCTTCAGCGGCGGCAGGGGCGGAACGCTCCTGCCGCGCGGATCGACGCCGGTGTCGCGCTGCCGGTCGAGCCAGCGCCGGGCCTCGTGCAACTCGGCAAACACCCGAATCGGCCGGACCAGATGGCCGCGCTCGGAGAAGGTGCGCGCCTGCTGGGCCAGCAGCCCGGGGCCGACGACGATGGCGATCGGGCCCACCACGCTATCGACCTCGCGCTCCCGGACGACCGCCGCGAAGGCGCCGACCTGCTCGGGCTCGAAGCGGGTCGTCATTCCCTTCACATCGATCATCTTGGCATAGGGCCGCGCGCCTTCGCGATCGATCGCTTCCAGGAAATTGCGCATGTGTTCCGGCGTCATCTCGCCCTTGGCCACGGCAACCACCAAGCGGGCTCCGTGCGAGATGGTCCATTCGATGGGCATGACGGCACCATAGCACCGTGTCGCCGGCGGCACGACGTGCACCACGCGCACGCTACTGCACCCACCGCGCGTGTTTCAGACCAAGCGGCCCAGCAGGGCGGTCAGGCGGCCGCACTCATCGTCCGTGCCGACGGTGATGCGCAGGAAATCCTCGATCCGCGGCTTCCGGAAATGGCGCACCAGGACGCGGTGCTCGCGCAGCTTGGCCGCGAGCGCAGCGCCGCGGTGGCGGGGATGGCGCGCGAAGACGAAGTTCGCCAGCGACGGCAGGACCTCGAAGCCGAGCGCCCCCAGATCGCGGGCAAGCGCCTCGCGGCTCGCCATGATGCGCCCGCGCGTCTCCTCGAACCACGCTTCGTCCTCGAGCGCGGCGGCTGCGCCGGCCAGCGCGAGGCAGTCGAGCGGATAGGAGTTGAAGCTGTCCTTCACCCGCTCCAGCGCCTCGATCAGCGGCCGCTGGCCGATGGCGAAGCCGACCCGCAGGCCCGCCAAGGCGCGCGACTTGGAGAGGGTCTGGACGACCAGCAGGTTGTCGTGGCGCGTGACCAGCGGCACGGCGCTCTCGGCGCCGAAGTCGACATAGGCCTCGTCGATCACCACCAGCTTGTCCGGATGCTCGGCCGCCAGCGCCGCGATGGCGTCGCGGGGCAGAGCCATGCCGGTGGGCGCGTTCGGATTGGGAAGCAGGATGGCGCTGGCCGGCCGCCGGTAGCCGGCAAGCTGCACTTTCATTGCCCCATCGAGCGGCACCTCCTCGTACCGGATGCCGTACAGGCCGCAATAGACCGGGTAGAAGCTGTAGGTGATGTCAGGGAACAGCAACGGCGCTTCGTGCTTCAGCAGCGCCTGGAAGGTGTGCGCCAGCACCTCGTCCGATCCGTTGCCGACGAACACCTCGTCAGGCGCCACGCCATGGCGCGCTGCGATCGTCGCGCGCAGTGCCGACGCACCCGGATCGGGGTAGAGCCGCAACCGTTCGGTCGCCGCTGCGATCGCCGCCAGCGCCCGCGGCGAGGGCCCGTAGGGGTTCTCGTTGGTGTTGAGCTTGATGAGGCCGTCCACCTTCGGCTGCTCGCCCGGCACGTAGGGCGACAGCGTGTGGACGACCGGACTCCAGAAGCGGCTCATGATCGGAGGACAGTAGGCGATGCCGTGACTTGGAGAAAGTTGCCCGCGGCGCGCGTTACTCCCGCACCGTTGCTTCTTCCACACGCAGGACGTTCGACGACGATCCGGAGAAGGTCCGTCTTTCCAGGCAAGACAGGGCCGCTCGCAACTGGATGGCGCGCTCAAGGCAGTCGATCGCCACGGCGAGGTTCTGCCATGACCGCCGGATACGCGAGCGGGACTGCAAGATCAGGTCGTTGTTGCCTTGGAGAAGAAGCATGACCTGTCTACGAGTTGAATCGTGTCCGCTTCGAGGCGGCCGCATCACGGTCCTGCAGCACGCACGCTCTAGCGGGCCCCTCCGGGCCTGGCCATCAAAGCTGGCGGGGCCGCGGCTTGGGGGGCAGGAACTCGGGCAGCAGGATTTGGAAGCAGGCTCCGCCGCCGCCGCGATTCCACGCCGTGATCTCGCCGCCCATCTCCTCGACCAGGCGGCGGCAGATGCGCAGGCCGAGCCCCGTCCCCTTGCCCTTCGGCTTGGTGGTCACGAAGCTGTGGAACAGCTTCTCCATCACGTCGGGCGGGATGCCGGGCCCGGAATCGAGCACGGCAATGCGTACGAAGCGGCGGTCGTCGATCCGTGCCGTGCCGGTTTCGAGCTCGATCGTGCGCGCCCCGGCATCGCGGGCATTGTTGATCAGGTTGACCAGGATCTGCTGCAGCCTGAAGGGATCGACCTGAACCGGGGGAAGGCCGTCCGCCGCACGGTGAGCCAGCGTCACGCCGGCCTGGCTCAGCCCGTAGTCCATCAGGGCGCAGGCGTTCCGCACCGCCTCGTTGGCATCGAACGCCTGGATTTCCGGATTGACCGTGCCGCGCACGAACGAGCGCAGGTCACCGATGATGCGGCTCGCCTGCTCGACCTGCTGGCTCGCGAGGCCAAGCCGCTCGAGCACGTAGGGAACATCGGGAGCACCTCCCGAGAGGGGCTGCCGCAACTCGTCCATCGCCGCCTCGCAGGCGAACGAGATCGCGGTCACCGGCTGGCTGATCTCGTGCGCCATGGTGCTCGCCATCTCGCCGACTGTCGCGAACCGCTCGAGATCGTGCAGCGCCTGCTCGGCTTCGCGCCGCCGCGTCTCGTCGACTCCCAGCAGCACGACATGGCGCACCTCGCCGGTGTCGTCCGTCACCGGCGTGAGGGTCACCGACATCAGCCGCTCTTGTCCCTTGCGATCGGTGAACTTGGCGGCGAACTGCGCCTGAGCCTGCACTCTCGCCGGCTGTCGCGGCCGCAGCCATTCGGGCAGCTTCGTGCCGACCGCCTGCTCGGCATCGAGGCCGGTGGCGTCGGCGAACTCGCGATTGGCCATCTCTATCGTGAAATCGCCGTCGGTCAGCACGATCAGCGCGCCGCCCGCCTCGACGATCGAGGTGAGACGCGCCATGTGCGCCTCCAGCCGCCGCTCCAGCCCGACCCGGTCCTCGACGTCGCGGATCACGCCGGTGCTGATCAGGCGTCCGGATTCGTCGAACCGGCGGCGGGCGCGGACCTCGACCGAACGCGGGACGCCGCCCGGTCCCAGCATCTTGAACCGCGTGAAGGTCTCGACGTCGGTCTCCCGGTACGGCCGCTGCGTCGTCTGGCGCACCTCGTCCTGCGACTCGGGCGCGATGTACTGGAGGAAGTGCGTGCCGACCATCGAGTCCGGCTCGCGGCCCAGCACCCAGCGCGCGGCGGCGCTGACGAAGGTGAAGCGGCCGGTCGCGATGTCGAGGCGATAGGCGACGTCGCCCAGCGACGAGACCAGGGATTCGTAGTCGGCGCGCGCCTGCTCCAGCTCGGAAACGTCGCGCAGCACGCCGACCTGCGCCACCCGCTCGGTCGGGGTGCGCGGCTTGCTCCAGCGCAGCTCGACCGGCCGGGGCTCGCCCTCGATGGTGCGGATGCGGCAGCGGGCGGAAGGACCAGCCAGCCCGTCCACGATCGCGGCGTCTTCCGGCATGATCCAGTCGTGCAGCCGCGTGCCGAGGATGGCGGCGCTGGGTGCGCCCAGCAGCTCCACGCCGGGCGGGCTGACGTAGGAGAAGCGCCCGTCCTCGTCGAGCGCGAACACCGTGTCGGACAGCGATTCGACCAGCGCCTGGTAGCGGGCCTTCGCCGTCTCCGCCTCGCGGCGCGCCACTTCGAGGCTGAGCTCCTGGCGCTTGAGATTGGTCACGTCGACGCGCACCCCGATCGTCAGGCCGCTCGCGGTCTGCGTCTCCGTCCAGTCGTACCAGCGCCCATCGAGCGCCTGCCGCGCGCGGTTGGGCATGCGCGTTCGGAAGCGCTCGATCCACTGGTCGAGCGGCTGCGGGCCGAACCCGGCCGCTTCGAGCCGCTGCGCCGAACGCGCCGCCAGTTGGGGATACGTCATGCCGAGCACATCCGGGTCGCGCAGCACCGGGGAGGCAGCGCGCGCCGCCGAGTTGAAGGCTGTCAGGCGTTCCTCGGCGTCATAGACCACGACGCCGGCCGGCAACGCCTCGATGATCTCCTGCAGCTGGTTGCGCCGGGCCACGGCTTCGTCGGCCAGGCGCTCGGCGCGGCGCCAGTGCGAATGGTGGGCGAGCGAACTGCGGGCAAGCAACAGGATCATCACCGCGCCGGCGCCGGCGAAACCCAGCGTGCAGGCCGTCAGCACGAGCAGCGCGGTCGAATAGTCCTCGACCAGCCGGTCGATCAGCCGGTCGCTCTCGGCGACGCTCGCGCCGCCGAGACCACGGATCTCCTCGGTCAGCTCCAGCAGCTCGGCCATGACCGCGTCCGGCGGCTGGTTCGCGGAGGTCGCGAACCGCTCGATCACCGCCCCGACTCGCGCCTCGAATGCCGGCAGGTCGCGGCAGGCGACGGCGAGACGGCTCTGCGCCGGAATCGCCGCAGAGCGGCAGACATCGGTCAGCGCCGCCAGCATCGCATGCCAATGCGCGATCGCCTGGCCCTCCTGACCGACCGCTCGGCGCGACAGCAGGGTGCGCATCAGCAGCCGGTTGGCCTGGTCCAGCCGAAGGACCTTGTCGGTGAGCCCGCGCTGTGGCGCGAGGTCGGACCGGTGCACCGAGGCGGCGATCTCGCCGAACGCGATCGCGGTACAGGCTACGCCGATCAGCACGCAGATGGCGGCCCAGCGCATGCCTCCCAGCCCGGTGAGCAGCCTCAGCTGCGGCAGGGCCATCCGCCGATAAGCGGCGACCCGCCGCGGGAGCGACCGGAGGCGCCTGACGAGCAGGCTTTCGCTCATCGCGGAACTCACAGCGACAGGAGGTGGGCCTGGGCGCCGAGCCACCTCAGCCACGCTTGCCGCCCCATCCGGTGGACAGCCAGCCGCCCGCCGAAGGAGTCGGCCTGGCCGCCGCGCCATCCCCGCGGGCGAGCCGTTCCACCGCCCGGCGCAGCGGCACCAGCGGGACGGGCTTGTTGAGGAAGACGTTGATGCGCACGTCGGCGAGGGTGCTTTCCGAGATTCCCTCGATGCGTCCCGACATCATGATGATGGCTGCGTCTTCCAAGGTCGCGCGCAGCTGGCGGGCCAGCTCGATGCCGTCCACGTCCGGAAGATTGTAGTCGAGGATCAGCACCCGCGGCTGGTACTCGCCGGCAACGGCCAGCGCCTCTGCAGCGGAGTAGCTGCCCAGCACCGAGAGCCCGCCGCGGCGTAGGAAGTCGGCCATCTGGTCGCAGATCGGCCGATGATCCTCGACGACCAGCACGTCGAGCGGCTTGCGGGAGCGATTGTGCATGGCTGCGTTACGAGACCGTTCGGCAGAACGTGCCGTCAGCGGCCTATCTCCTTGAAATACAGACACGAAAACAATCAGTGATAACGCAATAATGCCCTTGTAACAGGATTTGGGCGAGCGAAACTGAGACCAATTGTATGCATTGTAGCGGCACCGGGCCATCCTGCCTCGGCTGATCGCGACAGGTGGGCGCTCTAGTCGCCAGGATGGTGGTGATGGTGCATCGGCATGCCGTCGCGGTAGCCGCGCAGCTCGGCGTACCGCTCGACCTGCGCCGGCTGCAGCAGGTCCAGCGTCGCGAGATGATACTTGAGGTGGGCCGCGCGCAGCTTTCCCTCTGTCGCCCCGATCTCGGCTGCGGCCGCCGCAACCGACGTCGACGTCGCCTTGTGCGCGGCGAACAGCGCGTCCAGCGCCGCCTCCTGGCCGATCAGCCGCTCGCCGATCGGGATCGTCTCGGCCTTCATCGCCTCGAACTGGTGGCGCACGGCCGCGCGCTGCTCGGCGCTCAAGCCGAGCTGGTCCGCCAGGTCGAGGACGTGACTCGGGCCGGGGTAGCCGTTCAGCTCTGCCGGCAGCGCCAGGCCCATGCCCCGGCCCGCCCTCAAGTCGGCGATCTGCTGATCCGACAGCGCCTTGACCGGACGGCTCTGCAGTCCCGCGTAAGGCGATTGCGCAAGGGCCGGAGGAACGGCCACTGCAGCCGCGACCGCCAGAGACATGAGACACCTGTGCATGGAGACTCTCCCTCTCAAAACCATGTCCGCAGGCCGAGCGTGAAGCGGACTTCGTCGGTCGCATGGCCCGACGCGCGGGCGAAGCCGGCCGTGCCGCCGACCTTGCCCGCATAGGTCACGCCGACATAGGGCGCGACCTTGCGCGTGATCTCGTAGCGCAGGCGCAGGCCGGCATCGATGTCCGCCAGCCCGCTGCCGACGTCCCGCGCCGGATCGTCCTTGGTGTAGAAGTTCATCTCGACCTGGGGCTGCAAGACCAGCTTCTGCGTCAGCAGCAGGTCATAGCTGCCCTCGAGCTTCGCCGCGAGATGGCCGTCGCCGCTGACGTAAGCCGTTGCGGCGACGTGGAAGAACAGCGGCGCCAGTCCCTCGATGCCGATCGCGCCCCAGCCGCGGCCCGGTGCCGAATCGCCGTCGTAACGGCCGCCCACCATGGCATTGAGATAGGGGCTGATCGGCCGGGCGTAGAGCAGCTCGTGCTGGCCGTCGTCGACGCGGCTGTCGGCCAGCCTGCCCTCGCTGCGCAGCCACAGCCGGTGCTCGTCGGTGCCGAGCCAGGCCTCGCCGCTCCAGCGGAAGCTGCTGGTCATGCCGAACCGGCCTTCGAGCTGGTTCAGCATCAGATGATAGAAGACGTGGTCATCCATGACCGGCGGGCCGAACGGCGCGGCGTCGTTCGTCTGAGCGGCGACGCCGTTGGCGAGCCCGACCATAAGAAGCCAGGCGAGGAAGAGCGCTTTCACGACACCAGCACCGTGCGGAACATGCCCATCTCCATGTGATGGAGCAGGTGGCAGTGGAACGCCCAATGGCCGGGCTGGTCGGCGGTGAAGACGAGGCCGAGCCGTTCGCCCGGCTTGACGTTGACCGTGTGCTTCAGCGGCAGCCGGTCTCCCTGCCCGTTCTCGAGCTCGAACAGGTAGCCATGCAGGTGGATCGGGTGCTCCATCATGGTGTCGTTGATCAGCACGAAGCGGATGCGCTCGCCGAGCCGCACGCGCACCGCCTGCGCCTCCGAGAATTTCATGCCGTTGAAGCCCCACACCCAGCGTTCCATGTTGCCGGTCAGGTGGAACTCGATCGCGCGCTGCGGCACGGTCGGCGCATGCGGTGCGATCGAGCGCAGGTCGCGATAGGTCAGGACGCGGCGGCCGTTGCCGTCTAGGCCGGTGCCCGGCTCGCCCAGGCGGTCCTTGGGCATCATCGCGACATTGTCGACGTTGGGCTTGCCGCTCAGCGACCGCGGATCGACGCCGTCGGCGTTGCTGGTCGGGATCTCCTTCGCCGGCGTGGCATGGCCCATCGCCGCGTGATCCATCCCGGCCATCGAGCCCCCCATCGGGCCCATCCCCGCATGGTCCATGCTGGGCATGTTGCCCATGCTGCCGCGGCCTTCATGCGACATGCCCATGTCGGCCATGGTGCGCAGCGGCGGCGGATCGAGGGGCGGGACGGCCGCCGTCATGCCGGGCTGGACGGCCAGCGTGCCGCGGGCGTAGCCGGTTCGGTCCTGGGCCTGGGCGAAAAGCGTGTAGGCGCCAGATCGAGGCCGCACGATCACGTCGTAGGTCTCGGCCACGCCGATGCGGAACTCCTCGACGACCACCGGCTCGACGTCCGATCCGTCGGCCGCGACGATGCGCAGCTCGAGGCCGGGGATACGTATGTCGAAGGTCGTCATCGACGAGCCGTTGATGAAGCGCAGCCGCACGCTCTCGCCCGGCGCAAACAGTGCCGTCCAGTTGGCGGCCGGCGGCTGGCCGTTCATCAGGAAGGTGTAGGTGGCGCCGGAGACGTCCTGGATGTCGGTCGGGCTCATCCGCATCCTGCCCCACATCATCCGATCGTCGACCGTGGCCGACAGGCCGGCGCGCTTGGCGTCGCCCGCGAAAGCGCCGAGCGTGCGGCGGTGCAGGTTGTAGTAGTCGCTCTGCTGCTTGAGGTTGGCGACGATGCTCATCGGCTCCTCGTCGGTCCAGTCCGTCAGCATCACGACGTAGTCGCGCTGGTAGGTGTAGGGCTCGCGGCCGCGCGGCTCGAGGATCAGCGGACCGCTGAGGCCGGTCTGCTCCTGCATGCCGCTGTGGCTGTGGTACCAGTAGGTGCCGGCCTGCTTGATCGGGAAACGATAGGTGAAGGTCTCGCCTGGCGCGATGCCGCGGAAGGTGAGGCCGGGCACGCCGTCCATGGCGTTCGACAGGTAGAGGCCGTGCCAGTGGATCGACGTGCTTTCGCTGAGAGTGTTGCGCACCTTGACGGTGACGGTGTCACCTTCGCGAAAGCGCAGCGTCGGCCCCGGCAGCGAGCCGTTCACCGCTGTGGCAATCCGCGGGCGGCCGGCGATGTTGACCGGCAGGGCGCCGATGGTGAGATCGACCACGGGCCCGGCCAGCACCGGCATCGCCGATGCGGATGATGACAGGATGCGGGCACCGACGCCGCCGGCGGCGAGGCCCTCGACGAAGCGGCGACGTGTGATCATCGGCCGCCTCCGTCCTGGTCGCGACGGAAAGCGTGCGCCGACGCGGACATGGCAAGCGCCAATGCCCATGCGCCGACGGGAAAACGTCGGAACAACATGATCGACTCCGTGTCTGAAAGGGGAACGGCGTGAGCGGTTTCAGACTCGGGGCGGCGGCGGATCCTGGTGAGGCGACAGGCCGGTCAGACCGCGACCGGCGGAAGCAGGAAAGCTATCGCCGTCATCCAGTCGTTCGAGGACGACGGCCGGCGGCAGCACAGCCATGGCCTGTGCCATGAAGGGACAGCAAAGACCGGCGGCATGCCGCGCACTGCCGTTCTCCGGGCAGGGTGGCGGTGAACCATCCGTGCAGTGATGCGAAACCGAAGCCTTGGCCCTTCCCGTCGTCGCCGCAGCCGCGATCGCGGGCGGGCAGACGAATGCCGCCAGCGCGATCAGCCAGAGCCACCGGGAGAGCCACATCGCCAAGCCGTCACCGGCGCCGGCTGTCGAGGACTTCCATCAGCTCCTCGATCTTGGTCAGGCGCTCGCGCTCGCTGCCGGCGTGGAAGGCGTGGGCGACGCAGTGCTGGAGATGGTCGTGCAGGATCTCCTGCTCGACCTTGTCGAGCGCGGCGCGGACGGCGCGCACCTGGGTGATCACGTCGATGCAGTAGCGGTCTTCCTCGACCATGCGTGCCACGCCGCGCACCTGGCCCTCGATGCGGCCGAGCCGGGCGAGCTGCGATTTCTTGAGCTTCTCGTCCATAGCTTGAACCATACCCCCGTAGGGTATAGATAGCAAGCCATGGATACGCGTACCGTCCCCTCTCCTTCCTCCGACACCGATCCCGGCATCGCCATCGACCCCGTCTGCGGCATGAAGGTGAACGCCGCCACGGCGAGGCACGTCAGCGCGCATGCGGGGCGCACCTATTACTTCTGCAATCCCAGGTGCCTGGCGAAATTCTCCGCCGAGCCCGACCGCTACCTGAAGCCAGCCGAGGTCGTCTCGCGGCCGACGCCCGCTGGGCCGTCCGGCACGATCTACACCTGCCCCATGCACCCGCAGGTGCGCCAACCCGGGCCGGGCAGCTGCCCGATCTGCGGCATGGCGCTCGAGCCCGAGGAGGTGACGCTCGACCAGGGCCCGAATGCCGAGCTGGCCGACTTCACGCGAAGGCTGTGGATCGGCGGCACGCTCACGGTGCCGGTCGTGGCGCTGGATATGGGCGGGCACGTCCTGCCGATCTCGCACGCCCTGTCGGCCTGGCTCCAGCTCGTCTTTGCCACGCCGGTCGTGCTGTGGGCCGGCTGGCCGTTCTTCATGCGCGGCGCGCAATCTGTCGCCCGAATGTCATTCAACATGTTCACCCTGATCGCGCTCGGCACCGGCACGGCGTTCCTCTACAGCCTCGTCGCCACGCCGCTCGGCCGGCCCGTGTATTTCGAATCGGCGGCGGTCATCATCGTGCTGGTGCTGCTGGGCCAGGTGCTCGAGCTGCGCGCCCGCGAGGCGACCTCGGGCGCCGTGCGCAGCCTGCTGGGCCTCGCGCCGCGCACGGCACTGCGCATCGGCAAGGACGGCGACGAAGAGGTGGCGATCGACGCCATCGCCGTCGGCGATCGCTTGCGCGTGCGGCCGGGCGAGAAGGTGCCGGTCGACGGCATCGTCAGCGAGGGCAACGGGGAGGTCGACGAATCGAGCATCACCGGCGAGGCCATGCCGGTCGCCAAGGAGTCCGGCGCGAAGGTGATCGGCGGCACGGTCAACCGCAGCGGCGCGTTCGTCATGACCGCCGACAAGGTCGGCGCCGACACCGTGCTGGCGCGCATCGTCAAGCTGGTGTCCGAGGCGCAGCGCAGCCGCGCGCCGATCCAGCGGCTCGCCGATACCGTGTCGGGCTGGTTCGTGCCGGCGGTGCTGCTGGCGGCCGTGATCGCCGCGGTCGGCTGGACCCTGTGGGGCCCGCCGCCGGTGTTCGAGAATGCCCTGATGGCGGCGGTGGCGGTGCTGATCATCGCCTGCCCGTGCGCGCTCGGTCTCGCCACGCCGATGTCGATCATGGTGGGCGTCGGCCGCGGCGCCGCGGCCGGCGTGCTGATTCGCAATGCCGACGCGCTGGAGCGGCTGGAGAAGGTCGACACGCTGGTGATCGACAAGACCGGCACGCTGACCGAGGGCCGGCCCGAGATCACCGAAGTCACCGGCGGGCTCGAGACGCTGCGGCTCGCCGCCAGCCTCGAGCAGAACAGCGAGCATCCGATCGCCCGCGCGATCGTCGAGTTCACGCGCGAGCGGCGCATGGTGCCGGCGCCGGTGATGGAGTTTCGCAGTCATGCCGGACGCGGCGTGTCGGGCACGGTCGAAGGCAAGCGGCTTCTGTTGGGCACGGCGCGCTTCCTGAAGGAAAACGGCGTCGATCTCGGCATCTTCCAGCGTCCCGTCATGCTGGCGGTCGACGGCAAGCTCGCCGGCACCATCCGCTTCGAGGATCCCGTGAAGGAGAGCGCCGCGGCCGCGATCGCCGCCTTGCGCGCCGACGGCCTGCGCATCGTCATGCTGACCGGCGACAACCGGAAGACCGCCGAGGCCGTTGCCGGCGCGCTCGGGCTCGACGGCTTCCAGTCGGAGCTGCTGCCCGAGGACAAGGCGCGCACGGTGCAACAGCTCAAGAGCGAAGGGCGGGTCGTGGCGATGGCGGGCGACGGCATCAATGATGCGCCGGCGCTGGCCGCAGCCGACGTCGGCATCGCCATGGGCACCGGCACGGACATCGCCATCGAGAGCGCCGGCGTCACCTTGGTTAAGGGCGACCTCAGGGGCATCGTTCGGGCGCGGCATTTGTCGCACGGTACGATGAGGAACATTCGCCAGAATTTATTTTTCGCGTTCGCATACAACGCACTCGGCGTGCCGATTGCCGGCGGTGCGCTATATTCCCTTATGGGACTTACACTTAGCCCGATGATCGCCGCCGCCGCGATGGCGCTGTCGTCGGTCAGCGTGGTCGGGAACGCCCTCAGGCTGCGAAAGTTCCGACTCTAGTTTCTTAGGGCTGTCAGATGGGGCGTCGTAAAATCGCCGCCATGTCCACCACCGGCAAGTTCGATTACCTGGTCAACGTCTCCGAGGCCGCCTTCCAGAGCATGGTGATCGCCACCATCGAAAGCTTCCTGGTGCCGGGCCGGTGCGGCAAGTCAGGTCGATTGACACGACAACGAGAAACCTTCGGCCTGCTCTGGGGCTACGAGACCATGACGCCGAGCAAGGGCCGCTGCTTCAACGTCGAGGTGGCGATCGTCGACACCAATGCCGAACGCGGCCGCAGCTCGGTGATCCCGTCTCGCGGGCTGGAGACGGTCAACAAGGCGCTGCCGACCTACTGGCCGAATCTCAAGTTCCTCGGCGACTTCCATTCCCACCCCTGGACGGCGCGCGAGCCGTGGCCGTCGCGGCCGTTCCTGTCGGAGCACGACCGGCAATCGATCGAGGGCGACGCGGCCTACGCCGAGCTCGAGTTCCGGGTGGCGCTGCTGCTCAACGTGCAGAAGCTCGGCCGCAAGGGCTCGATGATGCCGGTGTTCACGCACGACAACACGCTGGAATTCCGGCTCAACGACCTGCGCATGAGCCTCGCGGCATGGGTCGCCTGCCCGGTCAAGAACGACGCGCGCGAGCCCGCGCTTTACGTGATCCCGCGCCCGCCGACCGTAACCAAGGCCAAGACCAAGTGGCGGCGCGAGCCGTGGCATTCCAAGTGCCGGCCGCTCAACGACAAGAAGGTCTGGCTGAACGCGCCGGTGCACCACTTCCTGACGTCGCTGGGCGATTAGTCCCGACGTTTAATCCTTCGGGCGCTCGACCAGCTTGTCGTCGTTGGAGACAGTGGCGGCGTTCTCCGCGCCCCACAGCTTGCGGGTGGCCTTGAAGCGGCTCAGCAGGAAGTCGCCCGACATCACCGGCGGATACTTGGCGTCGGCATCGCTGACGCCGAGGTCCCTCGGATCGACGGTGGTGCGGAAGTTGGGGTTGCAGAACAGCGGCATGGAATAGCGCGGCTTGTCCTGCAGATGGACGACGCGATGGATGGTCGCCTTGAAGCGGCCGTTGGTCCAACGCTTCATCAGCTCGCCGATGTTGATCACGTAGCTGCCGCGGATCGGCGGCACCGAGAAGTATTCGCCGTCCTTGCCCATCACCTCGAGGCCGCCGAGATTGTCCTGCCACAGGATGGTGACGATGCCGTGGTCGGTGTGTGGGCCCGAGGCCTGGTCGGAGATGTGCAGGCCGGCGGCGCCGAGATAGTGGTTGATCACCATGTCGGCGACCGGCTTGGTGAAGTGCCGGGTGAAAAAGTCCTCCGGCTTGCCGAAGTGCAACGCGAAGCCTTCGAGCAGCTTCATGCCGAGCTTGTACGTCTCGCCGTAATAGGTCTCGAGCGCCTCGCGGAAACCCGGCGGGTTCTGCGGCCACCGGTTGGGCGCGTAGAGCGGCGTGCCGGCCTTCACCTCGGGATCGTCCTCCGTCACCGGGAAGCCCAAGTCGAAGCTGTCGCGCGCCGACGCCTTGCCGTTGGCGTGGATGGTGTCGCCGACCTTGCGATAGCCGCGATTGTTGCGGTCGCACTCGACCTTCATCCGCTCCTCGACGGGCAGATGGAAGAACTCGTCGACCGCAGCCACGGCCTTGTCGATCGTCTCGACGGGCACGTTGTGGTTCACCGCGTAGAAGAAGCCGATCTCGTCGCAGGCCGCGCCGATCTTGGCGGCGACCGCCTTCTTGGCCGCGGGATCGTCGCTGTAGAGGCCGCCGACGTCGATCACCGGGATGCTGGCCGGCATCGCCTGGGCTTGGGCCGAGAGTCCTGCTGCCATGTGAGCCTCCGTTACCGGCGCGGATCGCCGGCCCGCCAGTCGAGCCGCCGCCCCAGCCAATGGACCAACGAATATATCAGAAAGGACAGTGCCGTCGCGAGCAGAGCCACGGCATAGACCTTGTCACCGCGATAATTCTGCATCGCGTTGTTGATGACGTAGCCCAGCCCGGTCGAGGAGATCATCCACTCGGCGGCGATCGCCACGATGATGGCGCCCGAACCCGTGATCTCCTGCGCTGCCACGATCGAGGGGATCGCGTACGGTAGACGCACTTGGCTGAAGGTCTGCCACCAGCTCGCGTTCAGGATGCGCATGCGGTCCAGCTGGACCTCGTCGGCCGAGCGCAGGCCCTGCAGGGTGTTGACCAGCACCGGGAAGAAGCCCGACAGCGCCACGATCGTGGTCTTGCTCAGGATCGAATCGCCGAACGCCAGCATCAGCACGGAAATCAGCGCGATATAGGGCACGTTGCGCAGGGTGATCGCTGCCGGCATCAGCATGTGGCGGGTGGGCGGCAGCAGGTCGAACAGGACGGCCAAACCGATGCCGGCGATGTTGGCCCACAGGAAGCCGAAGCCCGCGACCTCGAGCGTGGCCAGCAGGTGCTCGAAGATGAAGGCCCGGTCGACCCACAGCACGTCGAGCACGCGTTCGGGACGCGGAATCACGAAGGCCGGCAGGCCGGAAAAGAAGATCGCGAGATACCACAGGCCCAGCACCGACAGGATCGGCGTCGCCACGCGCAGCGACCAGCTCAACGCGGCGTCCCTCATGCCGCGTCCACGGTTCGGTGCATGAGCAGGCTGCGGACGTGCCCGGCGATCGCGACGAAGCGCGGGTCCTGGCGAAAGCTGGCATCGCGGGGCCGCGGCACGGGCACCGAAACCACTTCCAGCACGCGGCCCGGCGACGGCGAGAAGACCAGCAGCCGGTCGGCCAGCATCACTGCCTCGTCGATGTGATGGGTGACGAACAGGACGGTCTTGGGACGCACGGCGAGCTCGCGATCGAACCATTCGCCGATCTCCTCGCGCTTCATCTCGTCGAGGGCGGCGAACGGCTCGTCCATGAGGAGCACCGCCGGATCGTGCGCCATCGCCGAGGCGATGTTGACCCGCTGCAGCATGCCACCCGAGAGCTGGCGTGCCCGCTTGTTCTCGTGGCCCTCGAGGCCGAACTCGCGCAGCACCTTGGCCGGATCGAAGCCGACCTTGCCCGCGATCTTCTGGGTGAAGCGCACGTCGTCGATCGCCCGCTTCCACGGCAGCACCGCCGGCCGCTGCGACACCAGGCCGAGCAGCCGCTGCCGCCGCGCCTCGGCGGCGGTCGCGTTGCCGATCCGTACCTCGCCGGTCGAGGGATCGACCAGGTCGGCGACGATGCGCAACAAAGTCGTCTTGCCGCAGCCCGAGGGCCCGACCAGCGCGATGAACTCGCCGGCCGCGACCTCGAGATCCACCGTCCGCAGCGCGACCGTCTCGCCGAAGCGGCGCGAGACGCCGCGAATGGAGATGGGAGAGGCCATTATGGAAACCCACGAAGAATTCCGTCGTCCCGAGCGGAGCGAAGCGAAGTCGAGGCACCTTTTCTCCACGATTGGACGCCCATTTGCAGAGACAAGGTCTCTCCGCTCCGCGCTTCGCGCTCCGGTCGAGACGAGGGGACAGGCATCACTTCTTCGTAAAGAACTCGTTCGTCGCGACTTCCGACGCCGGGATCGTCTTCGGGATCTGCTCGCCCTCCTTGAGGAAGCCGATCATCGCCGTCCACACCGCCGGATCCATGATGAGCAAACCGTTCTGCCTGGCGTAGTCGCTCTGGAACAACGGGTTCTGAATCTTGAAGCGCCAAGCGAGCTTCTTGGCATCCTCGGTCTGGCCCGGGAACTTGGACAGGATCTCGACCGCCTCGTCGGGATGGTCGATCACGAACTGCATGCCCTTCTGCACGGCGCGCAGATAGCGCTTCACCAGCTCCGGATTCTTCTTGAGCGTGTCGCCCGACGTGAAGATCACGTCGGTGTAGGTGCGAACGCCGAGATCGGCGAGCCGCAGCGCCTGCCAGGTCTTGCCCTTCACCGTCGGTGGCGCATCGGGCTTCGCCGCTTCCTGCTCGATCTGGTAGGTCTGGTTGACGATCCAGCCGAGGAAGTAGTCCATCTTGCCGACCATCAGCGGCTCGACGGTCGCTTGCGCGGTGACGACCTTGACCTTCGCCTCGTCGATGCCGTTCACCTTGGCGAAGGCCTTGAACATGAACTCGGTGCCGGGCTGCGTGCCCAGCGTCTTGCCCTCGACGTCCTTCGGCTTGGGCTTCGGCGCGCCGGGATCTGTGATGGTGAGATAGGCCGTCGGCGCCTGCTGGAACAGCGTGCCGACGGCAACCACGTCGACCGGATCCTTGGCGAGCCGTGCCGTGACCAGCGCCATGCCGTTCGTGGCGAGACCGAACTGCGCCTGGCCGACGGCGACGATCGGGATTGGGTTCTTGCCCGGACCGCCATCGACGATCTTGTGGTCGATGCCCTCTTCTTTGAAGTAGCCCTTGGCCTCGGCCATCATGATCGGCGCGTACTCGCCGTTGCGCAGCCAGCCGAGCTGCGTCACCGCGCTCATCTGCTGCGCCTGCGCGCCGAACGCGGCGAATGACAACGCGGCGATTGCCGATAACCGGATCGTGATGCCCATGGCCCCCTCAAATCCCCTTGATTGCGGCAATTCTAGCATCGCACGAGGTGCAAATGTCATGCCGGGGATGTTAGAAGGCCGCGATGAAGAGACACCTCTTCCTGCTTGCAGCGATGGCGCCCTTCTCGCCGGACGCGAGCATGGCGCAAGCCAGTGACCTCGCCTATTGCACGCAGCTTTACGATCTCGCCGTGCGTTTCCGTGGCCGGCAGATCAATGGCGAAAGCAAGCCGGATCCCGACATGATCGTCGCCCTGGAGCAGTGCAAGCACGGCAAGGCCGCCGCCGGCATTGCGACCCTCGAGCAGAGGCTGCGCAGCGCCGACGTGACTTTGCCACCCCGCTAGGATGACGATGAAGCGTTACTGTGTGTTCGCGCTGCTTGCAGCGCTTTCTTCGACTGCTTTCGCCCAAACCGACGACAGGGCCTACTGCAACAAGCTCGGCAACCACGCCTCGCGATATATCGGCGGGGCCGGCGCCGAGGGGCGCATGGCACCGGATCTCAACATTCTCGGCGCGCTCGACGACTGCAACAAGGGCCGCACCGACAAGGCGATCCCCTATCTCGAGCAACGTCTGCGCGACAACAGGATCACCGTCCCGCCGCGATAGTCATCGGACCGCGAACTCCGGTCCGCTCATGCGCGCATCAGAATGCGCTCAATCATGAGGCGGACCTGGAGGTCCGCGGTCCGATGAGCTTGAGTTAGAACTCCAGCGGGCTGCCCGTCAGGCGGCGGTAGGCCTCGAGGTAGCGCCTGCTCGTGGCGTCGACGACTTCCGGCGGCAGCTTCGGTGCAGGTGCGTCGCCGTTCCAGCGGCCGGCATGGCGCTCGACGTCGAGCCAGTCGCGTAGCGGCTGCTTGTCGAAGCTGGGCTGCGGCTTGCCGGGCTGATAGCCGTCGGCCGGCCAGAAGCGCGAGCTGTCGGGCGTCATCACCTCATCGATCAGGATGATCTCGCCCTGTCGCGTGCGGCCGAACTCGAACTTGGTGTCGGCGATGATGATGCCGCGCTCCAGCGCCACGTCACGGCCCTTCGTGTAGACGGCGCGCGTCAGCCGCTCGAGCTCGGCGGTCACATCGGCGCCCAGGATCTCCCGCATGCGGCCGACGGTGATGTTCTCGTCATGCCCGCTCTCGGCCTTGGTCGCCGGGCTGAAGATCGGCGGATCGAGTCGGCCACTCTCCTTCAGGCCACCCGGTAGCGTCTCGCCGGCCAGCGTTCCCTGCTTGGCATATTCACGCCAGGCCGAGCCCGAGAGATAACCGCGGATCACGCATTCGATCGGGAACACCGTACCGCGCCTGCACAGCATCGAGCGGCCGGCGATCGTCTGGCGGTGGCCCTCCAGCGCCGGCACGTGCTCGATGATCTCGTCGCCGTCGGCCGAGATCATGTGATGCTTCACCAGCGCCCCGAGCTGGCGGAACCACCACGCGCTGGTCTGGGTCAGCACCGCGCCCTTCAGCGGGATGGGCTCGGCCATCACCACGTCGTAGGCGCTGACGCGGTCGGTGGCCACCAGCAACAGCCGGTCACCCTCGACCTCGTACACGTCCCGGACCTTGCCGCGAGCGATCCGCCTCAAGGGCAGATCGCTCTCCGTCATTAGAAGCATTATTTCTCGTTCCGCATCTCGTGGAAGACTTCCTTCGCCGTGATCAGCGCCTCGCGCACCGACGGCAGGCCGATATAGCCGCAGAGATGCATCAGCGCCTCGGACAATTCGTCCTCGGTCCAGCCCTGGTTACGCGCCATGCGCAGATGGATCGCGAGCTCGGGCCAGCGCGCCTGGGCGGTGTCGGAGATCACGCAGATCAGCGCCTTGGTCTTGAGATCGAGGCCGGGACGGTCCCACAGCATGCCGAACACCGCCTCGCGGGCATAGTCGCCGAACTTCTTCATGATCGGGTCGTCGTAGACCGACTTGTTCATGTTCTCGGCATACTTGGCGCCCATCAGCTTGGATCGGATCGCGGTGCCCTTCTTGTACAGCTCGCTCTCGGCCATCGTTTCCTCCGTTCTGGAACGGCGAGCCTAGAACATATTCCGTCCGGCCGGAATCGGCCGGACGGAATATGCCTGTTGCAACAAATATCGCCCGTGCGCGCATTTCCGTTCAGATGGAACCGCGCGCCCATTGGTCGATGGAAGCGATAACCGTGCGCGCGCGGTTCCATCTGAACGGAAATCGCTCTAGCCCGGCCCGGTGGACGCGTCATGTGAGCACGTGCAAGGCTGCCGCCCTCATGACATCGCCCAGCAAACCCTCCCGCAGGATTCCGCTCGACCGCGAGATCCTGGCCGACTGGATCGTCCACGCGGTCGGACTCGTCTGCGGCGTGGTCGGCGCGGTCGGCCTGGTCGTGGTGGCCGCCTGCGCGACGGAAAGACACCCGCTCGTCCCGGTGAGCGTCTACGTGGCGGGGTTGCTCGCCATGCTGACCTGCTCGGCGCTGTATCATGTGATGCGGTCGCATCCGCGGCGCGACTGGCTGCGCCGGCTCGATCACGCGGCGATCTTCGTGATGATCGCCGGCACCTACACGCCGGTCGCGGCCCTTGGGCTCGACTCGCCCTGGAATTTCGCGGTCATCCTCGCCGTATGGGTGATCGCCGCCGTCGGCGTGGTGCTCAAGCTCTTCCGCCCGCACGCCATCGAACGGATATCGGTCGCGCTGTATCTGCTGCAGGGATGGATCGGCCTGTTCGTGATGGAGGAGCTGTGGGCGTCGGTGCCGACCGGCATTCTGGCCCTGATCGTGCTGGGCGGCCTCGTCTATTCCGGCGGCGTGATCTTCCATCTGTCGCTGCGCCGCTACAGCCGGGCCCTGTGGCACGGCTGCGTGCTGGTCGGCGCGACGTTCCACTACTTCGCCATCGCCGCCCTGGTCGCGGCGTAGGTCAGACCAGCCGGTAGCCGATCCCGGGCTCGGTCAGCACGTGCCGGGGGGTGGCGGGATCGGCCTCGATCTTCTGCCGGAGCTGACGGACATAGACCCTGAGATACTGCGGATCGACCGATTCGTCGCGCCACACCTCGCGCAGCAGATGCTTGTGGGTCAGCACCTTGCCGGCATGGATCACGAGTTGCTCGAGGATGTCGTACTCCTTGGGCGAAAGCTTCACGTCCTCCGGCCCGCGCCTCACCAGCCGCCGCACCAGGTCGACGCTGAGATCGTCGCTGGTAAAGGTCTTGTCCGCGCCCTGCTGCTGCAGGCGATGGCGCAGCGCGGCGCGCAGGCGGGCCATCAGCTCGTCGGCGCCGAACGGCTTGGTGACGTAGTCGTCGGCGCCTGAATCGAGCGCCGCAACTTTTGCTGCCTCGTCACCCCTACTCGACAGCACGACGATCGGCACCGGCCCGGCCTCGCGGATCCTGCCGATCAGCTTCAGCCCGTCGATGTCGGGCAGGCCGAGATCGAGCAACACCAGGTCCGGCCGATGATGGCGCAGCGCGGTGAGCGCTTCGGCGCCGTTCGCCGCCTCGACCGTCCGGTACTCATGCGCACCCAGCGTCGCGCGCAGCAGGCGGCGGATCGGCGGCTCGTCCTCGACGATCAGGATTTGTACGGCGTCACCGGTCATGTCGGATAACTCACCACGAATTCGGCGCCGCTGCGATCGCTGCGGTTGCGGGCGGCGATCGTGCCGCCCTGCACCTCGATGAAGCCCTTGGCGATGGCGAGGCCCAGGCCCGTGCCGGCGCGGCGTCGGTCGCCGTCGTCGGCGCGATAGAACTTGTCGAACAGCCGGTCGAGCGCCGCCGGACTGATCCCCGGCCCCTCGTCGCGCACCACGATCTCGACCCAGCCGCCAGCGTCGGGACCGCCTCGCCGCGCGTCGATCGAGAGGCGCCCGCCGCCCGGCGAATATTTGGCAGCGTTGTCGAGAATGTTGAACAGCGCCTGTTCGGTCAGCACGAAGTCGAGCGACAGGGTCGGCAGATCAGGCTCGACATTCGAAGTGACGACGTGGTCCTTCAACAGCGGCGCCGCGCGGCGCAGCGCCGTGGAGACCAGGTCGCCGACATCCACGGCCTCGCGCCGGGGCACGATCACGCCGGCGTCGAGCCGGGTCATGTCGAGCAGATTGCCGACGAAGCGGTCGAGCCGCTCGGCCTCGCTCAGCGCCGTGGCCAGCAATTCGCTGCGCGTCGCCTCGTCGTAGCGATCGCTGTAGCTCTTGAGGCTGGACAAGGCGCCCAAGATGGAGGCGAGCGGCGTGCGCAGGTCGTGGCTCACCGAGGTGAGCATGGCGGAGCGCAACCGTTCGCGCTCCTCGCGCAGTCGCGCCTGATCGATGTCGGCCGCCAGCGCCACGCGCTCGATCGCGACGGCGGCCTGGTTGCCCACCGCCTCGAGCAAATGGCGCGCCGGCGCGGGCAGCCCGATCTCTCCCTTGGACAGCACGCCGATCACGCCGATCGAGGAACGGCTGGTCCGGATCGGCATGAACAGCCAGCGTCCGCCCGGCAGCGTATCGGTGCCGCGGCCGGTCGGCCGCTCGGCGTCCCATGACCAGCGGGCGGCGGCGAGATCGGCCTCGGTGAACTCGCTGTCCGGCGGAAAAGCCGCGCGCAGCACCAGCCTTCCGGTCTCGGCCGGACTCTTCTCCGGCATCAGGATGGCGACTTCGGCGCCGGTCAGCCGCGCGAGTTGCGTCACCACGATCCACAACAGGTCGTCGAGGTCGATGACACCTGCGATCTTGCGGCTGAAGCCATAGAGCTCCGCCGTGGTGCGCGCCTCGCGCCGCGCCGCCTCCGCCTGGGCGCGGGTGCGCGTACCGAGGGCGCTGGCGGCCACCGCCACGAACATGAAAAGGAACAGCGCCAGCACGTTCGCCGGGTCGGCGATGGTGAACTGGTAGAGCGGGGGCAGGAAAAAGAAGTTGAAGCTCAGGACCGAGAGCGTCGAGACCCAGAGCGAGGGCACCAGCCCGTGCCTCGCCGCCGCCGCCATCACCGGCACGACGTAGACCAGCGAGATGTTCGGCAGATCGATGAAGGCGTTGATAGCCAGACCGGCGGCACTGGCCAGCGCCGTCGTGAGCGCGCCCTCCAGGTAGGGGCTGATCCGGCGCGGCGCGCCCAGCAGCCAGTCGATGTGGCCGGCGGGCTCGGGCCTGTCGGCCGACGGCGCGACCTCGACCACGAGGCCCGAGCCGCTGCGCACCAGCTCGTCGACCACCGAACCATGGCGCAATTCGAACCAGCGCGAACGGCGCGACTTGCCGACCACCACGCGCGTGATGTTGCGCGAGCGGGCGAGCGACAGGATCTCCTCGACGACCGACCGGCCCGGCGCGCGCACAACTTCGGCGCCGAGCTGTTCGGCCAGCCGCAGCGTCTCGGCCAGCCGTGCCTGTTCGGCCTCCCTCAGCAGCACATGCCGATCGGTCTCGACATAGAGGGCGATGAGCTCGGCATCCAGGTTCTGGGCGGTGCGCTTGGCGGCGCGCACTGTGTTGGCGGAGTCCGGTCCGGGATCGACACACACCAGCACGCGCTCGCCCGCGCCCCACGGGCCGGTGATCGCATGCTCGCGCATGTAGCTCAGCATCTGCTCGTCGACCCGCTCGGCGGTGCGCCGCAGCGCCAGCTCGCGCAGCGCCGTCAGGTTGCCCGGCGAGAAGTAGTGCTTCAGCGCGCGCTGCGCCTGCTCGCGGACGTACACCTTGCCCTCGCCCAGTCGCGCGATGAGATCAGCCGGCGTGGTGTCGACCAGCTCGAGGTCATCGGCCGAGTCGACGACCGAATCGGGCACCGTCTCGCGCACCCGGATGCGGGTGATGCGCGCCACCACATCGTTCAGGCTCTCGACGTGCTGCACGTTCATGGTCGAATAGACGTCGATGCCGGCCGCCAGCAGATCCTGCACGTCGACATAGCGCTTGGGATGGTGACTGCCGGGCGCGTTGCTGTGGGCGAGCTCGTCGACCAGCACGAGCTGCGGGCGGCGCGCCAGGATGGCGTCGAGATCCATCTCCTCGATGGCGCGGCCCCTGTACTCGACGCTGCGGCGGGGAATGACCTCGAGCCCGGCAAGCTGAGCCTCGGTCTCAGCGCGGCCGTGCGTCTCGACCACGCCGACCACCACGTCGACCCCCTCGGCCTTGCGGCGATGCGCGGCCAGCAGCATCTCGTAGGTCTTGCCGACGCCGGGAGCGGCGCCGAAGAAGATCTTGAACTTGCCGCGGCCCTCGCGCTGCGCCGCCTTCAGAAGGGCATCGGGCGACGGGCGGGTCTGTTCGGAGGCGCCGACCATGGCATCGAGCTTGTCATCGCTTCGGCAGAGCGTCGAGCGCCATGTTCAGCCGCAGGACGTTCACATGTGGCTCGCCAATCAGGCCGAACAGACGACTTTCGGTGTGAGCCTGGACGAGGCGGCGCAACTCGGCTTCATCCAGGCCGCGCGCCTTGGCGACGCGCGGTACCTGGAATAGCGTGGCTTCAGGCGAGATGTCGGGATCGAGGCCGCTCGCCGAGGTCGTCACCAGGTCCATCGGCACCGGAGCATCGCGGTTCTCCGCCTTGAGCTTTGCAATGTCCTCCCTGATGCGGTCGATCAGCACCTTGGAGGTGGGGCCGGCATTGCTGCCCGAGGAATTGGCGGCGTTGTAGGGGGCCGGCACCGTCCTGGTCGGATCCTTGGGATCGGTGTCGGTGGTCGCCGATGGCCGGCCGTGGAAATAGCCGGCGCCGGTGAAGTTCTGGCCGATCAGCTCGGAGCCGATCATCTTGTCGTCCTTCCGGATCAGGCTGCCGTTGGCCTGGTAAGGAAAGACGAGCTGGGCGATGCCGGTCATGGCGAGCGGATAGACGAGGCCGGTGACCGCGGTCAGCATCACGATCATGACTAGCGCGGGACGGATTTCTCTCAGCATGGGAGCCTCACGCAAGGCCTAGCGCGGTGATGGCGATGTCGATCAGCTTGATGCCGAGGAACGGCACGATCACGCCGCCGAGGCCGTAGACGAGGAGATTGCGCAACAGCAGCGCCGAGGCGCCGGCCGGCCGGTAGGTCACGCCGCGCAGCGCCAGCGGGATCAGCCCGACGATGATCAGGGCGTTGAAGATGATCGCGGAGAGGATGGCGCTCTGCGGCGTCTCGAGGCGCATCAGGTTCAGCGCCTGGAGCTGCGGATAGAACGCTACGAACATCGCCGGGATGATGGCGAAATACTTGGCGACGTCGTTGGCGATCGAGAAGGTGGTGAGCGCGCCGCGGGTCATCAGCAGCTGCTTGCCGATCTCGACGATCTCGATGAGCTTGGCCGGGTCGCTGTCGAGGTCGACCATGTTGCCGGCCTCCCGCGCGGCCATGGTGCCGGTGTTCATCGCCACGCCGACATCGGCCTGGGCGAGCGCCGGCGCATCGTTGGTGCCGTCACCGCACATCGCCACCAGCTTGCCCTGCGACTGCTCCTTGCGGATCAGCTCGAGCTTGGCCTCGGGCGTGGCCTGGGCGAGGAAATCGTCGACGCCCGATTCCGCCGCGATCGCCGCCGCGGTCAGCGGATTGTCGCCGGTGGTCATGACGGTGCGGATGCCCATCCGCCGCAAGGTCGCGAAGCGGTCGCGGATGCCGCCCTTGACGATGTCCTTGAGATGGATGACGCCCAGCAGCCTGCCGTCCTTCGCCACGGCGAGCGGTGTGCCGCCCCCCCTGGCGATCCCGTTGGCGATGGCTTCGAGCTCGTTCACGACCTGCGGCGCCGTGAGCTTCGCCTTGCTGGTGGCAACGACCGCATCGACCGCGCCCTTGCGGATCGAGG
>DATGMK010000055.1:0-33481 GCA_035293665.1 Reyranella sp. | reverse complement strand
GAACCCAAGTGGGACGGCTTCCGCTGCCTCGCGATGCGCGACGGCGACAAAGTCGAGTTGCTGAGTCGCTCGGGCAAGACGCTGGCGCGCTACTTCCCCGACATGGTGGAGGCGCTGAAGGCCTTGAAGCCCAGGCGCTTCATCCTCGATGGCGAGCTCGCCATTCCGGTCGGCGAGATCCTGTCGTTCGACGCGCTGCAGCTGCGCCTTCATCCCGCGGCCAGCCGGGTGGCGAAGCTCGCCGCTGAAACGCCGTCGATCCTGATCGCCTTCGACCTGCTGCAGACACCGCGTGGCGTCGATCTGCGCGACCGACCTCTGAGTGAGCGCCGCCAGCAGCTCGAGGCCTTCTTCGAAGGGCTGCACGAGACGCCGGCGCTGCGGCTCTCGCCTGCCAGCACCAGTCGCGCCGAGGCCGAGCGCTGGCTGAAGCGCGCCGGCGGCGGTGCGCTCGACGGCGTCGTCGCCAAGCGCCTCGGCGAGTCCTACAAGTCGGGCGAGCGGGCGATGGTGAAGGTGAAGTGCCTGCGCACCGCCGACTGCGTCGTCGGCGGCTTCCGCTACGCCAGCAACAGCCGGCTCGTCGGCTCACTCCTGCTCGGCCTGTTCGACGACGAGGGCAAGCTGGACCATGTCGGCTTCACCTCGGGCATCCCCGACGACAAGCGCGAGGCGCTGACCCGCAAGGTCGAGGCGCTGAAGGGTGGTCCGGGTTTCACGGGCGATGCACCCGGCGGCCCGAGCCGCTGGTCGAACGAGCGCAGCGCGCAATGGGAGCCCTTGAAGCTCAAGCTGGTCGCCGAGGTACAATACGATCACGTCAGCGGTGATCGCTTTCGGCACGGCACGCGCTTCCTGCGCTGGCGGCCGGACAAGCGGCCGCAGGACTGTACCTTCGAGCAGCTGCGGCAGGAGGTCCGGCCCTCCCGTCTGTTCGTGACCAAAAAGGCCCGAACCCGGACGCGCCGCCCGGCGTTATAGTCCGGAGTCGGAGGAGCTTCATTTGACCCGAGGCGGTGCACTCGCGGTAGGGATTTTACTCGTGTGCGCCACCGGAGTGGTCGCTGCGGCTGCGCTCGCGTGGCATCCGGAAATCGACAGAATCGCGCCACCTGCTCCCGGCTCGTTCGATCGTTATCTGGTCGCCGAGGGCGAGGACCTGGCGAAGCTCGGCGACTGCGCCGGCTGCCACACCAGCGACCCGCTGAGGCCGCTGGCCGGCGGACGCGCGCTCGACACGCCGTTCGGCAAGGTGTTCGCCACCAACATCACGCCCCACCCGGACGACGGCATCGGCGCGTGGTCGGATCAGGCATTCGAGCGGGCGATGCGGCGCGGCATCGCCCGCGACGGCAGGCAGCTCTACCCCGCCTTCCCTTACGATCATTTCACGCATGCATCCGACCATCAGATCGAGGCGCTTTACGCCTGGCTGATGACACGCCGGCCCGTCGCCGGCCGCGCCCCGGAGACGAAGCTCGCCGGCCTCTACGGCTTCCGGCCGGCGGTCGCGGCCTGGAACCTGCTTTACCTGAATGAAGGTACGTTGCCGGCCGACGCCTCGCATCCCGGCCAATGGAACCGCGGGCGCACGCTGGTCGAGGGACTGGGCCATTGCGGCAGCTGCCACACGCCGCGCAACCGTTTCGGCGCCGAGGACATGGCGCGCGCCTATGACGGCGCCTGGACCGAAGGCTGGTATGCGCCGCCGCTCAACGCCCGTTCGCCGGCGGTGCGGACGTGGACGCCGGAGGAATTGTTCACCTATCTGCGGACCGGTCTGGGCCCGCACCACGCAGCCGCGGCCGGGCCGATGGCTGCCGTCACGCGCGCACTCGCGCAGGTATCGGACGAGGACGTGCGGGCGATCGCCGTCTATATCGCCTCGCTGATGGCCGATGCGCCGGCCGGCAAGCAGGACCGGCCCGAGCCGACCGACCGTCTGACCGTGGCGCAACAGCAGCATCCCCAGGCCGCCGCGCTCTATGCCGGCTCGTGCGCGACCTGCCACGATCCCGGTGCGCCGATGATGCTGCAAGGTCGGCCGCCCCTCGCCTGGGGGACGCCGTTGCACGAGGACAGTCCGCACGACACGGTGCGCATCATCCTGCACGGCCTGACGCCGCCCGGCGGAGCATCCGGACCCACCATGCCCGCCTATGCCGACATGCTGAGCGACCAGCAGGTGCAGGAGCTGGCCGCCTACCTGCGCACACGCTTCACGGACAAGCCCGCCTGGCCGGACATCTCGGCCGCCGTTGCGGAGGCGCGCAAATGATCAAGCTCACCGTCAACGGCCGACCGCACCAGGTCGACGTCGATCCCGACACACCGCTGCTCTACGTGCTGCGCAACGACCTCGAGCTGAACGCCGCAAAGTTCGGCTGCGGTCTCGGCCAATGCGGCGCCTGCACCGTCCTGCTCGACGACAAGCCGGTCTTCTCCTGCCTCGTCCCCGTCGCTGTGCTCGGGGAACGCAAGGTGCGCACGCTGGAAGGCCTGCCGAAGCAGTTGCCCGCCGCCTTCGAGGCCGAGCAGGCGGCACAGTGCGGCTACTGCATCGCTGGCATGATCGTGCGGGCTCAGGCGCTGCTCGAGCGCAATCCGCGGCCGACCGAGGAAGAGGTCCGCAGCCATATGGCAGCCAACCTCTGCCGCTGCGGCACCCACATGCGCATCCTGCGTGCCGTGCGCCGCGCCGCCGAGGCGATGGGTGGCGGCGTGCGCGAAGAAGCGCGGGTCGGGGCGGAGCAGAAATGAAAAAGCTCGCCCGCCGCGCCTTCCTCGCCAATGCGCTGGTCGTGACCTTCGCCCTGTCGCGCGGCGCACTCGCACAGGAGCAGGGCAAGCTCCCGCAGTCGCTGGCCAAGACCCCCGAGCTCGACGCGTGGATCCGCGTCGACGCCGACGGCAGCATTACGGTGTTCACGGGCAAGGCGGAGCTCGGCCAGGGCATCCGGACCGCGCTCACGCAGGTGGCGGCGCACGAGCTGGCGGTGCCGCCCGAGCGGATCGATCTCGTCACCGCCGACACGGCACGCACGCCGGACGAAGGCGTGACCGCGGGCAGCCATTCCATGCAGGACAGCGGCACGGCCATCCTGAACGCCGCCGCCAACGTGCGTGCGCTGCTGGCCGAGGCGGCGTCCTGGCAGTTCGCCATCGCGCCCGCACAGATCGAGATGCGCGACGGCGCCGCGCACGCGCCCGACGGCCGCCGGATCGGCTACGGCGAGCTCGCCTCGTCGCTCTCGCTGGAGGTCGAGGTCAAGCTCGACATGCCGCGCCGCCAGGGCGGCACGCCGGTGATCGGCCAGAACCTGCCGCGGCTCGACATTCCGGCCAAGGTGTCGGGCGGCGAGGCCTACATCCAGGACATGCGCCTGCCCGGCATGATGCATGCCCGCGTCGTGCGCGGTCCGAGCGACGGCACGAAAGTGAAGGCGGCGGACATCGTGGCCGTCGAAAAGATGCCGGGCGTGACGAAGATCGTGCGCGACGGCGGCTTCATGGCGGTCATCGCCGACCAGGAATGGCGCGCAGTGAAGGCGCTGCATCGCCTGCAGGCCGCCGGCTGGGAACGTCCCTCGCCGGCGATTCCGGCGTCTGACCTGCGCGAGACGATCCATCGCCTGCCGGCGCAGGAGGTGCCGATCTTCGACTATCCCGGCCCTGCTTCGCCGGCCGACGCGCGCACCATCCGCGTGCGCTACAGCCGTCCGCACCTGATGCATGGCTCGATAGGGCCGTCCTGCGCGATGGCGCTGTGGGAGAATGACGGCATGACGGTGTGGACGCACAGCCAGGGCGTCTACCCGTTGCGCAAGGCGCTGGCCGAGCTGCTGAAGCTCGATCTCGAGAAGGTGCGCTGCGTGCATGTCGAGGGCTCGGGCTGCTACGGTCACAACGGCGCCGACGACGTCGCGGCCGATGCAGCACTTGCGGCGCGTGCGGTGCCGGGCACGCCGGTGCGGCTGCAATGGATGCGCGAGCAGGAGCATGGCTGGGAGCCGCTCGGCTCGGCGATGGTGGTCGAGATGGCCGCCGAGCTCGACGGCAACAAGATCGCGAGCTGGCGTCACGACGTCTGGAGCAACACCCATAGCACCCGGCCGACCACGGCCGGCGGCCTGCTGGCCGGTCGCGAGGTCGATCCGCCGTTCGCGCCACCCACACCGAAGCCGATCCCGATGCCGGAGGGCGGCGGCTCGCGCAACGGCAACCCGATCTACGCGCTGCCCAACGCGCACGGCGTGTTCCATTTCGTCGAGCAGATGCCGGTGCGCGTCTCGGCCCTGCGCGGGCTCGGTGCGCAGATGAACGTGTTCGCCATCGAATCCTTCATGGACGAGCTGGCGCTCGCCACCGACACCGATCCGGTGGCCTTCCGCCTCGCCTGGCTGAAGGACGATCGCGCACGCGAAACGGTGCAGCGCGCGGCCGACCGGTTCGGCTGGAGCAGGCGCGGCGATGGCGGCAACGGGACGGGCATGGGGTTCGCGTTCGCCCGCTACAAGAACCTCGCGAGCTACTGCGCCGTGGCGATGGAGGTGCGGGTCGACAGCGACAGCGGCCAGATCCGCGTGCCGCGCGTGGTCGCCGCGGTCGACAGCGGCGAGGCCGTCAATCCCGACGGCATCCGCAACCAGATCGAGGGCGGTATCGTACAATCGCTGAGCTGGACCACCCGCGAGGCTGTCGGCTTCGACAGCACCCATCGCACCAGCTTCGACTGGAGCGGCTATCCCATCCTGCGCTTTCCCGGCGTGCCCGGCCGGATCGATGTCGAGGTGATCGACCGGCCCGGCCAGCCCTTCCTCGGCGCCGGCGAGGCGGCGCAAGGCCCGGCCTCGGCGGCGCTCGCCAACGCCGTCGCCCATGCGCTAGGCGTTCGGCTGCGCGACATGCCATTGTCACCCGAGCGTGTGAAAGCCGCGCTCCGACCCACCCCCGCCGTTGTAAAGCAGGCCGCCGGATGACCAACGACCGCCGTGATCTCGAACCGCCACCCGCCTGCACCCTCGTGATCTTCGGGGCGACCGGGGATCTCACCCGTCGCCTGTTGATGCCGGCCCTGCGCAACATGTGCCGCGATGGCCTGCTGCCGCGCGACTTCGCCCTGCTCGGCGTCGCCTCGCGCGACATCGGTGAGGGCGGCTTTCGCGATCACCTGCGCAAGGGCATGCAGGAGTTCAAGGGCGGCACCGGCGGCAGCGACATCGACTGGTTTCTCGAGCGCGCGCACTACGTCTCGGGCAAGTTCGAAGACCCCGGAACCTATCGCGCCATCGCCGACCGGCTGGGCGCCGACCGCAACGCCCTCTTCTACCTCGCGACGCCGCCGTCGGAGTTCACGGTGGTCGCCGAGCAGCTCGGCCGGGCGAAGCTCCTGGAAGAGACCGACCGCCATTGGCGCCGGCTGATCATCGAGAAGCCGTTCGGCCATGACCTGCCGTCGGCGATCGCCCTCAACAAGGACATCCTGAAGGTCGCGCGCGAGGAGCAGGTCTTTCGCATCGACCATTATCTCGGCAAGGAGACGGTGCAGAACATCATGGTGTTCCGCTTCGCCAACGGCTTCGTCGAGCCGCTGTGGGGCCGCGACCACATCGACCATGTGCAGATCACCGTCGCCGAGACGGTCGGCGTGGAGCAGCGCGGCAAGTCGTACGATGCCACCGGGGCGCTGCGCGACATGGTGCCCAACCATCTGTTCCAGCTGCTGAGCCTGATCGCCATGGAGCCGCCGGGTTGCCTGGGGGGCGATGCCCTGCGCAACGAGAAGGCCAAGGTGCTCGACGCCGTGCACGGCTTCGGACGCCAGGATTCCCACCAGAACGTGGTGCGCGGCCAGTACGGCGCGGGCAAGATCAACGACAAGCCGGTCGTCGCCTACTGCCAGTCGCCCGACGTGCCGCCCGATTCGACCACCGAGACCTTCGTGGCGATGAAGCTCGGGATCGACAACTGGCGCTGGGCGGGCGTCCCCTTCTACCTGCGCACCGGCAAGGCACTGATGCGGCGGCGCACCGAGATCACCGTCCAGTTCAAGCAGGCACCGCTCACCCTGTTCCGCGATACGCCGGTCGACCGCCTGCCGACCAACGACCTCACGCTGCACATCCAGCCGGAAGAAGGCGTGACCTTGCGCTTCGGCGTGAAGGTACCGGGACCGACCGTGCAGATCGACGGGGTCGACATGAAGTTCGGCTACGAAGATGCTTTCCAGCGCGTCCCCAGCACCGGGTATGAGACCCTGCTCTACGATTCCATGATGGGCGATGGCTCGCTGTTCCAGCGCGCCGATTCGATCGAGGCCGGTTGGCGCGTGATGCAGCCGGTGCTCGACGCCTGGAAGAACGAAGGCCGTCGCGAGCTGCCGATCTATCCAGCCGGCAGCGCCGGGCCGAAGGAGGCCGACGAGTTGATGACGCGCGACGGCCGCCGCTGGCGCTCGCTTGCCACCAGTCGGACCGGCATCGGCTGATGAAGATCTCGGCCCTGATCTCCGACGTCGACGGCACACTCGTCACGCGCGACAAGACCCTGACTGCGGCAACGCAGGCCGCCGTGGCGGCCCTGCAGGAGGGCGGCATCGCCTTCGCCATCACCAGCGGGCGGCCGCCGCGCGGCATGCGCTTCTTCGTCGAGCCGCTCGGGCTCACCACGCCGATCGGCGGCTTCAACGGCGGGCTGATCACGCGGCCTGACATGGCGCCGCTCGAGGAGCACGCCCTGGCGCCCGAGACGGCGCGACAGGCGCATTCCATCCTCGCCGCCAGCAAGATCGACGTCTGGGCGTTCAGCGGCCTCGACTGGCTGCTGACCGATCCCGAGGGGCCGCGCGTCGGGCTGGAGAAGCACACGGTGAAGTTCCATCCGACCGTGGTGAAGAGCCTCGAGCCGGCGCTGGGCACGGCCTACAAGGTGGTCGGTGTCAGCGACGATCATGAGCTGCTGAAGCGCTGCGAGGCGGACATGCAGGCGGCGCTCGGGCCGGGTGCCTCGGTGTCGCGCTCGCAACCCTACTATCTAGACATCACCCATCCGCAGGCCAACAAGGGCGTGGCCGTGCAGAAGATGGCGGCGCTGATGAACGTCCCGATGTCGGAGGTCGCAGTGATCGGCGACAACTACAACGACCTCGCGATGTTCGCGCAGAGCGACTTCACCATCGCCATGGGCAACGCGCCCGACGACGTGAAGAAGAAGGCGCGCTTCGTCACCGCCAGCAACGAGGCCGACGGCCTCGCCGAGGCGATCCACGGGTACATCCTCAAATGAGAGCGAACCTCGAAGTGCTCCCCGATCTCGACGCCCTCGCCGTGCGGGCCGCCGACCTGATCATGAGCGTCGCCCTGTCGAAGCCGCGCGTGGCGATCGCCCTGTCGGGCGGCTCGACTCCTCGTCCGGTCTATCGGCTGCTGGCGACCCCGCCGCGGCTCGAAGCCTTCCCGTGGGCGCATGTCCACTGGTTCTGGGGTGACGAGCGCTTCGTCCCGCCCGACGATCCGGCGAGCAACTACCGCATGGCGCGCGAGACGATGCTTGCGCGCGCGCCCGTGCCGGCGGACCACATCCACCCCATGCCGACGGTCGGCCTCTCGCCCGACGCGGCGGCGGAGGCATACGAGCGCACCCTGAAGGAATTCTATGGCGCCGACAGGCTGGCGCCCGACCGGCCATTGTTCGATCTCAATCTGCTGGGACTCGGTACCAACGGGCACACGGCTTCCCTGTTTCCCGGCATGCCGGTGCTGCAGGAACGGCAGCGCTGGGTTGGCACGATGCACGATCCGGAGGCCGGCACGCGCATCACCCTCACCTATCCCGCGCTCGAGAGCAGCCGCGAGGTGGTGTTCCTGGTCGCGGGCGCGGAGAAGAAGGCGGTGCTGCGCAAGGTGCTCGATGGCGACCAGAGCCAGCCCGCCGCGCGGCTGCGGCCCCAGGGTACGCTGCGCTTCCTCGCCGACCGCGCGGCCGGCTCGAAATAGACCGGATCAAACGAGAACAGGAGAGTGAACGAACGATGAGCGGGCCCTATACCCTTGCGATCGACATCGGGGGCACCGGTTTGAAGGCTGCGGTGCTCGATGCCGAGGGTCACATGCTGGAGAAGCGCGTCCGCGTGCGCACGCCCGACGACCCGACACCGAAGGCTGTCGTCGATGCGCTGGCCAAGCTGGTGGCGCCGCTGCCGCCTTACGATCGCATCTCGATCGGCTTTCCCGGCGTGGTTCGCCGGGGCACGGTCCTCACGGCGCCCAACCTCGGGACCAGGAAATGGAAGGGCTTCGCGCTGCAGGACGCCCTCGCCAATCTGCTCGGCAAGCCGGCGCGGCTCGAGAACGACGCGGAGGTGGCCGGCCTCGGTGTCATCGAAGGCAAGGGGCTCGAGGTCGTGGTCACGCTCGGCACCGGCTGCGGCACGGCCATCTTCAGCAACGGCCGCATGACGCCGCACCTCGAGCTGGCGCATCATCCGATCCACAAATCGCTGACCTACGACGAGTATGTCGGCGACGCTGCGCTGAAGGAGGTCGGCCGAAAGAAGTGGAACCGCCGTGTCCTGAAGATGATCGCCGTGCTGCGCACGCTGCTGAACTACGACAAGCTGCACATCGGCGGCGGCAATGCGCGGAATATCGCCTTCAAGCTGCCGAAGAACGTCGACCTCGTCTCCAACGACGAAGGCATCATCGGCGGCGTCAAGCTCTGGGACGACCGCATCTGGAACGCCTCCGGCGCCAGCTAGTGGCTATTGCTTTGGATGAAAGCGGTGAGCGGCGTGGTCGCTGCCAGCGCGCCACTTCGCCAGGCGCACAGATTTTTCTTCTGGTCGGCACGGAAATTTCCGCCGGGATGGCGCGTGATTTCCTGCGAAATCTCGCTCCGAACCGTCAAAGGCCACGACTCCGGCGCTCGCAACGCGCTCATGATGGGCAATGGTGGGTGATTCGAAGTCCGGAAACAGCGGCTTTTCCTCTCGGCCATTTCCCGTAATAGGTGTTCGGCGCGTGATCATGCAGAGTCGCGCGCATGATCATCGTCATCGGATCGCGCCACTCCAGTGGCGCGATCAGAGTCATGAGCGCCACGGGAGTGGCGCGGTCCGATGAGGGGTGTTTTTCATTTGGGACAGAATGGGTGGATTCGTGGACTCCGGGCCCAAAACCCTTGTGGCATCGGCATCCAACCGGTCCACACCCGAGTGGACTCCTGTGGACTCCCGCCGGCGGCGATTCGATGAAAAGCAACGTCGCGCCAGGCCGTCGCTCCGAATTGGGCCGCGCTCCCCAGCAACGGCGATCAGAGCTGGCGGAGGATCTCGGCGACAATCTGGTCGGGCGTGCCGCCGACATCGACCACGATCGGCCGCTCGTCGGGACCCGGCTCCTCGAGCGTCGCGAACTGGCTGTCGAGCAGGCCGACCGGCATGAAATGCTCGTGCCGCGCCGCCATCCGCTCGTGGATCAGCTTCCGGGACCCCCTGAGATAGACCAGGCGCACCTCGGGCCGGGCGCCGATCAGGACGTCTCGGTAGCTGCGCTTCAGCGCCGAGCAGGTGACGACGCCGGCCTTGCCCTCGGCGCGCCATTGATCGATGCGCGCCGCGATCGCGCGCAGCCACGGCCAGCGATCCGCGTCGGTGAGCGGCGTGCCGCTGCGCATCTTCTCGACATTGCTGCGCGGATGCAGGTCGTCGCCCTCGAGAAAGGCCACACCGAGTGCACCTGCCAGCATGGCGGCGACCGTCGTCTTGCCCGAGCCCGAGACGCCCATCACGATGGCGATCGTTTTCATTGCCGGACACCTTATCAATGAGCTGGATCGACCGCCAATTCGCGACAGCCAAGCGCGACACCAACCTGCGCATCGAGATCGTGGGCGGCATTACGTCCTTCCTGGCGGCAGCCTACCTGCTGGTCGTGATCCCGTCGCTGCTGGCCACCGGCGGCATGGACCGCGGCGCGGCGACCACCGCGACCATCCTCGTGTTCGTGGCCAGCAGCGTGTTGATGGGCCTTTACGCCAACCTGCCGTTCATCGTCGGGCCCGGCATCGGCGGCTCGGCGATCCTCGGCGTCACCATGGCGGCGCAGGACAAGATCCCCTGGCAGGTCGGCATGGGCGTGGCCTTCGCCTCGGGCGTGCTGTTCCTCGTGCTGACGCTGGCCGGCGCCCGGGCGCTGGTCATGCGATTGATCCCGACCCAGATCAAGCTCGGGCTCGGCGCCTCGATCGGCCTGTTCATCGCCATGCTGGGCTTCCGCAACGCCGGCATGGTGATCGCCAACCCGCGCACCAACGCGCTGGCGCTGGGCGACTTCACCCAGCATGGCGTGGTGGTCGCGCTGGTCGGGCTCGCGGCGGCCGTGCTGCTGCAGGGCCGCAAGGTGCCGGGCGCGATCCTGCTCGCCATCCTGATCGCCGCCGGCGTCGGCATTCCGCTCGGCGTCACCAAGGTCCCCGCCGCACTGATCTCGCTGCCGCACAGCATTGCCCCGGTGACCTTCCAGCTCGACATCGTCGATGCGCTCAGCCTCGCGACGCTGCCCTATCTCTTCGTCTTCTTCGCCTCGGAGTTCTTCTCGACCCTGGGCACGACACTGGCGGTCGGCGGCAAGGCCGGCCTGCTCGACGAGGACGGCAACCTGCCCAACATCAACCAGCCGTTCCTGGTGGATTCGATCGCCGCCATGGTCGGCCCCCTGTTCGGCGTGCCGGCCCTGACCGCGCTGGTCGAATCGGCGGCCGGCGTCGAATCGGGCGCCCGCACCGGCCTTTCCTCGATCGCCGCGGCGGCGATGTTCGCCCTGATGCTGCTGTTCGTGCCGGTGGCGCTGGCGATTCCCAAGGAGGCGACGGCGCCGGCGCTGATCTTCATCGGCATCTCGATGTTCGCGACGCTGAAGCAGGCGCATTTCGAGGACTTCACCGATTCGCTGCCGGTGCTGTCCATGGTGCTGCTGACCCTGATGGCCAACAGCTTCGGCACCGGCATCGCCGGCGGCCTGCTGATCTACGTGCTGGTCAAGGCGCTGGCCGGCCGTTTCCGCGACATCCCGATCGGCCTCGTCGTCCTGGCGATCCCGCTCGGCTATTACTTCTGGACCGTGGTCGGCGGGAAGCACTGAGAATGAACCCCGGCAACGTCCCCGACGCGCGCACCGGCCTCACCGTCACGCCGGCCCATCGCGCCTTCTTCCAGGCGATGCCCAAGGTCGAGCTGCATTGCCACCTGCTGGGCGCGGTGCGGCGCGAGACCTTCATCGCCCTCGCCGAGCGCGGCAACGCGCCGATCGAGCGCGCGGAGATCGAGGCGTTCTATACCCGTGGCGAAAAGCCGGTCGGCGTGCTGCGCGTGCTGCGCGCGCTCGACGAGCATCTGCTGACGCGGGCCGACGACCTGCATCGCATCGCCTACGAATACCTGCAGGACGCGGCCGCGCACACCGTCCGCCATGCCGAGTTCTTCTGGAACCCGACCGGCACGGTGCGCGTGTCGAAGATCGCCTATCCCGACGCGCAGGACGCGCTGGTGCGGGCGATCCGCGACGCCCGGCGGGACTTCGGCATGTCAGCGCTGCTGATTCCCAGCATCGATCGCGAGGCCGATCCCGACGAGGCGGTCGAGATGGTCGAGTGGATGAAGGCCAACCGCGCCGACGAGGTGGCGGGCATCGGCATCGACTATCGCGAGACCGATCGGCCGCCCGAGCTCTTCTGGAAGGCCTATCGCGAGGCGCGCAAGGCCGGCTTCCGGACGACCGCGCATGCCGGCGAGTTCGGCTGCCCGTGGCGCAATGTCGAGACGGCGGTCGAGCTGCTGCAGGTCGACCGACTCGATCACGCCTACACCATCGTCGACAATCCCGAGCTGGCCCGGCGCTGCGCCGACCGCGGCATCGTGGTCACGGTCGTGCCGACCAACTCCTACTACATGCGTACGCTTCCGCCCGAGCGCTGGGCCGAGTTGCACCCGATCCGCCGCATGCCAGGGCTGGGCCTCAAGATTCATCCCAACACCGACGACCCGGCCTTGCACAAGGTCACCCCGAGCGAAGTCTGGGAGCTGATGTACAGTCACTTCGGCTTTTCGCTCGACGAGCTGAAGGGCTTCGCGCGGAACGGCATCGATGGCGCCTGGGTCGACGAAACGACAAGGTCACACTGGCGTGCTGAATGGACGCAGGAACTCGACCAACAGCTCTCCCGTCTTTCCTGAACGGAGGTCTGCATGCGCAAGATGATCCATGTCTCCATGGCCACCAACGAGGCGCTGCAGGCGCTCGCTGCCGAGACGCGTCAGTCCTTCCAGGACCTGATCGACGAGGCCGTCGCCGACCTCCTGAAGAAGCACAGGCGCCCGGTGACGCTGAAGGACATGTTGCGCGAGAGCGTGGCCGCCGGCGAGAAGGAGGCGAGCCGGCCCAAGCGGCGCCGGTCCTGAAGGGACGCTTTACAGGAAAGACATCCCGCCGCTCAGCGCCACCGTCTGGCCGGTCATGTAGGCGTTGCCGACCAGCATCATCACGATCTGCGCACATTCCTCCGGCGTGCCGAAGCGGCCGAGCGGGATGCGCGAGGCGTTCGATGCCAGCCCCTGCTTCACCATGTCGGTCTCGATCAGCGACGGGGCCACGGCGTTGACGGTGATGCCGTCCTTCACCAGCCGTGCCGCATAGCCGCGCGTCATGCCCTCCATCCCGGCCTTCGACGCGCGCCGCTCCCGACGAGATGTTGACGATGCGGCCCCATTTGCGCTCGCGCATGCCGGGAATCACCGCCTGCGTGCACAGGAACACCGACTTCAGGTTGACCGCGATGGTGAGGTCGAAATCCGCCTCGGTCAGCGTGTCGACCGTGCGCACCAGACCGATGCCCGCGTTGTTCACCAGCACGTCGACCGGCCCCAGCGCCTGTTCGGTTTCGGCCATCATCCGCGCCACCTCGACGGCCTGGGACACATCGGCGCGCACCGCCATGGCCTTGCCGCCCTTGTCCCGGATTTCCTTCACGACGCTGTCCGCCGCCGCCGTTTGCTCGAGGTAATTCACGGCGATGGCGGCACCGGCTTCGGCCAGCGAAATCGCCACCGCCTTGCCGATCCCCCTGGAGCCGCCGGTCACCAGGGCCACGCGCCTGCTCAAATCGGTCATTCGCCGCTCCCTAAAGCCTGAACAACCGTTTACCATGCCCGGGACGCACAAGGTTCACGCACCAGGTTCCCAAGGAGGCCCGCATGGCGCGGCTCGGTTTCGGCGCATTCCTCGCACCCCATCATCCGATCGGCGAAAACCCGCTGCTGCAGTTCCGGCGCGACATCAAGTTCGTCGAGCATCTGGACGCGCTGGGCTTCGACGAGTTCTGGTGCGGCGAGCATCATTCCTCGGGCTGGGAGATGATCGCCTCGCCCGAGATGTTCCTCGCGGCGGCCGCGGAGCACACCAAGCGCATCAAGCTCGCGACGGGCGTGATCTCGCTGCCCTACCACAACCCGTTCAACGTGGCGCAGCGCATGGTCCAGCTCGACTGGATGAGCGGCGGCCGGGCGATCTTCGGCTCGGGCCCGGGCGCGCTGCCCTCCGACGCCTATACGCTCAACATCGATCCGATGACCCAGCGCGACCGCCAGGACGAGGCGATCGGCGTCATCCGCCGCCTGATGCGCGGCGAGCGCGTCACCCACAAGAGCGAATGGTTCACCCTGCAGGACGCCGCGCTGCAGCTGCTGCCCTTGCAGGAGGACATGCCGTTCGCCACCGCCTCGCAGATCAGCCCGTCGGGCATGACCCTGGCCGGCAAATACGGCATCGGCATCATCTCGCTGGGCTCGATGTCGAACGAGGGCCTGACTGCGCTGCCGACCCAGTGGGCGTTCGCCGAATCGTCGGCGAAGAAGCACGGCACCACGGTCGATCGCAAGAACTGGCGCGTGCTGCTCAACTGGCACATCGCCGAGACGCGCGAGAAGGCGATCGAGGAGGCCAAGCACGGCCTGATGCGCTGGCACAACCAGTACATCCACGGCACCTTGCAGCGGCCGGGCTCGGTGGCCTTCAAGTCGCCCGAGGAAGCGGTCGAGCAGACCGCCTTGCTGCCCGGTTCGGCCTCGGTGATCGGCACCCCCGACGATCTCGTGAAGATGATCAAGAGCGTGCACGAGAAGAGCGGCGGCTTCGGCACCGTCGTGGGCTTCGTGCACGACTGGGCGAACCCGGAGAACACTTTCCGCAGCTGGGATCTCGTCGCACGCTATGTGATGCCGGAGATCAACGGCTATGTGACCAAGCTGCGCGAATCGGAGCGCCATCTCCAGGTCAACCGCGCGGTGTTCGAGCGGGCGGGCCAGGCCATCATGGCCAAGATCATGGAGAACAAGGACGCGGCCGAGGCGCTCAAGGTCACGGCCTCGCCGCGCGTCGCCGCGGCGGCTGCCCAGGTGCCGAAGGAGATCGGCAACAAGCAGGAAGCGGCCGAGTAACCGGCGTCCTTTGTTTCATCCGTGTCGTCTGTGCCTCGCAGACGAAATGCGGGAATGATTGCATTCCTCCTCGATTTGGGAAAATTGAGGAGGAATGAGCTGGCGCACCCGGCTCCTCAGCGTCGGCATGCCCGTCGGCTCCTTCTGATCGAGCTTCTGGCGGGCCTGCTCATGGAACTGGGCGTCCCGGTAGCGAGCGGCGACCTCCGCTTCGCTTGAGAGAGGGAACCCGAGTGCCGGTAGATTACACGTTCGATCACAAGAACCGTCTCGTGATCGCCACGGCCCACGGCCAGGTCGTCCTTCGGGAAATCCTGGACTACTTCGACGCGGTCGCGATCAACGAGGCGGCAGCATACGGCAAGCTGTTCGACGCGCGCGACATGGACCCGCAACTCAGCGACGACGACATGATGGTGATCGGTGCCCGAGTAAGCGCCTATGCCGCCTACGATCCGCGCGGCGCGGTGGCCGCCGTCGCCGTCACCGTCGAAGCGCGCGACGCCGTGCGGCGCTACATGAACTTCGCCGGCGCCAAGCGCCCGGTGCAGCTCTTCAGCACGCTCGATGAAGCCCGCGAATGGCTGCTCGCCCAGGACCCGGCCTAGGAGTCCCCGGCTAGAAAATCCCGCTCTGCCGGCAGATCGCCTGGATCTCGGCGCGCGGCGGGCCGGATTGGGCGATGCTGATGACGATGAACTCCGGCGTCCCCGGCCTGCCGACCATCACGCCGACGAACGGCGCCATGCCGGGATAGGCGCCGGCGGCGTTGCGGCCGTTGACCTCGCCGCACACCACGATCTTGCCCTGGCGTACCTTGACCGCGTTCATCGCCCCGAACGAGGCGGTGCCCGGCTCCTTCATCCATTTGCTCACCGCCGCCACCACCGCCTCCTGCTGGCGCGGATCGAGCTTGATCGGCATGCCGGGCTCGATGACCGTGCCCGCCGGCGCATCGGGCAGGTCGCTGTAGGCAGACGGAAGCGAGACCGGCAAATAAGCCAGGTCGGGCTGCTGCTGTAGCACGCAACCGGCCAGCAGGCCGGCCAGCGCCAGCGAGGTCCTAGGCTTCGCTGACACCGAACGCCTGGCGCATCGCCTGCACGCCCTGCTGGTGCGGCGTCCATAATCGGCCACCGACCACGCCGCCATCGACCACGAGGTCGTGGCCGTTGATGAAGGTCGAGTCGTCCGATGCCAGGAACACGGCCGCTTTGGCGATGTCGTCGGTGCGGCCCGCGCGCGGGATCGGCTGCAGCGAAGCCATGTTCCTGGCCGCCGCCTCGGCGAAGCCGTCCGCCTTGTCGTGCTCCACGCCCAGCGCCTTGGCGAAGATGCCGGTGGCGATGCCGCCGGGCGAGATCGAGTTGCAGCGCACGTTCTTCTCGCCGAGCTGCATGGCGGCGCACACGGTGAGATGGTTCACCGCCGCCTTGGCCGCGCCGTAGATCATCGAGGTCGAGTAGCCGGCGCGGCGGCCCGCGATCGAGCCGTTGTTGATGATGGTGCCGCTGCCCTGCTTCATCATGATCGGCGCCGCATGTTTCATGCCCAGCATCACCGACCGCACCAGCGTCGCCATCGCCGCGTCGAAGCCCTCGACCGGGATGGTCTCAATGCCGCCGACCGGCGCCGGACCGCCGGCATTGTTGAACAGCGCATCGAGCCGGCCCCACCTGGCGAGGCAGGCTTCGAACATCGCCTTCACGTCGGTTTCCTTCGTCGCGTCGGCCTTCACGAACAGGCAGTTGTCCTTGCCGAGGCTCGCCTCGAGGCTGCGCCCAAGCGCCTCGCGCCGCCCGGTCGCCAGAACCTTGGCGCCCTCTGCCACGAAGATTTCGGCGGTGCGCCGGCCAATGCCGCTGGTCGCACCCGTGACGATCGTGATCTTGCCGTCGAGCCTGCCCATCGATCTCTCCCCCTGGACGCAGCCGGAACAATACACCATTGCAACGGCGTTGCGCCGGGCTTTGAGAAACCAGATGAATTAAGGAAAACGCCGTGCCCCCCAGCCCCCTTCGCGCTTCTAGCGGCGCCGGGGCACACCCATCCTGGCGCGCACCTCCGCCGGCACGCCGTAGCCCTTGAGGACGTGCTCCGTTCCGCGCAGGCCGGCGCAATCCCGTTGTACGACAAAATGCCAAAGGGCGTAGCCGGCCTCGTCGACCAGGCGCTCGCGGCGCGGGTCCCGGCGATCGCCGCCCGTCTCGTGGCTGTCGAAAGCGGCCAGCGCATCGAGCGCGGCACGCAATTCCCGGGACAGGCGGCCGATCGTCGCCGCCTGCTCGCCCAGGATTTCATATTCGAGAACGTCCTGTCCGGTTTTCGGGCGCATGACGACAACCCTGTTCGAGGCGCTCGAAGCGAGGATACGACACGGAACGGGTGGCCCGCACGATGTGCCACGTTGGCGCGGTTCTGATACACCAGCGCGCAAATCGGAGAGGCGTGATGACGGTTCTGGGAATCCTGGGCGGCAGCGGCGTGTACGACATCGCCGGATTGGAGAAGGCGGAGTGGCGGCGCGTGGCCTCGCCGTTCGGCGAGACGTCGGACGCGTTCCTGTTCGGCGTGCTGGGCGGCCAGGAGGTGGTGTTCGTGCCGCGCCACGGCCGCGGGCATTTCCATTCGCCGAGCTCGATCAACTACCGCGCCAATATCGATGCGCTGAAGCGGGTCGGCGTCACCGACATCCTGTCGTTGTCGGCCTGCGGATCGCTGCGCGAGGACCTGCCGCCCGGTCATTTCATGATCGTCGACCAGTTCATCGACCGGACCTTCGCCCGCGAAAAGAGCTTCTTCGGCGAGGGGCTGGTGGCGCACGTCTCGATGGCCCAGCCGACCTGCAATCGCCTCGCCCACGCCGTGCATGAGTGCGCCCGGGAAGCCGGCTTCCCCATCAAGTTCGGCGGCACCTACATCGCGATGGAGGGGCCGCAATTTTCCAGCCTCGCCGAATCGAAGCTCTACCGCAGCTGGGGCTGCGACGTGATCGGCATGACCAACATGCCGGAGGCCAAGCTCGCCCGCGAGGCGGAGATTTGCTACGTGACCGTCGCCATGGTCACCGACTTCGACTGCTGGCATCCCGACCATGACCATGTGCAGGTCGCCGACATCGTCCGCGTGCTGCTCGACAACGCCGAGCGCGCCAAGACCCTGGTGTCCATGATGGCGCCGCGCCTCGCGAAGGCGCGCCCCACGCCCTGCCCGGCCGGCTGCGACCGCGCGCTGGAGCATGCGCTGATCACCTCGCCCGCCGCCCGTGCGCCGGCGATGGTGAAGAAGCTCGAGGCGGTCGCGGGCCGGGTGCTCAAGGCTCAGTAGCAAACGTTACCTTGCCGCGCGGGCGGTCCGCACTGCCGCATGGCACTCTGCGACGCGTGTTAAAGCGTCTTGTAGCGCCTGGCTGCGCTCCTGTTGGCGACGGCTGGCGGAGCGGCGGCACAAGAAGTGTGCGCTTCCCCGGTGCTGGACGAGTCCGGCCAACGCCCGATCTTCAATCCCGCTGTGTCGATCGACCCAGTGATCGGCATGCCAAGTCCCGTGATCACCGTGCCGGGACGCGGAGGCCGATGGTGGATCGACGGTCATCGCTTGGCGCCGTACGAAGGTTCTGGCCGCTGGAGAGCTACCTCGATGCCCGGCGGCAGCAGCGCGAGCCCTGGAGCGGCCGCGTGGTCGCGACGACCTGGGCCCATGCCACCTCTGTCCTCGACCGGGGTGCCAATGCCTTCCGGCTCGTCGGAAATGCCTTCAACAATGTTTTCGTGCTTCCCCGGCAGCGGATCAGCGTCGCCTTCACCGGGGATTGGCGCGGCATGGTGGTCGGACGCGACGCTCTCGAGTCGTGGGCGATCGAAGGCGAGCTTCACGGACAGGGCATTCGCGGCCTGACGGCTGTCTACGATTCTGACGTCCTGAAGGCCATGGTTGCGCTCGATCTGGATCAACGCCTTTGGGTGCGGGCGGACGCAGGACGCTGGCGTCGGCTGGAAACGCTTGGACGGTGGGAGTTCGGCGACGTATTGGATGCTCCTCGCTCGGGTGCTGCGATCTATATCGGCCAGAAGACCGTCCTCGCGATCCGCCGCAAGAATGACGCCGCCTACAGCACTCACACTCTTGCCGATACGACGGCCAACGATGCGGCCAATACCTTCTTTCGCTCCGCCCTGCTCGGAGAGCTGCTGCACTATGGCCCGGGCGGGTTCCTGGATCGCGGCGAGCCGCGCTGGTTCCGGCTCCGCGGCGCGCAGTTCGAGGATATTCCCGGCCTGCCGGTGGGCTTGCCGAAGCCCATCACCAACTCTGCCATGGCGGCGCACGACCTGCCCAGCCTGGGAAAGGTGGTGCTGCGCGGTCCTGACGGCCTGTACCTCTACGATGGCGAACGCGCGACCTTGGTTGCCGACTCGGATTGGACGAGTTCCATCGAACCCTACGTCGACGACCTGTCCGGGATCGGCCGCGTCACGGTGCGTGTCCCGGGCCGAGCAGAGACAATAATCGACGGGCGGCTGCGGTCTGTCCCGCAGATTCTGCCCTATCACCTGTTCGACTGGCCTGGAAGCGGGGTGGTCGGCCAACAACGCAACCGGCTGGTCCTGTTCGACAAGGATTGGGCGGCGACGCCGATCGTGCTGCCGGGCCTGACCGATCGCGCGACAATCTACGCTGTCTCTCGAACCGCCAGCCCCCGCAACGGCGCGCTGTTCGTCTCGACGTCGGAGGGAATATTCGTGCTCGCCCCCAAAGGATCGTCCTGCCTCTGAAGGCGGGCAGCCTGTGCATAACTCGCTTCGCGCGAGTCTCGTCATGGGCAATGGCCCGCCTTTCGACCGCTTGAATCGCGGCTGTTTGAGCCGGCCAATGCCCATAATAGGTGGTGGAACGCCGAACGTGCTTAATGGCCGTACGCGGGCTTTTCCGCGTGTGCCGGAGCACGAAGAGGATGTCGAGAACACTCGATCGACGAGACTGCGAGTCTCACCGTTTTCGACCGTTTTTGCCGTTTTTGGCGAACGCGCGAATAACGGAAGAAACGGCTGCGTCAGATCGCCGGCGCCAGCCGATGCGCGACCTGCGAGGCGTACCTGGCCGCAATCGGCAGGAAGGCGCGGAAGTCGAGATGGCTGCTGCGGCCGGCGAGGTCGCTCAGGCAGCGCACGTTGACGAACGGGATGTCGCCGCCCCAGCGCCGCGCCACCTGGGCCACCGCGCCGCCTTCCATCTCGACCGCTTTCGCGGCGAACTCGCCGTGCAGGCGCTGCCGCTGATCCTCGGCATTGATGAAGCAGTCGCCGGTCAGGATGGTCCCGAAATGGACAGCCGGTTTGCGCGCGCCTGCGCCGACCTCGGCCGGCAGCGGCTCCAGCTCGAGGCCAACGGCAGCCTGCTTGAGCCGGCCCACAAGGTGCTCGGATTCGGGATAGCCGGGCTTCCAGTCGTCGGTGCCGCGCGAGGGCCGGCTGCCCGGCTGGATGGTGAGGAAGTAGCCTTCGCGATGGGTGCCGTAGTCGTGCTGGATATGGCTGGTGCCGACCACGACGTCGCCCACGCCCAGCGCCGGATCGAGGCCGCCGGCGACGCCGCACAGCATCAGGGCGCCGCAGTCGAAGCGGTCGAGCAGCAGCGAGGTGGCGACGCCGGCATTCACCTTGCCTGCACCCGATTCGACGAACACCGCGTCTCGCCCCGCGATGCTGCCGCGCCAGAAGCTGTGGCCGCCGATCCTGTGCGCCGGCCCCGACTGGTCCGAGAGATGGGCGAATTCCTCCGGCAAGGCCGATATGACGCCCAGAAGCCTGCTTGCCATGGTCGAATGGGCTATAAGGTCGCCGCTCCAATGTCCACTTCGCTCCCCGCCACCTCACTCCCTGATCGCCGCACCCTGCGTGACGCCTGCACCACCCTCGCTCGAGAGGCCGCGCGCGAGATCATGCGCATTTATGCCGGCGACCTCGGCGAGCGGATGAAGGCCGACCAAAGCCCGGTGACCGACGCCGATCATGCCGCAGAAGCGGTGATCGTGGCCGGCCTGCGCAAGCTCACGCCCGGGCTGGTGGTGGTCGCCGAGGAAGAGATGGCGGCGGGGCATGTCCCGACACTCGACGGCAATCCCTTCTGGCTGGTCGATCCGCTCGACGGCACCAAGGAATTCATCAAGAGGAACGGCGAGTTCACGGTGAACATCGCGCTCATCGAAGCGGGTCGGCCCACGCTCGGCATCGTGCTCGCTCCCGTACCGGAGACATTGTGGCGCGGCGACGCCGAGCTTGGCGCCGACAAGAGCGACAAGGGCGGCGCCTTCACCGCGATCTCGACCCGCCGCGCGCCGGCCAACGGACTGGTCGCATGCGCGAGCCGCAGCCATGCGATCTACAGCGACCTCGACATCTGGTTCCGCAGCAACGACCTCACCGTGGCCGAGCGCATCCAGGCCGGCTCGTCGCTGAAGTTCTGCCTGATCGCCGAGGGCAAGGCCGACATCTATCCGCGCTTCGGCCCGACCAATGAATGGGACACCGCGGCGGGCCAGGGCGTGCTCGAAGCGGCAGGCGGCGAGGTGGTGACGACCGACGGCCGTCCCCTCACCTACGGCAAGCCGCGCTTCTCCAACCCGCACTTCATCGCCCGCAGCAAAGACGCACGATGAGTACCGCGCGGAAAGACTGCGCGGCGATCGAGGAAGCGGCGCGCCTGATCCGGGCCGGCGAGCTCGTCGCCTTCCCGACCGAGACCGTCTATGGCCTGGGCGCCGACGCGACCAACGAGCGCGCGGTCGCGAAGATCTTCGAAGCCAAGGGCCGGCCGCAGTTCAACCCGCTGATCAGCCACGTGCTCGATGCGGGCGGGGCGCAGCGCTTCGTGCAATGGAGCGACATCGCGGACAAGCTGGCCGCCACGTTCTGGCCCGGCCCGCTCACGCTCGTGCTGCCGCGTGCAAAGGATTCGGCAATCGCCTTGTTGACGACCGCCGGCCTCGACACCGTCGCCATCCGTGCGCCGGCGCATCCGCTGGCGCAGGCGCTGATCCGTGCTTCCGGCCTGCCGATCGCCGGACCGTCGGCCAATCGCAGCGGTTCGATCAGCCCTACTCGCGCGGAGCACGTTGCCGAATCGCTCGGCGACAAGGTCGGCATGATCCTCGACGGCGGGCCCTGCACCGTCGGGGTAGAATCGACCGTGCTCGATCTCACGTCGCAGCGTCCCATCCTGCTGCGGCCGGGCGGCGCGACGCGCGAGGCGATCGAGGCGGTGATCGGTGAGATCGCGGTAAGCGACGCCCTGCCCGAGGGTGACACGCCGCGCAAATCGCCCGGCCAATTGCAGAGCCACTACGCGCCCGCCCAGCCGGTTCGGCTCGAGGCGACGACCGTCGTCGGCGACGAGGCATTGCTGGCTTTCGGCCCCAACCCGATCGCCGGCGCGCGGCGGACGCTCAATCTCAGCGTCACCGGCGACCTCGGCGAGGCGGCCGCCAATCTCTTCGCCTACATGCGGGCGCTCGATCGGCCCGACACGGCGCGCATCGCCGTCATGCCCGTTCCGCACACTGGTCTGGGGCAGGCGATCAACGACCGCCTGCGCCGGGCGGCCGCGGATGACGGCTCAAGCCGCCGCCGCTAGAGCGATTTCCATTCAGATGGAACCGCGCCCCCACAATTGTCCCTTGTCCCATCGCCCGACGGGCGCGGTTCCATCTGAATGGAAATGCGCGCACGGACGATATTTGTTGCAGCAGGCATGTTCCGTCCGGCCGATTCCGGCCGGGCGGAATATGTTCTAAGCTGCTGCAAAAGCGAGGAAACATGCCCGATACCGTCATCCAGCCGCAAATCCCGACCACCCCCGTCACCGCCGAAGTGCTCGAGCAATTGCGCGCCATCGTCGGCGACAAGGGCCTGCTGGTCGACGCGCAGGACAAGGAGCCGTTCGTCACCGACTGGCGGCGCACGCGGTCGGGCAGCGCCGACGTCGTCGTGCGGCCGGCGACGGTCGAGGAGACCTCGAAGGTCGTGAAGCTCTGCTACGACAAGGGCATCGCGATCGTGCCGCAGGCGGGCAACACCGGCCTGATGGGCGGCGCCACGCCATGGCCGACGCATCGCGGCATCGTTCTCTCGGTCGGCCGCATGAACAAGGTGCTGAACGTCGATCCGGTCGGCTATTCGATGACGGTCGAGGCTGGCTGCATCCTGCAGACGCTGCAGGAGACGGCGGCGGCGCACGACCGCTTCTTCCCGCTGAGCCTGGGTGCCCAGGGCTCCTGCCAGATCGGGGGCAACCTTTCGACCAACGCCGGCGGCGTGCAGGTGCTGCGCTACGGCAATGCGCGCAACCTGGTGCTCGGCCTGGAGGTCGTGCTGCCCAACGGGGACATCTGGAACGGCCTGCGCTCGCTCAAGAAGGACAACACCGGCTACGACCTCAAGCACCTGTTCATGGGTGCCGAGGGCACGCTCGGCATCATCACCAAGGCCGTGCTGAAGCTGTGGCCGGCGTCGAAGGATAGCGCCACGGCGTGGCTCGCGATCCGCGACCCGCAGGCGGCGATCGAGATCCTGTCCGAGGCGCATTCGGCGTCGGAGGACAATGTCGAATCCTGCGAGCTTATGAGCCGCGAGGCGACCGATATGGTGCTGCGCCACATTCCCGGCGTGCAGGATCCGCTGAAGGCCGAGACGCCCTGGTACATCCTGATGCAGTGGAACTCCTCGCGGCCCAAGTCCGAGGGCGCCGAAGGCATGGCCGAGAAGATGGAGCAGTTCCTCGCCGACCAGATGGAGGCCGGCCGCGTGCTCGATGCGGTGATCGCCCAGAACGAGAGCCAGGCGCGCAACATGTGGAAGATCCGCGAAGGCGTCGCCGAAGCCGGCCGCGCCGACGGGCCGGGGTTGAGCTACGACATCTCCGTCTCGATCTCCAAGATCCCCGAGTTCATCGACAAGGGAATCAAGGCCGCGCAGGCCATCCTGCCGACGCTGCGGCCCCATCCGCTGGGCCATATCGGCGACGGCAACGTGCATTTCGGCTTCGGCGCGCCCAAGGGGATGGACCGCGCGACCCTGCAGCAATACGCGCCGGCGATCACCCGCGCGGTCAACGATCTGATCACCTCGATGGCCGGCTCGATCTCGGCCGAGCACGGCATCGGCATCGAGAAGCTCGACGAGCTGGAGCACTATCGCAGCCGCATCGAGCTCGACACCATGCGCACCATCAAGCGCGCGCTCGACCCGAAGAACATCATGAACCCGGGCAAGGTCTTGAGGCTCTCATGATACCCCCGTCGCCCCGAGCCCCCTGGTGTCATCCCGAGCGTAGCGAGGGATCTATCCTGGTACCCATGGATCCCTCGCTGCGCTCGGGATGACACGGAGTAACTCGTGGATACGTTCATCTCCAAGCTTCACTCCATCGTCGGCGACAAGGGCCTGATCACCGACGAGAAGGACAAGCATCCCTTCCTCACCGACTGGCGCGAGAACTATCTCGGCAGGGCGCTGGCGATCGTGCGACCGGCGACCACCGAGGAAGTGTCGGCGGTCGTGAAGCTCTGCGCCGCCGAGGGCGTGGCGGTCGTGCCCCAGGGCGGCAACACCGGCATGTCGGGCGGTGCCACGCCGCAGGAGGACGGCCGCGAGATCGTGCTGTCGCTTACCCGCATGAACCGTATCCTGGAGATCGACAAGGTCGGCTACACCATGACCGTCGAGGCGGGCGTGGTGCTGAGGACCATCCAGGAGGCGGCCGCCGATGCCGACCGGCTGTTCCCACTCAGCCTCGGCGCCGAAGGGAGCTGCACGATCGGCGGCAACCTCTCGACGAACGCGGGCGGCGTGCAGGTCCTGCACTACGGCAATGCCCGCCAGCTCGTTCTGGGACTCGAGGTGGTGCAGCCCAACGGCGACATCTGGAACGGCCTGCGCGCACTCAAGAAGGACAACACGGGCTACGACCTGCGCGATCTCTATCTCGGGGCGGAAGGCACGCTCGGCATCATCACCAAGGCGGTGCTGAAGCTCTGGCCCAAGCCCAAGGACAACGCGACCTCGTGGTCGGCCGTGCCGTCGCCGCAGGCCGCGGTCGAGCTGCTGAGCGGAGCCTATGCCGCGTCGGAGGACAACGTCACCTCGTGCGAGCTGATGGGCCGGCAGGGCATCGACCTGGTGCTGCAGCACATCCCGGGCACGAGCGACCCGCTGGCGGAGAAGCACGACTGGTACGTGCTGATGGAATGGTCGTCGACGCGGCCGCCGCGTGAGGGCGACAACACCGGCGGCTTGCGCGACAAGATGGAGGCCTATCTCGGCGAGGCTATGGAGAAGGGCCTGGTGCTCGACGCCGTGATCGCCCAGACCGAGGCGCAGTCGAAGGCGCTTTGGGCGCTGCGCGAGAACCACACCGAAGCCTCCAAGCAGGAAGGCCCGTCGATCAAGCACGACATCTCGGTGGCGGTGAGCAAGATCCCGCCGTTCGTGCCCGAGGGTCTGGCCGCGATGAAGAAGGCCCTGCCCGGCTGCCGGCCGCTGGTGTTCGGCCATGTCGGCGACGGCAATCTCCATTTCAACTGCCAGGCGCCCGCCGGCTGGGACAAGGCACGGTTCGTGCAATACATCGAGCCGATCAGCAGCGCGATCTACGATCTCGTCACCGCTTACGGTGGCTCCATCTCGGCCGAGCACGGCATCGGCCGCATCAAGCTCGAGGAGCTGGCGCACTACCGCAGCCGGACCGAACTCGACGTCATGAGGCAACTGAAGCGGGCGCTAGACCCGCACAACATCATGAACCCCGGGAAGGTGATCCGGGTCTGAGACTGTAGAGGGGGAACCGCAAATGACCACCGCGTCGATTCGAGTACCCGCATCATCCCAGAGCCGCCGCGCCGTCAGCGCGGCCGTCATCGGCAACGTCCTCGAATGGTACGACTTCGGCGTCTACGGTTTCGTGGCCGCCATCATCGGCAAGAACTTCTTCCCCGGCTCGGACGACACGACCGAGCTTCTGAAGGCATTCCTGACCTTCGGCCTCGGCTTCCTCGCGCGTCCGGTCGGCGGCATCGTCATCGGCCGCCTGGGCGACACGCACGGCCGCAAGACGGCGCTGATGCTCACCATCTTCCTGATGGCGCTGGGCACCGTGATGATCGGTGTCCTGCCGACCTACGCCTCGATCGGTTTCGCCGCGCCGGCGCTGCTGCTGCTCGCCCGCCTGATGCAGGGCTTCTCGACGGGCGGCGAATGGGGCGGCTCGACCGCCTTCATCGTCGAATGGGCGCCCAAGGAAAAGCGCGGCCTCTATGGCAGCTTCCAGCAGATGAGCGTCGTCCTCGGCCTGCTGCTGGGCTCGTCCTTCGCCGCACTGCTGAACAGCGTCCTCACGCCGGACCAGATGGTCGCCTGGGGCTGGCGCATACCCTTCCTCGTCGGCGCCCTTCTCGGCCCGGTCGGCCTCTACATGCGCCGCACCATCGACGAGACGCCGCACTACGAGCGCGTGAAGCAGGCCGCGCCGACCGGCGGCCGCAGCGGGTTCGCGCTCGCCGCCACCGCCTTCGGCTTCACCATTGTCTGGACCGTGGCGTTCTACGTTCTCCTGACCTACATGCCGAGCTGGACCGGCAAGTACATGAAGCTCACCGCGGCCCAGGCGCTGTGGTCGAACTCGATCGGCCTGGTGGCGCTGGTGATCGCCATACCGGTCATGGGACATCTGTCCGACCGCTACGGCCGGCGGCCATTGCTCCTGCTGTGCTGCGCCGCCTTCATCATCCTGCCCTGGCCGCTCTTCACCTATCTCGCCTCGGGCAACGTTCCGTACGTGGTGCTGGTGCTGATCCAGATCGCCATCGCCATCGTGATCTCGCTCTACTCCGGCGCAGGCCCTGCGGCGATCGCCGAGATCTTCCCGACCCACAAGCGCTCGACCTGGATGACCACCGGCTATGCGCTCGCGGTGGCGATCTTCGGCGGCTCGGCACCGTATCTCTCGATCTGGATGATCGAGAAGCTCGGCACGCCCATTGCACCGGTCTGGTACCTGATCGCTTCCGCGATCGTCTCGTTCGCGGTGATCTGGAGCCTGAAGGAAACCGCGCACGACGAGCTCGCCTGATGCTGATCCGCTTCGACGGCAAGACAGTGATCGTGGCCGGCGCCGCCCGCGGCATCGGCCGGGCGATCGCGCGCGCCTTCGCCGCCGACGGCGCGACCGTCATCGCCTGCGACCGCCTGGTCGATCAGATCGAGGCGGGAGAGCACATCAAAACGCTGCCCGTCGACGTCACCGATGCCGCAAGCATCGACAAGGTCGTGGCTGCCGCCGGTGGCAAGGTCGACGTGCTGGCCTACGTTGCGGGCGGCGTGCTGGGCCAGGCGCCCAAGCCATTGGAGCAGGTCACGCCGGAGGAGTTCGCCGGCATCGTGGACGTCAACCTCAAGGGCTGCTTCCTCTTCGCCCGCGCGGTCGCGCCCGGCATGAAGAAGGCCGGCGGCGGGCGGATCGTCACCATCTCCAGCCGCGCCGGACTCGCCACCAGCCTGACCGGCATCCAGGCCTACGCCTCGGCCAAGCACGGCCAGGTCGGCTTGGTGAAGCAGCTGGCGCAGGAGCTCGGGCCGTTCGGCATCACCGTGAACTCGGTGGCACCGGGCTTCATGGCGACCAGCCCCGACTACGAGCGGCAATGGAACTCCTACAGCGAGGACTTCCGCCGCACCTTCGCCGACCGCATCGCCATGCGCCGCATGGGCAAGCCCGAGGACATCGCCGACGCGGTCCTCTTCCTGGCTTCGGATTACGCATCGTGGATCACCGGCCAGACCTTGCCGGTGACCGGCTCTCCCCTCGCCTGAATCGAAGGAGGTTCTCATGCCCGACACCCATGCTCCCCAACAACAACTCGAGCCCTGGCAGTGGAGCGAGGCGCAATGGCGCAAGCTGGTCAACCAGGTGCGGGCCGGCAAGCGCTACCGGCCGAACGGCTGGAAGGACGGTGCGCGCTGCGCCGTGGCTTTGTCGTTCGACAGCGACCACGAGACAAACGAGCTGCGCGACGGCGGCAAGTCGATCGGCCGCATGGCGTGGGGCCAGTCCGGCAACCGCGTCGGCGTGCCGCGCATCCGCAAGCTCTTGGAGAAGCACGGCGTGAAGGCGACGTTCTACGTGCCGGCCGTGTCGGCGATGCTCTATCCCGAGGAGCAGCGCGCCCTGGTCGCCGAGGGTCACGAGATCGGCATCCACGGCTGGATCCACGAGCTGAATTCGGTGCTGCCGCTGGAAGCCGAGCGCGACCTGATGATGCGCTCGGCCGACACCTTGGAGAAGATCACCGGCAAGCGCTGCGTCGGCATGCGCACGCCGTCGTGGGACTTCAGTCCCAACACGCTGGCGCTCGAGAAGGAGCTCGGCCTGCTCTACGACAGCTCGCTGATGGCAGACGAGGACTGCTACGAGCTGCTGCTGCACGGCGAGGAGACCGGCGTGATCGAGCTGCCGGTCGAATGGGTGCGCGATGACGCGGTCTACTTCGCCATGGCCCGCTTCTCGTCGCTGCGGCCCTACACGCCGCCGCCTGCCGTGTTCGACATCTTCCGCCGCGAGCTCGATGCGGCCTGGGAGGAAGGCGGCATCTTCCAGCTCACGATGCATCCGCACCACATCGGCTATCGCTCGCGCATCTGGATCGTCGAGGAGCTGATCCAGCATGCCAAGTCCAAGGGAAAGGTGTGGTTCGCGACCCATGCCGAGGTCGCGGCCTACGCCAAGGAACATGCGGCGTGAGCAAGGTTGCCATCGTCACCGGCGGCGCACGCGGCATCGGCCGAGGCTGTGCGCTCGAGCTGGCCTCGCGCGGCTACGACATCGCGCTGGTCGACCTGCTCGAGCCCGAGATGCAGCGCACCAAGGGCGAGATCGAGGCCAAGGGCCGCAAGGCGCTGACCTACAAGGCCGACGTCTCGGTGTTCGCCCGCGCCCATGAGATCGCCGACGACGTTGCGAAGCAGTGGGGCCGCGTCGACTTCCTGCTGAACGATGCGGGCGCGTCGAATGCCAAGGGCATCCTCGAGATCAAGGAGGAGGAGTTCGACCGCACCATCGCGGTCAACCTCAAGAGCTGCTTCAACTACATCCACGCCATTGCGCCGATCATGCTGAAGCAGGAAAGCGGCGGCCGGATCGCCAGCATGTCGTCGCTCAACGCGCTGAGCGGCGGCGTCACGTCAGCCGTCAGCAAGCACTCCTACGCGACGGCCAAGGCCGGCATCCTCGGCCTCACCCGCGCGCTCGCCAAGGAGTTGGGGCCGAAGATCATGATCAACGCCATCTGCCCCGGCGTGATCGAGACCGAGCTCGGCAACAGCCTAACCAGGTCGCGCGGCGAGCAGATGAAGAAGGGAATCATGCTGAACCGCCTCGGCACGCCGGCCGACGTGGCCCAGCTGGTGGCCTTCCTCGCCACCTCCGAGCCCTGCTTCATCACCGGCCAGCATTTCGTGATCGACGGCTTCCAATGGTCGTGCTGATCAGCGGCGATCGGTGTCGTCGCGCCGGTCGACGATCTCGTAGGTGACGTCGGTGACGTTGGTTCGGTCGGTCCGCGCCGGCGGCATCGGCCGGCCGGCAAACAGCGCCAGCAGCCAGGCGCGCAGACGATAGACCAGAAGGATCACCAGCACGACCGCTACGAAGCCTGCGATGATCGCGAAGCCCAGCACCGCCAGCACGGCGAAGGCGATCAGGCCGAGCGCCGCCTGCAGCCAGATGCGCGGCGGCAGCCGGGAGATCAGGTAGAAGAGGTTGGGACGCTGTCCGTTCACGACGCCCACTTCTTCTCGAAGTCCCAGACCTCGAGGAAGCCCATCAGCTCGTGCATGTTGCGGTACTGCGGCACGGTGATCCCGTTGCTGGTGCCCTTCTCCTTGAGGAACTCCCACGACTGGCGCATGGCCTCGGCCGCGACACTGAAGCCCAGGCCGGGATAGATCGCCACGTCGAAGCCCCACTTCTTCAGCCGCTCGACCTCGACGCGCGGGGTCTTGCCGAACTCGACCATGTTGGCCAGCAGCGGCTTCTCGACCTCCTGGCCGATCTTCTCGAGCTCGGCCTCGCTCTCGGGCGATTCGACGAAGATGATGTCGGCGCCCGCCGTCTCGTAAGCCTTGGCCCGCCGCAGCGCCTCGTCGAGGCCATGAGCGGTGCGGGCGTCGGTGCGGGCGACGATCAAGGTCGCGGGATCGCGCCGTGCTTCGGCCGCGACCTTGATCTTCAGCACCATGTCCTCGACCGGCACGACCCGACGGCCCGGCGTATGGCCGCACTTCTTGGGCATCTCCTGGTCCTCGATCTGGATCGCGGCCACGCCGGCGGCCTCGTAGCCGCGCACCGTGCGCTGCACGTTCAAGAGGCCGCCGTAGCCGGTGTCGGCGTCGGCGATCAAGGGCGTCTCGATTACCGAGCACATCATCTCGGCGCGGCCCACCATGTCGGAATAGGTCGCGAGGCCCGCATCGGGCAGGCCGAGCATCGAGGCGGTCGCGCCGTAGCCGGTCATGTAGAGCGCGGAAAAGCCCATACGGTCGGCGACGCGCGCCGAAATGCCGTCGTAGATGCCGGGCGCCAGGATGAACTCACCCTTGGCGAGCTTCTCGCGCAGCACCCGCGCCTTCGCATTGACCGTCATGTCCTTCTCCTCAGTCCTGCTGCACGGCCAGCTTGACGTCTCCCAGCCGGATCGTCGAGCCGGGCTCGGCCGCCACGGGGAAGCCCGGCCGCACCGGCTTGCCGTCGACCGACGTGCCGTTGGTCGAGCCGAGATCCTCGATCCGCAATGTGTCGCCCACGAGGCTCAGTCGCGCATGCCGGCGCGATACCGTCGCGTGGGCAACGACCAGGTCGCTCTGCCCCACCGCGCGGCCGACCACCACGCCCTCGGTGAGCTTGCTGACCGCGATCTCGCAGATATGGGATTGGCCGAGCGAATCCACACCCTCTAGGCGCACCATGCCGCGCGGCGCGTGGGCGGGGCGGACGTGGAAGACATGGACCGGGCGGCTGACGTTCTTGAAGCTGTGGTCGCCGCCGTCGACATAGGCGTAGTCGATGCGCAGCTCCGTGACGTCGCGCACCGCGCGCGAGACCGAGATGCCGCCCGGATCGGCGATGCCCTGGATGCGGGCGGCGAGGTTCACGCCGTCGCCGAAGATGTTCTGGTCCTCCTGGTCGACGATCACCTCGCCGAGATGCACGCCGATGCGGAACAGCAGGCGCTGCTGTTCGCCGAGGGCGGCATTGAAGCGCGCCATGCGCTCCTGGATGTCGATCGCCGAATTGACCGCCGCGACTGCCGAGCCGAACTCGGCCAGCATTGCGTCGCCCGCCGTCCCGACCAGCCGCCCGCCGCCGGCCTCGATCGCCGGCCGCCAGACCTCGTTCTGCGCGGCCTTGAGATGCCGGAAGGTGCGCGTCTCCGCCCCCTCCATCAGGCGCGTGAAGCCCGCGAGGTCGGCGTGGACGATGGCGGCGAGGCGGCGCTGCATGGCTATTCCACCGGCCAGATCTCGACGTCGCGCGCCAGGCCCGCCAGGTACTTCGCCGTCGTCGGTCCGACCTTGCCGACTGGCAGGATGGCCGGCCCGGCGGTCTCGAGCGCCACGTACGACCGTCCGCCCTGCCGGATGGTCGCGTCGCCCGGTTCGGCCGGCATCTCGACGCCGAGGATCGCGTGGCCCGGCATGGTCACGACCGCGAGCTTGCGAAAGCGCGTGAAGTTGCGCAGCACCGCCGCCAGCGCCACCGCCTTGCTGTCGCAGTCGCCGCGGTTCTCGGCGAGCAACGCCGAAGCCGGCAAGAAGTCGCCGCCCTGGCGCTGCTTGTCGTCGAGGGTGGCGTAGGGGATCTCCTGGAAGAAGCTCAGCGCCAGCTGGACGCGGCCGCGATCCTCGTTCGGCACGTCCGGCATGTCGCCCAGCGCCCTGGCGACGGCGCGCAGCGAGTTCTGCTGGGCACTGGTCGCCGCGGCGAAATCGACGATGATGCGCCGCTCGCCGACCATGTGGCGCAGGTGCTTCGCGAGATAGTCGCGCTGCGACCTCCGGAGCCGTGCCTCGACCTTTTTCGTCAGCTGATCGAGATCCTGCGGCCGAGCCTGGACCGTCCAGCGCACGCCGTCGGAGGTGCGCCGGATGTCGATGTGGGCGCCGTTGCCGAAGCGGGCGACCTCGTCGCGCAGGTCGCGCTCGACCACCTGCCACATGTCCTGCAGGCTGTATTGCGCGAACGAGTCCTCGGCCTCGCGGATGGCCTGACGGGTCAGGGTGAAGGAGACGCGGTGCTCCTGGCCGAGATAGTCGCGCCAGCGGTAGCTCAGCAGCTCGTCACCGCTGCGCGAGACGCGCTTGAAGTCGAGCTGCTGCGCCTCGGCGCCGGAGGCGAACGCCACCAGCGCAAGCAGCAGCAGGCAGAGCCGCATCAGCGCCCCTTGAAGGCCGGCGCCCGCTTCTCGCGCAGGGCCGCCAGACCCTCCCGCAGGTCCTCCGACGTCTGGCACTCGCGGATGCCGTCGCGGATCTTCGGGATGTCCGGCCCGGCCTGGGCGAACTGCTCGATGGCGCGCTTCATGTTGGACATCGACAGCGGCGCCAGTCCCGCGAGCTTGGCCGCGGTCTCGTCGACCTTCTGCTTGAACTCGGCGCGGTCGACCAGCCAGTCGAGGTAGCCGACGCGCAGCAGTTCCTCGTCGCTGAAATCCTCGGACAGCAGGAAGGCGCGCTTGGCGAAGCTCGGGCTCACCTTCTGGGTGTAGCGGCGCAGGCCGCTCGGATAGTAGTGCAGGCCGAACCGCGCGGCCGGCATGAAGAAGCGCATGCCCTTCACGCCCAGACGGAAGTCGCAGGCCAGCGCCATGTCCGTCGCGCCGCCATAGACGCCGCCGTTCAGCGCGCACAGGGTCGGCATGCGCATCGCCTCCAGCCGGTCCATCACCGTCTCGAAGCTGTCCTTGTGCACTTCCGACGAGGGCCGCGCGTCCTTGCCCGACGGGATCGAGCCGAGATCATAGCCCGAGCAGAAGGTCTTCTCGCCCGCGCCGGTCAGCACCAGCACGCGCACGTTCGGATCGGCGTCGGCCTTCTCGATCGCCGCGCGCAGCTTGCCGAGGCCTTCGGGATTCAGCCGGTTGTGCTTGGCGGGATCGTTGAGGGTGATGGTGGCACGCGGGCCGTCGAGGGCGAGCAGGACGTCGGTCATGATGGCGCGACAATACTCCACCGGGCCGCGGCGCGCGACCTTGGTGGCCGAACGCGAGCGGGCGCGGCATAGTGCGGCCTCTCCGGAGGATTTCATGACATACACCGCCCCGCTCGCCGACATGCGTTTCGCGCTGCGCGAAGTGGCCGGACTCGACAAGGTGGCGGCGCTGCCGGGCTACGAGCACGCGACCGAGGACACGGTCGATGCCGTTCTCGAGGAGGCGGCCAAGCTTGCCGGCAACGGGCTGGCCCCGCTCAACCGCGACGGCGACAAGGTCGGCGCCAAGCTCGAGAACGGCGTGGTGCGCACGGCGCCGGGCTTCACCGGGATCTACCGGGAGTTCGTCGAGGGTGGCTGGAACTCGCTGCCGTTCGATCCCGAGTTCGGCGGCCAGGGCATGCCCTGGCTGCTCGCGGCCACCGTGCAGGAGATGTGGCAGGCGGCCAACATGGGCTTCGGCCTCGTGCTGCTGCTGAACCAGGGCGCGATCGACGCCATCCATCACCACGGTTCGGCCGCGCAGAAGGCGGCCTATCTGCCGAAGATGATCTCGGGCGAATGGACCGGGACGATGAACCTCACCGAGCCGCAGGCGGGCTCCGACCTCGCCCAGCTCAAGACCCGCGCCGTGAAGCACGGCGACCACTACCTGATCACGGGCCAGAAGATCTTCATCACCTACGGCGAGCACGACCTCACCGAGAACATCGTGCACCTGGTGCTGGCGCGGACGCC
>DATGMK010000054.1:0-4126 GCA_035293665.1 Reyranella sp. | reverse complement strand
AGGTGCAGGCAACCGCCGGTCATCTGCACCAGCCGGATGTCGCGCTCGACCATCATGACCTCGGCGAGCGGCGGATTGCCGGCAAGGCCGAGCCGTGTCGACATCTCGCCGCTCGACATGTGGCCGCCCGACAAGGTCGGCTCCTGTGGCAGGTGGACGATCAGCGCGTCGAAGGCCTTGGCGTAGTAGAGCGCGCGGCGCAGCACTTGCGCGTTGCCGACCGGGTGATCGGCATCGGTGAAGGCGACGGCGCCGGCTTCGGCGAGCAGGCCCATCTCGGCCAGTTCCTTGCCTTCCAGGCCGACCGTCAGCGCGCCGTAGGCGTACATGTTGGTCAGCTTGATCTGGCGCGCGCGGCGGGCCACGAATTCTATCAGGGACGCATCGTCGAACGGCGGCTCGTTGTCGGGCAGCAGGACCATCGAGGTGATGCCGCCGGCGGCTGCGGCGATGCCGGCGCTTTCCAGCGTCTCCTTGTGCTCCTCGCCCGGCTCGCCAGTATGGGCACGTGCATCGACAATGCCGGGTGCCAGATGAAGGCCGCCGCAGTCGATCGATTCGATCCCGTACGGTGCGCCTGAGGCGAACAGGTTCGGACCGAAATCGGCGATCTTGCCGTCGCTGATCAGGATCGAGCCGAGATATTCCTGGTCGGCGGTCGGGTCGATGATCCGGGCGTTGATATAGGCGGTCGAGCCGGTGTGCGGCGGTGCGGTACGGAACACCTTGCCGCTCACGCCGCCGCTCCCATCGAATTGCGGCGGCCGCCGATCAGCGCCTCGAGGCAGGCCATGCGGACGGCGACGCCCATTTCCACCTGCTCGTGGATCACCGAGCGGTCGAGATCGTCGGCCACCTCCGAATCGATCTCGACACCGCGATTCATCGGGCCGGGATGCATGATCAGCGCGTCCGGCCTGGCGAATTTGAGCTTCTCGCTGTCGAGTCCGTAGAAGCGGAAATATTCGCTGACCGACGGCACGAACGAGCCCTGCATGCGCTCGGTCTGTAGCCGCAGCATCATCACGATGTCGACGTCCTTCAGGCCGCTCTTCATGTTGTAGTGGACCTCGACGCCCATGCGGTCGACGTCGGTCGGCATCAGGGTGGGCGGTCCGACCACGCGCACGCGGGCCCCCATGATCTGCAGCAGGTGGATGTTCGAGCGCGCCACGCGGCTATGCAGGATGTCACCGCAGATCGCCACCAGGAGCCCTTCGAGCTTGCCGCGGCGGCGGCGAATGGTCAGCGCATCGAGCAGCGCCTGCGTCGGGTGCTCGTGCTGGCCATCGCCGGCATTGATGACGGCGCAATTCACCTTCTGTGACAGCAGATTGACGGCGCCTGACTCGCTGTGGCGCACGACGATGGCGTCGGGCCGCATGGCGTTGAGCGTCATCGCCGTGTCGAGCAGGGTCTCGCCCTTCTTCACCGACGAGGTCGCGACGTCCATGTTGATGACGTCGGCGCCCAGCCGCTTGGCCGCGACCTCGAAGGAGGTCCGGGTACGCGTCGAATTCTCGAAGAACAGGTTGATCATCGTGCGGCCGGACAGAAGATCGCGCCGCTTGTCGATGGACCGGTTCTGATCGATGTAATTTTCGGAAAGGTCGAGCAATCCCGAGATCGTCTCGGGCGACAAACCTTCGATGCCGAGGAGGTGGGGCAGCCTCGGCAGGCCCGTTCGTTTCTTTGTCACTAAAGCGCGACGTTAAGCACGCGCGTGCCGTCGCGGCAAGGATGCGCTGTGGTGGATAAGCGTCAATCCTGTGGCTGCGGCCCCGTGTAGCGGGCGCGCGGGCGGATCAGCGTGCCGGTGGCGGCCTGTTCGAGCGCATGACCGATCCACCCGACCGTGCGGCCAAGCAGGAATATCGAAAGTGCGGCGTCCTTGGGCAGGCCGAGGGCGCGCTCCAAGGTCACCGTGGCGAAATCGATGTTGGGCTGGCGGTTGGTGAGCGCCTCGCCCGCTTCGGCGATCTGTTCGGCCCGAGCCAGTTCGGACGAACGGGGCAGGGCCTCGCGCATCATCTCGAACAGCGTCACTGCACGCACGTCGCCATCGGGGTAGAGCGGGTGGCCGAAGCCCGGCAGAGCCGGTCCCTCGCCGAGCCGCTTGGCCAGTGCGCCGCGCAGCTCGTCCGTTTCGGCGAGCTCGTCGAACAGGGTGCGGACCAGGCGCGTCAGACCGCCGTGGCGGGGGCCGGTGATGGCGGCGAGGCCGGCCATGGTCGAGGCGTAGAGGTTGGCGCCGGTCGAGGCGACGACCCGGGCGGCAAAGGCCGAAGCATTGAATTCGTGGTCGGCCGACAGCACGAGGGCGGCGCGGATCAGCCGGGCGTCGTCGCGAGAGCAATGCCAGGCTTCGGCGAGCTGTTCATGGATCGGCCTGTCGGCCGGCGGTTGGTGGGTCACGCCGGCGGTGAGCAGGCGCAGGATGCGCGCCGCGGTCTCCAGCATCGAGCCGCGGTCATCTATCCAGCTCGAATGGTCCCAGCGCGCGGCGGCGGGCAGCAGCACCAGGCAGGCATCGGCGGCCGACAATGTCTCGGCCGCATGCCACGCACGGCGCAGCGATTCGGACATGGCGGGCAGGTTGCCGGCCGCGAACGGCCGGTCGTCGCATTCCCACAAGAGCTGCGCCGCTTGTTCGAGCGAGGAGTTGCGGGCCAGCCGCGTGGCATCGAACCCGCGATAGTAAAGTCGGCCGTCCTTGATCAGGGTCAGGCTCGATTCGAGGACGGGCGTGCCGAAATCGAGCGCGTTGGCCGCGATCGCTTCGGCCTTGCGTCCGACATCGCGCTGGCGTTTCAGGCGCGAGACGTCCTCGGCGCGGTAGCGGCGCTCGCGTTGGCCTTCGTTGCCCTCCGAGCGCAGCAGACCACGGCTGACATAGGCGTAGAGCGTGGCCGGCGAGACGCCGAGCCGGCGGGCGGCTTCCTTCGAGGAGAGATATTCGGATGGCATATCTTATTATTGATCAGGTTAATCAATATTGACAATATATGTTGCTGGACCGATTTCTCCCTTCGAACAGCGAACGAAGGGGACTGCCAATGCTGCAGACACGGGTGGATAGCGGCCTCGACGGCGTAATCGTCGCCGATACGGTGATGAGCGAAGTCGACGGCGAAGAGGGCCGGCTGGTGGTGCGCGGCCATGCCGTCGAAGAATTGGTGTCGCGGCGCGGCTTCGAGGGCGTCGCGGCTTTGCTGTGGGATGGTTACGCCGAAGGCGGTGGCGACGAGCAGGCGGTGCGCGAAGGCCTAGCCAAGGCGCGCATGCGTGCCTTCAGGGACGTGCCGCGGCTTCTCGTGGCGGCCAAGGGCCTGACGCCGGTCGAAGGCATGCGGGTCGGCCTCGCCATGCTGCCTGACAACGATCCGATGCCGCTTCATTACCTGGTGTGCGGCGCCATGCCGGTGTTCCTGGCGGCGCTGCTGAGCGACGCCAAGGGGCTGGCGGCGATCGCGCCGGACCCCTCACTCACCACGGCGCAGGACCTGCTGCGCATGATCCGCGGCCAGCGCGCCGGCGAGGTCTATGAAAAGGCGCTCGACACCTATCTCGCCACGGTGGCCGACCATGGCTTCAACGCCTCGACCTTCACCTCGCGGGTGGTCGCGTCGACCGCCGCCGGGTTGATATCGTCGGTGCTGGCCGGCCTGTGCGCCCTCAAGGGGCCCAAGCATGGCGGCGCGCCCGGCCCGGTGCTCGACATGCTGGATGAGATCGGCGAGGCCTCACGCGCCGAGGCGTGGTTCGACGATGCCTTCGGCAAGGGCGTCACGCTGATGGGCTTCGGCCACCGCATCTACAAAGTGCGCGATCCGCGCGCCGACGTGCTGAAGGACGCGGTCGCCAAGCTACCGGCGACGGCCGGCCGGCTCGCCTATGCCTCGGAGGTGGAGAAGGGCGCGATCGCCGCGCTGCGCAAGCACAAGCCCGGCCGGCGGCTCGACACCAATGTCGAATACTACACCGCGCTCCTGCTCGAGGCGCTCGAGATCCCGCGCGATGCCTTCACGCCGATCTTCGCCGTGGCCCGTACGGCCGGCTGGTGCGCTCATGTGTTCGAGCAGGTGAAGGGCGGCCGCATCATCCGCCCGCAGTCCAACTATGTCGG
>DATGMK010000053.1:0-137381 GCA_035293665.1 Reyranella sp. | reverse complement strand
GACAATGCGGTTCCATCTTCGCCCACTGGGCGTCTGTCAGCACCAAACGAACCATCGCTAGCTTGAATCACAATCAAGCTTCCGATGGAATCCTGATTCTCAACAGACCCTAGAGCGGGATGACTCAAATGCCCTCCGTCGTCCCCTCCGCTACGCCTCGCTGCGCTCGGTCGGGACGACGGGCGATTCGACGACAGGTCATCTCGCCCTAGTTCAGCGGGAATGGGAAGTACTTGGCGTTGATCTGCTTGTAGGTCCCGTCGCCGATGATCTCGCTCAGGGCCTTGTTGAAGGCCTCGCGCAGCTTGATGTCCTCGCGGCGAATGCCGGCCGAGACGCCGACGCCCAGCGTCTGTGTGTCCTTGATGTCCTGGCCCATGATCTCGCAGCACTGGCCCTCGGGTTTTTTCGACCACAGCCAGAGCTGCACCTTGTCGCCGAACACCGCGTCGACCTCGTCCTTGGCGAGCGCCTCCAGCGCATCGCTGACGGTCGCGTAGCGCTTGATCTGTGCCGACCGGCGGAAGCTCTTGTCGAGCCAGTCCGAGTGCGTGGAGTCCTTCTGCACGCCGATCCGCTTGTTGCGCAGGAGCGCCGGCGGTCCGTCGAACGGCTGACCCTTGGCCGCGATGAACGCACCGGGCGAGAGATAGTACCGCCGCGACAGGCCGAGCCGCCGCCGCCGCTCGGTGTTGACCTCGAGCGAGGACATGACGATGTCGTACTTCTTGTCGAGCAGTCCCGGCACAAGGTTGTCCCACTTGTCGGCGACGAACTCGCACTCGGCCTTCATGCGCTCGCAGATCTCCTGGGCGAGATCCATCTCGAAGCCGGCCGGCAGGCCCTTGCGATCGAGATAGTTGAACGGCGGATAGGCGCCCTCGGTCGCGACCGTGATCTTGAAGGCGGGCGGCGGGAACGGCGATTTGGGCGACGCAGGCTTGGCCGGCTGCGGCGCGGCTTTGGGCACGGGCTTGGGATGGGCCTGATGCGGATGCGCCCAGGCGCCGGTCGCCATCGCCAGCAGCGCGAGAACGAAGGCCAGCAGCCTCATGCGACGAGACGCTCCAGCAGAGCATTGAGGCGCTGGCGGCCGGCCGGTGTCGCCTTGAGATGCGTCGGCGTGATCTCGAGGAAGCCCGCGGCGACCAGCGGTGCGAGCTTCGCCTCGCCCAGCGCCTCGACCGGATCGGCGCCGGCCACCGATTGGAACAGCGTCCGGTCGACGCCCTCGGCGAGCCGCAAGCCCATCATCAACGCTTCCTCCACCCGGTCCTGCCCGGTCACGATGGCGGTTTCGACCGTGCCGTGGCCCTGCTCCTCGACTTGCCCGAGCCAGTTCTCCGGCCCGCTGGTGCGCCGTGTCGCGCGCTTGGTGTCTCCTTCGGCGAACCGGCCATGCGCGCCCGGACCGACGCCAACGTAATCCTGATACCGCCAGTAGATCAGATTATGGCGACATGCTGCGCCCGTTCGCGCGTGATTGGAAATCTCGTAGGCCGGCAGACCCGCAGCTTCGAGCAGCACCTGCGTCTCTTCGAACATGCGTGCGGCTTCTTCTTCGCCCGGCAGCGCGAAGGCCCCGCGATGGTGCTCGGCGAAGAAGCGTGTGCCGCGCTCGATGGTGAGCTGGTAGAGCGACAGATGCTCGCCCGCGAGCGGCAGCGCCCGCTCGAGCTCCGCGCGCCAGCTTTCGGCGGTCTGGCCAGGCCGCGCGTAGATCAGATCGAAGGAATAGCGCGCGAAGTGCCGGCGCGCGGTCGCGATCGCAGCGATCGCCTCATCGGCGGAATGCTCGCGCCCGAGAAACGTGAGCGCCGCCGGATCGAGTGCCTGTACACCGAGCGACACGCGATTGACGCCGGCTTCCGCCAGGGCCGCGAAGTTCGCGGCCTCGACCGAGGTCGGGTTGGCTTCCAGGGTGATCTCGAGGTCGGGCGCGCTGTCCCAGAGCTGGCGCGTGCGCGCGATCAACGCGCCGACCGTCTCGGGCTCCATCAGCGACGGCGTGCCGCCGCCGAAGAACATGGTCTCGACCCGCCGATCCGGCGCCTCGCGCGCGGCATGCTCCAGCTCGGTCAGCAGCGCCCGGCGCCAGCGCGCCTGCTCGATGCCGGCACGGACGTGGCTGTTGAAATCGCAGTAAGGGCACTTCGATTTGCAGAAGGGCCAGTGGATGTAGACGCCAAGCGGCGTCCACCGCGGCGTCATTTGAAGCAGGCCTCGACGAGCTTGGCGAAGGCCCGGCCGCGATGGCTGATCGCGTTCTTCTCCGCCGTCGACATCTCGGCGTTGGTGCGCCGGTCGCCGGTCGGCTGGAAGCAGGGGTCGTAGCCGTGGCCGCCGGTGCCGCGCGGCGGCCAGACGATCCGACCCTCGAGCGCGCCGTGCACCAGCTCGACATGCTCGTCCGGCCAGGCCAGCGCCAGCACGCAGTGGAAGGTGGCGCGGCGATCGTCCTCGGTGTCCGGCACCGCGCGGCGCGCGAACTCGGCCTGGATGCGCTTCATGCCGACCATGGCATCGCGTGTCGGGCCTTCCCAGTCGGCGGTATAGACGCCAGGCTCGCCGCCCAGCGCCTGCACACTGAGGCCCGAGTCGTCGGCCAGCGCGGGCAGCTTGCTGGCCCGGGCCGCCGCCAGCGCCTTGATGGTGGCGTTGCTCTCGAACGTCGTGCCGGTCTCGGGCGGCGCCGGCAGGCCGAGATCGGCCATCGACACGATCTCGACGCCGAACGGCGAGAGCATCGTGCGGATCTCTTCGGCCTTGCCGCGATTGTGCGTGGCGACGACCAGCTTCGGCGCGGCGAAGCGGCGGGCCATCACACCTTCCCGATCGCCAGCCGCTGCAGTCGCGTCAGCTCGGTCACGCCCTTCTTGGCGAGTTCCATGAGCTCGATGAACTGCGGCTCGGTGAACGGCTCCTTCTCGGCCGTGCCCTGCACCTCGACGATGCCTCCGTTGCCGGTCAGCACGAAGTTGGCGTCGGCCTCCGCCTTCGAATCCTCGTCATAGTCGAGGTCAAGCACGGCGGTGCCCGCCCACAGTCCGCAAGACACGGCGGCGACCTGGCCGGTGATCGGGTTGCCGGCCAGCTTGCCCTCCTTCATCAGCTTCTCGAAGGCGAAGTGCAGCGCCACCCAGGCCCCGGTGATGCTGGCGGTGCGCGTGCCGCCGTCGGCCTGCAGCACGTCGCAGTCGATGTTGACCTGCCGCTCGCCCATCGCCGGCAGGTTGACCACCGCGCGCAGCGAGCGGCCGATCAGGCGCTGGATCTCCTGGGTACGGCCCGACTGCTTGCCGCGCGCCGCCTCGCGGTCGGTGCGGGTGTGGGTCGAGCGCGGCAGCATGCCATACTCCGCCGTCACCCAGCCGCGGCCCGAGTTGCGCATCCACGGCGGCACCCGCTCGTCGACCGAGGCGGTGCACAGCACGTGCGTGTCGCCGAACCGCACCAGGCACGAACCTTCGGCGTGGCGCGAGAAGCCGGGCTCGAGCGAGATCTTGCGAAGCTGGTCGGGGGCGCGGCCGGACGGGCGCATCAATACTCTCCTGGCACGATACGGGCTGATGGGGACAGGCGCTTATGGCCAAGTCGGCCGCAATGGACAAGGTGGCCTAAGGCCCCGCCGGTCCGGGCATGGATTGGACGGCAGGTCGCGCCGTCAGCCGCCCAGGCGGACCATCCAGCCGCGGCGGCGATAGGCTTCCTTGATGATGCCGATCATCGTCTTGGCCTGGACGAGGATCAGGGTCGGCACCAAGGCCAGGAGGAACAGGGCCTGCATGCGGACCGGCACCTGCGGGATCGAGGTGGCGCCCCAGGCTGCAATGAACACAACCGCGTAGCCGATGTTATAGGCGAGCGCCTTCCAGAACTGAGGGCGGCAACCCTTGCTCCAGACGTAAAAGGCACCGAACAGTCCCGCCCACAGGTACCCCCACCCGGTCACCTCGACGGAAAGCTCGGTCCTCGGATGCTCGAAACGATAGCCCCCAAACACGGCGATCGATGCCCCCACGAGCGCAAATCATACTACGGCGTGCACATGACGGACCAGCGACGCGTTGACCATGCGGGCTGCAATTCCTAGATTTTTTGCATGGCACTTCATCGCATCGGATTGCCGGCCGCCGCCGCCGTCGAAGGAACAGCCGCCCAGCGGCCGGCGACGGTTGCCGAGCTCAACGAGCGGGCGCGTGAGGTTCTGCGTCTGGTGGTCGAGAGCTATGTCGAGACCGGCGAGCCGGTCGGTTCACGGTCGCTGACGCGGCGCATCACGGAAACACTGTCGCCTGCCACCATCCGCAACATCATGGCCGACCTGCAGGATCTCGGCCTGCTCTATGCGCCGCATACCTCGGCCGGACGATTGCCGACCGAAGCGGGGTTACGGCTGTTCGTTAACGGCTTGCTCGAAGTCGGCAACATCTCCGAGAAGGAGCGCGAGAGCATCGAGGCGCAGTGCGCCGCGGCCGGTCGCAGCATGAACGAAGCGCTGGAGCAGGCGACCAGCCTGCTGTCCGGCCTGTCGCGCTGCGCCAGCGTGGTGATGGCGCCCAAGACCGAGCAGCCGCTGAAGCACATCGAGTTCGTGAATCTCGGCCCCGGCCGGGCGCTGGTCGTCACCGTGACCCAGTCGGGCCAGGTCGAGAACCGGCTGATCGACACGCCGGTCGGCATGCCGGCCTCGGTGCTCCAGGAGGCGAGCAACTACCTCAACGCCCGCCTGACCGGCCGCACCTTGGACGATGCCCGCCGGCTGATCCTCGAGGACCTGCAGCTGAAGCGCGCCGAGCTGAACGAGATCACGGCGCGGGTGATCGAATCGGGCCTCGCCACCTGGGCCGGCGAGCCCGGCGGCGCGCTGATCGTGCGCGGCCAGGCGCGGCTCCTGGAGGACATCACGGCGATCGCCGACCTCGAGCGGGTGCGCCAGCTGTTCGATGCCCTGGAGCGCGGCGAGAGCTTCGCCCGCCTGCTCGAGCTCGCCAACACGGCGGCCGGCGTGCAGATCTTCATCGGCGCCGACAACCCGCTGTTCGCCAACACCAACTGCTCGATGGTGGTGGCGCCGTTTCGCGATTCGCACGAGCGCATCCTCGGCGCCATCGGCGTGATCGGTCCGACGCGGCTCAACTACGCCCGCATCATCCCGCTGGTCGACTACACCGCGCGGACCATCGGGCGGATGGTCGGCTGATCACCAGTCCTGCTCGTCGAAGTCCTCGAATTGCTTCATGTCGTCATCCTTGTCGCGGGCGCGAGGCTTCTCTTCGGCGGCTGACAGGGAATGGACGTTCAGCTTGGTCTCGGGGCCGATCAGGGTGACGAGCTCGAGCAGGTCCTCGCGGGCGAAGGCCACGCAGCCCCGGGTGGGGCTCATGTCGTCGCGGGCGATGTGCAGGAAGATGGCGCTGCCCCATTCGCCCTCCGGCGGGTCGTCGTTGTAGCCGACAACCACCAGCAGGTCATACAGCCCGTCCTCGCGCCACAACTTCTCATGGCTCCATTCGTTCGGGATGCGGACGAGCCGGTTATAGGCGGGCGAGCGCGGGTCGTCGCACCAGCCGTCATGCTCGCCGATCGGCTTGGCTGGCAGGCGGACCTTGGGCAGCACCAGCCGGTCGTTGCGGAAATAGAGATGCCGCAGCGGATAGCTGCCGGCCGGGGTGGCGCCGTCGCCCTCGACCTTGTCCTCGCGCACCCCGCCGGCGCCGATCACGCAACGCCAGCGCCGCTCGCCGAGGCTGGCCCAGCCCAGGCTCGAATCGGCCGAATCGACCTGCACGGTCAGGACCTCGGTCAAGTTGGGGGACAGCAGGTCGGACATTGAATCGGGCTCCTGCGGCCTTCATAAAGGCCCGCGCCAAAGGGAGAAAGTGATGGGTTATGTCGTCAAGGCGCCGGCCATCGTCGGCGTGCCGGTCCATGGAAGCTCCGATCTGTTCCCGGTCCGCCGCATCTTCTGCGTCGGCCGCAACTACGCCGCGCACGCCCGCGAGATGGGCCACGATCCGGACCGCGAGCCGCCGTTCTTCTTCACCAAGCCGGCCGACGCCATCGTTGTCGCCGCCGACCCCAAGAACCCCGCCAGGATCCCCTATCCGCCGGCGACCAAGAACCTGCACCACGAGATGGAGCTGGTGGTCTGCCTGAAGTCGGGCGGTGCCGACATTCCGGTCGACAAGGCGCTCGACCACGTATTCGGCTACGCCGTCGGCCTCGACATGACCCGTCGCGACCTGCAGAACCAGGCCAAGGACATGGGCCGCCCGTGGGACATGGGCAAGGGCTTCGACAACTCCGCGCCGATCGGCATCGTCTATCCGGTGAGCGAGGTCGGCCACATCGACAAGGGAACCATCCAGCTCGACGTCAACGGCAAGACCCGCCAGAAGTCGGACCTCAACGCCCTGATCTGGAGCATTCCCGAGACGATCTCCTACCTCTCGGGCCTGGTGACGCTCGCGGCCGGCGACCTGATCTACAGCGGCACCCCCGAGGGCGTCGCCGCGGTCGTCAAGGGCGACACGCTGCAGGGCTTCGTCGACAAGGTCGGCACGGTCAGCGTGACGTACGTCTAGGCCATCAGAGGGTTGGCGCTCTGAACGTATCGCAGGTCTTGATGTCGCCGGACTTCAGGCCCCTGGTGAGCCAGCGCACGCGCTGTTCGCTGGTGCCGTGGGTGAAGGAGTCCGGGACCACGCGGCCCTGCGCCTGGCGCTGCAGGCGATCGTCGCCGATCGCGGTTGCCGCGGCCACTGCCTGCTCGACGTCCTTCTCGCCGATCGATGCCGTGCCGCCATGCTCCCTGTTGGCGTGGTAGGCCCACACGCCGGCGAGGCAGTCGGCCTGCAATTCGACCCGCACCGACATGGCGTTGGCGTCGCGCTTGCTCATGCGCTCGCGCATCTGGTCGACCTTGCCGGTGATGCCGAGCAGGTTCTGCACGTGATGCCCGACCTCGTGGGCGATCACGTAGGCCTGCGGGAAGTTGCCGGGCGAGCGGAAGCGCGTGGCCAGCTCGTCGAAGAAGGAGAGGTCGAGATAGACCCGCTGGTCGGCCGGGCAGTAGAACGGGCCCATCGCCGACTCACCGGCGCCACAGGCGGTCCGGGTGGCGTCACGGTACAGCACCAGCCGCGGCTCGCGGTAGGTGCGGCCCATGTCCTGGAATTCCTGGCCCCACACCGTCTCCGTGCTCTTGAGCACGCGCGCGACGAACTGGGTCTCAGGGTCGGCATTGGCCGCCGGACGTGACGCCGTGCGGGTCTGGCTGGGCGGCGCCACGTAGCTCGATTCGCCGCCGCCGGCCAGGCCGAGCAGCGCCAGGGGGTTGACGCCCAGGATCAGGCCGATGACGACGATGGCGATCAGGCCGAAGCCGCCCTTGAACAGCCCGCCGCCCAGCGGGATGCCCGGCCCCCCATAGCCGCCGCCATATCCGCCGCCGAACCCTCCGCCGCCAAAGCCACCGCCGAATCCGCCGCCTTCGCCGCGGCGATCCTCGATGTTGCTGCTCTCGTCGTTGTCCAGTTCCATGGCAGCGTCTCCTAACGCCGACTATATATGGGGGCGATGAGCCTCAGCGTCGCCACCTGGAACATAAATTCCGTCCGTTTGCGCATCGCCAACGTCACCCGCTTCCTCAGGTTGCGGAAGCCCGACGTCCTGTGCCTGCAGGAAACCAAGTGCCCTGACGAATTCTTCCCGCACAAGCCGTTCGAGAAGCTCGGCTACCGCCACCAGCTGGTGCAGGGCATGAAGGCCTACAACGGCGTGGCCATCCTGTCGAAGGTCCCTTTCACCGCGATGAACGTGCACCATCGTTGCGGCAAGGAGGACTGCCGGCACATCGAGGTGGCGCTCGACGTCGGCGGCGATCCGATCCTGCTCGACAACCTCTACATCCCGGCCGGCGGCGACGTCCCCGATCCGGCCGCGAACGAGAAGTTCGCGCACAAACTCGATTTCTACCGCGAGATGGCCGGTTGGTACGCCGAGCGGAAGCCCGCCCCGGGGGCCAAGAAGGGGCTGCGCCGCATCGCTGTCGGCGACCTCAACGTCGCGCCGCTGGAGCACGACGTCTGGAGCCACAAGCAGCTGCTGAAGATCGTGTCGCACACGCCGGTCGAGGTCGAGCTGTTCGGCAGGATGATGGCGGCGATGGACTGGATCGACGTGCCGCGCAAGTTCGTGCCAGAGGACGAGAAGCTCTATTCGTGGTGGAGCTACCGCAACAACGACTGGCGCAAGTCCAACCGCGGCCGCCGGCTCGACCACATCCTGGCCAGCCCGGCACTCGCCAGCGGCGCGCGCAGTCATCATATCGACGTCGATCTGCGCGACTGGAAGCTTGCGTCCGACCATGTGCCGGTGACGGCGACGTTCGATGTCTGAAGGCAACATCCGAGGGGAGAGGCCATGCTGCACATCATCTTCATCATCCTGATCGGCTTCGTGGTCGGCCTGATCGCGCGCTTCTTTGCGCCCGATCCCCACATCGCGGGCTTCTGGATGACGGTGCTGGTCGGCGTCGTGGGCTCGGTAATCGCGACCTACGGCGGCCAGGCGCTCGGCCTCTACCGCGTCGGCCGGCCGGCAGGGTTCGTCGGCTCGGTGCTGGGGGCGATCATCCTGCTGGCGCTGGTGCGCCTCTTCGCCCGTTAGCCGACCTTGTAGAGGAAATAGCGGTCCTTCGGCACGCCAGGCGGCTCGGGCTGGCGCTGCCAGCGCGCGACGGCGAGCGGCTGGTTGGCGAGGATCCAGCCGCCACGCCTGGCGAGGCCGTCGAGCGCGGGGCCGAGCCATTTGCCCATCTCGACGTTGGCCGCGTGATCGCCGGTCCCGAGATCGGTGTGGATCAGCGCCGCCACGGCGCCCAGCTGCTGCGCCGCGCGGGGGATCGATTCGCGGGCCTCGCCCAGGAACAGCCGGTCGTCGGGCGGCACGCAGTCGGGATGGGCGGCGACCTTGCGCTCGAACACATAGATGTCGCGGCCGGGGAAGAGATCGCGCAGATGGTCGTAGGTTCGGCCGTTGCCCAGCCCGACCTCGAGGATCGGCCCGGCGAGCGCATCGACTGCGGGCTTGAGGAAGTTGAGGCAATCGCGCTGCGCCTGCATGCGCGCGATGAAGCTGTCGAGACGGCTCATTGATGAAACGGCTTACGCGGCTTTGGTGGCCGTCGCCTCGCGCAGCTTCTGGTTGGTGTCCTCCACGCGATGCGCCAGCTCGCGCATCATCTCGACCGCCATGGTCGGGAACTCGGTGACCAGGCGATAGAACATGTCCTTGGAGATGCGCAGCGTCAGCAGCGTCTCGCTCGACCGGATGGTGGCGTTGCGCGGCGCGTCGCACAGGATCGCGGTCTCGCCGAAGAAGCCGTTGCGCTTCAGCTGGGCGACGCGGAGGGGGCCGGTCGGCGTGTCGATCAGCACGTCCGCGACGCCGCCCAGGATGACGTACATCGCGTCGCCCGGATCGCCCTGGTGGCAAACCTCCTGGCCGACGTCGAACGTCATGCGCTCGCCGGTGAAGGCGATCAGCTTGAGCTTGGCCGCCTCGATCTTGGAGAAGATCGGTATGCCCTTCAGAATCTCGACTTCCTCGTTGAGGTTCATCGCGGTTCCTCCTCGATCAGCTTAGGCCGAAGCCATGAGTTCGGCATAGAGCCCGTTACCTTCGAGCTGGCTCTTCTTGCCGGACGCGGCCACCCGGCCGCCCTGCATGACGATCACCTGCTCGAACGGCTCCGCCTGGCTTGGCCGGTTGGCGATCCACACCACGCCACGGCCGTCGGCCGCCTCGAGGATGTGGTCACGGATTCTGTCTTGTGTGCGGCCGTCGAAGACCGCCACGGCCTCGTTGACCACCAGGAATTGCGGCCGCTTGATGAGCGCCCGGGCGATGCCGAGCTTCTGGCGCTGGGTCGCGGCGAGGCGCTTGCCGGCCACGCCGACGTTGTATTCCAGGCCGACCTCGATCACCGAATCGCGCAGCGCCAGCTCGTCCAGCACCTGGCGGATCAGGGTGCCGATGCGCTGGTCGGCCTGCGCCTGGCCGTAGACCAGACGAGCGAACAGGACATTGTCCTGCAGCGTGGCCGCCTTGTTGTACCGGCCGAAGTCGTAGAATTCGACCGCCCCCTGCAGGGGTGCCGGCAATCCGGCGCGGAAGGCGCGCCGCGCCGCCAGCAGGCGGTCTTCCATCGCCCCGTCGATCAGGCCGAGGCGATGACGCGCCTCGATGTAGCGCAGCGGCAGGGTCATCAGGCGGGTGCGATCGGCCTCGGGAACGGCTTCGGCGCCCTTGCCGCCGAGCCGCTGCAGCAGCAGGCGGACATTGGGCAGCTCGTCGGCCGAGATGAAGCTGTACTGCTCGAACAGCGGGTTGTCCGGCGACAGGCCGGAGAACAGCTCGACCATGGTCTCGGCGATGGTGAGGCCCATGCGCAGCAGGTCCCGGTCGAGGCCGAGCTGGTGCAGCACCGTCTGCATGTACGGATCGGCGGCGAGGTTGTCGCCGTCGAAGTCCTTGCCGACCGGCGTGCCGAACAGGAGGTTCTCGGCGACCGAGAGGTTGCGGTTGTACCGGTCGACGTTGAACGGCTCGACCAGCGAGGCGTAGTCGGGCTCCTGCAGGCGGCCGTGCAGCACGTGGCGCACCTTCAGGATCTTCTCGGCGAGATCGGGCCGCTTCTCGGTGTCGATCGTGCCGCGCAGGCCGAGGGAATAGATATCCTCGTCGAACTCGACCTGCTTCAGCACCTTGACGATGCAGGGCAGCAGATCGGCCGGGCCCGTGGCGCCGGCCAGCTCGTAGTCGATCCAGTCGGCATTGGGGTCGAGCGCCGGATTGCCGGCCCGCACCGACTCCGACCAGAAGGCCTCGCGCAGCGCACGGGTCGCCTCGTCGTACTTTGCCGGCGTGATCGGCCGATGCTTGAGGCCGAACAGCAGGTTGTCGCGCACGGAGATCGGGAACAGGTAGGTCTCCTGGCCGATATAGGCGGTGCGCGCGCCCAGCACGTATTCCGGCAGCCGGGCATAGTCCTCGTTGTCGATCTTGATCGAGCCGCTGCTGGGCGGCACCAGCCGCGCCAGCACCTGGCCCAGCACGTCCTTGCCCGAGCCCGCGCCGCCGATCACCGCGATCTTGGCGTCCGTGGGAAACGTCAGGGTGACGCCGTCGAGCTGCTTTACCCGGCCGTCTTCCGTCACCGTGACGGAAGACAGCACCAGCTCGTGGCCGAGCGGCGGCGGCGGCCCATCAGGCACGACCTGCAGCGCCTCGTCCATCATGCCTTCCGGCTGGAACTGGTCGATCACCTGCTCGTACTTGATCTGCACGTCCTGGCGCTGCTGGTCCCAGTCGATCAGCTCCTTGATCGGCGAAGGCAGGTCCTTGTAGGCGAGCAAAACGCCCACCACCGCGCCGACATCCATGTGGCCGGTGATCGCGAAGTAGCCGCCGACCAGATAGATCGCGAACGGCGTCGCCTGCGACAGGATGTTGTTCCAGAACTTGGCGACGAACTTCTTGTTGTAGAGGTCGAAGCGGATCCTGAAGATGTGGCCGAGCCGCTCGGCGATGTCGGCGCGCTCCCAGTTGGCGGCGCCGTGGACGTGGATCTCCTGGTAGCCGTCGGCGGTCTCGGCGATGCGGCCGGCGAGCAGGCGGGCCGTCAGCTGCCGCTGCCGGCCGAGCGCCAGCACCGGCTTCCTGAGCCTCGGGATGATCACCATCTGGGCGGCCAGCAGCACCAGCACGATGATCGACAGCAGAAAATTCTGCATCATGATGAAGACGATCGCGGTCAGCGCCTGGCCGCCGAGGAACATAGGCTGCACGAAGGCGTCGCCGATGAAGCCGCCGAGCGGCTCGACCTCGTCCTTGATCATGGTGGCGAGCTCGGCCTGCTTGACCTTGCGGAAGTGGGTCGGCGGGAAGCGCAGGATGCGATCGTACAGCTCGTAGCGCAGGCGGCGCAGCATACGCTCGCCCATGCGGCCCTTCTGGGTGTTGATGCTCCTCCTGAACTGGCCGTTCACGACGACGGCTGCGAGGAACACGAAGCTCATGATGATCAGGTAGTCGAGCTGGTCGACCTGGAACCCGTCGAGGATGCGGATGACCTTGCCGGGGAAGATCGCCGAGAGGTCGAGCTCCCAGACCAGGAACGGGATGGTGTGGTGGTGCTTGAAGGCGTTGCCGGTGATGCCGTTGTTGACGATCGATTTCGGCACGCTGAGTGACAGGAAATAGAAGATCTGCGCCAGCACCACCAGGACCAGGATGACGATCTGCTCCGGTCTGCTGTACCGCCAGATGTAAGAAAACAGGCTTCTGTGCATCCCAGCCCAACGGTTCGCTTAGACCCCGCCCTAGCTATATTCGATCAGGCCCTTGATTACATTCGGTTTTTTCGACCGAGCCGGGGGTTCGCTCGGTCTGTAGTCTGTGGCATAGTCCGGCCGATACAAGGCCGGGGCAAGTGCCTCAACGGCCAGGGAGAGGCCCCGATGCCCGACAGCAGCCGGTCAAAGCGTGTGCTGATCTACAGCCACGACTCGTTCGGCCTTGGCCATGTGAGCCGCTGCCGCACGATCGCCAATGCCATCGTCGAGGCCGACAAGTCGGTCTCCGTGCTGATTCTGTCAGGCTCGCCGATGATCGGCTCGTACGAATTCCGCTCGGGCATCGACTTCGTGCGCATCCCGGGCGTGGTCAAGCAGATCGACACCGGCGAGTACGATTCGGCCAACCTGCGGGTCAATGTCGAGCACACGCTCGCCATGCGCACCCGTATCATCAAGGACACCGCCGATATCTACCGGCCCGACCTGTTCATCGTCGACAAGGAGCCGACCGGCCTGCGCGGCGAGGTCCTGCCGGCGCTCCGGATGCTGAAGGAGCGCGGCACCCCGCTGGTGCTCGGCCTGCGCGACGTCATGGACGATCCCGACAAGCTCGCCGCCGAATGGGCGCGCAAGAAGGTCACCCCGGTGCTGCGCGACCTCTATGACGAGATCTGGATCTACGGCCTGCCGCAGATCAACAAGCCGCTCACCGGCATCGAGGTGCCGCCGTCGGTCCGCCACAAGATGGTCTATACCGGCTACCTGCATCGCGACCTGCCGCTGCACACCGATGTGCCGCACGAGATGGAGGAGTTCGACGAACCCTACATCCTGGTGACCCCGGGCGGCGGCGGCGACGGCATTGACCTGGTCGACTGGGTGCTGTCGGCCTACGAGAGCGACCCGCACATCCCCTATGGGGCGATGATCGTCTTCGGCCCGTTCATGGCCGCCGCGGCGCGCGAGCACTTCAAGGAGCGGGCCGCCCGGTTCCGCACCATCCGCACGCTCACCTTCACCAACAATCTCGGCGCCCTGATGAAGGACGCGGCCGGCGTGGTGGCGATGGGCGGCTACAACACGTTCTGCGAGATACTGAGCTTCGACAAGAGGGCGATCATCGTGCCGCGTACCCGGCCCCGGCTCGAGCAGTACATCCGCACGCGCGCGGCGCGGAGCCTCGGATTGCTCGAGATGCTGAGCGCCGAGGGCTGGCGCGACCCGTTCGTCATGGCGACGGCGCTGCGCCAGCTGCCGCAGCAGGGCCTGCCGAGCGACGTGGTGGTGCCCGGCCTGCTCGACGGCGTGGGCAACGTGCTGCGGCTGGTGCACAAGCAGCTGCTGCATCCCCATCGAGGTCCTGCGGTCCTGGGGTCCGAGGCGGCAGATCTGTCGTCCGCCGCGCCCGCCGCCGTGCCGCCCGTGCGTCGCAGGAGCTGATCGGGTTCCATATGCCGATGGTCAGGGGTCCGCGCGTCGCGGTCGTGCTGAAGGGCTGGCCGCGCCTGTCCGAGACGTTCATCGCCCAGGAGATCGCGGGCCTTGAGGCGCGCGGCATCCCGCTCGAGATCTGGTCGCTGCGCCGGCCGACCGACCAGGTGCGCCATCCGGTGCACGACCGCGTGGTCGGGCGCGCGGTCTACCTGCCCGAATACCTGAAGGACGACCCGCTACGCGTGATGCGCGGCTGGTGGAAAGCGCGCCGCCTGCCGGGCTACGCCGCCGCGCGCGCCAAGTTCATCGCCGATCTGCGCCGCGATCCCACGCGCAACCGCGTGCGGCGCTGGGGGCAGGCACTGGTGATGGCGGCCGAGCTGCCGTCATCGGTCGAGCGGCTGTACGTGCATTTCCTGCACACGCCCGCCTCGGTCACGCGCTACGCCGCCACCATGCGCGGCCTGCCGTGGAGCATCTCGGCACACGCCAAGGACATCTGGACCAGCGCGCCGTGGGAGGTCACGGAGAAGCTGGCGGATTGTTCGTGGCTCGCCACTTGCACCGCCCTGGGGCTGCAGCGCCTGCGCGAGCTGGCGGCGCAGCCGGATCGCTTGCAGCTCGTCTATCACGGCCTCGACTTCGCCCATCTGCCGCAGCCGCCGGTCGGCCGTCGGGCGCGCGATGGCAGCGATCCCAAGGACCCCGTCGTGATCCTGTCGGTCGGCCGCAGGGTCGAGAAGAAGGGCTACGACGATCTCCTGAAGGCCCTGGCTCAACTGCCGCGCAGCCTGCACTGGCGCTTCGAGCATGTCGGCGGCGGCGCGCTCGGCAATGCGCTGAAGGCACAGGCGGCGGAGTTGGAGATTGCCGACCGCTGCACCTGGCTTGGCGCGCAATCGCAGAAGCAGGTGTTCGCGGCCCTCGCGCGCGCCGACCTGTTCGTGCTCGCCAGCAAGAAGGCCTCCGACGGCGACCAGGACGGCCTGCCCAACGTCCTGATGGAAGCGGCCCATCAGGGCCTGCCGATCGTTTCGACGCGCGCGGCGGCCATCACCGAGTTCATCGAGGACAGCGTCAACGGCCTGCTGGTGAGCCCGGCGGCGCCCGAAGAGCTCGCGGTCGCGCTCGAGCTCCTGGCGCGCGATCCCGCAATGCGCCGCCGGCTGGCGGACGCGGCGGCCCAGACCGTGCGGACCCGTTTCTCCTTCGATGCCGGCGTCGACTGGATCGCCGGCGCACTCGGCCAGCCCGCCTTTTCTGCCCGTGCCGCGGAATAGCCTCATTGGACCGCGTGTGATCTGACATGCGCGTGTTGCTGCACACGCCGCTCAAGCCGCCGGACAGCGAGGTCGCCTCGGGCGATCGCGAGATGGCGCGCGGGCTGGCGCGGCTGCTGAATCGGCTGGGCCACAGCGTGATCATGCCGCCGATGAGCCGCGTCGCGCCGGGCGTCCCGGCGCCCGACCGGCATCTGGCGCTGCAGCGCCGCGCACGCGCCCAGGCGCAGCGCCTGATCCGGCGCTGGCGCGGACTGCCTGCCGGGCACCCCGAGCGCTACGATCTCTGGTTCACGTATCACTGCTACTACCGCAAGCCCGACTGGCTCGGCCCGATGGTGACGCGTGCGCTCGGCATCCCCTATGTCATCTCCGAGGCTTCGCACGCGCCGCGCCGTGCCCAGGGTGCGACGCGGCTCGGCCATCGTGCCGTCGAGCAGGCGCTCGCCGAGGCCGACCTCGTGCTGAGCGTCAATCCGCGCGACCTGGCCGGCGTGAAGGCCCGGTTGCGCCCGGGCGCACACCAGCGCTGGCTGCCGCCCTTCATCGACACGCGGCCATTCCGTGCCGCCGTCGCCTCGCGCCGGCCGACCAACGATCCGCCATTGCTCCTGAGCGTGGGTATGATGCGCGCTCGCGACAAGCTCGCCTCCTATCGCGTGCTCGCCGAGGCCCTCACCCTGCTGCGCGACAGGGCCTGGCGCGCCCTGCTGGTCGGCGACGGTCCGGCGCGCGGCGAGGTCGAGCGGCTGATGGCACCGCTCGGTGAACGCGTGCGCTTCGCCGGCACCGTGCCGCACGCCGAGCTGCCCCAGATCTATGCCTCGGCTGACCTCTATCTTTGGCCGGCGATCAACGAGGCCTATGGCATCGCGTTCCTCGAAGCACAGGCCGCCGGATTGCCGGTCGTGGCCGGCCGCACGGGCGGCGTGCCCGCGGTGGTCGCCGAGGGCGTCGCCGGTATCCTCACCCCGGTCGGCGATGCGGCCGCGTTCGCCAACGGCGTGGCCCGGCTGCTCGATCGTCCCGACGAGCGCGCGCGCCTGGCCGAAGGAGCCGCACATCGCGTCGCGACGCATCACGACGAACGCGCGGCGGCGCATGCCCTGGCTGCCGGGCTGGCGTTGCTGCGATGAGCGTGCCGTTCGCTGTCCTGCGTCATGCGCCGACCGCCTGGAACGGCGAAGGGCGCCTGCAGGGCACGACCGACATCCCGCTCAGCGCCGAGGGCGAGGCGGCCGCGAAGACATGGCATCTGCCGGCGCCGGCCGATCGCTGGAAGCGCGTTTGCAGCCCGTTGATCCGCGCACGGCGCACCGCCGCGCTGGTGCAGCCGTCGGCGCCGGTCACCGTCGACTCGCGCCTGCGCGAGATGAGCTTCGGTGCTTGGGAGGGCAAAAGCGTCGCCCAGCTGCGCGCCGAAGGCGGCGAGACCTTCGCCGCCGCCGAACGACTCGGTCTCGACTTCCATCCGCCGGGCGGGGAATCGCCGCGTATGGCGATGGCGCGGCTCGCGGCATGGGCGCGTGAGGTCGCTGCGGGAGAGCCGGTCGTCGCGGTGACACACAAGGCCGCGATCCGCGCTCTTCTGGCGCTCGCGACCGGCTGGGACATGACCGGCCGCCAGCCGCTAAGGCTCGACTGGCGCTGCCTGCATTTCTTTTCCGCGCGAGCCGACGGCACGGTCACGCTCGAGCGGCCGAACGTGCCGCTGCAATGAGCCGCGTGTTCTTCCACGTGCAGCATCTGCTGGGCATCGGGCATATCCGGCGCGCCGCGGTCCTGTCGCGCACGCTCGCGGCCAGCGGGTTCGACGTACTGCTGGTGTCGGGCGGCGCGCCGCTGAAGCTCGATCTTGGCGGCGCACGGCTGTACCAGTTGCCGCCGGTGCGGGCGCGCGACGCAGGCCTGCGCGAGTTGAGCCGGCTCGACGGTGCGCCCATCGATGAGTCCTTCAAGTCGGAACGGACGCGCGCGCTGCTCGAACTGTTTCGCGGCGAGCAGCCCGACGTGCTGATCACCGAGCAGTTCCCGTTCGGCCGCACGCAGCTTCGTTTCGAGCTGCTGCCGCTGCTGCAGGCCGCGCACGACCGGCAGCCGAGGCCGCTGATCGTATCGTCGGTGCGCGATGTCGTGCGCCGCTCGGCGTCGGCGCAGCGCGTGCAGGAGACGCTCCAGCTCCTGCGCTCCTTCGACACTGTGCTGATCCACGGCGATCCCAAGGTGATCGGCTTCGACCGCAGCTTTGCCGCCTGGGACGCGATCCGCGATCGCGCCGCCTATACCGGTTACGTAGCGGACGTCGCGCGCGCTGACGGCGGTGCCGGCAAGGATGAGGTGATCGTCTCGGTGGGCGGTGGGGCAGTCGGTGCGCCTTTGATCGAGGCGGCCGCGGCGGCGCGGGCGAAGACCGCGCTTGCCGGCCGTACCTGGCGCCTGCTGGGCGGCGCGAATGAGACACGCACCATCGTCAACGGCATGGTCGTCGAGCCGGCGCGGTCCGACTTGCCGACCCTGTTGCGCAACGCAACCCTCTCGATCTCGCAGGCGGGATACAACACGGTCGTGGAGACCCTGGCCTGTGCCGATCGCGCCGTGCTGGTCCCGTTCGGCACGGCGCGCGAGACCGAACAGACGGATCGCGCGACCTGGCTCGCCGAGCGGGGCCTGGTGACCTGCCTGCCGTCGGAAAGCCTGGCGCCGGATGCGCTGGCGTCGGCGGTCGCACGCGCCCTGCAGGGTCCGTCGATCCGCAGCTTCCCGCCCTGCGACCTCAGCGGAGCGGCGACGACGGCCGCATTGTTGCATCAACGGCTCGCATGACGTCCTGGGCCTTGATCGACGAGGAGCTGGCACGCTGGCGCGATGCTGGTCGCGCGCCGACCTTATGGTGGCGCGACGACGATGCCGTCGACGCGACGCCGGCGCTCGATCGTCTGCTTTCGCTGCAGCGCACTCATGCGGTGCCGTTGGCGCTTGCGGTCGTGCCGGCGGGCGCAACACCGGCTCTTGCGGCGCGACTCTCGCAGGTGCCCGGCATCGACCTGTTGCAGCACGGCTACGCCCATTCGAACCACGCACCGCCGGGCGAGAAAAAGGCCGAGCTCGGGCCCGAGCGTCCCGCCATGGTCGTGCTGGGTGAGCTCGGCACCGGCTGGCTGGCGCTGGAACGCCTGTTCGGCGCGGCCGTGCTGCCCGTTCTGGTACCCCCCTGGAACCGTATCGCACCGGGGCTCGTTCCCGCTTTGCCGGAGATCGGCTTTCGCGGTCTGTCGACCTTCGGCAGCCGTCCCCGCACGCGCCGCGTATCCGGATGGGTGCAGGTGAACACGCATATCGACCTGATCGATTGGCGTATCCGCCGCTTCGCGGGCACCGAGGCGGTGCTGGGCACCTTCGCGCTCGCGCTCGCGGCAGCGCGCGATTCGAACGAGCCGCTGGGCCTTCTCAGTCATCATCTTGCGATGGACGAGGCCGCGTGGGATTTCCTAAATTCATTCTGGGAGAGAATGAGGGGCACGCCGGGCATCGGGATCGCGGCGGCAAACAGTCTTTTCGCGTCACGGGAGGCGCGGGCTTGAGTTCCGCCGATCTGCGCTATCCACGGCAGACATTGTGGGCCGACTATATACGTGCCGCGATCGGCACCCTGTTGTGCGGCCTCCCGCTCGTGCTGGTCGAGGTCAATCGCTGGGTCGCGCTGATCCTGGGGGCCGGATTCGTCCTGTTCGGCGCCTTCCTGGTGCGCACTGCGCTGCGCCAGCGGACGCGCTACGTGCTGGGGCCCGACACGCTGTGCGCCGACGGCCCGGCCGGCTCGATGGTCGAGTGGAATCGCCTCGATCGCCTGAAGCTGAGCTACTTCTCGACCAAGCGCGACCGCTCCGGCGGTTGGATGCAGCTGGCAATCGGCTCGACCGGTGCACGCACCGTGAAGGTCGATTCCGCACTGGAAGGCTTCTACGATATCGTCGAAAGGGCGGCCCTGGCGGCCGAGGCCAACAACCTCGAGCTCAGCGTGGCCACGCGCGCGAATTTGCGATCGATGGGCATTTCGGTGGCAGGTCAGGAAAAGATGGCATGACGGATCTGCTGCGAGTCGACAACCTGACCGTCGAGTTCGGCGTCCACGAAGGAGTCCTTCGGGCCGTGGACAACGTCTCCTTCTCGATCCCGCCCGGCGGCACCGTGGCCTTGGTGGGCGAATCCGGTTCCGGCAAGTCGGTCTGCAGCCAGGCCGTCATGGGCCTGCTGCCGCGCACCGCGACCATCACCCAGGGCTCCATCATCTTCAAGGATCCGCGCGACAAGGATCCGCCGGTCGACATCGCCAAGCTCGACCGTTCCGGCCCGGAGATGCGCGCCATTCGCGGCGGCGAGATCTCGATCATCTTCCAGGAGCCGATGACCTCACTGTCGGCGCTCCACACGGTCGGCGACCAGATCGGCGAGGCGGTCCAACTGCATGGCGGGGGCGGCCACCTCGACGACTTCCATTCGCTGGGCAACCAGATGCACGAGGCGGCCGAGCGCAGCCGCGTGCGCATGACGCGCGCCGAGATCGACGAGCTCACCCTCGACATGCTGCGCCGCGTCGGCTTTCCCGACCCGAAGCGGGCGTTGCGCACCTATCCCTTCGAACTGTCGGGGGGCCTGCGCCAGCGCGCGATGATCGCCATGGCGCTGGTCTGCCGGCCGGCGCTGCTGATCGCCGACGAGCCGACCACGGCGCTCGACGTCACGATCCAGGCGCAGATCCTGCGCCTGATGAAGGACCTGCAGAAGGACCTCGGCATGGCGCTGCTGATGATCACGCACGATCTCGGCGTGGTCGCCAACGTCGCCGACGACGTCGTGGTGATGTATCGCGGCAAGGTGGTCGAAGCGGGCAGCCTGCACGACATCTTCGACGACCCGCAGCATCCCTATCTCAAGGCGCTGCTGCATGCGGTGCCGCGCTTCGACATGAAGCCCGGCGAACGGCTGCGGCCGATCCGTGAGATCAAGGCCGCGACCGGTCACCTGCTGCGGCAGAAGCCGGAGGTCTCGCCGACCGACACCTTCAATCCCAAGGCGCCGGTGTTGAAGGTCCGCCACCTCTCCAAGACCTTCAAGATCCGCAAGGCCGACACCCTGCTCGAATCGCTGATCGGCGGCGGCACGACCCGCGTCGTCAAGGCGGTCAACGACGTGAGCTTCGACGTCGAGCGCGGCGAGTGCCTGGGGCTGGTCGGCGAATCGGGCTGCGGCAAGACCACGCTCAGCAAGATGCTGATGCGCGGCCTGTCGGCCGATCCCAACGAGGGTGCCGGCCGCGTCGTGTTCGACGACTGGGGCCGCAAGATCGACGTCATGATGCTGGAAGGCGAGGACCTGAACAGCTTCCGCCGCAAGCTGCAGTTCATCTTCCAGGACCCGTTCGGCTCGCTCAATCCGCGCATGACCGTCTACGACATCCTGGTCGAGCCGCTCGTCATCCATAAGGTGGGCGACGGCGCCTACCGGCGCGAGATGGTCGGCGAGCTGATGGAGATGGTCGGCCTCGACCGCCGCCAGCTCAGCCGCTACCCGCACTCCTTCTCGGGCGGCCAGCGGCAGCGCATCGGCATCGCGCGCTCGCTGGCGCTCAGGCCCGACATGGTGATCTGCGACGAGCCGGTGTCGGCTCTCGACGTGTCGATCCAGGCGCAGGTCCTGAACCTGCTCAAGGACCTGCAGAAGCAGCTCGGCCTCACGCTGATGTTCATCAGCCACAATCTCGCGGTGGTCGACTATATCGCCGACCGCATCGCCGTGATGTGCGCCGGCCGGCTGGTCGAGCTGGCATCGTCCGGCGAGCTGTTCCGCAATCCCATCCATCCCTACACCAAGGCCCTGTTGTCCGCGGTGCCGATGCCCGACCCCGACCAGCGCCTCGACCTGCGCGCATTGATGGAGGGCAAGGCGTCCGATCCCAAGGCCTGGCCGCACCCCTTCACCGACGATGGCTCCAAGCCGGTGCTGTGGACCGAGGTCGAGACCGGCCACTACGTGCGCCTCTCGCGGGATTGATGTGATCATGAACATGACCCCCTTCCGTCCGCGCTGCGGACACCTTTCCCCGCAGACCGGCGAAGGCCGGAGCTCTTACCTTCCGCTGTCCGCGGGGGAGGGTGGCGCGCCGCGCCGGATGGGGGGCACGCCGTCATGCTGAACTACGTCATTCGCCGCCTGCTGATCATGGTGCCGACGCTGTTCGTCATCAGCCTGCTGGTCTACGTGATCATCGACCTGCCGCCGGGCGATTGCGTCACCTCGCAGATCGACGAGCTGCTGTCGCGCGGCGATCCCGATGCGCTGCGCCGTGCCGACGAGCTGCGCCATCTCTACGGTCTCGACCAGGACCTGCTGGTCCGCTACTTCCGCTGGGTCGGCGGCGTGTTCCGCTGGGACTTCGGGCTCTCCTGCCAGGACACCGTGCCGGTCAAGGACCTGATCGGCGAGCGGCTGGCGCTCACCATCGTGATGGAGAGCTGCACCATCCTGTTCATCTGGACGGTGTCGTTCATCATCGGAGTCTACGCCGCGACCCATCAGTACCAGCTCGGCGACTACATCGCCTCGTTCATCGGCTTCATCGGGCTGGCGGTGCCGAACTTCCTGCTGGCGCTGGTGCTGCTCTATGTCGGAAAGGTCTATTTCGGCCTGTCGATCGGCGGCCTGATGGATCCGGAGTTCATCGACAAACCGTTCAGTTGGGGCAAGTTCTGGTCGGTCGCCCAGCACCTCGTCATCCCGGTTATCGTGATCGGGACCTCGGGCACCGCCGGCATGATCCGGCGCCTGCGCGCCAACCTGCTCGACGAGCTGCAGAAGCAGTATGTCGTGACCGGCCGCGCCAAGGGCCTGCCGCCGCTGAAGCTGCTGATCAAGTATCCGCTGCGGCATGCGATCAACCCGTTCGTCGCCGACATCGGGCATCTGCTGCCGGAGGTGATCTCGGGCTCGGTGATCGTCTCGGTCGTGCTGTCGCTGCCGACCACCGGCCCGATGCTGCTGAACGCGCTCAAGACCCAGGACGTCAATCTGGCGGCGACCTTCCTGCTGTTCGTCGCGGTGCTGACGGTGATCGGCATGCTGGTGTCGGACCTGCTGCTGGCGGCGCTCGATCCGCGCATCCGCTTCGGCGCAACGAGCGAGAAGTGAGGGGCGGAGGAGCACCATGAGCGAGACCGCCGACCGCCCGACCCGCAACACGCCGCACTACGTGAATTCGGCGCCGTGGGATCCCTACACTTCCGAGAAACTGACGGCCGAGCAGGAAAAGTACTACATGGCCGGCCAGTGGAAGCTGATGTGGTGGCGCTTCCGCCGCCACCGGCCGGCCGTCGTCTCGGCGGCGTTCCTGGCGCTGATGTACTTCTCCTGCCTGATCAGCGAATGGATCGCGCCCTACGACCTGCAGACCCGGCACATCAAGAGCATCTTCGCGCCGCCGCAGGCGGTGCATCTGTTCCACGAGGGCCGCTTCCTTGGACCGTTCGTCTATGCCCAGAAGATGACGCGCGACATGGACACGCTGCAGCGCGTCTACACCGAGGACCGCAGCCAGCCTCAGCAGCTGCGCTTCTTCTGCCGCGGCGAGGGCTACGACTTCTGGGGCGTGATCCCGGGCTCGTTCCACTTCGTCTGCCCGCCCGAGGACGGCACCTTCTTCCTGCTCGGTACCGACCGGCTGGGGCGCGACATGTTCAGCCGCATCGTCTATGCCGCCCGCATCTCGCTCACCATCGGTGTCATCGGCATCGTCCTGAGCTTCACGCTCGCCCTGATCCTGGGCGGGCTGGCGGGATACTACGGCGGCTGGGTCGACATGATCGTCCAGCGGCTCACCGAGATCCTGAAGAGCTTCCCCCACTTGCCGCTCTGGCTCGCCCTGTCGGCGGCGCTGCCGGTCACCTGGTCGCCCTTGCTGGTCTATTTCGGCATCACCCTGATCCTGGCCCTGCTCGACTGGCCGAGCCTCGGTCGGGCGGTGCGCTCCAAGCTCCTCTCGTTGCGCGAGGAGGACTACGCCATGGCCGCGCAGATGATGGGCGCCAAGCCCGGCCGCATCATCGGCCGTCACCTGCTGCCCGGCTTCATGAGCCACCTGATCGCCTCGGCGACGCTGTCGATCCCGTCCATGATCCTGGCCGAGACGGCGCTGTCGTTCCTCGGCTTGGGCCTGCGCCCGCCGATCACCTCCTGGGGCGTGCTCCTGAACGAGGCGACGGACATCAACGTGGTGGCGGTGAACTGGTGGCTGATGCTGCCCGTGGTGCCGGTGATCCTCGTCATCCTCGCCTACCAGTTCATGGGCGACGGCATGAGAGACGCCGCGGATCCGTATGCTTGAGCGGCTGCAGCGAGGCGAGAGCCCGCACCGTGCAGAATGAACAAGGATCGCGCACCAAGCGCTTGAGAATCCTGTCTTTGCCGTAAGCGGACCTTACGTCCCTGTGACTTAAAAATCACAGTGTTGCCCCATTTGGGTCTAGCGACGGCCACCGCTCGTTTCCATCTTCGCGTTGTATCTCCCCCGAACGTGGTCCCCCCAAAGCCACGTTCAGCCTCTTCGGAGGCGTTCGGCCGTCCTGTCACTCTCCCCCGACAGGACGGCCTTTTTCTTGAGCATCCGCAGCGCAGCGAGGATGCCGGCGGGCGAAAGCGCTCGCGAATGCGGGCCCGCACAGTTCAGAAAAGACACGAGCAGTGCTACCACCGCTGCCAGATGAGCGAACTCGAGGTCACCGGCCTGTCCTGCCGCCGCGGCGGCCGCCCGGTCGTCCGCAACCTCTCCTTCTCCCTGGCGCGCGGCGAGCTGCTGTCCCTGACCGGCCGCAACGGCAGCGGCAAGACCACGCTGCTGCGCGCACTCGCGTTGCTGGTGACGGCCGACGAAGGCGGCATTCGCTGGCAAGGCCACGACGTCCGCCACGACCGCGACGGCTGGCACCGCCAGATTGCCTGGCTGGGCCATCTCGACGGCCTGAAAGGCGACCTCACCGTGCGGGAAAACCTCGCGACGGCCTGCCGTCTGCGAGAGACACCGGCAACCGGGATCGACGAAGCCCTTGCCGCCTTCGATCTCGCGCTGCTCGCCCATCGTGCCGCCCGTACCCTGTCCGCCGGCCAGCGCCGGCGCGCCGCGCTCGCCCGCGTCGTGTCGGCTGGTGCGCCGCTGTGGCTGCTCGACGAGCCGCTGAACGCCCTAGACGCGCCGTCGCAGGCCGCGCTGCGCATCGCGCTCGCCAAGCACCTCGCAGCCGGCGGCCTCGCGGTTGCCGCCACCCACGCGCCGATCGACGTCCCCAATGCGCGCGTGCTGGAGCTCGCATGAGCGGCTTCGCGGCTCTGCTCGCGCGCGACCTGCGGCTGGTCTGGCGGCGGCCGGGCGACGTGATGGTGGTGCTCGCCTTCTTCGTCGTGGCGACGGTGCTGTTCCCGCTCGGCATCGGGCCGGAGACCAACCTGCTGGCGCGCATCGCCGCGGGCATCCTGTGGTGCGCCGCCTTGTTCGCCGCGCTGCTGTCGCTCGAGCGGCTGTTCGCCGCGGACTACGAGGACGGCGCGCTCGACCTCTTGCTGCTGGCGCCGTGGCCGCTCGAGCTGGCCGCGCTCGCCAAATGCCTCGCTCACTGGATCGTGACCGGCCTGCCGCTCGCGCTGCTCGCGCCCATCATGGGCCTGCTGTTCGGCCTGTCCGGCGATGGCCTGCTGGCGGTCGGCCTCACCCTGCTGGTCGGCACGCCGGCCCTGTCGCTGATCGGCGGGCTGGCGGCGGCGCTGACGCTCGGAGCGCGGCGCGGCGGCGCTTTGCTGGCCCTGCTCGCCTTGCCGCTCTGCGTGCCGACGTTGATCTTCGGTGCGGGAGCGGTCGAGGCGGTGGCGATCGGCGAGGGTTTTCTCACCCACCTTGCGATCCTGGGGGCGCTGGCGCTGCTGTCGCTGGCCACGCTGCCGTGGGCCATCGCCGCAGCCTTGCGGCAAGCGGGCGAATAGACAAGCTCGGCGAGAGGACGAATACACACGAGATGGCCAGCCTGCATGTCCTTGCCAACCCGGCGCGCTTCCGCCGCTTCAGCCAGCGCGTGGTGCCGGCGCTGTCGGTGGCGACGGCGCTGGCGCTCGCCGTCGGCCTGTACCTGGCGCTGATCGAATCGCCGCCCGACTACCAGCAGGGCGAGACCGTGCGCATCATGTTCATCCACGTGCCGTCGGCCTGGCTGTCGATGATGGGCTACGCGCTGCTCGCGGCGCTCGGCGCCTCGCTGCTGGTATGGCGCCATCCGCTGGCGGCCCTGATGGCGCGCGCCGCGGCGCCGGTCGGCGCGGTGTTCGCCGCGGTGTGCCTGCTGACCGGCTCGCTGTGGGGCCGGCCGATGTGGGGCACCTACTGGGTGTGGGATGCGCGGCTCACCTCGATGCTGCTGCTGTTCTTCCTCTATCTCGGCCACATCGCGCTCAGCCGCGCCTACGATGACTCCGAACGCGGCGATAGAGCGGCGGCGATCCTGGCGCTGGTCGGCGTGATCAACCTGCCGGTCATCAAGTTCTCGGTCGATTGGTGGAACACGCTGCATCAGCCCGCGTCGGTGATGAAGCTCGGCGGCCCGTCGATCGATCCCTCGATCCTGACGCCGCTGCTGGTGATGGCGGTCGCGCTGCTGCTGCTGTTCGTCGTGCTGGTGATGCTGCGCACCGAGACCGAGATCGACCGCCGCCGCCTCGAAGCCGCAGAGATGGCCCTCTAGGAGCGGATGGTGAACCACACGCCGTTCATCGTCGCCGCTTACATCGTGGCGCTCCTCGGCTTCGGCGGGCTGGTGATTGCCTCGCTGCTGGCGCGCCGCCGCATCAAGCGCGAGTTGTCGTCGCGTGGGCTCTCGGGAGAGAGGGCGCGCGGATGAAGCCCAAGCGCAAGCGGCTGTGGCTGCTGGTCGGCTCGCTCTGCGTGCTCGGCGTCGCGACGGCGCTGGTGCTGTGGTCGCTGAGCGACAATCTGGTGTTCTTCTATTCGCCGACGCAGGTCGCCGAGAAGCATCCCGGTCCCGAGCGGCGGCTGCGCATCGGCGGTTTGGTCGAGCAGGGCAGCGTGAAGAAGGACGGGCAGGAGGTGCGCTTCATCGTGACCGACCTCAAGAAGACGGTGCCGGTGGTCTATCGCGGCCTGCTGCCGGATCTTTTTCGCGAGGGCCAGGGCGTGATTGCCGAGGGCACGCTGGGCAAGGACGGCGTGTTCACCGCCCGCGAGGTGCTGGCCAAGCATGACGAGAAGTACATGCCGCCCGAGGTGGCGAAGGCGTTGAAGGAAAGCGGACGCTGGCAGGAGGGGAGCGGGAAGCCATGACCATCACCCCCCTCCGCCCCTTCGGGGCACCTCCCCCCGCAGACGGGGGGAGACATGAGCTCGGGCCTTCCCCCGTCTGCGGGGGAAGGTGGCGCGCAGCGCCGGAAGGGGGTCATCCGTGATCCTTGAGCTCGGCCACTACGCCACGATCCTCGCGCTCGCGGTGGCGATCGTGCAGGGGACGCTGCCGTTCGTCGGCGCCGCGCGCGGTGACATCAGGCTGATGGCGCTGGGGCGGTCGGCGGCGCTGACGCAGGCGTTCCTGGTGATCGGCGCCTTCCTCGCGCTCACCCAGGCGTACGTGACGTCGGACTTCTCGGTCGCGAACGTCGTCGCCAACTCGCATTCGGCGAAGCCGCTGATCTACAAGATCTCCGGCGTATGGGGGAACCACGAGGGCTCGATGCTCCTGTGGGCGCTGATCCTGTCGCTGTTCGGGGCGGCGGTGGCGCTGTTCGGCAACAACCTGCCCGACTCGCTGCGCGCCCGCGTGCTCGGCGTGCAGGCGCTGATCGGCGTGGGCTTCCTCGCCTTCATCCTGTTCACCTCCAACCCGTTCGAGCGCATCTCGCCCGCGCCGCCCGACGGCAACGGCCTCAACCCGCTGCTGCAGGATCCGGGCTTGGCGTTCCATCCGCCGATGCTCTACCTCGGCTATGTCGGCTTCTCGGTGACGTATGCGTTCGCGATCGCGGCGCTGCTCGAGGGAAGAGTGGACGCGGCGTGGGCGCGCTGGGTGCGGCCGTGGACCTTGGCGGCCTGGTGCTTCCTGACCTGTGGCATCGCGCTCGGCTCGTGGTGGTCCTACTACATCCTCGGCTGGGGCGGCTTCTGGTTCTGGGACCCGGTCGAGAACGCCTCGCTGATGCCGTGGCTCGCCGGCACCGCGCTGCTGCACTCCGCGATCGTCGTCGAGAAGCGCGACGCGCTGAAGAGCTGGACGGTGCTGCTCGCCATCCTCGCCTTCTCGCTCAGCCTGCTCGGCACCTTCCTGGTCCGCTCGGGCGTGCTCACCAGCGTGCACGCCTTCGCGACCGACCCGGCGCGCGGCATCTTCATCCTGGGCTTCCTGCTGCTGGTGACCGGCGGCGGCCTCGCGCTCTACGCCTGGCAGGCGCCGAAGCTCGCGGGCGGCGGGCTGTTCCAGCCGATCAGCCGCGAGGGCGGGCTGATCCTGAACAACCTGCTGCTCTGCACGCTCGCGGCGACGGTGCTGCTGGGCACGCTCTATCCGCTGTTCCTCGATCTCACCACCGGCAACAAGGTCTCGGTCGGGCCGCCCTTCTTCAACGCGACCTTCGTGCCGATCTGCGCGCCCTTGTTCGCCGCCCTCTGCGTCGGGCCGTTCCTGAACTGGAAGCGCGCCGAGTTGTGGCCCGCGCTGGCCCGCCTGCGCGCGGCCTTCGCCATCTCGGTGATCGCCGCCATCATTGCCGGCGTCGCGGTCGACGGCCGCGCGACCCTGGCGGCGATCGCCTTCGGCTTCGGCGTCTGGCTGATCGCCGGCAGCTTGACCGAGTTCATCGGCCGCCTGCGCCGCAGCCGGCTCAGCCTCATGCCGCGCAGCGCGATCGGCATGTCGATCAGCCACACCGCCCTTGGCTTCGTCGTGCTGGGCGCGGTCGCGACGGCGGCGTGGAACCACGAGCTGATCCGCACGATGAAGATCGGCGACACCGCCCAGTTCGCGGGCTTCGGCGTGAAGCTCGAGTCGGTCGTGCCCCTGCAGGGGCCGAACTACACCGCCGAGCGCGCCACCATCACGCTGACAAAGGACGGCCAGCCCTTCACCACGCTCACGCCCGAGCGGCGGCTGTTTACGGTGCAGCAGCGCCAGGTCGCCGAGACCTCGATCCACACCAACCTGCTGCGCGACATCTACGCCACGCTGGGCGAGGGCGACGCCGCCAAGGGCTGGACGATCCGCCTCTACTGGAACCCGCTGGCGCCGTGGATCTGGCTGGGCGCCGGCCTGTGCGCCTTCGGCGGATTCGTCTCGCTCTCCGACCGGCGGCTGCGCATCGGCGCCCCGCGAAGGTCTTCTGTGGACCGCGCGCTTCCAGCGCGCTCAAGCTCATGAGGCGCGCAGGATGCGCGCGGTCCAATGAGTAACCGTCTCCTCTTTCTCCTCCCTCTCCTGACGCTCGCCATCCTGGCGGGGTTCTTCGGCTGGTCGCTGCTGTCGGGGCGCGATCCCGCGTCGATCGGCTCGGTGATGGTCGGCCGCGCCGCGCCGACCCTGCCGAACCAGCTGGGCGAGGGGCTGATCAAGGCGGGCAAGCCGGTGCTGGTGAACTTCTTCGCCAGCTGGTGCGCGCCCTGCCTCGCCGAGCATCCGATGTTCGAGCGGCTCAAGGCCCGCGAGGGCGCGACCATCATCGGCATCGCCTGGAAGGACAGGCCGGAGGCGACGCACGCCTGGCTGCAGCGGCTGGGCGACCCGTTCACCCGGCTGGGCTTCGACCAGGACGGCAAGATCGCCCTCGACTGGGGCCTGTCGGGCGTGCCGGAGACCTACCTGATCGACGCCCAAGGCATCGTCCGCCTCCACTTCCGCGGCCCGATCACCGAGCGGGACCTGGCGGTGATCCTGCCGCTGTTGAAGGCGGGATCATGACCCCCCTCCGTCGGCTTCGCCGACACCTCCCCCCGCAGACGGGGGGAGGCAAAATCTCAGGCCTTCCCCCGCTCAAAGCGCCTTCTGAGGCGCGTGCGGGGGAAGGTGGCGCGCAGCGCCGGAAGGGGGTCATGGCGCTGCTGCTGGCACTAATGATCAGTCTCCCCGCGCTCGCCGTCGAGCCGTCCGAGATGCTGAAGGACCCCGCGCTCGAGGCCCGCGCCCGCGAGATCGGGCGGGCGCTGCGCTGCGTGGTCTGTCAGAACCAGGACGTCGACGATTCCAACGCCGAGGTGGCGCACGACATGCGCCTCGCGGTGCGCCAGCGGCTGGTGGCCGGCGACAGCGACCGGCAGGTGATGGACTACATGGTCGCGCGCTACGGCGACTACGTGCTGCTGAAGCCGCCCTTCAAGGCGGAGACGTGGCTCCTGTGGCTCGGTGCCCCGCTGGTCCTGGTTCTCGCCGGCGGGGCCCTGCTGCTCGCCGCGCGCAAGCGCCGGCCGGCCGAGGCAACGTCCGCGCCGCTGACCGACGAGGAGCGGGCGCGCGTCGAGTCTTTGCTGGGAGCGCGCCGCCGGCCTGAGCGAAGCGAAGGCTCCAGTGGCGCTGATGAGTAGTGCGCGACGGTCAGCGTCTGAGCAGATCATGGAACGAGCGTGGGCCGCGGTGAAGATGCAGGCACGCCAGGACCAGGACTTGGTCGCCTTCGAGGACGTAGAAGAGGCCGTACCGGAAACGGCGCAAGGGCGCTCTTCGGATGGCGCCGTTCACGGCCTGCTACCCCTCCGGATTGTCGCGCAGAAGGTCTTCGACACGCCGGATTTCTGCGACGAACGCTCGTCCGAAGCCCACGCGTTGCGCCTCGATATACGTCGCGGCATCGCGGATTTCAGCCCGAGCGGCTGCGGTGTAACGAACCGCGCCTGCCATGGTCCTCTAGCCGGGGAAGAGGCCGCGGCGAATCTCGTCCAGGGTGAAGGTAGGCTCGTCCGGGTTCTGCCGATCGTGCTCCAGCCGCGCACTCAGTTCCCGCATCTGCTCAGGCGTCAGGGGAGGTGGTGCGGCGTCGAAGTCGACGGCATCGAGGAGCTCTTCCACCAGCTCCATGCGCTCCTGTGGCGGCAGCCGGATGATCTCGTCGAGCAGGGCTTTCTTGTCCATGTTGAGAAGGTACTCCGCCCGGCCCACTTTTCAACCGCAACGGTCTGATGCTCGAATTCCTCCTCGCCCTCCTCACCACGGCCACGGTGACCGCGCTGCTGGTGCCGCTGGTGAAGCCGCGGCTGGCGGCGCGCGACCGGCTGGCGAGCGACACCGCGGTCTATCGCGACCAGCTCGCCGAGGTCGAGCGCGAGCGCGGCCGCACGCTCACCCCGGCCGAGGCCGACGCCGCCCGCACCGAGATCGAGCGCCGCCTGCTCGCCGCTGCCGATCAAGATCTTGCCGGACCGCGGGCGTGCACGTCCGCCTCATGGCACCGCTTCCTCACCCCCGCCCTCTGCCTCGCCGTCCCGCTGTTCGCGCTGGGCCTCTACCTGCAGCTCGGCACGCCCGGCCTGCCCGCCGCGCCCTTCGTCGCGCGTTCACATACCCCGGCCGGCGCCCCCGCCGCCGACGAGGCGAAGGCCCTCGCCGGGATGGCCAGCACCCTGCGCGCGCGGCTGGCGCAGCAGCCGGACGATCCCGAGTCGCTCGCCGCCCTCGCCGAGGTGCTGATCCGGCAGGCCGACGGCGTGGTGACGCCGGAGGCGCAGGGCCTGCTGCGCCGCGCGCTCGACAAGGCCCCCGACGATCCGCGCGCGATGTTCTATCTCGGCCTCGCCGAGGCCCAGGGCGGCGACAGCAAGGCCGCGCTCGCGCGCTGGCAGGCGCTGGAGCAGAAGTCGCCGGCCGATGCGCCGTGGCGGCCGACCCTGCGTGCCGAGATCGAGCGGGTCGCGCGCGCATCAGGGCTCCCGGTCCCGCCGCCGAGCCCCGGAACGCCTGCCGCGCCCGGGGGTCCGACGCAGGACCAAGTGCAGGCGATGCAGAACCTCCCGCCCGAGGAGCGGATGAAGGCGATCCGCGGCATGGTCGCGGGGCTGGAGCAGCGCCTCGCCGCGTCGCAGCCGGCCACGCCGGCCGAGCGTGCCGAGGATCGCGCGGGCTGGCTGCGGCTCGCCAATGCGCGGCGGGTGCTGGGCGAGAACGACAAGGCCGCCCAGGCCTACGCGAAGGCCGACGCGCTGGCGCCGCTCGAGCCGCGGCTGCTCGCCGACTGGGCCGAGACCGAGGTCCGCCAGCTCAAGCCCGGCCAGCCGCCCGGCCCGGCCGCCGTCGCGGTGCTGGAGCGGCTGGAGAAGGCCGAGCCGAACAACGCGCTGGCGCTGTTCTATCTCGGCGCCGCCGACTTCGCGAAAGGCGACAAGCCCGCGGCTGCGCGGCGGTGGAAGACGCTGCTGGCGATGCTGCCAAGCGACGCCCCGATCCGCGGCATGTTGGAAGCGAAGATAAAGGAGACAGAGTAACCGACGTGCGCGGGACGGGTGGCTCTATCGATGCAAGAACCATATTCTATGGATGACTCGCGACGATCTTAGGTCGCTGCGATATCAAGGTGCCCAGTCCGTTCAACCTTGGGGTACTTCCAGGGTGGGCCACAGCGTTGGCGGCACAGGTTCTCGAAGACGCCAGTGGACAGAGATTGGGGAATTTCCTTCCCAGGAAACGAAATCTACCTCGCCGCAATACACGAATGGGCCGCGACGACCGGGCCGAACAAATAGATGCACGTGGATGCCTCTAGCCCTATGAGCCTGGATCATTTGGCCATGCTTTGACTGCTGCGTCGTACGATTCTGGCTTTGCCAATTGAACTCCCGGTCAGATACAAAATGGTCGGTGTATTGATGCTCTGGATTCGCTCCAGTCTTCTCAAGACTTACGAGCAGAAACATATTCGATCCGTTAACCACAAAGCCAACATTCCAAATGGCTCTGCTGAAGGTCAGGCCGAACGCGGGTGGTATTGCCTCTCGCAGATAGCGATCCCAGAGGTCTGGGCCGCGGACTTGGCCCACTCTCGACCCAATGGGCTCCATTATCATGCCATTGCGTGTCTTTCGAAGGCGCACTCGATCGGCGCGCCCGGGTTGGCCGGCGGCGTTTCCAAACCATCCCCGGATAATGTCTGGAAGCTGATTTGACGTCTCACTGGGTCGACGTACGATATTAATTGCGATTTTCGCCACAACGGCTTCCATCGGCCGGCCCTCGACTTCTATGGGCAATACGCCCTGCGGAAGCTTCGGACCACCAGGCGTCGTCGGAAGGAACAGGATTGGATTGTGGCTAGCATTGAGAGCCACGCGGCAGATTAGGTCACGGCTCCAGTCGGAATCGCTGCGAGCGAGATACTGTCCGAGCCGCCAATCCAGGATCTCCCTCAGCAGACCTCCAAACGAGGCTGGGTTCTTGATATCGAAGGCAAATGAAAACTCGCGGCCATCAAAAGCGAAGTAAGAAGCGCCTCCCATGCCTTCTCCTTTGACGAAAGCTTCTATGGGATTGCGGATGAGTAACCGCCTCAACGCATGAGCATCTGATAGGTCTACTGAGAAGTCTTCCGCTAGCCGATGCATTCGCCGTATATGGCCGGCCACGCGCGCAGTAACATCATCGATCGAGAGCCGATTACGAACGTCTTCGCCATCCAACATCGCTAGCAGCAAAATGAGTTTGTAGCTGCGAACAGTGGGCGTGATTTCCAGTCGTTCGAAAAAGGTCCGGTGCTGCCGAAGGGTCTCAGCGTCAGCCTCATCAAGGCCCTTCATTCTGTGGACGAAACCAAGCCAAGAATGCTCGCTGTTGCCTCGTGGATTCAGGCCCGCGTGAAACGTTTCGATGGCGGTCGGCCGTACCCCGTGGCGATCGAGGAACTCCTTGTAAAACGCTTCGAGCAAATCCTCCGACCTCGTCGGTCGAAGGAGGTTCTCTAAGATCTCTATCGTGGCGAGGTCATAGGTCACATCGCACCCAGGCGGGAGAACAAGTCGACCATTCACGATGGATTCTAGAACCTCGCGCTGCTTGCCGGCGCTTTCAGCGTCATGATCGGCAATGACTGCCAACGCTCGGAGTTTCGTCAGGAACACCCGATGATTGCCGATATAGTCAATGACCGTTAACCGGTCCTTGTCGGGAGCAATACGCAGTCCTCGGCCCAGTTGCTGCAGCCATATGATTGTGGATTCGGTCGGCCGGAGCATCAGGACTGTGTCGATGGTCGGGACGTCAACTCCTTCGTTGAACATATCGACGGCGAATACGACCTGCAGTTCACCTTGCCGCAGCTGCTCCAAGGACGTGGCTCGAGGCGCGCTTCCCTGTCCCGAGTGGACAGCGACAGCGGACACGCCTTGGCGCACGAAGAAGTCCGCCATGAAGTCGGCATGGCGTTGGGAACAACAGAAGGCGATGCACCTCTTTCCGCCTAGCTTTCTAAATTGCTCAAGGGCATTGCTAGCCCGGGCCTCAGTGGCGACTGCCGCAGTTAGTTCGTTCAGGTCGAACTGTGCATTTCGCCAAGGAATGTTCGTGTAGTCGACCTCATCGGGAACGCCGAAATAGTGAAAAGGACAAAGATGCCCTCCGCCAATTCCATCGACCATGTCGGCCTGAAAAACCAGATTCTCTTGGCAGAGGCCAAGGAGGTCCGCGCCATCGGTTCTATCTGGCGTAGCCGTTAGGCCAAGTAGAAATTTCGGACTGAAGTGGTCGATGATCCTCCGATAGGTCGCGGCAGCAGCGTGATGAAATTCATCAACTATGATGTAGTCGAAATGGTCTTCGCGGAAGGTGGAAAGATGGTTGGTGCGGCCTAACGTTTGCACAGAGGCGAACAACACATCGGCATCGACTTCGCGTCTTTCAGCGGCCAGGCGCCCGAAGCGGGCACTTGGCATGATTCGTCTGAACACAGCGACGGCTTGATCGAGAATTTCCTCTCGATGCGCAACGAATAGGATTCGCTTGAACTCAGGTCGGTCGCTATCGAACCCGGCTAGCCAGGTCTTTCCAAGACCCGTCGCCAGTACGACTAGGCCTGCGGAAAACCCGCTAGCGCGGGTCTCTTCTAGGGCAGCTAGTGCTTTCTGCTGAATCTGATGAGGTTCAGGCTTCGGAAGTGGAAGTTCGGGAGGAACTGCAACGTCGGCAAAGTGGTTGGTCACACGACGTCGACGTTCATAAGCATCTATCCATGCCGACGTGACGGGTGCAGTGGCAAAGTCATCGAACAAGGCTTGAAATCCGGAGCGGATCTCTTGGAAGCCCCGCACGTCATGGCTTGAGATCACTTTGTAGTTCCACTCGACAGCGTCGGTTAAAGCAGACTCTGACAGGTTAGAGCTACCAACAAACGCAACACCCTCCGGTCCCATCAGGAAAGCGTATGATTTCAGATGAAACGCCCTGTTCGTACTTTGATATATCCGAAGGGATAAATCTCCTTGGAGATCACAAAGACGTCTCAGCGCGACAGGCTCCGTTACGTCGAGGTAGTCGCCGACGAGAATGCGAGCCCGTCCACCACGCTGTAGGAAGTCCTTTAGATGTTCGACGATGCGCCGAGCGCCGCTATCCAGCAGAAACGAGACTGCGATATCGCAGGTGTCTGCGCGATCCATGTGAAGAATCAGGTGTGGCAGAAGCGGATCTTCGGCTCCTCTGACTAACCGCTGCTGATCGAGCTTACTCCCGCTTTCCTTGGAGAGGTAGTTTGCCTTCGACGGGATAACATGCCTTACGCCGCCGCGGGGATCAGCGACGTCACCGGAGTATCGGGGAATTACGTGGAGGTGAAAGTGAAAGACGGTCTGACCCGCTGCCGCGCCCAAGTTGAATCCGACGTTGAAGCCATTTGGCGTATGGCGAGCACGGATGACTGCCATCGATTCGTCGATTGCGGCTGTGAGCGCAGCCTTCTCTTCCGCAGTGAGATCGTCCCACGTAGCGGCGTGTCGGTGCGGGACGAGGAGAAGGTGGCCGGGACTTACGGGAAAGCCATCCCAAATGGCATGACCATGCGACCAAGAAAAGGCAATGCGCTCAGGGCTAATCTTGCAGAATGGACAGTCTTCGTTGTTACTCAACACTGCGTCTCCCCGGCGAGACGATAGCGGCTTAATTACCTCCCACACAATCGCCACCCGCCCCGTTCCGCGCTTACCTCCCGGGCATCGTCACCCGCTCAAGGAGGTCGCTATGTCGAACCCAGCCGCAGTCTCGCCCGTCCCCTCGGCCCCCGCCCCGAGCGCCGTCGAGGGCGTCGTCGAGGCCTACCTCGCCACCTGGAACGAGACCGATGCGGCGGGCCGCCAGGCCAGCATCGCCCGCGCCTGGGAGCAGGCCGGCCGCTATCGCGATCCGCTGATGGCGAGCGAGGGCCATGCCGGCATCGATGCGATGTTGGCCGGCGTCCAGGCCCGCTTCCCGGGGTTCGTGATCCAGCGCACGTCCCGGATCGACGCCCACAACGACTGGGCCCGCTTCTCCTGGTCGCTGGGACCGGCTCAGGGCCCCGCGGTCGTCGAGGGCGTCGATTTCTGCACCCTTTCGCCCGCCGGCCGGCTGGTCTCCGTTGTCGGCTTTATCGATAAGATGCCGACGGCGGCGTGAAAGCCTGTGGATAAGCGCTCGCGGGCCAGTCTCATTATGGGCAATGGCCCGCGAGTCGCGCGCGCTTTTGCGGGCGAAAAATCGAGGCCATTGCCCTTAATAGGGGGCGACCGCGAAGTCTGGCAGACTCCCCGCCATGATCGGCTCTTTGTGCCTCCACCGCGGGAGGAAGGGAGGGGTGATTCTCGGTTGGGACAGAATGCGTGGATTCGTGGACTCCAGGCCCAAAACCCTTATGGAATCGGCATCGGAGCGGTCCACACCGCAGTGGACTCGAGTGGACTCCGTGGACTCCGCGGGGTCAGCCGGACCGCCGCTCGAAGGCGGCGCCCGCCAGCATCATCACCGCGCCGACGCCCAGGACGATCAGCCCGCCCTGGGCCCGTTCGACGGCGTGGTAGCCCTCGCTCATGGTGGTCGGGCGCAGGCTGGTCGATTTCGACACCGCCTCGGGCATGATCATCTGGTAGCCGGCGATGCCCAGCCCGAAGATCACGCACAGGGCACCCAAGATCGACAAGGCCTCGCTGCTGCGCATCATGGAGCGGTTATGGCCCGGACGCGGGCAAACAGAAACCCCCGTCACCGGGGGTCCTGTACGCTCTACCGTTGGTCCTGGGGGCTTGGCAGTCCCGGCGGTTCCAGTCCGCCTCGCCCGGTCCCGCGATACGCAGCGGGACCGGGCCAGCTGACGCCCCTGGTACGCGGGGCGCGGCCGACCCGCAGGTCCGCCATGTCTCCTGTGCAACGCCCTACTGCTGCGCCGTGTTGCCAGCCGGAGCAGTCGACGGCGCCGGGGTCGTCGGCGCCGGGGTGGCCGGAGCCGCCGGCGGGGTCACGGTGCGCGAGATGGCCGGCGGATTGTTGGGCGCCTGGGCCACGTTCTCACCGTTCTTGGGCGAGCCGTTGAAGTACAGAAGACCACCAATCAGGCCGATCGCCACCAGCAGGCCCAACAGGATGTAGGGGCCCTTGCCGGCGTCGTCCGCCGGCTCGAAACGGGTGTTGCCGTACCGATCGTAGCCATAGCGGTCGTTATTGGGACCCAGAGGGTCCTTCGGGATATAGTCGCTCATGGGGGGCTCTCCTCGGTTGTGTCGTCCCCTCCCAACGCCTCTCGGCGCGGACCAGTTGCCGCTTTCGCACTGGCGAGCGTCCGCTGTGGTACAGATTTTCGCCGTTCAGGAGACACAGAAATGCCCGATTCCGCTCTCCCTCCCGTTCCCGCGCCGAAGCTGCTGTCGGACGAGGAGGCCCGCGCCTTCATCGGCACCTATCCGCCGGTCAGCCCGCTCGCCCGGATCAAGGACATCGGCCGGCTCGATCCGCACCTCGCGCGGTTCATCGCGATGGCGCCGATCTGCTTCGTCTCGACCGCCTCGGCCGACGGCAAGCAGGACGTCACGCCGCGCGGCGACCCGCCGGGCTCGTTCAAGGTGATCGACGAGCACACGCTCGCCTTCCCCGACCGGCCGGGCAACAACCGGCTCGATACGCTCAGGAACCTGGTCGAGAACCCGGAGATCGCGCTGGTCTTCCTGCTGCCCGGCACCAACGAGACCGCGCGCGTCGCCGGCACCGCCCGCTTCTCGACCGATCCCGAGCTGCTGGCCTCGATGGCGGTGCAGGGCAAGCCGCCGCTCTGCGCCGTCGTGGTCAACGTGCGCCAGGCCTATTTCCACTGCGCCAAGGCGCTGCTGCGGTCCAAGCTCTGGACCGGGGAGTACGCCCATCCCAAGGGCACCTTCCCCTCGATCAGCCGCATGATCGGCGACCAGGTCGGGTTGAGCGAGGAGGAGAAGGCCACGCGCGAGAAGATCACCGAAGCCAACTACCGGGACGGCCTATGGGCGCGGCCGTCGTGAAGATCCCCCTCCCGGCCTCCCCCTTCGGGGGAGATGGAAGAGTTGGAACTCCCTCCCCCGCAGGGGGAGGGTTGGGGAGGGGGACTCGGGCATGACCTACACCGTCACCGGCGAGCGGTCGCGGCAGATGAGGGTGGTGCCGGCCGCGGTGCTGAAGCGGCTGTACGCCCGCTCGGACGGGGCCGGCGTTCGGCAGACCCTGGCGCATGTCGCCCTGCTGGTGGCGGGCGGGGCGCTGGTGCTCGAGACGCGCGGCACCTGGTGGGTCGCGCCGGCGCTGCTGCTGCAGGCGTTCTTCGTCAACGCCCTGTTCGCGGCGATGCACGAGTCCGTCCACTACGGCTCGTTCAAGTCGCGCCGTGCCGCCGACGTGCTGGCGTTCTTCTCGGGCGCGGCGATCCTGAACAACGCCGCCTTCTACCGGCACTATCACATGGCGCATCACCGCTACACCCAGGATCCCGCGCGCGATCCCGAGCTGATCACCGCCACCGTGCCGCGCAACTGGAAGAGCTACCTGCTGCGGGCGAGCGCGCTGCCGTTCTTCGTCCTGCGTTTCCGGGACATCGCGCTGTTCCCGTTCGGCTTCCGCGGCAACGTCAACTACATCGACGAGACCGCGTGGCCGGAAGTGCGCCGCTGGGGCCGCTGGCTGCTCGCGCTCTACGCCGTGCTGCTCGTGGGCTCGATCGCGCTGCATAGCACCGCGCTGCTGTGGGTCTGGCTGCTGCCGCTCGTCATCGGCGCGCCGTTCCTGCGGCTCTATCTGCTGTGCGAGCACACGCTCTGCCCCAACTCCGACGACGGCTTTGCCAACACGCGCACCACCTTGTGCAATCCGCTGCTGCGCTTCCTGATGTGGAACCTGCCCTACCACGCCGAGCACCACCTGCTGCCCAGCGTGGCCTTCCACCACCTGCCCGAGGCGCACCAGTACCTCAGGCCGCATCTCAGGTTCGTGGCGACGAGCTACGTCCAGACCAACCGCGAGATCGTGCGAAGCTTCGGTACGACCCCCTCTCCCAACCTCTCCCCCTAGCGGGGGAGAGGAGAAGAAGTCATTTTCCTCTCCCCCGCCAGGGGGAGAGGCTAGGAGAGGGGGCTGAGCACATCTTGAGAACCAGTGAAGGCGTGTTCGAGTGCGGGGACGTGCTGCTGCAGCGCGGCGGGACGCTGCGCAACGCGCGCATCGTCTACAAGACCTTCGGCACGCTTTCGCCGGCGCGCGACAACGTCATCGTCTATCCGACCTCGTACAGCGCGCAGCATCCCGACATCGAATGGCTGGTCGACGTGCAGCACTGCCTCGATCCCAGCCGCTGGTTCATCGTCATCCCCAACATGTTCACCAACGGCCTGTCGACCTCGCCGTCGAACTATGAGGGCGAGTTCCCGCAGGTGACCACGTACGACAACGTCACCCAGCAGCGCCGGCTGATGAACGAGCTGTTCGGCGTCGAGCGGGTGAAGCTGGTCTACGGCTGGTCGATGGGCGCGCAGCAGGCCTATCACTGGGCGGCGCTGTTCGGCGCCTCGGTCGAGCGCATCGTCGTCAATTGCGGCTCGGCCAAGACCGCGCCGCACAACGTCGTCTTCCTCGAGGGCGTGCGGGCGTGCCTGCAGGCGGCCCGGACCGAGGAGGAGGCCAAGCGCGCCATGGGCCGGATCTACGCCGGCTGGGCCTTGTCGCAGACCTTCTATCGCCGCGAGCTGTGGCGCGGCCTGGGCTTCACGTCGCTCGAGGACTTCCTGGTGCGTTCCTGGGAAGCGGGGTTCGTCCGCCGCGACCGGCGCGACCTGCTGGCCCAGCTCTGGACCTGGCAGAACTCGGACATCTCCGCCAACGATCTCTACCGCGGAGACCTTCCCATGGCGCTGGCCGGCATCAAGGCCAAGGTGCTGCTGATGCCGTCGGCGACCGACCTCTATTTCCAGACCGACGACAATCGCGGCGAGCTCCCGCATCTCAAGTCCGCCAGTCTGGTCGAGATTCCCTCGATCTGGGGCCATCGCGCCGGCAACCCGCGCGACAATCAAGAGGACGCCGCCTTCATCGATGCGCAGGTGACGGGTTTGCTCGAGAAGGGCCTGCTCGAGAGCTGACATGCATCGCCGTCATCCCTGGCTGCACCGGCTCGCCTGGCTGCGCCGCAACCGCTGCAGCCTGCTGCTCGCAGGCCTGTGCCTGATGATCCTGGCCAACCCGCTGTTCGGCAACACCGGCTCCGGCCACAAGACGCTGGCGGTAGCGCTGCTGATCGTCCTCATGCTGGCGGCCTGGGCGCTGCGGCTGCAGCGGCTGATGCTCAGCAGCGTGGTGGCGGCCGCGACGGTCGCGATCGCCCTGGTGCTCATCGTGCCCAACGACGAGCACTGGCTGGTCCCGGTGTCCAACGGCGCCATGGCGTTGTTCAACGGCATCATCACCGTGGCCCTGCTGCGCTACGTGCTCGACCCGCATCTCATCAACACGGACAAGGTGTTCGGCGCGGTGGCGGCCTACGTGCTGATCGCCATCACCTTCGCCTGCCTGTTCAGCATGCTGCAGTACATCGAGCTCAAGGCCTTCCACATCGCCGAGGTCAACGACCCGGATGGCAAGCTGAGCTGGTCGGACGCGATGTACTTCTCGTTCACCGTCCTGACATCGACCGGCTTTGGCGAGATCACGCCGGTCACCGACATGGCCCGCAGCCTGATCGTCATCGAGCAGGTGCTGGGCGTGATGTACGTCGCCTTCCTCGTCGCGCGGCTGGCCAACCTTTACGGCCGCGTGGAGCGGCGCTAGCGTTCGCCATGCCCGATTCGCTCCTGCCGCGTGACGGCCTTGTCATTGTCGCCAAGCGCGACTGTCCGACCTGCGTGCTGGTCGAGCCGGTGATGCAAAGCCTCGACCGGGCCGGCCCGCTCACCGTGCTGAGCCAGGACGACCCGACTTTCCCGTCGGGCGTTCGCTCGGTGCACTACGACGACAGCCTCGAGCAGTCGTTCCATCTCAAGATCGAGGCCGTGCCGACACTGATCCGCTTCAAGGGCGGCCACGAGGTCGCGCGAGTCGTCGGCTGGGAGCGCAGCGAATGGCTCAAGGTTGCGGGCGAGGCCGCGAAAGGCGACGGCCTGCCGGCCTGGCAGCCGGGCTGCGGCTCCAAGAGCCTCGATCCCGGCGTGCAGGAGGCGCTGATCGCGCGCTACGGCGAGACCGGCCTCAAGTCGCGCGCCATCTCGGTCGGCAACTGGGACGACCCGATGGAGGCCTGCTTCGAAAGGGGCTGGACCGACGGCCTGCCGGTAGTGCCGCCGACCGACGAGCGCATCCTGCGCATGCTGGCGGGCACCGAGCGCGAGCCCGACGAGATCGTCGGCAACATCCCGCCGAACCTCGCCCCGTGCACGGTCGAGAAGGTCGCCATCAACGCGGTGATGGCGGGCTGCAAGCCGGAATACATGCCGGTCGTGCTGGGCGTGCTCGAGGCCGCGCTCGATCCGCTGTTCACCATGCATGGGCTGCTGTGCACCACGCACTTCTCCGGCCCGCTGGTGATCATCAACGGCCCGATCGCCAAATCGATCGGCATGAATTCCGGCGTCAATGCGCTGGGCCAGGGCAACCGCGCCAACGCTACCATCGGCCGCGCCTTACAACTCATTGTGCGCAATGTCGGCGGTGGCATTCCCGGCGCGATCGACCGCGCGACCTTGGGCAATCCCGGCAAGTACACTTTCTGCTTCGCCGAGGACGAGAGCGATCCCGACTGGGAACCGCTGGCCCAGCGCCGCGGCATTCCCGCCGGCAAGAACGCGGTCACGCTGTTCCATGGCGAGGGCGTGCACGGCTTTATCGACCAGAAGTCCCGCACGCCGGAAGAGCTCGTGCGCTCGCTGGCGATGGGTTTGTTCGGCGTCGGGCACCCGAAGCTGGTGCGGGCCGGCAATGCCGTGCTGGTGCTGACGCCCGAGCACTACAAGATCTTCAAGGACGGCGGCTGGTCGCGCCGCCGGATCGAGGACGCGCTCTACGAGGCGCTGAAGCGGCCGGGCAAGGATCTGGTCTACGGCGCGCAGGATGTCGCCGAGGGCGTGCCGGAGTCCTATGCCGACAAGATGCTGGACAAGTTCGATCCGCCGCCCGACGGCGTGCTGATCGTGCGCGCCGGCGGCCCGGCCGGATTGTTCTCCGCCATCATCGGCGGCTGGCCCGGCCAACGCGTCCGCGAGGAGTGCCAGGCTGTAACTCACGAGATCAGGTAAGGGAGATGAGCCCATGACCTATGTCGAGAAGCTGCGCGATCCGACCGCCGAAACCTCGCCGACGCGGCGCGCCCGCCTCGCGCCCCCGCCCACGCTGGAAGGCAAGACGGTGGCGCTGATGGACATCGGCAAGTCGCGCGGCAAGGAGTTCATCGACCGCCTCGAGGGCCACTTCAAGAAGGCGGGCATCGCGACGAAGCGCTACGCCAAGCCGACCAACACCAAGGTCGCGCCGACCGCGGTGATGCAGCAGATCGCGGCGGAGGCGCAGCTCGCGGTGATCGCCTTATCGGATTGAGGGTCCTGCACATCGTGCAGTCTGCACGACCTCTACAATCTCGATAACCGCGGCCTGCCCGGGGTCAACATCGTCACCACCGAGTTCGTCGACGGAGTCACGGCGCAAAGCGATGCGCTGGGCTTCGAGCCCGCCGTCGTCTACGTCCCGCACCCGATCCAGAACCGCACCACCGCCGAGATCGAGTCGATCGCCGACCAGGTGTTCGCAAACGTGCTGGCGGCGCTGACGACCAAGGGCTCGGCCTAATCCTTCTCCGGCACCACCGCCGGCGCGACCTGGTCGCTGGTCGGCGGCGGCGGCGGGGCGATGGGCGACGGCAGCTCGGCTGGCAGGAAGCCCGCGACCGCCGCCGCGGTACCCTTGGGGTCCTCTTCCATCGGGTTGTGGCCCGCCTGCGAGAACAGCGCAAGCTTGGCGCTCTTGATGTCGGTCTGCAGCCGGAACGCATCGGCGACCGGCGTCCAGCGGTCCTGCGCGCCCCAGATGATCAGGGTCGGCACGTCGAGCCGCTTCAGCGGCGTCGGATCGAGCGGCTCCTGCGTGCGCAGTCGCTGCAGCGTCGCCTTGCGGTTTCCGGGGTAGCGCTGCAACTCGGCAAAGCGGCGCACCCGCCCGGGCGTCACCATCGCGGGGTCGGCATAGACCTCCTTCAAAGCGTCCCGCACCATCCGCTCCGGCTTGAAGTAGATCCCGATGTCGCCGATCACCGGCGCGCGGGCGAGGCGCGTGCGCCAGGTCGGGCCGGCCTCGCGCGGGAAAGCCGCCGCGTCGACCAGGATCAGGTGGCTGACCCGCTCCGGCCGGCTCGCGGCGAAGGTCCAGGCCACCGCGCCGCCCAGCGAATGGCCGGCGATGGCGAAGCGGTCGAGACCCAGCGTGTCGGCCAGCACCTCGATGAAGTCGGCATAGGCGTCGACCGTATATTCGCCGCGCGCCCACGGGCCCGTCAGGCCGTGGCCCGGCAGGTCGACGGAGATCAATCGATAGCGATCCTTCAACTGGTCGACCCAGCCGTCCCACACCTGAAGCGATTCCAGGGAACCGTGGATCAGCACCAGCGGCATCGCATTCGGCTTGCCCCGGTCGAGGACATGGGTGCGCGTGCCGCCGACATCGATGAAGGTCGAGGGCGGCTGGCCGTAGCGTTCGATCAGATAGTCGCGCGGCAGGTCCGGCGCATAGGCCCACAGCAGCGCGCCGCTCAGCGCCCCGAGCACGAACAGCAGCACCATCGGCGCGCGTCGCAGCACCGGCCGCCAGCGCGAGCGCGGCTCGTCACTACGACGGCGACGAGGCGGCATGATCGTCCGGATGGCCGCGCAGCGCGTCGGCCAGCTTGTCGAGGTTGCGCACGTTGAGCTGTGGCACCGGCGCCGGGTCGAGGATCTTGGCCTCGATCATCTTGGCGAGGATGGTGCGGTTGAGGTCGTTGTTGACCGGCAGCCGGTCCTCGAGCTGGGACACGAACACCATCAGCTCGAACTCCAGGCCCGCCGTGCCGACCCTGGCGAAGCGCACGATCGGCGAGGGCACGCGCAGCACGCGCGGGTGATCGAGCGCGGACTCGCGCAGGATAGCCTCCAGGCGCGGCACGTCGGTGCCCAGGCCGACGGTCAGCGCAATTTCGATGCGGCTCGACGTGTCGGCATAGGTGCGGTTGATCACCGGGTTCTGCAGGAAGATGCTGTTGGGCACGATCACGCTGGTGCGCTGGAAGGTCTCGATCTCCGTCGCGCGGATGTTGATGCGCCGCACGAAGCCCTCGTGCCCGGTGACGGACACCCAGTCGCCCGCCTTGATCGGCCGCTCCAGCAGCAGCACCACGCCCGAGATCACGTTGTTGGCGATGTTCTGCAGGCCCAAACCGATACCGACCGACAGCGCGCCCAGCACGATCGCGAGGTTGGTGAAGTCGATGCCGAGCGAGGTAATTCCGACCAGGATGGCGACGATCACGCCGACATAGTTCAGCGCCGCGTCTACGGACTGGCGGATCGGCATGGGCGCGTCGATCGTCGGCATCACCCGGTCGCGCACGACCCGCCGGACCAGCCGTGCCAGCAGGGCGACGATGCCGAAGGCCAGGATCGCCCAGCCGATGTTGACCAGCGAGATCCGGACGCCGCCGATATGGACGCCCTGCACGAGCTGGTCGAAGCCGCGCCACACCGAATCGACGTCGACGCTCCAGGCCGCCGGCAGGGCGACCGCCAGCAGCACCACGAGGATCAGGTCGATCAGCAGCAGCACGACGTTCTGTCCACGCAGGGCGAAGTCGGCCGGCAGGCCGAACCGGTCGCGCACCCAGCGGCCGGTCGGCATCTCGGGGGCAGCGACGGCACTGAGCAGGTCGCCGGCGAGTTGGTGCGCGAGCAGGGCGAGCGCCACCCACATACAGCTCGCGGCGATGCCGGCATGGATGTGTTGCGCGAGCGTCGAGTAGCCCAGGAGCGCGATCGGGATGGCGGCCAGCACGGCGACGCTGATCAGCAGCCGCAGGACCGACCACCAGGTGCCGCCGACCATCGGCGGCGCGTCGGAGCCGACGGGCCGTTGCGCCTCCCAGGCGCGGTTCGCCAGTGCGGGCAGCGTCAGGATCGCGACCAGCGTGGCGATCACCAGCGATCCGACGGAAGTGATGGCATCGTGCTCGTGGCCCTGCCGCATGGCGATGTAGACGAAGTCCACCAGCACGCCCACGATCAGCAGCCGGCGCAGGGCGGTGGAGAGCTGCTGGGCGCTGCCGTCCGTGAACGGCAGCACGCGCCAGGCCGGCCGATGGGGGGCGAGCGCCGTCGCGGTCAAGCCGACCACCAGCAGGACCGTGATCAGCCGGACGATGAAGTCCGACAGCAGGGTGTCGAGCGGCGGCGGCGGCATGCTTGCCGCGAGCAGCCGGCCGATCAGCCACACCGCCAGGATCGGCACCAGGACCAGGCCGACGCCGTCGATTGCCGCCGCGAGCGTGCGATCGCGCTGCATCGGCTCGGCAAGATCGCCGCGGCCGAAGCGGCGGCGCAGCCAGTGGCCGACCCACCACAGCGCGACGGTGAGAACCGCCCAGAAGGCGAGCGGCGTCAGGTCCTGCTGGCCCGACTGCAGGGCAGTCAGGCCTTCGCGCGCCCAGGCTGCGAACGCGGCCGCCAATGTCTGCCAGGAGCTGGCGACCTCGGGCCCGATCTTGCGCCAGACAGTGACCGAGACGGGCGAATCGCCACGCTGCAGGAGGGTTTGCAGCACGACCTGCGAGCGAAGCTTGGTCATGCGTTCGAGCAGCTGGTCGGCGCGGGCGATCACCACCTCGCACTGCTTGACGCGGCTTTCGCTGATGGTTGCCTGCTCGGTCAGCCGCTCACGCTCGGCTCTGACCGCATCGGTCTCGGGCGGCTGATCGGCGCCGGGCTTGGTCTGGAGGGGTGCCAGCAGGCGCTTGGTGTCGGCGAGGTCGTTGCGCGCCAGTTGCGCGGCGGCGATAGCGGCGGCACGGACGTCGGAGGTCTGCTCGCGCAACGCGTCGATCTCGCTCTCGATGATGCCGGACTGTTCGATCCGAGCCGTGATTCGATCGAGCTGACGGGTCCACAGGTCGACCAGCTGGGAGAAGGGGCGCTGTGGCGGCGGCTGCGTCTGAGCCAGCGCCAATGGCGCGCCTGCCAGCACCAGCAGCAGGCAGGCGAGACGGAAGAGACCCCGCATGGGCCTTTGGTACCACGTCAGGCCGTTGATAAATGTGGTTTATCGGCCCAATTCCGCCTCCGCAGGCCGGACGACCGACCCTTGGTTGACAGCTTGGGCGGCGCGGGGAACCTTTCGTCCCAAACCAACAGTTTCACAGGAGTATCGAGATGGCCGACGGGCAGGGAGTTGGGGAAGTCAGGGTCGCGCCCGACCGGCTGCACGCCTTCACAATGGCGATCTGCCGGGCGGACGGCAGCTCCGAGCAGGAGGCGCGCCTCGTTGCAGACCATCTGGTGCTGGCCAACCTGTTCGGCCACGACAGTCACGGCGTGGGCATGATGCCGGCCTATATCGGCAACACCACTACGGGACGTTGCGTCCGTAACCATCATGCAAAGATCGTGAAGGATAATGGCGCCGTCATCGTGATCGACGGGGGAGCCGGATACGGCCAGGTGATCGCGAAGGAGGCGATGGATTTCGGCATCGAGCGCGCGAAGAAGCACGGCGTCTGCGTCGTCGGCCTCACCAATTCCCATCACATCGGGCGCATCGGCCACTGGGCCGAGCAATGCGCGCGTGCCGGCATGGTCTCCACCCACTGGGTGAACGTGCACGGCCACAAGTCGCTTGTGGCCCCTTTCGGCGGCGCCGAGCCCCGTTTCACCACCAATCCCTACTGCACCGCCATCCCGCGCAAGGGCAAGGAACCGATCGTTCTCGACTTCGCCACCAGCCAGGTGGCGATGGGTAAGGTCCGCGTCGCCAACAACAAGAAGGTGCAGATGGACGAAGGCCTGCTGATCGACGCCGACGGCAAGCCGACCACCGATCCGGGCGTGATGTACAATGCGCCGTTCGGCGCCATCCTGCCGTTCGGCCTGCACAAGGGCGGTGGGCTCGCGGTGATCTGCGACCTGCTGGCCGGCGCGCTGACCGGCGGCCGCACGCACAGCCCGCGCACCATCAAGAAGGACGGCCACGACATCATCAACAACATGCTCTCGGTGATCATCGATCCCGAGGCGATGGGCGGCGCGGCCTTCTTCGAGGACGAGGTCGAGACCTTCATCACGTGGGTGAAGTCGGCGAAGCCGCAGCCCGGCGTGAAGGAGGTGCTGGCGCCGGGCGAGCCCGAGCGTGCCCGCAGGGCCGATCGCGAGAAGAACGGCGTGCCGATCGACACCACGACCTGGCAGCAGCTGCTCGAGGTCGCGCGCAAGGTCCGGCTGAACGACACGGACATCCCCAAGATTGCGGCCTAGAGCGATTTCCACTCAGATGGAACCGCGCCCACACGATCGTCACTTGTCCCATCGACCCGCTGGCGCGGTTCCATCTGAGTGGAAATGCGCGTACGGGCGATCTTTGTTGCAGCAGGCATATTCCGTCCGGCCGATTCCGGCCGGACGGAATATGTTCTAGGGGAGACGATCAATGGCCAAGATGAAGCTCTACTACTCGCCCTCCTCGCCTTACGCGCGGAAGGTCCGAGTGGTCGCGATGGAGACCAAGCTCGACAAGAAGATGGAGATGGTCAACGTCGCGCTGACGCCGGTGGCGCCCAACGCCGACGTCGACAAGCACAATCCGATCGGCAAGATCCCGGCACTGTCGGTGAAGGGCATGGATCTCTTCGACTCGCCGGTCATCTGCGAGTACCTCGACAGCCAGCACAAGGGCCGCAAGCTCTTCCCGCGCAAGGGCCGCGACCGCTGGATGGCGCTGCGCCAGCAGGCGATGGCCGACGGCCTGCTCGATGCAGCGATCCTGACGCGCTACGAGAATGCGCTCCGGCCCGAGGAGAAGCGCTGGTCCGAATGGAGCCAGGGCCAGCTGAAGAAGATCAACGGCGTGCTCGACCAGCTCGAGGCCGAGGCGAAGTCGCTCAAGGGCAAGCTCACCGTCGGCACCATCTCGGTCGCCTGCGCGCTGGGTTACCTCGACCTGCGCTTCGCCGATCTCGGTTGGCGCGACAAGCGGCCCAAGCTCGCCAAGTGGTTTGCGCAGACCTCGAAGCTGCCGTCGATCAAGGCGACGGTGCCTCCGGCGGCCTGATCTGACCAGCGTGAAGACGGCCGACGAGGTGATCGCCCGACTCGGGATGCGGCCGCATCCCGAGGGCGGGTATTTCGTCGAGACTTTCCGCGCGCCCGACCAGCCGCGCGGTGCCTCGACGGCGATCTACTTCCTGCTCAAGGCCGGCGAGCGCTCGCACTGGCACAAGGTCGATGCCGACGAGATCTGGCACTACTATGCCGGTGCCCCGCTCGAGCTGTCGCTGAGCAAAGACGGCCGCACCGTGCGTCGCCTGCGCCTCGGCACCGACTTCGATCTCGGCGAGCAGCCGCAGATCCTGGTGCCGCGCGGCGTCTGGCAGGCTGCGCGCTCGCTCGGCGCCTGGACCCTGATCGGCGCCACCGTGGCGCCGGCCTTTCAGTTCGAGAGCTTCGAGATGGCGCCGCCCGGTTGGGAGCCGGGCTGATGCGGCTCCCGCTTGCGCTGCTGCTCGTGGCGGTCACCCGACCGGCGCTGGCAGCCGAGTGCTGGCAGGACGTTCACCCCGGCGGCATGCCCGACCGGGACGACGCAACGGCTCATCTTCAAGCAACAGCTGCCCCTGCACGCAGACGATCCGCATCTGCCTGAAGTGGACTTCCGGTCCGCACAAAGGCGTCGTCGCGCGGTACAGCGCCCAGGCCGCGAAGGACAAGCTGGGCGAGATCACCGTGGCGCCCTGCGACACCGGCCAGTTCAACTACACGCACAACGAGCAGGGCACGGAGCCCGACTGTCCGGAGTGATTCTAATGGCGCGCGCCGACGAAGGCGGCGAGCACGGCGCCGACCGTGACCAGCAGCGCCGCCAGCAGCAGGGCGAGCGTCGCGGGCGCCAGGCCACAGATGACGAGCAGGGCGGTCGACAGGATCGGGGCGGCATAGCTCAGCGCGCCGAGGGCGCGGATGTCGCCGCGCTTGACCGCGTGGTCCCAGAGATAGAATGCGCCGCCGGTGGGGCCGACGCCGAGCGCGAGGACGGCGAGCCAGGCGACGGGCGTCGCCGGCCAGACGGTGGGCTCGAACAGCCAGTGGCAGCCGAGCGAGAGGATCGCGGCGGCGGAGCAGAACGAGGCGATGGCATCGGTCGGCGTCTCGCCGAAGCGGCGCGACAGCACCGAATAGAGCGACCAGGCGAAGGCGCAGCCGAGGGCGAGCGCGTAGCCCATGGCGTAGGTGCCGGTGAAGCTGACGCCGCGGCCGATCGCCAACAAGGCGACGCCGGCGAAACCCAGCACTGCGCCGACCAGGTGAGGCCAGCCCAGCCGCTCGCCCGCCAGCGGCGCGGAAAGCAGCACGATCAGCAATGGCCAGAGGTAGTTGACCAGATTCGCCTCGGCCGGCGGGGCAAGCTGCAGGGCGGCAAAGTAGAGGGCGTGGTAGCCGAACAGGCCGCCGACGCCGAGCAACCAGACGCGTCCCGGCCAGTACAGCAGTCCCGTCCAGGGCAGACCGCGGGCTCGGGCCCGAGCGATGCCGATCGCTGCCCCTACGGCAAAGGTCATGGAGACCATTTGGAAGGGCGGAATGGGTCCGGCGAGGACCGACAGGGTGGCGAGCGCCCCCCACAGGCCGATGGCGCCAAGCCCTGCCGCCATTGCTCGACGCCGCTCGGCAGGAACAGTCGTTACGCCCGTCATCCCCCGCCGCATAGACAACCCGGTCGCGTGTGTCGATAGGGCCGGTTACGATGGCTCGCCACAAGGGAAGGCATGTTTCATCGCCCGACCAATCCTGCCAGCCATCGTCTCGCGCGCCTTTCCTTTTATCTGGCGCTGTTGGCTGCATTGATCGTCGCGGCCTGTGGGCCTGCCCATCGCTATCTCGGCATCGATCTCGACCTCGCCCTGACGGTCTACCGCTACGGCTTCTATCTCGCGGCGGCCGCCATGGCGCTGGCGCTCGCCACCCTCGTGCCAACCCGGCCGGGCGACCGCCGGCGCGGCTTCGTCGCGGCTCTGCTCGGTCTGATGATCGGCCTGGCGGCCGCGTGGATGCCGGCCGGCTGGCTGCTCGCCGCCCGGACTGCGCCGCGCATCAACGACATCTCGACCGACACCGCCGACGCGCCCGCCATGGTCGTCACCCAGCAGATGCGTCGCGGCGCGCCCAATCCGGCAGCGTATCCCGGCAAAGCGGTCGCGGCGCAGCAGCGCGCGGCCTATCCGGACATCGTGCCGATCATGCTGAACGTGACGCCCGCCGAGGCCTTCCATCGCGTCGACGAGGTGGCGATGTCCATGGGCTGGGACATCGTTGCCCGCGCGCCAGCGGAAGGACGGTTGGAAGCAGTCGATGTTTCCGACTGGTTCGGCATGACGGACGACATCGTCGTACGTATCCGGCCCGAAGGCAGCAGCGGCACACGCATCGACATCCGCTCGAAGAGCCGCGTCGGGGAGTCCGACTTCGGCGAGAACGCCCGCCGCATCCGCACCTTCCGCGACAAGCTTAAGACGATGCACTAGTTGCCGTCGTCCCGAGCGCAGCCGAGGGACCTTCTCTCGACATAAGCGGATTTTCGTGGAGAAAAGGTCCCTCGGCTGCGCTCGGGACGACGGACGGTCACTGTACCGTCGCCGGGAGCGAGAAGCGGAACGTGGTCCCGCCGGGGCCGGTCTCGGCCATGGCGATGTCGCCGCCGTGGGCGCGCACCAGATCGCGGGCGATGGCGAGGCCGAGGCCGGCGCCGCCGGCGCGGCCGCCGGTGGTGAAGGGCCGGAACAGCTGGACGACGACGTCGGCCGGCACGCCCGGCCCGTTGTCCGACACGTCGACCAGCAGGTACTCGCCGCCGTTCTGCGCCTTCACCGTCACGGTGTTGGCGCCGGCGTCGAAGGCGTTGCGGCCGAGATTGATGAACACGCGATAGAGCAGGTCGCGATCGGCTTTCACGCGGCGATCATTCCCCAGCGCATTCACCCAGTTGCGCAGCGTGTTCGGATCGGAGTCCTCGCCCTGCTCCTGCAGGGTGACGCCCACCTCGTCGACCAGGTCGGCAAGGTCGAACAGCTCCAGCCGCGGCGTCGGCCGGTCGCGCACGTATTCGATCGCCTCGCTCGCCATGCGCGTCGCGCGGTCGATCGTGTTCATGATGGTCGGCGCGAATTTGCGCGTCCGCTCGTCGTCGCTGTGCGCCAGCCGGTCGGACAGCAAGCGCGCGGTCGACAGGATGTTGCGAAGGTCGTGGTTGATCTTGTTCGAGGCCGCACCGACCTCGGCCAGGCGCGACTTCTGGCGCAGCGAGGCGCGCAGCTCGCGCTGCAGGTTCTGGAATTCGCGATCCACCACGCCGATCTCGTCGTTGCGATTGGACGGCGGACGGTCGCTGCTGCCCTCCTCCGGGTCGCGCCGGAACGCCACCATGTCTGCCGACAGATCCTGCAACGGCCGGATCACCAGCCAGCGCAGCGCGAGATAGAGCAGCGCGGCGGTGAACAGGGCAATGATGATCGACAGCACCAGCACGCGCACCGTGTAGTCGTACATCGCGATGCGCATCGGCAGCTCGTCGACCACGATCCAGACCATCGCCTTGGGCAGCCGCATGGATTCGCCGCCGACGCGGGTGTAGTAGGCGCCGTCGCGCGACATCGCCATCAGCGCGTCCCAGATCAGGCCGAGCGCGCCGCGTTCCTTGAGGTTGAAGGTCGGCATGTCGGGCCGCGGCGGGATGTTCAGCAGGGCGCGGCGCGGCTTGTTGGGCTCGACCAGCACCACGGCATCGACGCGCGCATGGTTCAGCAGCGCCCGCTTCACGTCCTCGGTCACCATGTTGTCGGGCGTGGCGTCGAGCGCCAGCGCGGCGAGCGTGCCGCTCTCGATCAGCTGCTCGAGATAGACCAGCCGGTAGCGCGCGATCGACGGCAGGAACAGCAGCAGCTCGGCCGTCATGACGGCGGCGATCACCAGGCCCAGGATGCGCCACGACAGCCCGAAGGTGGGCAGTCGCCGCAGGCCAGGGCGGGTGCCGGCGCGCAGGGTGATGTCGGCGGCCATGGTTCTTCGAGTCTATCGGCTTTGCGTCTCGGGCGCACCCGGCAGGCCCGGCTCGGTCGCTGCGAAGCTTGGCCGCGCTGACAGGCGCGCCCACCATTCGGTGAGACGCGGATGTTGCTGCAAGCCGTGCCGGCCTTCGGGTGCCTGTACGAAATAGGCGATCATCGCGCCGAGATGCAGGTCGGCGAGGGTGAGTCCGTCGCCAATCAACGGCTCAAGCGCGGCCAGCACTCTCGCTGAAGCCTGCAGGCCGCGGGCGATCTCGCCTTCGTCGCCCGATTGGCCCGAGCGCGGTCGAAAAACCCGATGGGAGAACACCTGCCGGACGAGCGGCCAATAGGCGTAGGCGTCGACGATGCCGATGATTTGATCCATCCGCGCCAGAGCTTGCCGGTCGGCGGGCTGCAAAGCCGGTCCGGGGAAAGCCCGGTCGATGTAGCGGGTGATGGCGCCCGTCTCATACAGCGTGAATCCGTCATGCACCAAGGCCGGCACCCGGCCGAACGGGTGCAGGGCCAGATAGGAGGCCGGGACGTCCGGGGCGAAGGGGTTCACCTCGATCTGGTCGTAGGCGACGCCCTTCTCAGCCAAGGCCAGCCGGGCGATGCGGACATAGACGCTGTAGCGGTAGCCGTGCAGGACGAGGGTCATAGGGCTTTGTCATCCCGAGCAGGAGCGAGGAACCTTGTTGCGCCCTGAAAGATCCCTCGCTGCGCCCGGGATGACAAAGGGGCGCTCAGCATGGGGTTTTATTGACTCTGCGGAGCGTCGCGACTATTACCCACGGCCTACGGAATTACGCCCCCGGCGGCAGCGCTCGGGGGCTTGTGTTTGAAGGAGTTGCGTCATGAAACGCACTTATCAGCCGTCCAAGCTGATTCGTAAGCGTCGGCATGGCTTCCGGTCGCGCATGGCCACGGTCGGCGGCCGCAAGGTCATCGCCAACCGCCGCCGCTCGGGCCGCAAGCGCCTGTCGGCCTAAGCCTCGGGGCCAAGCCCGTGGCGCCGGTCCGCCCCGGGCGTCTGCCAAATCGTCGCGATTTCCTGCGCGTCCAGGCCGGGCGCCGCTGTGCCATGCCCGGATTCGTGCTCCAGGCCGCGCCGGTGCCGGCCGATCTCACGGCAACGTCGATCCGGGTCGGTTTCACGGTGAGCCGCAAGGTCGGCAATGCCGTGGTTCGCAACCGTGTTCGCCGCCGGCTGCGCGAGATCGCCCGCCAGGTCATTCCGGGCCAGGCCCGGCCGGATCTCGACTACGTCCTGGTCGGACGCCAGGGCGCCCTCGAGCGCGATTTCGCCGTCATGCGCCAGGAGCTGGTCGAGGCGCTGAAGCGGCTGAAGGCGCTGGCCGTCGCGACGCCATGACCCTCTCCTCCCGCCTTGCACCGGCCGCCCTGAATCGCCAGTTTCCGGGCCTCATGTTTTCCCTGCTGCCCTCTTTGGTGTTGAGGGGGGCGATCCGTCTTTACCAATTGACGCTCGCCTACTTCTTCGTCGGCGCCTGCCGCTTCGAGCCGTCGTGCTCGGCCTATGGAGCCGAGGCGGTCGCGCGGCACGGCGCGCTGAAGGGAAGCTGGCTCACTCTCCATCGTTTCTGCCGCTGCGGCCCCTGGACGCCCGGCGGCTACGACCCGGTCCCGCCGGCGTCGTCCCTGTCCTGTCATTCCGCCGAGCGCCTCTGAAAATGGATCAGAAGAATTTCATCGTCGCGATCGTGCTCTCGGTGGCGATCATCATGGGCTGGCAATACATGTTCCCGGCCAAGCATCCGACGCCGCAGGAGCAGCAGACCGCCGGCCAGTCGACGACGCCGAATGCGCCACCGCAGGCCAATGGCACGCCGTCGGGCAGCACGCAGCCGAGCGCGCCCGGCGCGCCGTCGTCCAGCCAGCCGGCCTCGGAGAAGGTGATGACCCGCGAGGAGGCGCTTGCCACCTCGCCGCGCGTGACCTTCAACACGCCGCAGCTGATCGGGTCGATCTCGCTGAAGGGCGCGCGGATCGACGACGTGCGGCTCGCCAAGCATCGCGAGGAGCTCGATCCCAACAGCCCGCCGGTGCCGGTACTGTCGCCGCTCGGCGGTGATCATCCCTACTACGCCGAGTTCGGTTGGACCTCGTCCGACGCCGGCATCAAGGTGCCGGGCCCCGATTCGCTCTGGACCGCGAGCAACCCGACGCTGGCGCCGGACAAGCCGGTGCGTCTCACTTGGGACAACGGAGCCGGCCTGATCTTCGGCCTCGACATCTCGATCGACGAGAACTTCATGTTCGCGGTCAAGCAGAGCGTCGAGAACAAGACCGACAAGCCGGTGACGCTTTCGCCCTGGGCGCTCGTCCTGCGCATGGGCGAGCACAAGAACGAGGGCACCTACGCCCTGCATGAAGGGCCGTATGGCGTGTTCAACGGCAGTCTGAAGGAATTCAGCTACAAGGACTTCAACGACAACAAGCGCGAGAATCTGGAGACCACCGGCGGCTGGGTCGGCATCACCGACAAGTATTGGATGACGACGCTCATTCCCGACCAGAAGACCAAGTCCCGGGTCACCCTGCAGGGCACCGGTGCGGGCGCCAACATCAAGTACCAGATCGACTATGTCGGACCGAGCGTGACAGTGGCACCGGGCGCCTCGGGCAGCTACGCATCGCACCTCTTTTCCGGCGCCAAGATCGTGCACGTCGTCGATGCCTATCGCGAAAAACTCGGCATCGACCGCTTCGACCTGACGATCGACTGGGGCTGGTTCTGGTTCTTCACCAAGCCGATGTTCTGGTTGCTCGAATGGCTATACGCCCAGATCGGCAATTTCGGCGTCGCCATCCTGATCCTGACCGTGATCGTCAAGGCGATCTTCTTCCCGCTGGCGAACAAGTCGTACGCGGCGATGAGCAAAATGAAGGCGCTTCAGCCGGAGATGGAGAAGCTCAAGGCCCGCTATGGGGAGGACAAGCAGCGGCTGAACCAGGAGATGATGCAGCTCTATCGCCGGGAGAAGGTCAATCCCGCGGCGGGCTGCCTGCCGATCGTGGTGCAGATCCCGGTGTTTTTCGCGCTCTACAAGGTGCTCTACACGACGATCGAGATGCGCCATCAGCCGTTCTTCGGCTGGATCCATGACCTCTCGGCGCCCGACCCGGCGACTCTGCTGACCGGTTTCGGCTTCTTCCCATGGGACGTGCCGCCCTACCTGCACTTCTTCAACATCGGCATCTGGCCGCTGATCATGGGCGTGACGATGTACCTGCAGCAGAAGCTGAACCCCGCGCCCGCCGACCCGGTGCAGGCGAAGGTATTCCAGTTCCTGCCGGTCATGTTCACCTTCATGATGGCGCAGTTCCAGGCGGGTCTCGTGATCTATTGGGCCTGGAGCAACACGCTGTCGATCGCCCAGCAGTACACGATCATGCGCCGCCACGGCACGCCGATCGGCCGCAAGGCGCAGGCCAAGGCGGCGGCTGCCCAGGCGGCTGCGACTGTGGCGCCCGCTCCGGTGGCGGCCAATGGCGGTGGCGGCGGCAAGAAGGGCGGCAAGAAGAAGGGCTGATGGCCCCTCAAGCTCCCGAGGGCCCGTCGCCGGAAACGCTCGAGGCGGCGCGAAGGCTGTTCGTCGGCCCTTGCGCGTTCGTCGCCGGCGCGGCCTCGTTCGACTCGCTGATCCCGAGCTCGCTGCCGGAGGTCGCGTTCGCCGGCCGCTCCAACGTCGGCAAGTCGAGCCTGGTGAACGCGCTGACCGGCCGCCGCACCTTGGCGCGCACCTCCTCGAGCCCGGGCCACACGCGCCAGATCAATTTCTTCGACCTCGGGCAGCGGCTGTTCCTGGTCGACCTCCCGGGCTATGGCTTCGCCCAGGTGTCCAAGTCGATGAAGGAGACCTGGCAGGACCTCGCCTCGGCCTATCTGCGCGGCCGGCCGACGCTGAAGCGCGTCTGCCTGCTGATCGATTCCCGCCACGGCGTGAAGGACACCGACCGCGAGACGATGAAGAATCTCGACGCGGCCGCGGTGTCGTACCAGCTGTTGCTGACCAAGACCGACCATCTCAAGCCGGCTCAGATCCCCAAGGCAATCGCCGCCGCCGAGGCGGTGGCGCGCAAGCACGGCGCCGCTCATCCGCAGGTGCTGCCGACCAGCAGCGAAACCGGATTCGGCATCCCGCAACTGCGTGCGGAGATCATGGATGTGGCGCTGGGCACGGCGTCCGTGCGATGACGGGAGCTGTTCATCACCGTCCCTGAACCCCGTCCTGTCCGCGGCCCGCATCCGCTTCTACAAGCCCGCCGAACCGCTTCAGCCGTATCTCAGCGCCTACTACTTCACCGATATCGACGCGGGCGGGCCGGTCGAGGACCTGATGCACCCCGAATGGGGCAACATCCGCTGCACCCTGAGCGGCTACTGGACCTTCCAGAGCGCCAGGAGCTCGGCCGACAGCCGCAGCATGCCGGCCCGCCTCTACGGGCCGACCAGCCAGACCACGCGCGTCGCCGGCTATCCGCCCACCCGGACCGCCAGCGGCGGCGTGCTGCCGCTCGGCTGGGCACGATTGATCGGCTTCCCGGCCCATCGCCATGCCGACCGCATCGCGCCGCTGGCCGACGTCTTCGGCACGGCGGCAGACAGATTGTTCGCCGCTTTGCAGGCCGCGCCGGACGACGTCGCGCTCTGCGCCATCCTGAACGACTTCTTCCTGCAGCGGCTCAGCGAGAGCGTGCCGCCCCCGCCGCTGCTCGCCCAGGCCCATGCGCTGCTGCTCGATCCCGAGATCGCGACGGCCCAGGAGTTCGCCGCCCGGCTCGGCCTGTCGAGCCGACAGATGGCGCGGCTGTCGCTCGACATGTTCGGCTTCCCGCCCAAGCTCCTGCTGCGCCGCCAGCGCTTCCTGCGGACCCTGGCGCGCCTGCGGGCCGGCCCGAAGGAGCCCTGGTCACGCCAGCTCGATGCGGCCTACTACGACCACTCGCACTTCGTTCGCGACTTCCATCACTTCATGGGCTGCTCGCCGACCCAGTACTTCAGTTCGGCGCGTGTCCTGCTCGATCCGGCGGCGCCGCTGCGCCAGCGGGCGATCGGCGAGACTCTGCAGGGCCTCCATCCGGTGGCAACGATCAGGCCGCGCTGACCGTGTCCGATTTTTCCAAGCCCGCGGACGGCTGACGCGGCAAAGTCGGGTTGGGAAGAAGACTCGGGAAGCCTTGGGGTTGGTCGTGAGGTTCGCATCCGTCCTGTCGGGCGCTGCGGTAAGCGTTGTCTTTGCGGGGCCCATCGCAGCGTCGGCCGTCGAGACACCGGGTGGAGCGGCGCCCGCCACCGATCCGTTCCTCTGGAGCCTGCAGGGCGGCAAGGCGCTGCGGCTGCCGCAGATGCGGGCGGGCCGCTACCGCTGCCGCGACCGCGAGGGCACGCGCTTCACCATCGTCGACGGCAGGCACTACCGCGACTCGTCCGCCGCACCCGGCACCTATTCCTACGATCTCTTCGTCGGCACGATCGTCTTCCACGGCGCCGCCCTCGACGGGCGCCAGGTGTCGAGCGATGCATGCGCCAGGCTGTGATGCGCTGGCGATCGTCGTGGCGGCGGGAGGACGTCCTCTTCGCCCTGCTCCTGCTGTTGATCGCGGCGGCCATCATCGGCCTCGCCGGCATCGCAATCGACGCAATCGGCCGCGTTTAAGCGGCGTCGTGGAAGATGATGCCCAGGGTGAAGCGCTCGCCGCTCTTCAGGCTCGAGACGCCATGGCGCATCGCGGTGCGATGCCAGCCGCGCGTGCCTTTCGCGGGCCGCTCGTTGACCGCGAACAGGACGGCGTCGCCCTGGGCGAGCGGCACGACCTCGCCGCGGGACTGCATGCGCGGCCGCTGCTCGACCAGCATGAACTCGCCGCCCTCGAAGTCGCGTTGGGGCTCGCTCAGCAGGATGGTCGCCTGGATCGGGAAGACCAGGTCGCCGTAGAGGTCGCGGTGCAGGCAGTTGTAGTCGCCCGGCCGGTAACGCAGCAGCAGCGGCGTCGGCCGCTTCTGGCCGCCGCCATGGCACTCGCGCAGCCAGCCCTTGAGCGTCGCCGGGAAGCGCCGTTCGAGGCCCAGCACCTCGTTCCAGCGGTTGGCGACCTTGGCCAGCTCCGGATAGAGCGCCTGGCGCAGCCGCTCGACCAGGGCGGGCAGCGGATAGCGGAAGTACTGGTATTCGCCCTGCCCGTAGCCGTGACGCTGCATGACGACGTGGCTGCGAAAGCAGTCCTGCTGCGGCCATAGCGCGGCCAACGCCCGGCACTCCTCGGGGCCGATCAGCCCGCGCGCCACGGTGAAGCCACGATCCGTGAGATTTCCACTGTCGAACATGGAGGACATCCTGACGCGCCGAGGGGTCTTCTTCTATCCGCGCGCATCCTCATATAAGATGCCGACTTAGCCCTCTCCCGGCCCGGGTAGAGGGCTTTTGCTAGCCAAAGGGTTCCTCAGCCATGCCGGACATCGCGGTCCAGACCGACAGGGAGCAGAAGCGGCTCATCCGCATGGCGGAGACGATCTCCAAGGCCCTGCCCTACATGCGCCGGCACAACGACGCCACCTTCGTCGTGAAGTACGGCGGCCACGCCATGACCGATCCGAAGCTGGGCGACCTGGTGGCACGGGACGTGGTGCTGATGAAGCAGGTCGGCATGAACCCGATCGTGGTCCATGGCGGCGGCCCGCAGATCAACAAGATGCTGGAGCGGGTCGGCATCAAGAGCACCTTCGTCAACGGCTTGCGCGTCACCGATGCGGCGACGATGGAGATCGTCGAGATGGTCCTGGCCGGCTCGATCAACAAGGCGATCGTGGCCGACATCAACGAATGCGGCGGCATCGCCGTCGGCATCTGCGGCAAGGACGGCAACCTGATCCTGGCCAACAAGGTCACCCAGATACGCGATCCCAAGACCGGCGAGCTCCTGAAGGTCGACCTCAAGCAGGTCGGCGAGCCCGCCAAGATCAACGTCATGGTGCTGGAGCAGCTGCGCAAAGCGGATGTCATCCCCGTGGTGGCGCCGATCGGCTTCGGCGTGAACGACGAGCTGACCTACAACATCAACGCCGACACCTCGGCCGGCGCGATCGCCGGCGCCATGAAGGCCAAGCGGCTCCTGTTCCTGACCGACGTACCGGGCGTCCTGGACAAGAGCGGGAACCTGATCCCCGACATGACGGTGGAGGAGGCGCGCGCCCTGATCGCCGACGGGACGATCTCCGGCGGCATGATCCCGAAGGTCGAGAACTGCATCGATGCGGTGAATTCGGGCGTCGAGGCGGCGGTCATCATGGATGGCCGGGTGCCCCATAGCCTGCTGCTGGAGGTCTTCACCGAGTCCGGCGTGGGCACCATGGTCAAGCGAGCCTGATCGGCCAGGACCCTCTTCGGCGTCTTGAAAACCTTGATTTCATTGCATATTTAAGCGTCATGGCCATTCGGACCATCCTCACTGCGCCCGATCCGCGTCTCAAGAAGAAGTCCAAGCCGGTCGACTCGGTCGATGCCGAGGTGCGCCAGCTGATGGATGACATGCTGGAGACGATGTACGACGCGCCCGGCATCGGCCTCGCCGCGCCGCAGATCGGCGAGCTCCGGCGGGTGATCGTGCTCGACATCGACCGCGAGGATCTCAAGACCGGGCCGATCCTGATGGCCAATCCCGAGATCATCGAGGCGTCCGAGGAGGACGCGACCTATGAGGAAGGCTGCCTGTCGGTGCCCGAGCACTATTCCGACGTGGTACGGCCGGCCAAGGTCACGGTGCGCTATCTCGACCGCGACGGAGAGACCAAGGAGATGGCCTGCGAGGGCCTGCTGGCGACCTGCGTGCAGCACGAGATCGACCATCTCGACGGCATCCTGTTCATCGACCACATCTCCGCACTCAAGCGGAACATGATCCTCCGCAAGCTCCTGAAGGCGCGGAAGGAAGCCGAGCGCGACCTAGACGGCAAGCCGGCGTCGAAGCCGAAGCCCAAGAAGGAATCGGCCGCGGCATAGAACTTGCGGCGTCTTTCCCATTCACCCGGGAGAGACCGATGACCCCGCAGCAAATCGAGCTGGTCCAGGCGAGCTTCAAGAAGGTGGTGCCGATCGCTGGCACGGCGGCTGATCTGTTTTACGATCGGCTGTTCGAGATTGCGCCGCCGGTGCGGACGCTGTTTCCGTCCGACCTCACCGGGCAGAAGGTGAAGCTGATGGCCATGCTTGGAACGGCGGTCAGCAACCTGCACCAAATCGACACCATCCTGCCCGCGGTGAAGGCGCTCGGCGAGCGCCACAAGGGCTACGGCGTCACCGCCGACCACTACGCCCCGGTCGGCGCGGCGCTGTTGTGGACCCTGGAGAAGGGTCTCGGTCCGGATTTCACGCCCGATACCCGGGAGGCCTGGACGGCCGCCTACACCGCGCTGGCCGGGCTCATGACGACGGCCTGAGCAGCATTGCGTCGCTGCGATCGAAGATGTCGCCCAGATAGCGGCTCGCCCAGACGTCCTGGCAGTCGTTCTTGGTCGTCACCACGGTCGACGAGACGTGTCGGCGGAACGGAAACAACTCCGCCAGGATGGCCTTGCTGTCGGTATGGTGCGGCTTCAAGGCGGCGTTCTCGTCGAAGACGACGCCGTCACCCCGTAGCACGCGCCTGAAGAAGGTCCCGTAGTTGCGCACCTGTGCGGCCGACATCTCGGGAAACGACATGCAGTTGACGGCGAGATCGACCGGTCCGATCTGCCCGGCCACTTCGTCCATCATGTAGTTGGCGATGAAGAGGAAGTCGAAGGCCTCGGGCACGGTTTCGCCCGGCAGCAGCAGGTGGCTGCGCTGCCAATCGTTGATCGCGCCGAGATAGAGCGCGGCGTAGTACAGCGAGCTGGGAAGGTCGAGGGCGATGTATTCCAGCCGGTCGCCCAGAATGGCCTTCAGGGCATTGCCGAGGCTGCCGTACCCCGAGCCCACCTCGAGCACCCGTGCGCGGCCGTGCCGCGCCATGTCCCTCTCGAGCTTGTCGATGACGCCGCCGCTCAACATTGCGTTGATCCGCGACTGGCACAGGATGACGTCGGCGTTGACCAGCACGCCGTCCACCTCAATGCCTATCTCGCCCAGCACGCGCGGCGTGCGGACGACGTAGCGCGCCGGCAGGTTGCGCACGTGGTCGAGATAGTCAGGGACCAGCGGCGACAGCCGGTCCCGGGCGGCATAGCGCCGGTCGAGCTCGGCAGCGATGTCGCCGGGAATGCCCTCCTGGCCGAGCCTGGTCACGAAGGCGGCGCCCCAGTCGTCGGGGAAGCGCCGGGAATCGAGCCGGTCGAGGATCGGCAGGTGATAGCCCGCAAAAGGCGCATTCAGGCGCAGGTAGTTTATGTCGGGGTAGGCCGTGCGGAACTTGAGTCCGGTCCGGGGGACGAGATCGCGCCACTCATTGCCGGCAAAAGCCAGCTCCGGATCGACTCCCTGCTGGCTGCAATAGGCCGCCGCGCCGTCATAGAGCTGCTGGATCCGATGGACCCACTCCACGCACCGCGCATGTTGCGCGGGCGTCAGGTCATGGTTGTCGGCCAGTGTATGCACCGCCCCCACGCGGCTGCGCCATGGGGCGGGCTCTGGCGGTTTCTTTCGGCCGAACATCTCGGGCGACGTTAGCACATCGCCCGACGTTGGCCTTCCTACTGCGCGGCTATCTTCGAGGCGGCCGGGGCGAAGGCCTGCTCCATCTCGCGGCGCAGCTTCACCGCAGTCAGGGTCTCGTCCATCGCGACGTCGGCGTAGGTCAGCGACTGGCCGGCCTTGATCGGCTTCAGGAGCTTGACGTTGTGGGCCAGGCCGAGCGGCAGGCTGCCGAGGCCGGTCGACTTCTCCGACGGGAACAGCTTGCCGTAGACCGTGTAGCCGCCCTCACCGTCGAGCATCTCGCCGGCCTTGAGGTCGCGTTTGGCGGTCGCGATCACGTCGGCGTGGAAGCCGATCGGGCAGCCGGTCGGCTCCTTGCGCAGGCCGACTGAGGCGACCGAGATGCCGACCTCGAGGCCGATCAGGTGCCAGCGCTTGTACATCACCGAGTGCCGGCCGCTCGGGTCGGTCTGGAGCATGTACTCCTCGAAGCAGTTCTTCTGGTACTCGGTCGACGCCTCGAACACGACCCACACGCCCTTGCGGATCTCGTAGGGGATCGCGCGGCCGTCTCGCTCGAGCGACGAGGCCACCTCGACCTGGCCCTTATGATGCAGGTGGCCACCTTCCGAGACCGGGCGCATCACGAACGGCAAATCGTCGACCGAGCAGGGCGGGAAGGCGAGGCCGTCGGGCGCCGGCGTGAGGCCGGTGGCATTGGCGACTGCCGTGCTCTCGATCGCGGGCTTGGAGCCGTCGAGGAAGCTGTTGAACATCTTGGGGTTCAGGCCGCCGCGCTTGGCCTGCTCCTCGTTGAGGCCCCAGTACTTCCACACCGTCTCCGGCGTCGACTGCGCGTAGTGCGGCAGCCACTTGTGGCCGCGGCCCGCCGCCGTCACCGAGAAGCCCGAGGCGCGCGCCCAGTCGACCAGCTCGCAGATCAGCGCCGGCTGGTCGCCATAGGCGAGGCTGTAGATCACGCCAGCCTTGGCCGCGCGCTGCGCCAGCAGGGGGCCGCAGAAGGCGTCGGCCTCGACCGTCACCATCACGACGCTCTTGCCATGCCTGAAGGCCTCCAGCGCGTGCTCGACGGCGGCGATCGGATCGCCTGTCGATTCGACAACGACGTCGATCTCCGGATGTGAGACCAGCGCGCGCCAGTCATCGGTCAGGAAGGTGTTGCCGTGCTTCTTCGCCTCGGCGAACGAGCCGGCGGCCGTGACCTCCGGCTTCCAGCCCAGCCGCGCCAGGTTGTCCCTAGCGCGTGAGGGCGAAAGATCGGCGATGCCCAGCAGGTGGATGCCCGGCGTGGTCGGGATCTGGCTGAGATACATGGCGCCGAACTTGCCGGCGCCGATCAGGCCGATGCGCAGCGGCTTATTCTCGGCCGCGCGCTGAAGCAGCATGCGATGCAGGTTCATTGATTCCTCCGGATTGCTATTCGGCCGCTGCCTTGCGCCGCGCCGCCTGCAGGACGGCATCGTCGGTCCACGGATCGATCGGCGTGAAATCACGATGGGCGATGTAGGCCGGCCGCTTGTAGCGGCGGATGGCGTTGGAGACGGCGTTGTAGGTGACGTAGATGATCTGGCGGTCCCACGGCGACATGTTCGGTGGGCTGCCGTGAACGAGAGTCCCATGGAAGAATATAGCCGAGCCTGGCCCGCCCTTGGGGGACACGATGCCGCCCTGCTTCACCAGCTTCGCGATGGTGTCGTTGTCGATCACCCACAGCGGGTAGCTGGTCGTGGTGAGGTCGTGCTTGGCCTCGATCGCGCCCTTCTTGTGGCTCTTCGGAATGAACCACAGCGGGCCGTTGAACTCGTTCACCTCGTCGACGAACACCGCGAGGTTCATGGCGCGCGCCTCGGGCATGTCGTCGTCGGCCTTCCAGGTGCCGTAGTCCTGGTGCCATTGCCAGACATCGCCGTCGAATGCGGCCTTTCCGTTGATCTTGAACTGGTGGATGTAGGTCTTGTCGCCGAGCAGCTGCTCGGCCGGCTCGACGAACCGCGGATGGTGGACCAGCGCCTCGAACACCGGATGATAGGTGTGCACAGCGAAGGCGGTGCGCACCACGTCGCCGGTTTTCTCCCGCACATTCTCCTCGCGGCGCTGCTGGAACACGCCAGGGATCTCCGTCTTCAGGATGTTGGTCTCTTCCGGCGAGAAGTAGTTCGGGAAGAAGAGGTAGCCTTCCTCATCGAACTGTCGCAGCTGTTCGGGCGTCAGTTTCATCGCTTCCTCCTAGCCTTTTGGTGTCGTCCCGAGCGAAGCGAGTGATCTACGAGGCCCCGAGCATGGATTCCTCGCTTCGCTCGGGATGACACGGCACTCAACGCACATCAGGCCGCTCGTGAAATCACGACCTTGAGTCGGCCAGTCAGGATGTCGGCCATCTGCTCGGCATGGCCGCGGCAGAGCGCTTCGGCCTCGTCGACCTGGCCCGCCTCGAGCGCGCGCAGGATGCCTTCGTGCTCGTCCCACACGCTGACGCGCAGGTCGCCCTCGCTCAGCGCCGCCGCCATCACGCGCCGCAGATGCTGCCAGTGCGGCTGCGCGGTCTCGCCGATCAGAGGATTGCCCGACGCCTCGTACACGAACAGGTGGAAGTCGATGTCGGCTTCGATCGATGCCGGCACGTTGTTGCTGGTGGCGGCACGCCGGCCGACATCGAGCAGCAGGCGTCCGCGATGGGCGAGTTCCCGGGTGTAGTTGGCGGCGGCAAGCCGTGCGGCCGCGCCGTCGAGTGCCGCGCGCACGACATAGAGGTTGCGAACCTGCTGCATGTCGAGCGGTGCGACCTGCACGCCCTTGCGGCCGGCCTCGATCAGGAAGCCTTCCCGCCGCAGGAGCATCATCGCCTGCAAGACCGGCTGGCGGCTGACGCCGAACTTCTGCGCGAGCTCCTCCTGGGTGAGCCGGGTGCCGGCTTTCAGCTCGCCCGAGCAGATGGCTTCGAGAACGGCATCGTGGATGCGTTCGCTGAGATCGGGTTCGGGAAGGAAGGCTCGCATGGTGGGTCTGTATACAGAACACCGAGCCGCGGGAGTCAATGAATTAGCGGGTTTTCAGGCCCTTTTCCGCAGCGATGGCCAACCCCTGTTCCGGATAATCTGTGATCAGCCCGTCAACTTTCTGGTCGATCAGCCGGACGATGTCGTTCGGCGCGTTGACCGTCCAGGGAATGACCTGCAGCCCGAGTTTGTGGGCTTCGGCGAGCGTCTCCGGCGACAGGTTACGCCAGAACGGCGACCAGACCGCGCAGCCGGCCGCTTTCACCAGCTGCGGCACCGACCCGCCGTATTTCTTGAGATCCAACCCGCCAAGCCACGGCGAGGCCATGGCGTCGTTGCGCCGGATGGTGTCGCTGTTCTGGGTCTCGATGGTGAGACAGGATGTCGGGATCTCGGGGGCGAGCTTGCGGGCCTCGATCAGGGTGCGCCAATCGAACGATTGGATCATGGTCCGCTCCACCGCCTTGCTATCCTTCACCGCATCGACCACGAGCCGGGTGAAGTAATCGGGTTTGGCGGTCTCGTTCGGCCGTCCCGGATCGGTCTTGATCTCGACGTTGAAGCGCGTCGGCGCCGGAATCGCGGCATAGACGTCGGTCAGGACGGGGAAGCGCTCGCCGTCGATGGCGATCTGCTTGGGGAACATGCGGCTATAGGCGGAGGCGGGGTTGATCCGCCCGATGTCGTACCGTTTCAGCTCGGCCAGCGTCAGCGAGCGGATCGTCGGGCCGACGCCCTCGATCCAGTTGCCGTCGGGTCCGCGCACCAAGTCGGGATTGAGACGCGGCTCGTGGCTCAGCACGACGACGTCGTCCTTGGTGATCGCGAGATCGGTCTCGATCGTCGTGACACCGAGCGCCGCGGCCTGCCTGAACGCGCCCATCGTGTTCTCGGGCGCCAACCCCCGACCGCCGCGATGCGCCTGAAGGTCGAAGGCCATTGCGGCCGATGCCACGGCGCTAGCCGCCCAGATTGCGCAGGCGAGCGATGCGATCCGCGAGATCGGGATGCGTTGCCATGAGCGCCGAGGAATTCGCCGTGAAGGTCTGGATCGGATTGACGATGAACAGGTGCTGCGTGGCACGACTCACTCCGGGAAAAGGCGCGGCGGCGGCGGTAAGCTTAGTAAGAGCGGCGATCAGGCCATTCGGGTTGCGCGTGAACTGGACGGAGGTGGCATCGGCCAGATACTCGCGCTGCCGCGACACCGCCATCTGCACCGCCCGGGCCGCGATTGGGGCGACGACCGCCACGACCAGCAGCACGATGATCAGGATCGCGTTGCCGCCGCTGCGCCTGTCGCTGCTGCGCGACCCGCCGAAGCGGCCCCCAAAGCGGCCCCAGGCCATGCTGCGCAACGTCATGTCGGCGATCAGGACGACTAGGCCGACCGTGACGACGACCACCGTCATGTAGCGTGTGTCGAGATTGGCGATGTGCGCCATCTCGTGGGCAACTACACCCTGCAGCTCGTCGCGATTGAGCTGGTTCAGCAGGCCGCGGGTCACGGCGATCGACGCGTTCGACGTGGAAGTGCCGGTCGCGAAGGCATTGAGCGCATCGGTCTCCATGATGCGCACCTTGGGCATCGGGACGCCGGCCGCGATCGACATCTCCTCGACGACGTTGAACAGCTGCGGCGCCTCCTCCTTGCCGATCTCGCGCGCCTCGGACATGGCGTTGACCAAGCGGTTGCCGAAAGCCAGTGAGAGGCCGCTCCAGGCGATGCTTGCGATCGCCAGCGCACCGGCGGCGGCGACGCCGAAGGAGCTGACCGGTCCGACCGGGCCGCCCGCCTCGATCTGCATCACCCACCCGATCAGGTAGCCGAACAGGGCCGCCAGGGCGGTCAGCGCGGCCAGCAGGATCAATGTGTTGCGGCGGTTGACCTTCTGGGCCGCAACGAAGTCGGTCGCCGGCATGGCTAGCGCAAGGCGACCTTGGGCACCTCGCGCTCGGTCTCGGGCATGTTGAACAGCTCCATCGGGCCGAAGCCCAACGACTGGGCGGCCATCACGGCCGGGAAGCTCTGGCGACGCACGTTATAGGAGGCGACGGAGTCGTTGTAGAACTGGCGGGCGAAGGCGATTTTGTTCTCGGTGGTGGTGAGCTCCTCCTGGAGCTGCTTCACGTTGTCGTTGGCCTTGAGCTGCGGATAGCTCTCGACCAGCGCGAACAGGCCGCGCGTCGCCTGGCTGAGCGCGGCTTCGGCCGGCGCCGCCTGCGCGGGACCGGCGGCGCTGGCGGCGACGGCGGAGTTGCGCGCCTGGATGACCTTGGTGAGCGTCTCCTGCTCGTAGCCCATCGCGTCCTTCACGACCTGCACGAGGTTGGGAATGAGATCGTGGCGGCGCTTCAGCTGCACGTCGATCTGGCTCCAGGCTGCCTGGGCCTGGGTGCGGCCGGCGACCAGCCCGTTGTAGATCATGATCAGCCACAACACGATCAGGACGACGATGCCGAGGGCGATCCAGAGAGCAGTCATGCCGGCCTCCTTGCAGGGCGGACCAGTTTAGTCATGATTGTGTCGGATCGGGAGGATCAACCATGGAAGTTTCGGCGCTCCTGAAAGATTTCACCACGGCGGTCGAACGGCGCGACGGCAAGAGCTTTGCCGGCCTGTTCACCGAGGACGGCGTCTATCACGACGTGTTCTACGGCGCCTTCAAGGGCCGCGAGAAGATCGCCGAGATGATCGACGACTGGTTCCACCGCACCGCGCGCGACTTCCGCTGGGAGATGTTCCGGCCGGTGAGCGACGGCACGATGCTCTACGCCTACTACACGTTCAGCTACGTCTCGACCCTGCCGGAGGCGCAGGGCAAGCGCGTCGGCTTCGACGGCGTGTCGATCATGCGGCTCAAGGACGGCCGGATCGCCGAGTACCGCGAGGTCGCGAACGCCGCGATCGGCCTGCTCGGCATCGGCTTTGCGCCCGAGCGGGTCGCGAAGATCCTCAAGAAGGAGGAAGCCGAGATCAAAGCCCGCCCGGAGTGGGCAAGGCACATGTCATAATCTTGCCGGACCGCGGGCGTCTCGCCCGCCTCATGAGCAGGCGAGATGCGCGCGCTCCGGCACGAAGCTAATCCCGCAACAGCTCGTTGATCGAGGTTTTCGAGCGCGTGCGCTCGTCGACCGTCTTCACGATCACCGCACAGTAGGTCGACGGGCGGTCGGGCCCGCCACCGATGTTGCCGGGCACCACCACCGAATAGGGCGGCACCTTGCCGGTATGGATCTGGCCGGTGGCGCGATCGACCACCTTGGTCGTGGCGGATATGAACACGCCCATCGACAGCACCGCGCCGGTGCCGACGATCACGCCCTCGACCACCTCGGAACGCGCGCCGATGAAGCAGTTGTCCTCGATGATCACGGGATTGGCCTGCAGCGGCTCGAGCACGCCGCCGATGCCGACGCCACCCGACAGATGGCAGTTCTTGCCGATCTGTGCGCACGAACCGACAGTCGCCCAAGTATCGACCATGGTGCCGGTATCGACATAGGCGCCGAGGTTCACGAACGACGGCATCAGCACCACCGACGGCGCGATATACGAGCCACGGCGCACCACCGATCCCGGCACGGAGCGGTAGCCTGCCTTGGCGAACCGGGCAGCGTCCCAGCCGGTGGTCTTGAGCGGCACCTTATCGAACCAGGGGGCGGCGCCCATGCCCGGGAAGGCCGCTCCGCCATCCATCGGGACCGAATCGTAGAGCCGGAAGGAGAGCAGCACGGCCTTCTTCAGCCACTGGTGCACGACCCAGTCGTCGCCGAACTTCTCGGCCGTGCGATAGGTGCCATCGTCGAGGCCGGCGATGGCGGCCTCAACCGCGTCGCGCACCTCGCCCTTGGTGGCGCTGTTGATGCCGTCGCGCTTCTCCCACGCCGCGTCGATGGCGGCTTCCAGCTGCTTGCTCATTGTCCCCTCAAATTCAGCCGGCGGACCTTATATGCTGGCCCCGATGGCGTTCAAGCTTCCCGAATCCGTGCTGGTCGTGGTCCATACGCCCGCGCTGGAGGTGCTCCTGATCGAGCGTGCGGCCAATCCCGGCTTCTGGCAGTCCGTCACCGGGTCGCGCGAGCCGGACGATCCCGACCTCGAGGCCACCGCCCGGCGGGAGCTGCGCGAGGAAACCGGCCTTTCCGCAGGCACGCTGACCGATTGGCGGCTCCAGAACCGCTACGAGATCTGGCCGCAATGGCGGGCCCGGTATGCGCCCGACGTGACCCATAATACCGAGCATGTGTTCGGCTTTCTCGTGCCCGAGGTGACGGTGGCGACGCTCGATCCCGCCGAGCACATCGCCCAGATCTGGCTGCCCTGGCAGCAGGCCATGGAGAAGGTGTTCTCGCCCTCCAACCGCGACGCGATCTGGCAGCTGCCCAAGCGGAGCAAGCATGACTCCCGTGCGTGAGGCCTCGCGGCTCGGCCAGTTCAGCTGGGCCTTGTTCGACTGGGCCAACCAGCCGTTCTTCACCGTCGTCACGACGTTCATCTTCGCGCCCTACTACGCGAACGTGATGATCGGCGATGCCGTGCACGGCCAGTCGGCCTGGGCCTTCACCCAGTCGATCTCCGGCATCCTGATCGCGCTGATGAGCCCCTTCCTCGGCGCTATGGCGGATGCGGGCGGGCGGCGCAAACCCTACGTGTTCTTCTTCCAGCTGCTGCTCGGGATCGGCTGCGCCCTGCTGTGGTGGGCCTATCCCAACCGGCCGGACCTCGCGCAGCCGATCGGCTGGGCGGTGATCCTCGCGACGGTCGGCGCCGAGATGTCGATCGTGTTCAACAATGCGCAGCTCCCCAGCATCGTGCCGCCCGAACGCATGGGCTGGCTATCGGGCTTCGGCTGGGGCCTGGGTTACGTCGGCGGGCTTATTGCGCTCGGCATCGTGCTGACGGCGCATTTCACGCTCGGCGAGGACCCCGACTACACGCTCGAGCGCCTCGTCGGCCCGGCCTCGGCGCTGTGGCTCGCGGTCTTCGTGGTGCCGATGTTCCTGTTCACGCCCGACCAGGCACCGCAGCGGCGCATGCCGCTCTATGAATGCGCGCGAGAGGGCGGCAAGTCGCTGCTGACCACGGTCCGCCGGCTGCGCCACTACACCAACGCGCTGACCTACCTGATCGCCTTCATGCTCTACAACGATGGGCTGGCGGCGATCATCGCCTTCGGCGGCGTCTATGCCTCGGCAACCTTCGACTGGAACACCACGACGCTCGGCGTGTTCGGCATCATCCTCACGGTGTTCGCCATTCCCGGCGCCTTTCTGGGCGGCAAACTCGACGATCGCTTCGGCAGCAAGCGCACGGTCCAGCTTGCGATTGCGGGCGTGATCGTCGCCACCCTCGGCATCGTCAGTGTCACGGCCGACCGCGTGCTGTTCGTCATCCCGGCCGATGCCATCGGCCCGGCACGCGCCATGTTCGGGTCGGTGCAGGAGAAGGCATTCATGGCCTTCGCGCTGCTGCTGGGCTTCTGCATGGGACCGATGCAGGCGGCGAGCCGCACGCTGATCGGCCGCCTGGCGCCGGTCGGCATGACCGGCGAGTTCTACGGCCTGTTCGCCCTGTCCGGCCGCGCCACGGCCTGGATGGCGCCGCTCGCCATCGGCATCATCACGCGGGCCACGCAATCGACACGGCTCGGCGTGGCCTGCGTGCTGTTCTTCCTGGTGCTGGGATTTCTGCTATTGTGGCGGGTGCGTGAGGAGCAGGCGCCATCCCACGATTGAGATCTAGGGCCGACGCCACAAGTTGGTCACGCAACGCCAACCGTACTTTCCCGTAAGTTCCGTGCGATTGCACACGGAGGGAATCGATGCGCCCAGTAGCCAAAGTCCTGTCGGTAGCCGCCGGCCTCGTGGCCGTCCTGGCGACGACGGGAGCAGCACTGGCACATGATCATGACGACGACGGCTGGCGCTGGCGCCATCATCGCCACGGCCGCTTCGTGCCGCCCGGTCACGTCTACTATGTCGAGCGGCCGGTCATCGTCGCGTCGCCGCCGCGGGTCTACTACCCGGAGCCGATGTATTACGGCCCGCCGCCGCCGCCCTCGCTCAACATCAACATTCCGCTGCGCTGAGGCAGCTCACTCGGCCGTCGTCTTGGCCTTGAACAGGCAGAGGTCGTTGACCACACAGCGCGGGCACTCGGGCTTGCGCGCCTTGCAGGTGTAGCGGCCGTGCAGGATCAGCCAATGATGGGCGTGTAGCCGGTACTCCTCCGGCACGCGCTTCAGCAGCCGGAGCTCGACCTCGAGCGGGTTCTTGCCGGGCGCGAGCCCGGTCCGGTTCCCGACCCGGAAGATGTGGGTATCGACCGCGATGGTCGCCTCGCCGAACGCCACATTCATCACCACATTGGCGGTCTTGCGACCGACACCGGGCAGCTCCTGCAAGGCCTCGTGGCTGCGCGGCACCTCGCCGCCGTGCCGCTCGACCAGCAGCTTGGACAGGCCCATGACGTTCTTGGCTTTGGTGCGATAGAGCCCGATCGTCTTGATGTAGGAGATCAGCTTCTTCTCGCCGAGATCGAGCATCTGCTGCGGCGTCTTGACGATCTTGAACAGGGGTTCCGTCGCGCGGTTGACGCCGGCATCGGTCGCCTGGGCCGACAGCACCACGGCAACCAGGAGCTGGTAGACGGTCTCGTACTCCAGCTCCGTCTCCGGTTCCGGAATCGCCTTCTTGAGGCGGGCGAAGAACTCGGGGATGACGGCAGCTTTCATCAGGGCCATAAGGGTTCATAGCATGGCCGAGACCGTACGCTTTTCCACGCTTTTGCGGCCCCACCGCAGCCTCTCGCCCGTCGGCTTCAAATGGCTGATTCGGGTGCTCCTGCTGGCCAACCTGCTGGTCGCCCTGCCGATGTACCTGTTGGGCGCCTGGCCGATCGCGGGCTTCTGCGGCCTCGACGTCGCCCTGGTCTGGTACCTGTTTCATCGCAACTATCTCGAGGCCCAGCGCAGCGAAACCTTGACGCTGACCGACCGCAAGCTGGTGATCGAGCGGATGTCGCCTGAGGGTGAGCGCGAGGAGCATCGGCTGGATGCCTATTGGCTGCGCATCGAGCCCAACGACCGGCTTCTGGTCCTGAGCTCACGCGGCAACCGTGTCGTCGTCGGCCGCTTCCTCGGCGCACCCGAGCGCCAGCGGGTCGCCGACGAGCTGTTCAGAGCACTGGCCGCGCTGCGATCACGGCGATACGAGCACACTTGGGATCGCGAAGAGTAGCACCGTCGTCCCGACCTGAGCGCAAAGCGCGAAGTGGAGGGACCTCTTTTGGAGCTGCTGCTGCTCAAAAAGGTCTCTCGGCTGCGTTCGGGACGACGGAAGGCCTTAAAGCCCCAGCACGTCCTTCATGCCGTAGAGGCCGGGAGTCTTCCCCCGCAGCCAGAGCGCGCCGCGCACCGCGCCGGAGGCGTAGGTCTCGCGGCTGAAGGCGCGATGGCTGAGCTCCAGCCGCTCACCGGCGGCGGCGAACATCACCGTGTGCACGCCGACTTCCTCGCCGCCGCGCAGGGTCGCGAAGCCGATCTCGCCGGCCGGCCGCGCGCCGGTGTGGCCGTCGCGGCTCTTGCGCCAGACGTCTTCGAGCTTCACCTGCCGGCCCGCCGCCGCGGCGCGGCCCAGCGCCAGCGCGGTGCCCGACGGCGCGTCGATCTTGTGGCGATGGTGCATCTCCAGCACCTCGATGTCGTAGGAGGGATCGAGCATCGAGGCCGTCTTCTCGACCAGCGCAAGCAGGACATTGATACCGATCGACATGTTGGCCGCCCACAGAATCGGAATCTTCTTCGCCGCCTCGTGCACAGAAGCCGTCTGCTGCGGGTCGAGGCCGGTCGTGCCGATCACCATGGCGACGCCCTTGTCGGCCGCGGCCCGCGCGTGCTCGACGGTCGCCGCCGCCACGGTGAAGTCGATCACCGCATCGGCATTGGCTAAGGCGGCGCCTGCATCGGCCACGATCTTCACGCCCTTCAGGCTGCGATGGCTGGTGCCGACGCCCGCGACCTCGCCCGCCTCGCGGCCGAGCATGTTGCTGCCCGCGCCTTCGAGCGCGGCGGCGAGCGTGCAGCCTTCGGTGCGCGCGATCTCGCGCACCAGCATCTGGCCCATGCGGCCGGCCGCGCCGGCGACTGCGATCTTCATGTCTTTCCCCCGAGGATGTGCAGGCTGATGTGCGTGCCCTAGACTAACCCGCCGGACGGGGGTCGTGCATGCTCTTCATGGTGGTCGAAAAGTTCCGCGATCAGCACGGCAAGGCGGTCTATCGCAAGCTGCGATCGGGCTGCGGCCTGGTCGAGTTCGAGGTCGTACCCGTGGGCGAAGGCAAGACGGCGTGCCCCGCGCGCGAGCGCTTGCTGTGAGGGAGAGCACCGCGGGCTATGCGCAGGAAGCGCCGGCTCTGTTCGAGCTTTACGAATCGATCTCGGCCGAGACGCTGCACCAGCCGGTCTGGCACCTCATCCCGACGAGGCCCTCGAGGCTGATCGACATCGGCGCCGGCATGGGCCGTGACGCCGCGCATTTCGCGACGATGGGCCATCGGGTCCTGGCGGTCGAGCCGGTCGCCGAGATGCGCGAGGGCGCTATGAAGCTCCATCCGTCGCCGCGCATCGAATGGCTGGCCGACACCCTGCCGGCGCTGGCCCGCGTGCGGGCGCGCGGGGAGACGTTCGACGCGGTGCTGGCGACGGCGGTGTGGATGCATCTCGATGCGGCAGAGCGCGCCGAGGCGATGCCGGCGGTCGCGTCTCTGGTGCGGCCGGACGGCGTGCTGCTCCTGTCGTTGCGCCACGGACCAGTCCCCGAGGGCCGGCGCATGTTCGAGGTCACGGCCGAGGAGACGATTGCGCTCGCCGCGCGGGAGGGGCTGACGTGCCTCGTCAACGTCGTCACGTCGTCACGGCAGGGTCCGGAGGTCACCTGGTCGCGGCTGGGCTTCCGCCGGACCTGATCACTTCCAGGGATCCGACACCTTCGGCCAGAACGGCGTCTTGCGCTTGGTGTAGGGCCAGCGGGTGACGTCGGGGTCGGCCGCGCCGGGCGAGGCGACATAGAGGATCTCCTTCGCCAGCCCGACGAAGCCGTTATAGAAGTGCTGCGCGCTCTTCACGATGACGACGCGATAGTCGGCAGGCTCGGCAGCGACCGCGCGGAAGGCGTCGGCATGGAAGGTCTGGTTGCGTCGGGTGCAGATGGCGACGTCGACGTGCTCGGACGAGAGCAGCGCCATGTCGCCCAGCGGCGACATCACCGGCCCGTAGGGCTGAAAGACGTTGCGCGCGATCTTCTTCACCGTGACGTCGAGGTCGACCGGCTCGCCGCTCACCGCACCCGACTTGCCGCCGAGCCGCATACGGATGCGGGCACCTTCGCCTGCTTCCTCGGCGATCTGGAACGCCATCGGGTCCCACATCACCCCGAACAAGGCGGGACCGATCTGCCGCTCGACCAGCGCCTTCAGCAAGAAGGTCGAGTCGCCCGGCGCTCCCGACCCCGGATTGTCGGCGCGGTCGGCCAGCACCAGCGGCCCCTGATTGTGCGAGGCGGCGCGGTCCATCGCCTCGCCGATCGAGAGGTACTTGGTGACGTAGCGCTCGCGGTTGGCCCACAGCTCCTCGCCGAGCTGCCTGGCCAGCCTCTCCGCCTTGGCCTTGTCCCCGTCCGCCACCACGAGCGTGCGCGTGCCGACATCCTCGACATCGGCGAAGGCGAAGCCGTGGCTCAGCGACACCGACAGGATGCCGTCCTTGCCTTCGAGCGACTTCATGCGCACCACGAACTCGCTGATCGGCGGCACGGAGGTGCGGTACTGGGCGATCATGCGACAGTCGTAGCGCGCCATCACCGGCTTCACCTTGCCGTCGACCGTGTCGGCGATGATGGCGAACAGCTCTTCGGCGCGCTCCATCGTGTCGGTGTGCGGGTACTCCTTGTAGCCGACCAGCACATCGGCGCTGTCGAGCATCAGCGCGCTGAGATGACAGTGCAGGTCGAACTCCGCGCCGATCGCGACTTTCGGCCCGACGATGGCGCGGATCTTCGACAACAGGTCGCCCTCGCAGTCGTCGTAGCCGTCGGCGACCATCGCTCCGTGCACGTTGATCAAAACCGCGTCGAGCGGCAGGGCCGCCTTCACGCCAGCCAGGATCTCGTCGCGAAAGCCCTCATAGACCGAGCGCACGGTCGTGCCCGACGGGGCGGCGAAGGTGCTGAGGCCCTCGATCACCGCCCAGCCTAGCTTCCCGGCCTCGCGGCGCCAGACATGGACCGGCGCGGTGAAGTTGGTCGGCTCGTGCTTCGTCGCATCGCCGCGCCAGATGCCGTGTTCCTGGTAGCCGCGCAGGCCGGTCGGGAAAGGCACGAACTGATTGGTCTCGGTGCCGAGGGCACCGATGAAGACGCGGCGGGTCACGCTTTTTACTCCCTGTGTCGATGGCAGCCGACGATGTGGTCGTCGACCATGCCGGAGGCCTGCATGAAGGCGTAGCAGATGGTCGAGCCGACGAACTTGAAACCTGCCTTCTGCAGCGCCTTGGACATCGCATCGGACTCGGCCGTGCGCGCAGGTACGTCCCTCAGGCTCTTCGGGCTGTTCTTTTTCGGCTTGCCGCCGACGAAGCTCCATACGAACTTCGCGAACGATCCCTCGCGCTCGACCAGCGCAAGAAAGGCCTTGGCGTTGCTGATGCTGGCTTCGATCTTGCCGCGATGGCGAATGATCCCGGGGTCGGCCAGCAGCTCGTCGACCTTGGCCGGGGTGTAGCGCGCGACCTTCTTCGGATCGAAGCCGTCATAGACCTTGCGGTAGTGCTCGCGCTTGCGCAGCACGGTGATCCAGGAGAGGCCGGCCTGGAAGCCCTCGAGCGACAGCAGCTCGAACAGCGCCTGGTCGTCCCTGAGCGGACGGCCCCATTCCTTGTCGTGGTACTGCTGGTAGATCGGATCGGCGCTCGCCCAGCCGCAGCGCGCCTTGCCGTCCGTGCCGGCCACCGTATTGTGCTTCCAAACCATGAGGGGAAACTAATGCCCAAGGATCTCAGCGACCTCAAGGTCTGCATCTTCGACGTGTTCGGCACGGTGGTGGATTGGCGCGGCAGCCTGATCGAGGACCTGCCGAAACTTGGCAGGAAATATGGGATGGACACCGACTGGACGAGCTTCGCCGACGACTGGCGCGGCCTCTACCAGCCGCAGATGGCGCGCGTGCGCAAGGGCGAGCTGCCCTGGACGCGCATCGACGATCTCCACAAGGAGGCGTTCGAGATGCTGCTGAAGAAGCGCGGCCTGAAGCATCCGGGTGAGGCGGGCGCGTGGGAGTTCACCCATCTCTGGCACAAGCTCAGGCCGTGGCCCGATTCCGTCGAGGGCATCGGCATGATGAAGAAGAAGTTCGTCGTCGCAACGCTGTCGAACGGCAACGTCGCGCTGCTGATCAACATGGCCAAGCACAGCGGCATCCCCTGGGATCACTGCTTCTCGGGGGAGACCTTCAAGCACTACAAGCCCGACCCCGAATCCTATCTCGGCGTGGTCGACAGCATGTACCTCAAGCCGCACCAGGTGATGCTGTGCGCGGCCCACAACGGCGACCTGGCGGCAGCGCAGAAGTGCGGCCTGTCGACCGGCTTCGTCATCCGCCCCAACGAGCACGGCCCCGGCCAGAAGCGCGACCTCAAGCCCGAGGGCGACTGGGACGCGGTCGGCAACGACATGATCGAGCTGGCGCGCAAGATCGGCGCTTAGACTACAGCGCCGGCCGCCGCGACCGCCATGGCGTGGCGCGTTCGTAAGCTGAACCGGCGGCGAACACGCTCGCCTCGTCGAACGCGCGCCCCGCGAGCTGGAAGCTGAGCGGGAAGCCGTCGCGGCCGAAGCCGCAGCAGATCGTCGCGGCCGGCTGGCCGGTGACGTTGAACGGCATGGTGAGCGAGGGCTTGCCGAAGAAGTGGAAGATCGGCTGCGGCTCCTCGAACTTGTCCGGCGCGCCCCAATGGTTGGCCGTCAGCACGAGGTCGTAGCCGCGCATCGCCGCACGCGTGTCGAGCGTAAGCTGGCGGCGGAAGCGCAGCGCCGATATGTACTGCTCGGCCGTGAAGAAAGCGCCGAGCTGGAAGCGCCGGCGCGTCGTGTAGCCGAACTTCTCCGGCGTCTCGATCACCTCCTGGCGATGAATCGCATGCGCCTCGACCGTGATGATGACGCGGCCGCAAATGTGATAGTCACGAATGTCAGGGAAGACGACCTCGTCGACCGTCGCACCGAGGTCCTTCAGCACCCGCACCGCCTCGTCGATCGCCGTCTTCATCTCAGGCGTCACCGACGCCGCGCCCTCATACCAGCTGCGCGCCAGCGCGATGCGCAGGCCCTTGATCGGCCGATCGCAGGCCGCGCCGTAGTCGACCTTCGGTGCGCGAGCCGAGCCCTGGTCGTTGGGATCGTGGCCGGCCAGCACGTCGAGCATCAGGGCACAGTCCTCCATCGTCCAGGCGAGCGGGCCCGCGGTGTCGAGGCTGAAGCTGAGCGGGAAGATTCCGCAGCGACTCACCAGCCCGTAGGTCGGCTTGATGCCGGCGGTGCCGCAGAAGCCGGCCGGGTTGCGGATCGAACCGCCGGTGTCGGAGCCCATCGCACCCATGCAGAGCTGCGCTGCGACCGCCGCACCCGAGCCGCTGGACGAGCCGCCGGGCTGGTAGTCGATGTTCCAGGGATTGCGCACGGCGGGGAACGGCTGGTCCGGCGTCATCGCGCCGTTGGCGAACTCGTGCGTCCCGAGCTTGCCCAGGATGACCGCGCCCGCATCCTTCAGGCGGCGCACGGTCTCGGCGTCGATCGTCGGCACGTAGTCCTTCCTGAGGGCCGAATGTCCGGTCGTGCGCACACCGGCCGTTTCGTAGATGTCCTTCAGCGCCACCGGGATGCCGTGCATCGGCCCGCGGCGCACGCCGCCCTTCAACTCGAGGTCGGCCTGGCGTGCTCCAGTGCGCGCCATGTCCGCCGTGACGGTGATGTAGCTCGCGAGCTTGTGATCCACCGCCTCAATGCGCTTGAGGAAGGACTCGGTGAGAGCGGTGGCCGTGATGTCGCCGCGCGTCAGCAGCCGGCCGGCCTCGGCAATGCCGAGCAGGGTGAGATCGCTCATGTCGCTCTACTCGTCGGCGCGGAAGACCTGTGGCGGCTCGGCGGCCCAGGCCCAATGGGTGGGGATACGCTGCATCTGCTCGAGCAGGCCGACATACCCTTTATGGAGATGCTCGATGTCCTCGTCGGTGAGTGGCATGCCCGTCTGCGCGGCACGGGCGCGGAACTCCTCCAAGGTCGGCATTTTCGGCGGCGACATCGCAACCCTCCCGTTGATACGCTGGCGGCGTGATTGTCCGCGAGATTCACGCCGCCCACTACAGGTCTTTGCGGTCGATCCGTTTTCCGACCGGTCGCCTGACGGTATTCGTCGGCGCCAACGGCGTCGGCAAGACCAACCTCTATCGCGCTCTGCAACTCCTCCAGGCCTCCGCCGGCGGGACCTTGGCGCGCGAGCTGGCGGCCGAAGGCGGCATGCAATCGGCTTCATGGGCCGGCAAGCGTCATGTCGGCGAATCCCCGCGCATCACGCTGTCGGCCGGCTTCGGCGAGGCTGCACTCGACGGAGTGCTCTACACCTACGAGATCGAGGTCGGCGTGCCGCCGCCGCTCGGCCGCGGCGCCTTCCCGCTCGAGCCCGACATGAAGGAGGAGCAGCTGCTGTTTCACCACGGCCGCCGCCAGCACAAGCTCCTGGAGCGGCGCGGCCCGTCGGTGATGGTGCGCGATGCGGACGGCAAGCGCACCGAGATCAGCCGCGATCTGCTGCCGTCCGAGACCGCCCTCGGGGCGTTCGACGCGCCGCAGAGCTTTCCCGACATCCACGCCATCAAGCAGCTGATGCTCGATTGGCGCTTCTATCACGACCTGCGCACCGACCAGGACTCGGCGCTGCGCCGGCCGTGCCTGGCCGTGGCGACGCCGACCATGGCGTCGGACGGCTCCAACCTGGCGGCCGTGCTGGCGACGCTGATTCACATCCGCCGCGATACGATCGACCTCGACCGCGCGATCGAGGACGCGTTTCCCGGCGCGCGGCTCGACGTGCCGATGCCGGAGCAGACGGCGTCGTTCGGCATGGTCTTTCCCGACTATCCCAAGCGCGTGTTCGAGGCCCGTGAGCTGTCCGACGGCACGCTGCGCTACCTGGCGCTGGCCGGCGCGCTGCTGTCGTTGCGCCTGCCGTCGTTCATCGCGTTGAACGAGCCGGAGAGCAGCCTCCATCCCGACCTGCTCGAGCCGCTGGCGCGGCTGATCGCCAAAGCCTCGGAGCGCACGCAGATCTGGCTGGTGACGCATTCCGAGCGGCTCGCGACGGCGCTCGAGAAGCACGGCGGCGTGGCGCCGCGCACCGTGATCAAGAAGGACGGCGAGACCTGGATCGAGGGACTGAAGACGATCGGCCGGTTCGACGACGAGGACTAGAACTTCCCACGACTTCCCACCCGCGTGGGAAGCCTCCGATGCCGATGGCACAAGGGTTTTAGGCGATTCTTCCCGCCTTCCTGCACCCCCCTCTTTTGCCAATTCGTTTGGATAGATCGGCCGTCACAGGCGGCCCTGCCGGACGAGGTCGGCGTGGATCTCGCGGATGCGCTGCTCGCCCCGGGCGAGCGCCTCGGCGCTGGTGTGGACGGAGTAGTAGCCCAGCACGAGATCGTGCCGGTGGGGCACCGCCGAGCCCAGCATGAACTCGGTCTCCGTGTCGGCGCCGACGTCGACGGCGCCCTGGCCGGGCGCGAAAACCGCCAGTTCGCCGTGGCCGACCCGGTCCGGCGTATCGACCGCGCCCTTGCCGACGGCGATCCAGAGCACCTCATGGCCCAGCGGCGGTGCGTAGCGCCAGCGCTCGCCCGGCGCGAGGCGAACCGCCAGGTAGTTGATGTCCGAGGGAGACTCGATGGCACTGCTCACGCCCTCATACGAACCGAGCAGGATGCGGGCAGGTCCGGCGACCGGCACGTCTTCGGCGCCCTGATAGAGGCTGACCGACGGCCCGAGCTCGAGATGCGGCGGCAGTGCGATCCAGAGCTGGAAGCCGCGGGTACGGCCGGGGGCGCCTTTGCCGCCGCCGTGCCACACGCCGCTTCCGGCACGCATCCACTCGACGCCTCCGGCGGGCAGCAGGCCGCGCGAGCCGTTGGTGTCTTCGAAGCCGACGCCGCCTTCGGCGACGTAGGTCAGCGTCGCGATACCCGAATGCGGATGCAGCCCGAAGCCTTCGGACGATCGTCCGCCATTGTCGAACAGGTCGAGGAAGACGAACGGCTTCAACGCCTCACCGAGGTCGCCCGGGCTGACCAGCCGGGTGATCCGGCCTTCGGTATGGCCGGCAGTGCGGTAGATGATGGGACGGCGAGTGCCGGCGTCCTGAGTGAGCGAGTCCATCACGGTCTCCTTGAAAGGGCGGCGATCAGTGCTCGGCTCAACCATCCGGCCATCCTGTGTTCGGCAAATCCGAACGAATGGCCGGGACTATTCCACCTTATGGATTGGATGGCGACTGAGGGCTTCCCTCGAACTCCACCAGGGTCTGATGGAAGGTCTTGCCGGGCTCGTCGGCGAGGGTGACCTCGAACGGCGTGTCGAAGATCGCGACGATCAGCAGGCAGAAGGTGAAGGCGACGGTGAACAGCGTGACGCTGACCCGCACGGCCGGCCGGCTGCCGGTATGCACCAGCATGATGGCGATCTGGGTCAGGGCGCCGAGGACGATGATGGACAGCCACTTGATGCCGACGGTCTCGTCGTCGGCAACGTAGAGCCTGCGGTCGCGCGCGCGGCGCATCTCGGCCGCGGTCGACAGGATGAAGATGCGGGTGGCGCTTTCCAGGCCGTAGGCGTGGCTCACGGTCGACACGATCGCTTCGTAGGCGCGGTCGGTCTTCTGGCGCGCATCGGGGGCGGCGCGCGAATAGGGACTTTCCTGGGCGGCCGCGGCGGCATAGGCCTTCAGCACGGGGTTCAGCTCCGGCAGGTCGTTGGTGCGCGCGAGCTGGAACAGCGCCCGCAGCGCATCGTCCTCGGCCTGCACGCTTTGCCACGCCGCATTGTCCCTCTGCCAGACGTCGCTCATCAGCAGCGCCGAGACCAGGCCGAACAGGATGGCGACCGAGGTGAAGTAGGGACCGACCAGGCCGAGCGGCTTCTGCAGGGCCGGCGCCAGCGGGCCGCGGGCCTCGAGCGCGAACAGGATCAGCGCGACCGCGACCGGGGCCGCCACCGACAGAACGATCTGCCAGTCCGAAAGGTCGATCCTGACCATCAGTCGCCGCCGAACATCTCCTTCACCTTGGTGAAGAATCCCTCGGCTTCGGGGCTGGTCTTGCCGGCCTTCTCGAACTCCTTGAGCAGCTCTTTCTGCTTGGCGGTCAGGTTGGTCGGCGTCTCGACGGTGACCTCGATGTACATGTCCCCGCGCTGGGTCGAGCGCATGATCGGCATGCCCTTGGCGCGCAGGCGGAACTGGTGGCCGCTTTGCGCGCCGGCCGGCACGTTGATGCGCGCGGCCTTGCCGTCGAGCGTCGGCACCTCGATCGACCCGCCCAGCGTCGCCTGCACCATGGAGATCGGCACGCGGCAATGGACGTCCGGCCCCTCACGCTCGAACAGCGCGTGGCGCCGCACCGTCAGGAAGACATAGAGATCGCCCGCCGGTCCGCCGCGCGTGCCGGCCTCGCCCTCGCCGCTCAGGCGAATGCGCGTGCCGTCCTCGACGCCGGCCGGGATGTTGACCTTCAGCGTCTTCTCGCGCCGCACCCGTCCCTGGCCCGCGCAGACCTTGCACGGCTTGTCGATCACCTGGCCCGCGCCATGGCAGGCGGGACAGGTGCGCTCGACGGTGAAGAAGCCCTGCTGGGCGCGGATGCGGCCGCGGCCATGGCAGGTCGGGCACTGGTGCGGCTTGGAGCCCGGCTCGGCGCCCGAGCCGTGGCAGGCCTCGCACGAGACCGAGCTCGGCACGCGCACCGTGGCTTCGGTTCCGCTGTAGGCCTGCTCCAGCGTGATCTCGAGATTGAAGCGCAGGTCCTGGCCGCGCATGTCGGCGCGTCCGCCGGGGCGCGCACCGGCGCGGCCGCCGTTGAACATCTCGTCGAAGATGTCGCCGAACACCGAGCCGAAATCGAAGCCCTGCGCATTGAACCCGCCCGGCCCGCCGGGGCCATGGCCGCCTTCGAACGCCGCCGGACCGTAGCGATCGTAGGCCGCACGCTTGTCGGCATCCTTCAGGATGTCGTACGCGTGGTTGATCTCCTTGAACCTCTTCTCGGCGTCCTTGTCGTCGCGATTGCGATCGGGGTGGTGCTGCATCGCGAGCTTGCGGAAGGCCTTCTTGATGTCATCGGGACTCGCCGTCCGACTGACGCCCAGCAGCTCGTAATAGTCCTGCGCCATGGTCCTCTACGCATCCCCCGCTTGCGCCACACTCCTAAAGGACTGGCCTCCCGCCGGAGCGGGAGGCCGTCTCGTCCTGTCTAGGCTGGGCCGTTTCAGTTGCCCGAACCCGTCTTCTTGTTGTTCTTGTCGGTGACGTCCTCGAACTCGGCATCGACGACGTTCTCGCCGCCCTTGCCTTCGTTCGCCGCCGTCCCCGGACCGGTTGTGCCGCCGGCCGCGCCCGCCTGGGCCTCGGCCTGCTGCGCCTTGTACATCGCCTCGCCGAGCTTCATCGCCGCCTGGCTGAGCGTATTGGTCTTGCTCTTGATCGCCTCGACGTCCTCGCCCGTCAGGGCCTCCTTCAGCCCGGCGAGCGCAGCCTCGATCTCGGACTTCTCGGCAGGGCTCACCTTGTCGCCGAAGTCCTTCAGGTGCTTGTCGGTCGAGTGGACCAGCGCCTCGCCCTGGTTGCGGGCGTCGATCAGCTCCTTCTTCTTCTTGTCTTCCTCGGCGTGCAGCTCGGCGTCCTTCACCATCTTCTGGATCTCGGCCTCGCTGAGGCCGCCCGAAGCCTGGATGCGGATCTGCTGCTCCTTGCCGGTGGCCTTGTCCTTGGCCGAGACCTGCACGATGCCGTTGGCGTCGATGTCGAACGTGACCTCGACCTGCGGGACACCGCGCGGTGCCGGCGGGATGCCGACCAGATCGAACTGACCCAGCAGCTTGTTCTGGGCGGCGATCTCGCGCTCGCCCTGGAACACGCGGATGGTCACCGCGGTCTGGTTGTCGTCGGCCGTCGAGAAGGTCTGGCTCTTCTTCGTCGGGATCGTGGTGTTGCGCTCGATCAGGCGGGTGAACACGCCACCCAGCGTCTCGATGCCCAGCGACAGCGGCGTCACGTCGAGCAGCAGGACGTCCTTGACCTCGCCCTTCAGCACGGCGGCCTGGACCGCGGCGCCGACCGCGACGACCTCGTCGGGGTTGACGTTACGCGCCGGCTCCTTGCCGAAGAACTGCTTCACGACCTCGATGACCTTGGGCATGCGGGTCTGGCCGCCGACGAGGATCACCTCGTCGATCTGACCCGCCTGCAGGCCGGCGTCCTTGAGGGCCGCGCGGCACGGCTCGAGCGTGCGCTGGATCAGGTCGTCGACCAGCGATTCGAGCTTGGCGCGCGAGAGCTTGATGACGAGATGCTTCGGACCGGTCTGGTCGGCCGTGATGAACGGCAGGTTGATCTCGGTCTCCTTGGAGTTGGAGAGCTCGATCTTCGCCTTCTCCGCGGCCTCCTTCAGGCGCTGCAGCGCCAGGCGGTCGTTGCGCAGGTCGATGCCCTGCTCCTTCTTGAACTCGTCCGCCAGATAGCTGATGACGCGCTGGTCGAAGTCCTCACCGCCCAGGAAGGTGTCGCCGTTGGTGGCCTTCACCTCGAACACGCCGTCGCCGATCTCCAGGACCGACACGTCGAAGGTGCCGCCGCCCAGGTCGTAGACCGCGATCGTGCCGCTCTTGCGCTTGTCCATGCCGTAGGCAAGGGCAGCCGCCGTCGGCTCGTTGATGATGCGCAGCACCTCGAGGCCGGCGATGCGGCCGGCATCCTTTGTGGCCTGGCGCTGGGCGTCGTTGAAGTAGGCCGGGACGGTGATCACCGCCTGCTCGACCTTCTCGCCGAGATAGGCCTCGGCGGTCTCCTTCATCTTGCCCAGGATGAACGCCGAGATCTGGCTCGGGCTGTACTGCTGGCCGTTGACGTCGACCCAGGCGTCGCCATTGCTCGCCTTCTCGATCTTGAACGGGACCAGCGACTTCTCCTTCGCGACCATGGGATCGTCGAAGCGGCGGCCGATCAGGCGCTTGACCGAATACAGGGTCCTCATCGGGTTGGTGACCGCCTGGCGCTTGGCCGACTGGCCGACCAGCCGCTCGCCCGATTCGGTAAACGCAACCATGGACGGCGTCGTGCGCGCGCCCTCGGAATTCTCGATGACCTTGGTGTCGCCACCCTCCATCACTGCGACGCAGGAGTTGGTGGTGCCGAGGTCGATACCAATGACTTTGGCCATGATTCTACTCTTCCTTTTCCCAGCAGGCCGGCCCAGCCCGAAGAGGCGCCGGTTCGACCCCCGATAATGTTTACCTGCCGGAAAGACCGGGTCAGGACAGGGGCTATATAGGTCCTCACGGGCTGCCTGCAATGCCGGCAGTTCCAAGGTCCTACGAAAATCACCCCGCGGATATCACATAGGCACTGGGAGGCCTAAAAGCGAGCTTGCATGCGCCTTTTGCCCAACCTTCTCCCAAATGAGCGGCAGCGCCAGCTGGTGGCCGAGCTCCGCCTGATCCTCGACCGGGCGCCGCTCTACAGCCCGCAGATGCCCGGGTCCGGCAACGCCCTGTCGGTCCGCATGTCCAACTGCGGGCCCCTGGGCTGGCTGTCGGAGCGCAGCGGCTACCGCTACAGCCCAACCCATCCGGTCACGGGCGAGCCGTGGCCCGCCATCCCGGCGATGGTGCTCGACCTCTGGCATGCGACCACCGGGGCCGCCTACCCGCCGGAGGCCTGCCTGATCAACTACTACGGACCCACCGCTCGGCTCGGCCTGCACCGGGACCAGGACGAGGACGCCAAGGAGGCGCCGATCCTGTCGATATCGCTGGGCGACACGGCGCTGTTCCGGCTGGGCGGACCCGAGCGCAAGAGCCCGACCCGATCGGTGAAGCTCGCGAGCGGCGATGCGATCCTCCTCGACGGGCCCTCGCGGCACTGGTTCCACGGGGTCGACCGCATCCTGCCGGGCACCAGCCAGCTGCTGGCCGAGGGCGGCCGCTTCAACCTCACCCTGCGACGGGTGACGGCGCCCTGACTGGGCGGGAGTCCACAGGAGTCCACTCGGGTGTGGACCGGTTGGAGGCCGATGGCAGAAGGGTTTTTGGCCCGGAGTCCACGAATCCACCGATTCTGTCCCAGCTGAAAAACACCCCTCATCGGGCCGCGTCACTCCGGTGGCGCTCATGACTCTGATTGCGCCACCGGAGTGGCGCGGTCCGATGAGGAAGATCATGCGCGCGACTCTGCATGATCGCGCGCCGAACACCTATTACAGGCAATGGCCGAGAGGAAAGGCCGCTGTTTGCGGGCCTCGAATCGCCTTCCATGGCCCATGATGCGCTCGTTGCGAGCACGGGAGGCGCGGCCTTTGACGGTCCGCAGCGAGATTCACAGGGAATCGCTAGTCGGGCCGTTGGAAATTTGCCGGTCGAGCCAAAAGAAAAGGCTAGGCTTGGTAGCCGTTCTCGTTGCTGGCTTCGAAGCTGCGGGCCGGGCCGCCCTTGGAGACGCCGACCATGGCGGCGCGCAGCAGGCGGCCCGCGAGCAGGTAGCCCGGAATCATCTCCTGCACGACCGTGCCGGCAGGCACCGACGGGTCCTCGATCTCCATCATCGCCTGATGGAAGTCGGCGTTGAATGGCTCGCCAATCGCCTTGATGCGGGTGACGCCATGGCGCTCCAGCACCGACAGCAGCTCGCGCTCGGTGGCTTCCACGCCCACCACGACGTTCTTCATCGCCGGATCCGTTTCAGCCGGCACGGCGCTCAGGGCGCGGCCGAGATTGTCGGCAACCGACAGGAGGTCGCGCGCGAAACGCTCGATGCCGAACTTGCGCTCCTTCTCGACATCCTGCTGGCCGCGGCGCCGGATGTTCTGCGACTCGGCCACGGCGCGCAGGTACTTGTCCTGCAACTCGGCCTTCTCGGCCTGCAGCTCGGCGACGAGCTTCTGCAGCGCTTCGATCGCGGCTTCGGGATTCTCGTTCAACGGCATCTCTTCCGGGTTGCCGTCGGCCGGGTATTCGCTGGACATCCTTTGTCCCTAACAAAAGTGGTTCTTTTAGGCGGCCTTCACTTAGGGATGCTGCGGTGCAGGGTCAACCCTCAGCGAGCAAGGTCGGCCAGGAGGCCGCGCCATGCCGACACCTCGCGCGCCGGCCGAAACAGCGGGGCGCGGGCGCGCAACGCCTTGGCGAGCGCTGGGACAAAAGACGGATCCTCCTCGAGACGCCGCATCAGACGCGCCAGCGCCCTCGTGTCGCCGACCGGGAAGTAGCCGCCATAGTCCCGCCCCAGCAGGCCGACATTGCCGTCCATGCGCGACGCGAGGATCGGCACGCCGGCCACGATGGCCTCGGAGACGACGTTGGCGCCGCCTTCGCTCAGCGACGTGATCGCCATGGCGTGGCTGCGCGCCAGCAGGCGGCGCACGCCGGCGGCCGGCACGTCGTCGCGCCAGCGATAGCGCGGATTGTCCGCCATCTCGGCGCGCGCCCGCTTCGTCCATTCCGGCGTGTAGGCGCGGCCGACCTGCTCGATGCGCACCCGGCTGTCGATGGGCAGCAGGCGTGCGGCAAGGGCGGCGCGCAGCGGATCCTTCACGTCGCGCAGATGGCCGATGACGGAGACGACGACCGCATGCGGGCTCGGCCGCCGCGGCTCGGTCAGCGGCTCGGCCGACTGGTGCATCACCGTCAGCTTCTTGTGCAGGCGACGCGGCACGGATTTCCAGGCGAGATCGTTCAGCGCCACCAGCCGGTCGGCCAGCTCCATCGCACGCAGCGTCGGCACGGGATCGGTCTTTATGGTGCCGTAGATGTCGGTGCCGCTCAGCTGCAGGACCAGCGGCCGATCGGGATACGCGGTCTTGAACCGCTCGATCGCCTGGGCGCTGCGCCAGGCGTGGACCGCGACCATCAGATCGGCGGGTTCGCCGTCATAGCCCGCGTCGACGCGCACGCGATGGCCGAGGCCGCGCAGGATGCGGGCCCAGCGGTTCGCCGCCACCTTGTTACCCGTGCGTGAAGTCGGTCCTTCGGGTGTGATAAGGACGACCTTCATGGACATCGGACATGCCGACCGCCCGACCAGCGGGGCTTCCCCCGCCGATCTCGTGGCGCAACTGCGCGAGGTCCGTCATCGCACGCGACGCCTGACGGAAGATTTGTCATCGGCCGAATTGTTGGGGCCGTACCGCGAGATCGTCAATCCGGTGTTGTGGGAGCTGGGCCATATCGCGTGGTTCCACGAATACTGGACCCTGCGCGGCGCCGCCGGCCGCGCACCGCTGATCGAGCGCGGCGACAGGCTGTGGGACTCGAGCAACGTGCCGCACAAGACGCGCTGGCATCTCGACCTGCCCGACCGCGCCGGCACCTACGGCTACATGGCCGATGTCCTCGCGCGGCAGGAGGAGCTGCTCGGCGGCAGCCTCGACGACGCCACCCGCTACTACTACGACCTCTCGATCCGCCATGAGGACATGCATGTCGAGGCGCTGACCTACATGCGCCAGACCTCGTCGAATGCGGCGCCGAAGGGACTCGCCGCAGCAGCAACGGTCAGCGGCGGCGGCCTCGAAGGCGACGCCGCCGTGCCCGGTGGATCGTGGCGACTGGGCTCGACCTCCTCCGAAGGATTCATCTTCGACAACGAGAAGTGGGCGCACGAAACGACGCTCGCACCGTTCCGGATCGCGCGCGCTGCGGTCACCAACGCCCAGTTCGCGGAGTTCATCGAAGCCGGCGGCTATCGCACGCGCGAATTCTGGAGCGAGGCGGGCTGGACCTGGCGCGAAAGCCGCAATGCCGAAAGGCCAGTCTATTGGCAGCCCAAGCGCGATGGCGTCTGGACGTGGCGGCGCTACCGCACCGAGGAGCCGCTGGCGCCGCACGCCGCCGTCATGTTCGTAAGTTGGTTCGAAGCCGATGCCTGGTGCCGCTGGGCCAGGCGCCGCCTTCCGACCGAAGCCGAATGGGAAGCGGCGGCCGTCGGGGAACCGACAGTGGACGGTGCGCGCCTTGCCGACAGCCGTCGCCGCTGGCCGTGGGGCGAGGCGGCGCCCGATGCGACGCGCGCCAATCTCGATTTCGCCGTCGACGGCACGATCGATGTCGGCGCGCTCCCTGCAGGCGACAGCGCGTTCGGCTGCCGCCAGATGATCGGCAATGTCTGGGAGTGGACCTCGTCGGCGTTCGAGCCGTTCGATGGCTTCTCGCCCGATCCGTATGTCGACTACTCGCAGCCCTGGTTCGGCACCCGCAAGGTGCTGCGCGGCGGGGCTTGGGCGACCAGCAATCGCATCGCCCGCCCGGCGTACCGCAACTTCTTCACGCCCGACCGCAACGACGTCTTCGCCGGCTTCAGGACGTGCGCTCTTTGACTCATGGGACCGCGGACCTCCAGGTCCGCATCATGATCATGATTATGAGCGGACCTGGAGGTCCGCGGTCCGATGAGACTAAACCGCCTCGAGCGGCGCGTGGAGCTTGGTGCCGCGGACGATGATGCCGCCGCGGTTGCCGATCTCGACGCTGCCGTAGCGCTGGGCATAGACGGGCGGCAGCGGGCGGGCCTTGTCGGCCGCGATCCAGAGGCGCAGCAGATGGCGGCGCTTCTCGGGCTCGGCCCAATCCTCGAAGCCGGTGCGGTCGTGCAGGATCGTGTGGTTGTGCACCAGCTGCACGTCGCCCGGCTTGAACTCCATGAACATGTTGAGCTTGGGATCGTTGGTCAGCGCGTCGAACATGTCGAACGCCTCGATATGCTCGGGCGTGAGCCGCGGCGCGTCGGGGAAACGCTGCGCCGAGTCGATATACTGACGCTGATAGATCGCCGAGAGGTGGCCCTGGTACCAGTTGAACAGCGGGATCTCGAAGTAGGGCTTCTGTCCCTCCGGCACCTCGCCGCGGCGGTCGGTGGCGGCGGGCTGGAACAGCAGCTTCAGGAGGTCGGGCCGCCGCCGGCGCATCTCGTTGAAGATCGTCGTCGAGCTCACCAGCGCCGACAGGCCGCCCGACTTGGCGGTCTTGAGGCACAGCAATCCGACGATGTCGCAGGAGTCCGTGTGAAAGGTCTGGCGCTCGTGCGTCTGGTAGATGCGCACGTTGGGATCGTTCGAGGCGAGGCCGAGGTCCTTCACGTGGCCCAGCACATGGCCCTTGCCGTTCTGCGACCGCGCGCTGCCGAGATGCGCGCCGAGACCATAGAACGCCGTCGCCGATTCGCGGATCGTCCAGCGCTCGACCGGCAGGCCGCGCAGGAGCAGGAAGCCGCGGCCGTTCAGCACCTCGTTCTCGACGCGCTGCCGGAGCTTGGGGCCCAGGATCGGCAGCGGGAAATCCTTGGTGGTGATCGTGGCGATGTCGGTCTCGCGCGCGGCCAGCGTCCGGGTGATCTGCTCGATCTCGGCGACCTCGGCCGCACCGAGCGGCATCAGCCACTCGGTGCTCTTCGACATCTCGGGACCGTACCAGGCGGCGGGGCCGATCTGTTCCGGCGGCAATTCGAACGACGACATGATGACTAAGCGGCTTCCCAGGGAAAGCGGGGCGCGAACAGCTGGTCGTCCGCGACCGAGAGACGGTAGCTTTCGGTGGCGTTGACCAGGGCGGCACGAATGCCGGGCTCGAGCGCGCTGTGGCCGGCATCCGGCACGATCACGAAGCGTGCCTCCGGCCAGGCGCGCGACAGCGCCTCGGCGGTGACCGGCGGGCAGACGATGTCATAGCGGCCCTGGACGATGGTGCAGGGCATGTTCCGCACCTTGTTGAGCTCGTTCCACGGCCAGCCCTCCGGCAGGAAGGTATTGTGGCGGAAGTAGTGGGCCTCGATGCGCGACAGGGCGAGCGCGAAACCGCCATGGTCGGATTCGAACGGCGCACGCGCGGTCGGATAGAGCGTCGAGCAGGCCGCCTCGTAGCGGCTCCAGGCGCGCGCCGCCGGACGATGGACGTCGGGGCTGCGGTCGATCAGCCGGCGATAGTAGTTGCTCAGGAGATCGCTGCGCTCGTTGGCCGGCAGGTGCTCCGCGAAGTCGCGCCACGCCTCGGGAAAGATCGCCCGCATGCCGTGGAGAAACCAGTCGATCTCCGAGCGCGTGCCGAGGAAGATGCCGCGCAGGATGAAGCCGGTCGTGCGCTCCGGATGACGCAGGCCGTACGCCAGCGCCAGCGTGCTGCCCCACGAGCCGCCGAACAGCAGCCAGCGTGCAATGCCGAGATGGGCCCGCAGCTTCTCCATGTCGGCGACGAGGTGCGAGGTCGTGTTGTCCTGCAGGTCGCCCAGCGGCATCGAGCGGCCGCAGCCGCGCTGGTCGAACACCACGATCCTGTAAAACTGCGGGTCGAAGAAGCGGCGATGCACCGGGGCCGAGCCGGCGCCCGGACCGCCGTGAAGGAACACCACCGGCACGCCGTCCGGATTGCCGCTTTGCTCCCAATAGATCGTGTGCCGCCCATCGACCGCCAGCATCCCGCTGGCGTACGGCGAAATCTCCGGAAACAGATCTGAACGAAGCGGTGTCTCGGAACGCGGCATGCGATTTCCCGTCAGTAGGAGTGCCACAGTGAGCGCCCGCGTGCCAGCCTGGAGCACATCCCGATCGGCTGATTTCGGCGCGTCACGATGTGCCTGTGACAACAAGCATCACCCTGGGCGCGGGTTTTCGATCGCACCGGACCGCGCGCCCTTCGGTGCGATCGGAAATCGCTATCGCGAACATTTGCTTGCGCGGCGCGTGGGCGCATAAGCTCCGGCGGGCGTTACGGAGGAACAGTGCTTTTTCGTATCCTTGCCAGTCTCCTGGCGCTGCTCCTCCTGTCCGGTGGCTGCACGCCCGCCGCGATTTCAACGACGGCCCCTTCGCAGGCGCAGGCCGCCGCCCTGCCCCCCGACGTCGAGAAGCTGGTCGGACCGGCCTATGCCTCGCCGCAGCTCCAGGCCTTGGTGGACCGGATCGGCCAACGACTGGTGAGCCGCTCGTCGGTGCCCGGCAACTTTCGCTTCTACGTTCTCGACCAGCCTGAAGCGAATGCCCATGCGCTGCAGTCGGGTTACGTCTTCGTGACCCGCGGTCTGGTCGCGCTGGCGAACGACGAGGCCGAGCTGGCAGCGGCCATGGGCCACGAGCTCGGCCACATCACCGAGCGCCACGCCGCGCTGCGCGAGCGGCAGCAGCGGCAGATCATGGACGCGGCGATCGATGCGGCGATGAAGAGCGGCTCGATCACGGTCGGCCGGTCGGTGGCGCGCGACGGCCTCCTGAGGTTGCGCAGCTATTCGCGCGACCAGGAGCTCGATGCCGACCGCGTCGGCGTCGGCTACCTCACCCGCGCCGGCTACCGCGGCGATGCGCTGGTCACGCTGATCCAGAACCTGCAGCGCCAGAATCGGCTCGAGGAGAAGATGCTCGGTCGCGCCACGGGCGAAGGCCGCGAGCGCAACGCGCTGTCGACCCATCCCGGGGCGGAGGAGCGACTGGCCGCGCTCGCCGACCTGGCCGCCGCCCGCCAGCCGGGCGAGAGCGGGCAGGCGGGCTATCTCGCGGCCATCGAGGGCATGTCGGTCGACGATCCACCGGAGGAGGGATTTGTCCGCGGCAATTCCTTCGTTCATCCGGTCATGCGCTTCGGCTTCTCGGCACCGCGCGATTTCCGTCTGATCAATTACCATGATGGCGTGCTGGGCATCGGTACCGATGGCTCGCTGATGTGGTTCTCGTGCAAGCAGGGCGAGATCCAGGGCCGGCTCGACGACTGGATGCGCAACAAGCTCCAGCCCACGCCGACCGGCATCCAGGAGACCGAGATCGGCGGGGCGGAGGCCGCGATCGGCGCGCGGCCGCGCGGGTCCGATACCGGGCTCGGCCAGGTGCGCTACGTGGTGATCCGCCGGCCCGATGGCGTCTGCTACTTCAACCTGCTGAGCGACGGCGCCGATCGCGACCGGCGCATCAACACGCTGGTCGCCGCCACGCGCAGCTTCCACGAGCTGAGCGTGGCCGAAGCGGCGGCACTGCGGCCCTTCCGTCTCACGATCGTGCCGGGCGGTCCGGCGCGGGCGCTGGCCGCTCGCATGCCCTACCCCGACTTCAAGCTGGAGCGCCTGCTGGTGCTGAACGGTGTCGACGACACGGCGGCGCTGGAGCAGCGCCCGCAGGTGAAGCTGGTGACGCCGTAGCTCATCGGACCGCGCCACTCCAGTGGCGCTCATGAGGCCGAGCGCCACTGGAGTGGCGCGGTCCAATGAAAAAGCGGCCGTTCCCGGCCGCTTTTCCTCGAGTTCAGTCTGCCGAGACCTACGCGACCTTCTGCAGGACGCTGTTCAGCTTCTGGGTCGCCAGATCCTTGTCGATCCGCTCCACCGCGGCGAGCTCGCGCGCCAGACGGTCGAGGGCGGCCTCGTAGATCTGCCGCTCGCTGTAGGACTGGTCGGGCTGACCGGCATTGCGGTGCAGGTCGCGCACGACTTCGGCGATCGACACCGGGTCGCCTGAGTTGATCTTGGCTTCGTACTCCTGGGCGCGGCGATTCCACATTGCGCGGCTGACGCGGCTGCGGCCCTTCAGGGTCACAAGGGCATTCTCCATGATCTTGCGCGAGCTGAGCTTGCGCAGACCCGAGATCTTCGCCTTCGCGACCGGCACGCGCAGCATCATGCGCTCCTGTTCGAACGAGATGACGAACAGGTCGAGCTTATGCCCGGCGATCTCCTTCGCCTCGATATCGATCACGCGGCCCACACCGTGGGTCGGATAGACGACGAAGTCGCCCTTCTCGAACGCAAATTCCTTCGCCTTTGCCGCTGGCTTCTTCGGCTTGGCCATGTCCATATCCTTCACTCTCAATCCCCGCGCTGAGCGATACCCGCGGTCTGCCACGTACGCTTCCCCAACGTACTTGACCCGATCACCAGTACCGGTAAGTTGCTTTCGGATACCGATAAGGGCGACCGAGCCGGCGACAGCCCGACTTGGACCGCTCCAACGGGTGAAGTTATACCAGAAAATTAGGGCAGAGTCGCGGCCTATGTTGCATTTCGGCAACGCTTGCCCATGCAGAACCTGCATGGCTTGCACAAAAAGGTGCGTAAAAGGACTTTGTTCTGTCTAAATCTGGGGGCCGCCCCCGGATCAGCGCTTACCCGGTTCCTTGCTGAAGTATTTTTCGAACTTTCCGGTCTCGTCCTTGTACTGTTCGGCGTCGGCGGGGGCCTCACCCTTGCGGGTGATGTTGGGCCACTCTGCGGAATAGGTCCGATTGAGCTCCAGCCACTGCTCCATGCCCTTTTCGGTATCGGGGACGATCGCCTTGGGCGGACACTCCGGCTCGCAGACGCCGCAATCGATGCACTCGTCGGGATTGATGACCAGCATGTTCTCGCCCTCGTAGAAGCAATCGACGGGGCAGACTTCAACGCAGTCCATGTACTTGCACTTGATGCAAGCTTCGGTCACGACATAGGTCATCAAAAGCTCCTGGAACGAGCGGCGGCTGCTTAACGCGGGCAGAAGGTCGGCGCAAGGCTGGCATCATGCCGCTTCGATTTCGTCATACAACGCGCGCGCTTCGGCTGCCGGTCCACGGCGCTCGCCGAGCGCCACGATCTTCACCACGCGCACCTTGGGGCCGAGCGCGAAGGTCAGCACCATGCCGGGCTCGACATTGGCGTGCGCCTTGTCGGTCACGCGGCCGTCGACCCGACAGCGCGCCTTCTCGACATAACGCGCCGCGAGCGATCGGGTTTTGAAGAAACGCGCGTGCCAGAGCCATTTGTCGAGCCGCATGCGCTACCAAGGCACCGCATCCTGAGCAGCGCGCAACGCGCGCGTCTCGAAGGATGGCAACAAACGGGGTGCGTGTTGCCCACCCTTCGAGACGCGACCCTGCAGGCCGCTTCTCAGTGTGAGGTGGGATCGCTGCATTCGCCTCCGGCCTACTTCTTCCCACCGAGCTTGAGCTCGAGCAGCTTGGCGAAGGGCGAGTCGGAAACGTCGCCTTTCTTCTCCGTCGTCGCGTAAAGCCGCAGCGCCGGACCGTCGGCGTCGCGCCGCGGCGGACGCGGACCGCGACGATCGTCACGCGGCGGCCGGTCGTCACGGGGACGATCGCCCCTGGGTCTGTCGCCCTGGGGTCTGTCGCCCTGGGGTCTGTCGCCTTGGGGCGGTCCATCCCTCCGGTCTTGCCTCGGCCCGCCGCCCGGTGGCCGGTCGCGGCGCGGCGCATCGGAGAAGAACTGTCGCTCGTTGGGCCGATCGGGACGCTCGCGGCGACGCTGGTCGCGGCGCTCGCGGTCCTGCTGGCGCTGACGCTCGCGCTGCTCCTCGCGCTCGCGCACGAAGCGCGGCTTCACCGAGAAGGCATGCAGCGGCCCGTGCTCGTCCGACGGCGGATGGACACGGTAGCCCAGGCCGCGCAGCACATCGGCCATCTCCGGCTCGGAGCAGCCGACCAGCGACATCATCTGCGGCGTCGCACGGAACCAGCCCGGCGGCAGCGGGCGCGGGCCTTGCGGCTTCGGCTCTTGCGGCACGCTCTGCTCGGCCGTGGCCTCGACGGCGGCTTGCGGCGGCGCGGCGTCGACCTTGGCCCCTTCAGCTGAGACTCCTTCAGCCGGCGCTGCCGATGCCCCGCCCGGCGCTTCGGCGTCGACCTTCAGTTCGCCGGTCGCCGGCGTTTCCGCGGCGGAGACCTCGGCCGTCGCCTCGGCCGCTTCGCTCTTGGCCTCCTGGTCGGGCGCCGGCGCCGTCTCCTCGGTCGCATAGGCAATCGGTTCGGCGGGCGCCGTTTCCGGCGTGGCCTCTTCGGCCTTCACCTCGGCGGCCGGTTCCGGCTCGCTCTCGCCGAACGCAGCGGCGACGATCGCCCATTCGCTGATCTCGTCGGACGACAACGGGGTCGAAGACGCCGCCGTTGGCGTCGACGCGGCGGCCTCGCCCCTCGGCCTGCGCTCGGCCTTCTTCTCCTGCTGCTTTTCCTGCTGCGCCTTGCGCGCATTCTCGCGGCTTTCGCGCACGGCCTGGCGCGCCATCGCGGCCAGTCGCTCGACCATGTCCGCGCGGATCGCATGGTTGCCGAGCGGCAGGTAGCCGATCGCGCCGTAGAAGTCGCGCTCCGATCTCGGCAGCAGATCCATCGAAGTGCGGCCCTCGGCCGGCAGCGGCGGAATCGAATCGCGGCTGTGCGCGACCATCCAGAGCCCGGCGCGCAAACGGATCGGCACCGGCTTCAGCATGCTCGGGAAATAGAGCGAGAAGATGCCGACGCGCACGCCGAGCTTGGCCAGCGCCTTGCGGTCCTCTTCGCTGAGCTCGGCCATCTGCTGCTCGATCGGCCGCCGCGGCAGGATGCCGAGATGCTCGCACAGCTGGAACACGATGCCGCGCGCGCCGGCCGGCAGCTGCTCGGAGCTCGCGCGGGCATCCATCAATTCGGACAGGCCGAGGCGAATGCGCGTCTCGACCCAGGAAGCGGCGCGCTTGCGCACTTCCTCGCGGGCCGGCCCATCTAGCAGGTCCGACGCCAGCGCCTCGACCTTGGGCGCAAGCACGTCGCCGCTCGCCACAAGGCGCGCGACCGGACCGCCGCCCCAGCAGATGCGCAGCTGCGAATCGAACACCAGCTCGCCGTCGGGCGCATTGGTGAAGGCCTGCAGGCGCGCCGGCAGATTCTCGCGCAGCGCCCGCAACGCGGCGCTCAGCACGGCCTTCTGGTCCGCCACCTTTCCATCGGCGCCTTCGGAGGCATCCGGCACGAAGCGAAAGCCCTCGACCCGGCCGAGATGCTCGCCCTCGACTATGACCTCGCCCGCTTCGGCGACCGACGTCGTCATTTCACCCTCATCCCGCAATCTTCGTACAAGCAGTGCGGCGCGTCTATCGACAAACCTTTGAGTCAAACGCTGATGCAGCACATCGGATAGCCGATCTTCGATCGCGCGCGCCCTCTCTTGCCAGTGTTGGGCCCTCTGAATCCAGTCCGCGCGGTGCGAAATGTAGGTCCAGGTCCGAACGTGCGCGATGCGTGTCATCAACGTGTCGATATCGCCATCGAATCTTTCCAGTCTCTTCACGTGACTGTCGATCCAGTCGTCCGGCAGGCGCTCGCCGCCCTGGGTGAGATGCTGGAAGAGCTGGCCGAGCAGGGCGATGTGCTCTTCCGTCATCGTTTTGCGGAAATCCGGCACCTGGCAGACGTCCCAGAGCAATTTCACACGGCGCGGTGCGTGCAGCCGCGGCAGGAATTCGGAATGCTGCGACAGCGTTTGCAGCGCCAGCTGGTCGTCCTGCTCGCGGACGCGCTGCAGCGTGGCGTGTGGCGGCGGTGCGTTGAGCGAGGCCAGCAGCGCGGGCACCGAACGGAAATCGAGCTCCGAATTGCGCCATTGCAGGTCGCGCAGCGGATCGAAGCGGTGATTCTCGATCGCCTCGACCGTTTCCTCGTCGAGGCCGCCGACATCGATCGTGGTGCCGAAGGTGCCGTCGTTCATGTAGCGCCCGGCACGGCCGGCGATCTGCGCGATCTCGACGTCGCGCAAGGGCCGCAGCTGGCGGCCGTCATACTTGCGCAGGCTCGCGAACCAGACATGGTCCACATCCATGTTCAGGCCCATGCCGATCGCGTCGGTCGCGACCAGATAGTCGACCTCGCCCGACTGGAACATCTCGACCTGGGCGTTGCGCGTGCGCGGGCTGAGCGCGCCCATCACGATCGCCGTGCCGCCGCGCTGGCGGCGAATCAGCTCGGCGATGGCATAGACCTCGTTGGCCGAGAATCCGACGACCGCCGAGCGGGCCGGCAGGCGCGTCGCCTTCTTCGGTCCGACATAGGACAGTTTGGAGAAGCGCGGCCGCGCCACCACGTCGATATCGGGCAGAAGGCGGTTCAGCACCGGCCGGATGGTGTCGGCGCCCAGCAGCATCGTCTCGTTGATGCCGCGCGCATTGAGGATGCGGTCGGTGAAGAAATGGCCGCGCTCGGGATCGGCCGCCATCTGCACCTCGTCGACGGCGAGGAACGAGACCGGCCGGTCGAGCGGCATGGATTCGACGGTGCAGATGAAATAGCGCGCGGTCGACGGCGCGATCTTCTCCTCGCCGGTGATCAGGGCGACCTGGGCCGCGCCCTTGATCTTCACGACCCGGTCATAATTCTCGCGCGCCAGAAGGCGCAGCGGGAAGCCGATCATGCCGGAGTCGTGGCCCAGCATGCGTTCGATGGCGAGGTAGGTCTTGCCGGTGTTGGTCGGCCCGAGGACGGCGGTCAGGCGGCCGGACGCGCTGGCGAGCGACATTGGTTGAACTTGGCGCGCGACGGGGGCGGACGCAAGGCCGCCGGTGCTAAGGTCGCGCCATGAAAGTCTGCATCGTTGGCGCCGGCGCGGTCGGCGGTCTGATCGGAACCCGCATTGCCGCCTCGAGTGGCGCCGAGGTGAGCGCGCTGGCCCGCGGCGAGACCGCGCAGGCTCTGCGCAAGAACGGCTGGCAGCTGAAGCAAGGCGGCAAGCTGATCTCGGCACCGGCTGCCGCGGTGTCGGACGATCCGCGCGCGCTCGGACTGCAGGATCTCGTGGTCGTCGCGGTCAAGGCGACCGCCATGACCTCGGTTGCGGAGTCGGTCTCGGCTTTGCTCGGACCCGACACGATCGTGCTGCCGGCGATGAATGGCGTGCCGTGGTGGTTCACTCACGGCATCTCAGCCGCCGGGGCCGCGCCGCTCGACTCGGTCGATCCGGGCGGTGCGATCGCGAAAGCGATTCCGCAGACGCAGGTGATCGGCTGCGTCGTGCATCTCGCGGCCTCGACCGAAGCGCCCGGCGTCGTACAGCACCGCAACGGCATGGGCCTGATCGTCGGCGAGCCGGACGGGTCGCTCTCACCGCGTCTCAAGACGGTGCACGATCTCCTGTCCAAGGCGGGCTTCGACGTCACCTCGACACCGAAGATCCGGCACGAGGTCTGGTACAAGCTCTGGGGCAACATGACGATGAACCCGGTGTCGGCGATCACCGGCGCCACCGGCGATCGCATGCTCGACGATCGCCAGGTCCGCGACTTCTGCTCGGCGGCGATGCTCGAGGCGGCGGCGATCGGCGCCAGGCTCGGTTGCGCCATCGACCAGACGCCGGAGGAGCGGCATGCGGTGACGCGCGAATTGGGCGCCTTCAAGACCTCGATGCTGCAGGATGCCGAGCGCGGCCGGCCGATCGAGCTCGATGCGCTGGTCACGGCCGTCTGCGAGCTCGGGCGGCGCACCGGCGTGGCGACGCCCTATATCGATGCGCTGCTCGGTCTGACGCGGCTGTTCGCGCAGTCGCGCGGGCTTTATCCGGCGACGACCGGCTCGAGCTTGTTGGCCCCCAGGACCGGTCCTTGATCGGCCTGCTGGACGAGCACGGCGAGACCCTGATCTAGCCCGAAGCGGTCGGACGCCACGCTCCAGCTCGCTGCCGCACCGGTCCATGAGCCGACGCGCTCGAAGCGGCGCACCACGTTGAAGTTGTCGATCCGCCGGCCCTCGTTCTCGCCGCGCGCGATCGGAGTCGAATGGCGCCGGTCGTAGACGAACAACATGACGTCAGCCGGCTTCTCGAGCTTCTGCGCCGCGAGCCAGATCCGGAGCGACCCGTCGGCCATGTGGTTGAGCGTCGGCGTCGCGCGGATCGTCGAGTGGCGGCGTGCGTCGGACAGCATTTCGTCGATCTGCCGGCTGCTGGTGCCGGGCTGGTTCACGCGGCCGTCGACCACCATCTCGGGCGTGTAGACGTAGCGCTGGCTCAGCGTGCGGGCATAGATGCGCTGGCGCTCGGTGGTCTCCTTGGTCGCGAAGCGGTCCTTCCAGCCGATATAGTCCCAGTAATCGACGTGGAACGAGAGTGCGACGATATCCGGCCGGCGCGCGAGCTTGCCGAGCTCGGCATCGGCCGGCGGGCAGGAGCTGCAGCCTTGCGAGGTGAACAGCTCGACCGCCCAAGGCCCGCCCTTGCCCTCCGCCTCCCTGCTGTCGGCCATCGTGTCCGGCGCGGCAAGCAAGGCGGCGCCAGCGATCAGAACGGAACGTCTTCCAAACGCGGACATGGTGGGAAAATGGGAGACGGGCCGGCTCTCCACCAATCAACAAACGGTTAGACTCGCGCTACGTAATATTATAACAAAATGGCATGCACGGCTCGGCGTCCCTGGGCACTTGTCTCCTCGGCATGAGCGCCTTTCAGCGCGTGGCGTGCGCGCTGGGCGTCACCGCCGTGCTGTGGCTCTGCGTGTGGTGGGCGCTGTGAACAGCGCGCTGAAGCTGGTCGACCTCACGGTCTCGTATGACCGTCATCCGGCCGTGCACCATGTCTCGGCGGAGATTCCGGCGGCCGAGATCACCGCGATCGTCGGCCCCAACGGCGCCGGCAAGAGCTCGCTGCTCAAGGCGATGATGGGCCTGGTGCGGCGGGTCGAGGGCCGCATCGAGTGCAGCGCGCGGCGCATCGCCTATCTGCCGCAGCAGGCGGAGATCGACCGCTCCTTCCCGATCTCGGTGCTCGACACGGTGCTGCTCGGCCGCTGGTCGCGCTTCGGCGCGTTCGGCAGGGCCGACCAGGCCGACGTGCATGACGCGCACCAGGCCATCGAATCGGTCGGCCTCGGCGGCTTCGAGCGCCGGCCGATCGACACGCTGTCGGTCGGCCAGTTCCAGCGCGTGCTGTTCGCGCGGCTGCTGCTGCAGGACGCCGATCTCGTCCTGCTGGACGAGCCGTTCGCGGCGATCGACGCCAAGACCGTCAACGACCTGATGGACGTGATCCGTCGGTGGCGCAGCGAGCAGCGCACGGTGATCGCCGTGCTGCACGACCTCGAGCAGGTGCGGCGCGAGTTCCCCAGCAGCCTCCTGCTGGCCCGCGAGCTGGTGGCGGCCGGACCGACCGTCAATGTGCTGTCGGCCGAGAACCTGCTGCGCGCCCGCGCCATGGCCGAGGCCTGGGACGAGCATGCCGGCGCCTGCGAGATGCGACGGCCCGTGGCCGTCGTCCCGAGCGAAGCGCAGCGAAGCCGAGGGACCTCCTCTTCTCGCGCCGCATGAACAGGCCGCTCGACTTCGCTTCGCTGCGCTCGGGGTGACGGAGGTGCACGACCTTCTCATCGCGCCCTTCGCCGACTTCGGTTTCATGAAGCGCGCGCTGGTGGCGTGCCTTTGCCTGTCGCTCGGCGGCTCGTCGATCGGCGTGTTCCTGATCCTGCGCCGCATGACCCTGATGGGCGACGCGCTGGCGCACGCCCTGCTGCCCGGCGCGGCGCTGGGCTTCCTGCTGGGTGGGCTGTCGCTGCCGGCGATGAGCCTCGGCGGCTTCCTGGCCGGTATCGCCACCGCATTGGTCTCGGGTGCGATCGCGCGCTTCACGTCGATGCGCGAGGACGCAAGCTTCGCCGCCGCCTACCTCACCGCGCTGGCGCTCGGCGTGCTGATCGTGTCGTTGCGCGGATCGGCAGTCGACCTGATGAACATCCTGTTCGGGGCCATCCTGGCGGTCGACGACCAGGCCATGTTCCTGGTGGCCGGCACGACGACGCTCACCCTGGTCGGGCTGGCCGCGATCTACCGCCCGCTGGTCGTCGAATGCTTCAACCCGGGCTTCCTCTCCGCCATGGGCGTGCGTGGCGCCCTCTACCACTATCTGTTCCTGGGCCTTGCCGTGCTGAACATGGTGGCCGCCTTCCAGGCGCTGGGCACGCTGATGGCGCTCGGCCTGATGCTGCTGCCGGCCGTTGCCGCCTCGTTCTGGTCGCGCGAGGTCTGGTCGATGACGGCGATTGCGGCGCCCATGGCCTTCCTGTCCGGCGCGATCGGTTTGCTGGTCTCGTTCCATGCCGGGCTGCCGTCGGGGCCGGTGATCGTGCTGGTGGCGAGCCTGTTCTTCCTCGGCTCCCTGCTGTTCGGCTCGCGCGCCTCGGTGCGCGCAAGGCTGTCGCATCCGGTTCATCTTCGCGGCTAATCTGCCGCCATGGGATTGGACACTCCTGCAACGGTGGCGCTCGCCGCCTTCGCGATCGGCATCGCCTTCGGCGCCCTGGCGCGCTGGTCCGGCTTCTGCCTGCGCGGCGCGGTCGAGGACGTGCTGACCAGGGACAACGCCCCTCGCGCCCGCGGCTTCCTGCTGGCGATGGTCGTGGCGCTGATCGCGGTCCAGGCGCTGGTGCTGACCGGCCGGCTCGACATCTCCAAGGCCGTCGTGATGCCGACGTCGCTCTTTTGGGGGGGCGCGTTGCTGGGCGGCCTGTTGTTCGGCGTCGGCATGGTGCTGACCGGCGGCTGCGGCACGCGGATGCTGGTGCTGGCGGCCGGCGGCAACCTGCGCTCGGCCGTGGTGTTCTTCGTCTTCGGCTTCGTGGCCTACGCCACTATCCGGGGCATTCTCGCGCCGGCGCGCGCCGCCTTCATGGACATGGCCTCGGTCAAGCTGGCGCATCAGGCGCTGCCGCTGATCGTCGGCCCGGTGGTGCTGGTGCTGGCGCTGGCCTTCATCCTGTGGCGCCGCGTGGAGCTCAGGCATCTGCTTGGCGGCGCGCTGATCGGCCTGCTGGTGCCGTTGGGCTACTGGGTGACGGGCGTGCTGGGCAACGACGACTTCGACCAGACCACGGTCGAGAGCATCAACGTCACGCGCGGCGGCGGCGACGCGCTGGTCTACCTGCTCACCTGGACCGGCTCGAAGATCAACTTCGGGATCGCCTTCGTCGCCGGCATCCTCGTGGGTGCGTTGGCGGTCGCGCTGCTGCGCCGTGACTTCAAGCTCGAAGGCTTCGAGCGGCCGGCCGACATGCTGCGCTACGCCGCCGGTGCCGCCCTGATGGGCGTGGGCGGCGTGCTGGCGCTGGGCTGCACGGTCGGCAACGGGCTCACGGGCATCGCCTCGCTCGCGCCGACCTCGTTCATCGCCCTGCCGGCGATGGTGCTGGCGGCGGCGGCGGCGATGAAATGGCGCTGGAGGACCAAGGCATGAGCACGCTGAAGACCGTTCAGGCCAACGGCATCCATATGCGCTACGCCGAGGCGGGAAGCGGCCCGCTGGTGCTGTTCTGCCACGGCTGGCCGGAATCCTGGTACTCGTGGCGGCATCAGCTCGAGGCGGTCAGCGCCGCCGGTTTCCGCTGCGTTGCGCCCGACATGCGCGGCTACGGCGGCACCGAGGCGCCCGAGCCGATCGAGTCCTACTCGCTGCATCACCTGGTCGGCGACATGGCCGAGCTGGTGAAGGCCCTCAGCGACAAGAATGGCGGCGAGACGAAGGCCGTCATCGTCGGCCACGACTGGGGCGCGCCGGTCGCCTGGCATGCAGCACTCTGGCGGCCCGATCTCTTCAGCGCGGTGTGCGGCATGAGCGTGCCCTATACGCCGCCGGGCTATGTCGACATCCTGACGGCGCTGGCCAAGCTCGGCATCACCGACTTCTACCTGCAGTACTTCCAGAAGCCCGGCGTCGCCGAGGCCGAGCTGCAGCGGGACATCAAGGGCGCGTTGCGCCGGCTCTACTTCACCGCCAGCGGCGACCTCGACGACGACAAGAAAGGCTTCGGCCGCCTGCCCAATGGCACGCTGCTCGGCAACACCGCCGATCCGCCGGCCCTGCCGAAATGGCTGAGCGAGGCCGATCTCGATTACTACACGCGCGAGTTCGCACGCGCCGGCTTCCGCGGCGGCCTGAACTGGTACCGCAATCTCAGGCGCAACTGGGAACTCGGCGCGCCATGGCGCGGCCAGCCGATCCGCGTGCCGTCGCTGTTCATCGCCGGGGCCAAGGATGGTGTGCTACGCTTCCCGGCGGCCCAGGCGCAGCTCGACGCCTTTCCGAAGACGCTGCCCGGCCTGCGCGGCAGCCACATCCTTCCGGGCGCCGGCCACTGGATCCAGCAGGAACGGCCCGACGAGGTGAACCGCCTGCTGATCGACTTTTTGAAGGGGCTTTAGCCCTCTGTCATCCCAGGCATGCTGTCATCCCGAGCGTCAGGGGGATCCTTGCTGTAGCCCCAAAGATCCCTCGGCCGAAGGCCTCGGGATGACACGCTGTGCCTGTCACTTCTTCTCCTCGAACTTCAGCGCGGCGCCGTTCATGCAGTAGCGGTTGCCGGTGGGGCGCGGGCCGTCGGGGAAGAGGTGGCCGAGATGACCGCCGCACTTGGCGCACGTCACCTCGGTGCGCACCATGCCGTGGCTGGTGTCGGTCGAGGTCTCGACGGCGTTGTCCTTGGCCGCCCAGAACGAGGGCCAGCCGGAACCGCTCTCGTACTTGGTGCTGGAATCGAACAAAGGCTCGCCGCAGCCGGCGCAGCGGAAGATGCCGGTGCGCTTTTCGTTGTTCAGCGGGCTGCTGAAGGGCCGCTCGGTGCCATGATGGCGCAGCACGTGATGCTGCAGCGGATCGAGCTCCTTCTGCCACTCCGCATCGGACTTCTGGATCTTCTCGCTCATGATTCCCTCCAGACGGCAAAAATGGCGACGGATCGCGGCTCAGACAAGTGAGCTCACACGAGGGACCGCAGCTCGCTCGCCGCCACCGACAGCATGTTGAGATCGATCGGGCCCGCCATCGCCATCTCCTCCTTGAGCCGGTCGACGCGCTCGAGCGCCAGCGGCCGGCTATCGCCCCAGCGGACCAGGTCGCCGCCGGCCCGCAGCACGGAGTTCAGGAGATCGGCGTGCAAGGCCGCCAGCTCGTCGTTCATGGCGATCGCCGCCTGCGCCGGCCACTGGCCGTCGCGCGGCAGCTTGTGCGCCGCCGCCTCGAGCCGCGCCAGCGACAGCCGCTCGCCGAGCTGGAAGTAGAGCCGCGCCGCCGCCTCGATCGTGCAGCCGTTGGCCTTGGCCGCCAGCATCAGGTCGCCCGCCGCTGCCAGCGTCTCCAGCGCCGAGGCACGGCGGGCGGTACCGGGCGGAGCACCCAGCATCTCGAACGCCGCCGCGCGCTCGTTCAGCGCGGTGCTCTCGGCCTCGCCGATCAGCGACGCCGGCAGGTCGCCCAGCGCCGCGACGGCGGTGCCGAGCTGCCGCGTCGCGTCGAGCGTGTCGATCGGCTGGGGCAGGCGGCGCAGGACCCACTGCACGCTGCGCAGCATGAAGCGCTGCGAGGCGACCAGCATGCGGATCTGCGCCTCGGCCTTCAGCGTCTCGTCCAACGCCTCGATCTCGACCCACAGGTCGCGCAGCTTCCAGGCATCGCGCGCCACCGCGAAGGCGTGGGCGATCGCCGCGGCCGAGGCGCCGGTCCGCTGCGCCACCGTGCGCACGAAAGTCGGCCCGCAGCGATTGATCAGCGAGTTCACCACCTGCAGCGTCGCGATCTCGCGGCGCAGCCGGTGATGGCGCAGCTCGGCGTCGAACTTCCGCTGCAGCGTGGTCGGGAAGTAGCGCACCAGCTCCTCTTCCAGCAGCGGATCGTCGGGCAGGCTGGAGTCGAGGATCTGGTCGGTCAGGTCGATCTTGGCATAGGCCAGGAGCACGCTGAGCTCGGGCCGCGTCAGCCACTGCTTGTTGGCCGCGCGGGTGCGCATCGCCTGGGTGTCGGGCAGGAACTCGACGGCACGGTCGAGCCGCACCCCTTCCTTTCCTGGGCGTTCGAGCGCGCGCATGAAGCGCTCGAGCCGGTCGTGCTCGTCGGCCGCCTGTGCCTCGGCCACACTGATCGCCTGGCTCTGCTGGTAGTTGTGGCGCAAGACGAGGGCCGCGACTTCGTCGGTCATGGCGAACAGGAGCTGGTCGCGCTCGGGTGCCTTTCCGATCGCGATCTTGATATTGACCTCGTGGTCCGAGGTATCGACGCCCGCGGAGTTGTCGAGCGCGTCGGTGTTGATCTTGCGGCCGGCCAGCGCCGCCTCGACGCGGCCGCGCTGGGTGAAGCCCAGGTTGGCGCCCTCGCCGATCACCTTGGCGCGCAGGTCGTTGGCGTCGATCCGGATCGGATCGTTGGCGCGGTCGCCGACATCGGCGTTGCTCTCGCCCGAGGCCTTCACATAGGTGCCGATGCCGCCGAAATAGAGCAGGTCGGCCGGCGCCTTCAGGATGGCGCGCATCAGGTCGATCGGCGTGGTCACCGGCTGCTCGATGCCGAGCGCGGCGCTCGCCTGCGGCGACAGCGTGATCGACTTGGCGGCGCGGTCGAACACCCCGCCGCCGGCGGAGATCAGGCTCCTGTCGTAGTCCCTCCACGACGAGCGCGGCAGCTCGAACAGCCGCTTGCGCTCGGCCCATGCCCGTGCGGGATCCGGCGCCGGATCGATGAAGATATGGCGGTGGTCGAACGCCGCCAGCAGCTTGATCTGCGTGCTGAGCAGCATGCCGTTGCCGAACACATCGCCCGACATGTCGCCGACGCCGACGACGGTGAAAGGCGTCTTCTGGATGTCGGTGCCCAGTTCGCGGAAGTGCCGCTTCACCGATTCCCAGGCGCCGCGCGCGGTGATGCCGATCTTCTTGTGGTCGTAGCCGGCCGAGCCGCCCGAGGCGAAGGCATCGTCCAGCCAGAAGCCGTACTCGCGCGCCAGCGCGTTGGCGATGTCGGAGAAGGTGGCGGTGCCCTTGTCGGCGGCGACGACCAGATAGGGATCATCGGGGTCGTAGCGCACGCAATCGGCGGGCACGACCTTGCCGTCGATGTAATTGTCGGTGATGTCGAGCATCCCGCGCATCAAGGTCTGGTAGCAATGGATGCCCTCGGCCTGGACCTGCTCGCGCGTGCCGTTGAGCGGCGGCCGCTTCACATAGAAGCCGCCCTTGGAGCCGGTCGGCACGATCACCGCGTTCTTCACCACCTGGGTCTTCATCAGGCCGAGGATCTCGGTGCGGAAATCCTCGCGCCGGTCGGACCAGCGGATGCCGCCGCGCGCGACGCGCCCGCCGCGCAGATGGATTCCCTCCATGCGCGGGCTGTAGACGAAGATCTCGAACAGGGGCCGCGGCGCCGGCAGCTCGTCGATCGTGCGGCTGTCGATCTTGAAGGAGATCCACTCCTTATTGTGCCAGTAGTTGGTGCGCAGGCTGCAGCGCACGGCATTGAGGAAGCGGCGCAGGATGCGGTCCTCGTCGAGCGTCGCGACGCCCTCCAGCGCCGTCGCGATCTCCTGCTCGACCGCCTCGACGCGCGCCTCGCGATCGCTACCGAGCCCGGGATCGAAGCGCGCCTCGAACAGGCGGACCGTGGCACGGGCGATCGCCGGATAGGCGACCAGCGCCCGCTCCATGTACTCCTGGCTGAACGGAATGCCGGCCTGGCGCAGGTACTTGGCGTAGGAGCGCAGCAGCGCGATCTCGCGCCAGGCGAGCCCCGCCTTCAGCACCAGCTTGTTGAGGCCGTCATTCTCGAGGTCGCCGGCCCACAGCTTCTCCAGCGTCTCCATGAAGCGCGGGCCCGCTTCGGCGAGGTTGACCGGCGACTTGTCGGCCGTCTCGACGCGCAGCACCTGCAGGGCCACGCCGCCGCTTCCGTCGGCCTGGAGCTGGAACGGCACCTCGCTCAGCACCCGCAGGCCGAGATTCTCCGCAAGCGGCAGGATGTCGGACAAGGCGATCGTCTTGCGCGGATGGAACAGGCGCACCGTGAAGCGGTGCGGCGGCATGCTGGCGCGCTGGCCGAGCCGCACGCCGAAGTCGCGGCCCTCGAGCGCCGCCTGCAACGGCTCGATGTCGGCCTTCGCCTGCGCGGCGTCGTAGGTGTCGCGATAGATCGTCGGGAACCAGTCGCGCCACTTGCGCGCGGCGGCGCGGTCGTTGAGCGCCGCATCGAAGCGGTCGGTCCACGACGTCGCCGCATCAGCCAGCGCCTGCTCGAGCTGGCCGAGATCGGGGGAGGGGCTGTCGGGCTTGTCGAGCTTCAGCGTGTAGAGCGCCTGGGCGAGCGCGCTGTCGGTGCTGCCCGAGCCGGTGATCGAGGTCACCGTGCCGTGCCACGCCGTTTGCAGGATGTCGCGGAAGCGTTCGTTCAGCGGCTGGTCGAAGCGCTCGCGCGGCGCGAACACCAGGCAGCTCGCGAACCGGCCGACCGGATCACGGCGCACGAACAGCGCCACGCGGTGGCGCTCCTGCAGCTGCAGGATGCCCATGGCGTGCTGGTAGAGCGTGTCGGTGTCGATCTGGAACAGCTCGTCGCGCGGATAGGCGTCGAGGATGGCGAGCAGGGCCTTGCCGTCATGGCCGCTGGGATCGAGCCCGGCCCGCACCAGCACCGATTCGACCCGCCCGCGCAGCAGGGGCACGTCCAAAGCCGGCGTGTGATAGGCGGTCGAGGTGAAGTGGCCGACGAAGCGCCGCTCGCCGGCGACGGCGCCGGCGGCGTCGTAGGTCTTGACGATCACGCAGTCCATCGCGCCGCGGCGATGCACCATCGATTCGCGGTCGGTCTTGACGATCAGCAGAGGCTGCGGCCCGCGGGCGAACCGCGCCATCGCCTCGCCGGCCCCCAGCCCCGCGTCGAACAGGCGGAGATCGTCGCGCCGCAGGATGCCCAGCGCCGAGCCGGGAATGACCTCGTAGCGGATGCCGCCGGCCTGCGCTCCGTCTTCGATGTAGCGGTAGCGACGATAGCCGAGGAAGGTGAAGTGGTTGGCTTCGAGCCAGCGCAGGAACTCCTGCTCCTCGATCGCATGCGCCGGTTTCAGGTCCTCGACGGCGTCCAGCGCGGCCTGCCGCATCGCCCGCCAGTCGCCGACCGCGTGCCGGACCTCGGCCAGCACGCGCCCGAGCGCCGCCGCCAGGTCGTCGCGCTGTGCTGCGTCGGCCAGCCGGTCGATCTCGATCTGCATCATCGATTCGGACGGCGCCGGGCCCTCCGGCTCGGTGATGCTCTGCAGATCGCCATCGACGTCGCGGCGCACGGCGAACACCGGATGGGCCAGCAGATGGATGGCGAGCTCGCGCCGGTTCAGCTCGTTGGTGATCGAATCGACCAGGAACGGCATGTCGTCGTTGACGATCTGCACGATGGTGTGGGCGCTCTCGAAGCCGTGCTCGGCGCCGTGTTCATCAGGCGCCGGATTGAACACGCGCACCTTGGCCACGCCGGGCAGGCGCCGCCTGGCGAAGGCCAGCAGGGAGCGGGCGGCCGCGGCGCGCTGCTCGGCGGTGGCGCCGGCCAGATCCTTGGCCGCGACCCGCTCATAGAGGCCGCGGGCAAAGGCCTGGGCCTCCGCGCCGCCGGCGGCGGCTCCGATGGCTTCGAGACCGTAAGTTCGCGTCGCCCGCGCTGTCGCCATCGTCCCGTCCTCGCGTTTGCCGCGCAGCCTTTGTCCAGAATGACTCCAACTCCGCCCGTCGTCCCGACCGAAGCCGAGCGGAGCGAGGCGGAGCGGAGGGACCTTCTCTCAACGATTTGCGGCTGATCGCGGAACCAAGGTCCCTCCGCTCGCTGCGCTCGGTCGGGACGACGGGGGCTTCAAGAGCCACCGATCGTAGTCCCCTCCATGACAATCTGACGACGGGAGAAGTGCCCGTCCTATCGGCCCTCCCGGGACCTGCTCCGACGCCGGTCGGCCGAATCGCTGTGGATTCCGTCTGACGGCCTAGGAATCCGCGGGAAAGCGCGTTTTGTTCTCCTCCCATGCTGCGACCGCGAAGGTTTCCGCAGGGTCCGGCAGACAAAATTTCAAACCCGATTTTTGGAAGGAAGATCAATCTATTAGTAGTGGTTTCTTCAGATTCACAAGTGGGGCATAAATTTGGCGATGACAGGCTCGCTGCCCTGCGTATCATCAAGGGATAGCGGGGCTGTCCCAGCCGGCCCCTAGATGTAGGCCATCTTCCACAACCTGTCTTATCCACAGGTGTGGACAAGAAGAAAAAGGGAGCCGCAAGTGTTTGATGTTGTTCAGGTTCGAAGCGGTGCTCGCGTTGTTACCGACTCCTCACGGGACGACCGCCTGACGGCCTTCGGCAAGGCCACCCTCTCCGACCGGTATCTGATGCCGGGCGAGTCCTACCAGGACATGTTTGCGCGGGTCGCGTCGGCCTATGCCGATGACGATGCCCATGCGCAGCGGCTGTACGACTACATCTCCAACCTGTGGTTCATGCCGGCCACCCCGGTGCTGTCGAACGGCGGCACCTCGCGCGGCCTGCCGATCTCATGCTTCCTGAACGAGGCCACCGATTCCCTCGAGGGCATCGTCGGCCTGTGGAACGAGAATGTCTGGCTCGCGGCCAGGGGCGGCGGCATCGGCTCCTACTGGGGCAACCTACGCTCGATCGGCGAGAAGGTCGGCATGAACGGCAAGACCTCCGGTGTCGTGCCCTTCATCCGCGTCATGGACTCGCTGACCTTGGCGATCTCCCAGGGCTCGCTGCGGCGCGGCTCGGCGGCGGTCTACCTGCCGGTCAACCATCCCGAGATCGAGGAGTTCATCGAGATCCGCCGCCCGACCGGCGGCGATCCCAACCGCAAGGCGCTGAATCTCCACCACGGCCTGCTGATCTCCGACGCCTTCATGCGCGCCGTCGAGAACGACGAGGAATGGGCGCTGGTCAGCCCGAAGGACGGCGCCGTGCAGCGCAAGGTCTCGGCGCGGTCGCTGTGGATCCGCATCCTGACGGCGCGCATCGAGACCGGCGAGCCGTACCTGATCTTCGTCGATCACGTGAACAAGGCGATGCCGGAGCACCAGAAGCTCGCCGGCCTCACGATCAAGACCTCGAACCTGTGCAGCGAGATCACGCTGCCGACCGGCATCGACCATCACGGCAAGCAGCGCACGGCGGTGTGCTGCCTCTCCTCGCTCAATCTCGAGAGCTACATGGAGTGGCAGGACCATCCGACCTTCATCGAGGACGTGATGCGCTTCCTCGACAACGTGCTGCAGGGCTTCATCGACAATGCCGGCACCGACTTTGCCCGGGCGACCTACGCCGCCATGCGCGAGCGCTCGGTCGGCCTCGGCGTGATGGGCTTCCACTCCTTCCTGCAGCAGAACAACATCCCGATCGAATCGGTGATGGCGAAGGTGTGGAACAAGAAGATGTTCAAGCACATCCGCAGCCAGTGCGACGCCGCCTCGAAGGCGCTCGCCAAGGAGCGCGGCGCCTGCCCGGATGCCGCCGACTTCGGCATCGAGGAGCGGTTCAGCCACAAGCTCGCGATCGCGCCGACCGCGTCGATCTCGATCATCTGCGGCGGCGCCTCGCCCGGCATCGAGCCGTCGGCGGCGAACGTCTACAATCACAAGACGCTGTCGGGCAGCCATGTCGTGCGCAACCCGTATCTCGAGAAGGTGCTGGCGCAGAAGGGCAAGAACGACGAGGACACCTGGACCTCGATCACAACCAGCCAGGGCTCGGTGCAGCATCTCGACTGCCTCGACGATCACGAGAAGGCGGTGTTCAAGACGGCGTTCGAGATCGACCAGCGCTGGCTGGTCGAGCACGCGGCCGACCGCGCGCCGTACATCTGCCAGAGCCAGTCGCTCAACCTCTTCCTGCCGGCCAACGTGCACAAGCGCGACCTGCATCAGATCCACATGATGGCGTGGAAGCGCGGCGTGAAGACGCTCTACTACTGCCGCTCGCTCTCCATCCAGCGTGCCGAGGCCGTTTCGACCGACGCGGTCGTCTCGCCGCTCGGCGACCAGGCTCTTTCACCTCCTCCTAGCGTCGACGCCCCCCTGCCCCCGCCGGTCGGTACGCCGACCGGCGGGGCCAACAACAACGACTACGAGGAATGCCTGAGCTGCCAGTAGTTCGGGGAGAGAGCCTATGTGGGCAATGCCCCGCGCTTTGTCGGCCGGCTTGCTCGGCCCGTGGATCCAGCCGATCGCCGAGAAGGCCCATCTGACCAGCCGGTCGCTCGCCTTCTCGGTTCATCCGATCGATGCGCATCCGGCGGCGCGCAATGCCGTCAGCGCCTTCGCCTATCGCTACGGCGCGGGCTGGCGGGTGCTCTATGTCGGTCGGCGCGTCGAGCACAAGATCGGCACGGCGATCGGCTACGGCGCCACGCACCTGCTGGTGCTGGAAGACGCTGCCGCCGATGAAGCCTGGCTGATCGAGGAGCTCAAGCCGCCGCTCAACGGCTGCTAGCGCGCTCATCCCCGCTATTCACGCAATCGCCCCATACCCATCAGCGCCGACCCCGAGTAGCAAGAAGCCATGTCCCTCCTCGACGCCAAGCCGATCTACAAGCCGTTCCACTATCCCTGGGCCTACGATGCGTGGCTGACGCAGCAGCGCATCCACTGGCTGCCGGAAGAGGTGCCGCTGGCGGACGACGTCAAGGACTGGCGCAACAAGCTCTCGGACAGCGAGCGCCACCTGCTGACGCAGATCTTCCGCTTCTTCACCCAGGCCGACGTCGAGGTGAACAACTGCTACATGCGGCACTACAGCCGCGTGTTCAAGCCGACCGAGGTGCAGATGATGCTGGCTGCCTTCTCCGCCATGGAGACGGTGCACGTCGCGGCCTACAGCCATCTGCTCGACACGATCGGCATGCCCGAGAGCGAGTATTCGGCCTTCCTCACCGTCAGCGAGATGAAGGCGAAGTACGACTACATGCAGGGCTTCACCGTCGAGTCCAAGCACGAGATCGCCAAGACGCTGGCGGTGTTCGGCGGCTTCACCGAGGGGCTGCAGCTGTTCGCCTCGTTCGCGATGCTGATGAACTTCCCGCGCTTCAACAAGATGAAGGGCATGGGGCAGATCATCTCGTGGTCGGTGCGCGACGAGACGCTGCACTGCAACTCGATCATCAAGCTGTTCCGCACCTTCGTGCAGGAGAATCCCGAGATCTGGACGGAGGAGCTCGAGCGCGAGATCTACATCGCCTGCTCGACCATCGTCGACCACGAGGACGCCTTCATCGACCTCGCCTTCCAGCTCGACGGCATCGAGGGCATGACCGCAACCGACGTGAAGCGCTACATCCGCTTCATCGCCGACCGCCGCCTGACCCAGCTCGGCCTGCAGCCCATCTACCGCAAGGACGCGAAGAACCCGCTGCCCTGGATGGACCAGATGCTGAACGCCATCGAGCACACCAACTTCTTCGAGAACCGCGCGACCGAGTATTCGAAGGCCTCGACGCGGGGGACGTGGGAAGAGGCGTTCAGTTAGCTGTCCTATTCCTCCCAATCTGGGAGGTTGACAGCGTCTCTAATATGAGGTCAATTCCTCCCAATTTGGGAGAAATGACTTGCGCCTGATTGGCACGCCAAAGCTAATCCCGCTGAGGAAGGATCCGAGCACGGCCAAATGGGTCGTGAGTTGGGCTGCCGAAGTTCGGGACGCGCAATGGAAGCGCCCGGCGGACATTGAGAAGCAGTTCCCGAGTGTTTTGCACGAAATGGATGGGGCGTTCCTCTTTCGCGTACCAGAACATCCCCTCAGGGTTCGCGTATTAGTCGCATTTGCCGAAGGTGTTGCAGTCGTCGTTGCAGTTCGAGTTTTTGAAGTGGCAAATGAGCACTAGAGTAATTCGTACCGAAGGCGAATATCACGCTTATCTTGAGGAGGTTGAGCGATTCATTGCGCGTGGGGAGAACCTAGGTGCAAGCGAATCTGAGCGACTCGAAGTGCTGACGGTGCTCATTGAGGCATATGAGAACAGCAAATATCCGATCGAACCGCCTGATCCAATCGATGCCATCCTGTTTCGAATGAACGAGAAGGGTCTGAAGCGAGCCGACTTGATCCCCTATTTTGGCACGAGCAGTCGCGTGTCTGAGGTTCTTAATCGAAAGAGGCCGCTAACAGTGCAAATGATCCGCGCCCTCTCGCTGGGGCTCGGAATATCGGCGGAGACCCTGGTTGGGTTGAACGAGTCTGTTGTAACTGAGAAGAAAGAGATCGACTGGTCGAAGTTTCCAGTCAAGGAGATGATCGCTCGTGGATGGTTCGAGAAGCTGACTAAGCGCGATGCGAGTTCGACGGAAGGCTTGGTCAAGAAGTACATCGCAGACGCGCACCTACAATTTGGTGCAGCGTCCTTCCGACGGAGGCTTTCAGGAGAGGCCAAATCTCCAACAACTATGTACGCCCTGTACGCGTGGTTAGCCCGCGTCATTCAGCGCGCAAGGCTCAAAAAGGCAAGGCTCGGTCACTTTGAACGGGATCGGTTGAATGCTTCACTCTTGCGAGAACTGGCGAGGATGAGTTGGTCCGAGCAGGGCCCGCTGATGGCAATAGAGTATTTGCAGAATTGCGGCATTGCTGTCGTGATAGAGCCACAGCTAAAGGGTACCCAACTCGATGGCGCCGCGCTTAAGGATGTTGATGGTACTCCAGTGATCGCTTTGACGTTGCGTTACGATCGCCTGGATAATTTCTGGTTTACCTTGTTGCATGAGGCCGTCCACATTTGGAAGCATGTCGACGGTGACGCCGATGCCTTTGTCGACGATCTCAATACGAGTTCGGAGGACCGACGGGAAGCCGAAGCGAATCGGCTAGCAGGAGAGGCTTTCATCCCAAGACTGATTTGGAAACGGAGCGACGCGTTCATGTCGCCAAGAAAAGAGACAATCGAGAAGTTGGCGAGAGAGCTCAAAATTCATCCTGCTATCGTAGTCGGTCGACTTCACAGAGAAACCGGCAACTACGCTCTCTTCAACTCGATGGTAGGGCATCGTCAGGTTAGAAGCATGCTGGAAGCAATCGACGGTTGAGAGGGGCAAATGCGGCCGACCCACGTTTCAATCTTGAAGGCGAACCAGGGAGAGTGTGACGCGCTCGCCGGCTTGGATCAAAGGGTGGCCAGGAAGATCGAGCCCCTTCTGGAGATTGGCCGAGTAACTGACGCGATAAGGCAGAGAAAGTACTTTCAGACGAGCAAAGCGCCAACGATGGCATATCTGAATCGCGTGTTTCAGAGAGTCGGCGCGGTCTGGAAGGGTCGCGTCGCGATGGTGGATGGTTACCAATGGTCTCCGGACGCCCAGGTTGAGAACGGGGACCACGCAATTGCTCACATGGTCCTTGGTCTTGAAGCCGTAGGTGTGTCGGTGGTTCCGGTCGTTGGTTATGATCGTTGGAGCAATCCGGAATATCGGATGGGGATCCAAGCAATTCCCCTCCGCACTGATGGCCGGTATTGCGTACGGCTAGACAGCTCCGCATTCGAGGATTCGGCAGAGCCCGAACTCTTTCAAGCAACGATCGCCGACATCCTTGAGGGACTCGAACTCGATCCAGGTAGGTGCTCGGTATTGCTCGACTTCGCAGACGTATCAATGAGCGCCATGTCTATTGAACGGATAGTCGAAACGTCCGAGAACGTCATTCGCCAGCTTGGGATGTTCGGTTTTGACTATTACATCGTCGCAGGGTGCTCGCTGCCCAAGACGATTGATTTAGCAGTTAGCGATAGAGATTCGGAGGGCTTTGTCCTTCGTAAGGAAATGCTGGCTTGGCAGACGCTGCGCCTGAATTTGCCGGATGTGACGATTGTCAGCGGTGACTATGGCGTACGGGGCCCAACAACTTCCGAGGCGCCGAGCAGGTTCACGAACGGCAAAATACGCCACACAGTTAAAGGACAGATGTATATTGTGCGCGGCCACGCGTTTAGTAGCGATGGCAACCAAGAGCAGATGTATTCTTTGTCGGCCCGACTAGTGAGATCGACGCATTTCCTCGGGGCGGGCTTTAGCTGGGGTGACAGCCAGATCCTTCTATGCAGTCGTCAAACTGCCCTCGGCAGCACAACGCGATGGATCTCGATCGATACCAATCACCATCTCACGTTCGTAGTGCAGGAAGTCGAAGAGTTCCAACGGAGCATAGCTGCCAAGGAGTTCATTTAGCGACGACGGTACGCTGCGCCTTGCGCTTCGTGTACCGAGCCTGCACTTCGGCAAAGACCGAGCGTCCAGACAGTCCGCGCTTAGGATTGGCCTTCATCGCGTCATAGGTTGGCACGACCTCTTCGCTTAGCCACCGCTCGAATGCAGCGTCGCGCTCCTGCAGGGCGCGCAGGCCGGCGCGGACGACCTCGGAGCCTGATGCGTAGGCGCCATCCTCGACCTTCGCGTCGATATAGGCTGCCTGTTCGGGCGGCAGGCTGAATGTGCGTTTGGCGACCTTGGGCATCTGCATCCTGAGGGTATGAAAATATCATACCGGCCGCGCAGATACATTCGCCGCGTTGCCGGTTTGCGGTGTTTCGCTTAATCGAAAGGCATGCCCATCAGGCGTCCTGAATCGTGCGAATCCGATTCGCGCTTCAGCGAAGGACCTCATCGCCGTTCGAAGCGGAATGAGACCCTTCGCCTCGCTCAGGGTGACAGGGCACTTTGGCTGTCTGTCGTTCTTGCCTGCAGCCTGCTGGCCGCGCCGCTGGCGCAGGCCGCGGGGCTGAGCAGCCATTCGGTGTCCTACGAGGTCAAGCTGCCGGCGGACGAGAAGCTCGCCTATGCCGAGGGGCAGGGGACCTACAGCCTGACCAGGAGCTGCCAGGGCTGGACGCTCGGCGAGGTCTTCCAGTTCGGCCTCGAGAAGGGCGAGAAGACCGCGCCGACCAAGCTCGGGCCGACCGGCGACCGGATCGAGGAGCGGCTGACCGCGACCGAGCCGCTCGACGGCTCGCAGCTCGCGTATCAGGTGCGGCTGCGCCTGAACGGCCGCGTCACCACCGCCAATGCCAAGGCGACGCTGGGCGCCGACGGCGGCAAGCTGCGCGCCGATCTCGGCACCTACAAGCAGACCAGCGACCTGCCGGCCGGCACGCTGCCGCCGGCGGCGGCGCGGGCGGCGCTGGTCGACGCGCTGCTGGCCAACCATCCCGATCCGATCGACATCAGGACGGTCGAGATGCTGCGCTTCCACAAGCCGATCGTGGAGCACTTCCAGCGCCTGCCGCCGGGATACATGATCCCGACCGACCTGCCGAAGGATCTCAAGGCGTCGGACAAGAACTTCGCCCAAGGCCGCACCTTCGCCGTGCGCCGCCGGGTCGGCGACTTCAACGAGTTCGGCGACGAGTACTGGCTGCTGCACGAATCGGGCGTGGTGCTGCGCCGGCTGATCAAGCGGCAGAACATCGCCGTCCTGCTCGAGGCGCACGAGGTCACGCTCTTCCCGCCGCCGAAGTGCGAGTAGGCGCCGTCTCGCCCGCCAATTTGTTTTTCGGGCCGACGTAGATTTCCCGCGGGCCGAGCCTCGATTTCCAGGGGAAAGCGGCGCGCGAGCGTCCAAGGCCCGCCAATATCGTGCTCGCGACGAGGTCGTGATGGGCAATGGACCGCGCTTCGATGCAGCAAAGAGGGGCCTGTTCACCCGGCCATTGCCCTTATTAGGTGTTCGGCGCGCGATCATGCAGAGTCGCGCGCATGATCCCTCATCGGACCGCTCCACTCCAGCGGCGCAATCAGAGTCATGGGCGCCACCGGAGTGACGCGGTCCGATGAGGGGTGTTTTTCAGTTGGGACAGAATGGGTGGATTCGTGGACTCCAGGCCCAAAACCCTTGTGCCATCGGCATCCAACCGGTCCACACCCGAGTGGACTCCAGTGGACTCCCGCCAAGGAGGGGCGCGGAGCGGAACGCCGGAAAGTCAGGCCCAACCGCCGGCATGCGGCAGCACGTGGCCGGTGATGAAGCCTGCGCCGTCGGAGCACAGGAAGCAGATCGCGGCGCCGAGCTCGGCGCTCTTGCCGAGGCGGCCGAGGGGGATCTGGGCGGTCATCTTCCTCATCGCCTCGGTGTCGGCCAGCAGCTGCGGCGGAAAGTAGTCGGGGTTCTCGACATAGTTCGAGCCGACCGCGTTCACCGTGATGCCGTCGCGGCCGAGCTCCTTGGCAAGCGACGAGACCAGCCCGTTGGCCGCTGCCCGTGCGGCGACGTACGGCGCGTAGTTGGCGATGCCGCGCAACGGCGCCGCCGAGGACACGAACACGATCCGGCCCGACTTGCGCTGGCGCATCGAGGGCGCGACGAGCTGGGTGAGCCGCAGCGGCTGCACCGCCATCGCCTCCAGAGCCGCGCGGAAGTCCTCCATGCGCGCTTCGGCGAGCGGCGCGCGCAGGGCGGGAAAGGCGTCGTTGTTGACCAGCGCGTCGATCCGGCCCCGGCGCTTCAGGGCGAGCTCGACCAGCGCCGCGGGCTCGGTCGCCGCGATGGCCTGCGCGCCGGGGAAGGTGCTCTCGTACGTGCGCCGCGCGGCCGCGTCGTCGAACGACGGATCGTGCGCCAGGACCGTCGCGCCTTGCGCCAGAGCGACCTGTGTCGTGCCGTGACCGGCGAACTTTTCGACATGGGTGATGAGAATCACCCGGTCTTTCAGCAGCATGGCGATTCCTCTAGGTTCCTGCCCATGACCGAGCCTCACACTCCAGCCGATCGGGCCTCCTTTGGCTATCGCGATGTGCCCGCGGGCGAGAAGGCGGGACTGGTCGCGCGCGTGTTCGAATCGGTGGCGCCGCGCTACGACCTGATGAACGACCTGATGTCCGGGGGCGTCCATCGGCTGTGGAAGAACGCGATGGTCGACGTGCTCCACCCGCGCAAGACCGAGAAGTTCCTCGACGTTGCGGGCGGCACCGGCGACATCGCCTTCCGCATCGTCCAGCGGGTGGGCCATGGGACGGGAGAGGGCGCCGACGTCACGATCTGCGACATCAACCCGGCGATGCTCGAGGTCGGCCGCGACCGCGCCGCCGATCGCGGGCTGCTGAAGGGCCTGACCTGGACGACCGGCGATGCCGAGGCCCTGCCGTTCCCCGACCGCTCGTTCGACGCCTATACGATCGCCTTCGGCCTGCGCAACGTCACCGACATCGACAAGGCATTGCGCGAGGCGTTCCGCGTGCTGCGGCCCGGCGGGCGCTTCATGTGCCTGGAGTTCAGCAAGGTCACCTCGGCCCCGGTCGGCCGGATGTACGACGCCTATTCCGAGCGCGCGCTGCCGCTGCTCGGCCGTTTCGTCGCGCGCGATTCCGAGTCGTATCGGTATCTGCATGAGAGCATCCGCCGCTTCCCATCGCAGCGCGACCTGGCACGCCGCATGGGCGAGGCGGGCTTCGAGCGGGTCGGCTGGCGCAACATGACGCTCGGCGTCGTCGCCCTGCATACGGGCTGGCGGATCTAGATATGCTGCGCGCGATCCGGAACAGCTGGCGCCTGTTGCGCGTGGCGCTGAGCTTCGCGCGGCACGATGCTCTGTTCCCGCTCGAGACGCTGGGCATCGCACCGGCGCTGGTCGCCTGGGCGCGGCTCTTCGTCTGGCGCCGCGACGGGCGCCGGCCGGGCGAGCGGCTGGCGGCGGCATTGCAGGAGATGGGGCCGAGCTTCATCAAGCTCGGCCAGGCGATGTCGACCCGCGCCGACCTGCTGAGCGAGGAGGTGGCGAGCGATCTCGCCAAGCTGCAGGACCATCTGCCGGCCTTCTCCGGCGAGGAGGCGCGGCGCACCATCGAAGCCGAGCTTGGCAAGCCGATCGCGGCGCTGTTCGAAAGCTTCGAGGACATCCCGGTCGCCGCCGCCTCGATCGCCCAGGTGCATTTCGCCACGACGACCGACGGCCGCCCGGTCGCGGTGAAGGTGCTGCGTCCCGGCATCGAGGCGGCCTTCGCCCGCGACCTCGACCTCTTTTACTGGATGGCCGAGCTGGTCGAGCGGACCCAGCCGCGCTTCCGCCGGCTGCGGCCGGTCGAATCGGTCAAGGCCTTCGCCGACGTGGTGCGGGTGGAGATGGACCTGCGCATGGAGGCGGCGGCGGCGCAGGAGCTGGGCGAGAACTTCGCCGACGATCCCACCTACCGCGCGCCCGAGATCGATTGGGACCGCACGGCGCAGCGCGTGATGACCCAGGAGCGGGTCGACGGCATCCCGATCGGCGATCGCGACGCGATCATCGCCGCCGGCCACGATCCCGACGCCATCATGCAGAAGAGCGCCGAGGCGTTCTTCTACCAGGTGTTCCGCGACGGCTTCTTCCACGCCGACATGCATGGCGGCAACGCCTTCGTCGACCGCCAGGGCTGCATCGTGCCGGTCGATTTCGGCATCATGGGCCGGGTCGACGAGGACACGCGCGGCTATCTCGCCGAGCTGCTGGTCGCCTTCCTGCGGCGCGACTACCGCGCGGTCGCCGAGGTGCAGTTCCGCGCGGGCTACGTGCCGGCGCACCAGTCGATCGAGATGTTCGCCCAGGCCTGCCGCTCGATCGGCGAGCCGATCTTCGGCAAGCCCTCGCACGAGATCTCGATCGCCCGCCTGCTGGCGCAGCTCTTGCGCGTCACCGAGCAGTTCGAGATGGCGGTGCAGCCGCAGCTCCTGCTGCTGCAGAAGACCATGCTGATGGCCGAGGGCATGGGCACGCGGCTCAATCCCAACGTCAACATCTGGGAGCTGGCGCGGCCGCTGATCGAGGACTGGATGCGCGACCATTTCGGACCGCGCGCCACCGTCCAGCGCGGCGTCCAGGACCTGATGCAGGGCCTGCGCCGCGTCCCGCGCCTGATCGACAACCTGCACCTGATCGCCGAGCGCGAACGCCGCGAGGCCGAACACGTCGAGACGGAAGTCGATTCGGTGCTCAGCCGCTTCACCCGGGACATCGGTTTCGCCGAGATCATCGCCGTTTTCGCCCTGCTCGCCGCCATCGTGGCCTGGCTGCGCTGACGTGGTTCGCATGGAACAGTGGCGCCGCTTCTCATGTTCATTGGACCGCGGGCCTCCAGGCCCGCTCTCGAGCGGAGCTGGAGCTCCGCGGTCCGATGACCATGACGCGCCACTGGAGTGGCGCGCCCCCGGCACAAGAGGGCTGCGTGCTGCCCCTCCGCCGGCCGGTGTGATAGGGTGACCGCCATGCTCAAGGGCAAGCGAATCCTGCTGATCGTCGCGGGCGGCATCGCCGCCTTCAAGGCGCAGGAGCTGGTCCGCGCGTTGCGCAAGCGGGGCGCGTCGGTGCGCTGCGTGCTGACCGCGGCGGGGGCGAAGTTCGTCACGCCGATGGCGCTGCAGGCGCTCACCGAGGACAAGGTCTATACCGAGCTGTTCTCGCTCACCGACGAAAGCGAGATGGGCCATATCCAGCTTTCGCGCGATGCCGACCTGCTGGTCGTGGCCCCGGCGACGGCGAACGTCCTGGCGCGCATGGCGGCGGGGCTGGCCGACGATCTCGCCACGACCGTGCTGCTCGCCACCGACAAGCCGGTGCTGGCGGCGCCGGCGATGAACGTGCGCATGTGGACGCACGCGGCGACCGTCGCCAACGTCGAGACGCTCAGGAAGCGCGGCGTCCATTTCGTCGGACCGAACGACGGCGTCATGGCCTGCAACGAATACGGTCCCGGCCGCCTGTCGGAGCCGGAGGAGATCGTCGCCGCGATCGAATCGCTGCTGACGACCGAGAAGCCGCTCGCGGGCAAGAGGGCGCTCGTGACGTCCGGTCCGACGCGCGAAGCGATCGATCCGGTGCGCTACATCTCCAATCATTCGTCGGGCAAGCAGGGCCACGCCATCGCGGCGGCGCTGGCACAGCTCGGTGCCGAGGTGACGCTGGTGAGCGGGCCGGTGACTGTGCCCGATCCGGCTGGCGTGAACGTCGTGAAGATCGACTCGGCCGACCAGATGCTGGCCGCGTGCCTGGCCGCCGGAAAAACCGATGTCGCGGTGTGTGCCGCCGCCGTCGCCGACTGGAAGATGGCCAGGCCGGCCACGGCCAAGATCAAGAAGCAGCCGGGCGCCGCACCGCCAGCGCTCGAGCTCACGCCCAATCCCGACATCCTGGCGACGCTTTCCGGGCGCGGGCCGAACCGGCCGACGCTGGTCGTGGGCTTCGCGGCCGAGACCGAGAACCTGGTCGCCAACGCGATCGAGAAGCGCACCCGCAAGGGCTGCGACTGGATCGTGGCCAACGACGTCTCGCCTGCGACCGGCACGTTCGGCGGCGAGCGCAACACCGTGCACCTGATCACCGCCGAGGGCGTGCAGGACTGGCCCACCCTGTCGAAGGACCGCGTCGCCATGCAGCTCGCCGGCGCCATCGCGCTGCACCTCACCCGCCCGCGGCCGGCCGAGGCCGCCGAGTGAGCGCCGAAGACGTCGCCATCGAGATCGTCCGCCTGCCGCACGGTCAGGGTCTGCCGCTGCCGGACTATGCGACCGCGGCCTCGGCCGGCGCCGACCTGCTGGCCGCCATCGAGGGCGAGATCGAGCTGAAGCCGCTGGAGCGCAAGATCGTGCCGACCGGCATCTCGATTGCCCTGCCGGTGGGCTTCGAGGCCCAGGTCCGCCCGCGTTCCGGGCTGGCCGCCAAGAACGGCATCACAGTGGCCAACGCGCCCGGCACGATCGACGCCGACTATCGCGGCGAAGTGGGGGTAATCCTTATCAATTTGGGCGCCGAGCCTTTCCGCATCACCCGCGGCATGCGAATTGCACAGCTGATCGTGGCGCGGCACGCAAGGGCGGTCTGGCGGGAGGTTTCCCAACTCGACCAGACGGCCAGGGGTGCCGGTGGGTTCGGATCCACCGGCGTGAAAGCGGAGGCGGCGCAACGCAAGTGAAGGGGTCGGGAGGCCGCCCATGCCTCGGCTCAGCAAGAAGACGATGTTCGCGATCGAAGCGGTGCTCGACGTGGCGTTCCATGTCGGCGAGAACCCGGTGCGCAGCGGCGACATCACCGAGCGCCAGCGCATTCCCAAGCGCTACCTCGAGCAGGTCCTGCAGCACCTGGTGCGGGCCGGCATCCTGAGCGGCAAGCGGGGCCCGCGCGGCGGCTATCGCCTGGGCCGCGAGCGAAGTCGCATCACCCTGGGTGAGGTCGTGCGCGTGGTGCGGAAGCTCGAGGCCGAGACCGAGCCCAACGACCTGTCGGTCGGCTCGCCGCTGGCGCACGAGGTGGTGTGGCCGATGTGGGAGCATCTCCGCGAGGAGATGATGACGCAGCTCGACACCATCACCATCGACGATCTCTGCCAGAAGGCCCGTGCCAAGGGCCTCGACCGTCCGGCAAAGACGCCGCACAGCGCCGCCGCCTGACCTTCCGGACTTTCCGTTCTATGCTCCGCCGCTTTTTAATGGAGGAGCAAGATGGCCAAGGCCAAAGCCGCAGCGAAGAAAGCCAAGCCCAACCCGCGCAACAAGAAGCTCTACGACGAGGGCATGAAGATGCGCAAAGCCGTGCTGGGCGCGGCCTATGTCGACAATTCGCTGGCGGGCGCCGCCAACGACGACTTCATGATGTCGTTCCAGGACATCACCACCGAGTATTGCTGGGGCTATGCCTGGACTCGGCCGGGCCTCTCCAAGAAGACCCGCTCGATGCTGAACCTCGCGATGCTGGCGGCGCTCAACCGCGGCCCCGAGCTCAAGCTGCACGTTAACGGCGCGCTGAACAACGGCCTCACCAAGGAGGAGATCAAGGAGATCTTCCTGCAGGTCGCGATCTATTGCGGCATCCCGGCCAGCCTCGACGCCTTCAAGACAGCCAGCGGCGTCTTCAAGGAACGTGGCATCTGACATCTCCGTCCGCAGTGCGCGGGTCGGCGAGGCGGACTCGCTGACCGCGCTCTGCGTGCGCTCCAAGGCGCACTGGGGCTATGACGAGGCCTTCATGCGCCGGAGCCAGGCGTCGCTCACCGTGCGCGACGGTGAGATCGTCGCGGGGCGCGTGCTGGTCGCCGAGCGACAGGGCCTGGTGTTCGGCGTGGCGCGGGTCGAGCCCGACGGCGAGCTCGGCCTGATGTTCGTCGATCCGCGCACGCTCAATCGCGGCGTCGGCCGGGCCCTGTTCGAAGCAGCGGTCGCCCTGGCACGACGCCTCGGCGCCAGGCGCATGGCGATCCTCGCCGATCCCAACGCCGCAGCGTTCTACGAACGGATGGGTGCGCGCTTCGTTTCGCAGGCGCCGTCCGATGCCATTCCCGGCCGCACGCTGCCGCTCTATGAATACGACCTCACACAGTAAGGACCAGCCATGCCCGCCCTGAACCCGCCCGCCACGATCGCCTTCATCGGCCTCGGCATGATGGGCCGCCCAATGGCCTCGCGGCTGGCCGGTGCGGGCTTCACGCTGCGCGTGTTCGACCTCTCGCAAAAGGCGGTGTCGGATTTCGTCGGCGCCCATCCGACCGCGCTCGCCACGGCCTCGGCCAAGGCGGCCGCGCAGGGCGCCGACGCGCTGATCACCATGCTGCCCGACGGCAAGGCGGTGCGCGCCGCCGTGCTCGAAGGCCGCGACGCCGCCGTCGAGGGTTTGGGCGCCGGCGCGCTGGTGATGGACATGAGCTCGTCCAATCCGGTCGACACCCAGAAGCTCGCCCGCGATCTCGCCGGCAAGGGGCTGGCGTTGCTCGACGCGCCGGTGTCGGGCGGCGTGAAGCGCGCGGTCGACGGCTCGCTGTCGATCATGGTCGGCGGTGCGGCAGCCGACCTCGAGCGGGCGCGGCCGGTGTTCGGCGCGATGGGCAAGACCATCACGCTCTGCGGTCCGGCCGGTGCGGGCCATGCGCTGAAGGCGCTGAACAACTATCTTTCCGCCGCAGGCGTGGTGGCGCTGTCCGAGGCGCTGATCGTCGGCGAAGCCTTCGGGCTCGATCCCGGCACCATGGTCGACGTGTTCAACACCTCGACCGGCAAGAGCAACGCCACTGAGGTGAAGGGCCGCCAGTTCCTCGTCTCGCGCAGCTTCGCCGCCGGCTTCTCGATGGCCCTGATGGCCAAGGACCTGCGCACTGCAGGCGATGTCGCCTCCCATCTCAAGCTCAAGATGCCCAACCTCGAGCAGGCGGTCGCCTACTGGACCGCCGCCGACGGCAAGCTCGGCAAGGGCGCCGACCACACCGAGATCTTCCGCTACGCCGAGATGCTGGCGGAGGAGGACTGATCGGCCTGTCGGGCTTTGACAGTCCCCGGCCGCGCAATTATATAAGCATCACCTAGGGCCCTTGGCGCCGCCGCCCGGCGGTGATCGACGGGGCCCAACTCGTACGACACAGCACTCATTTCATGGTTGGCCGCCCTGGCCGGCCGAGCGCGTGCGTCATTCCCAACCTGCTGAAAAGACTTATGAATCTCGAAGACCTGAAAAAGAAGAAGCCGCCCGAGCTGCTGGCGTTTGCCGAGGAGCAGGGCGTGGAAGGCGCCGCGCAGATGCGTCGCCAGGAACTGCTGTTCGCCATCCTGCAAAAGCTCGCCGCCAACGACCAGGCGATCTCCGGCAGCGGCACCATCGAGGTGATCCCCGACGGCTTCGGCTACCTGCGCTCGATGGAAGCCAACTACCTGCCGGGCGCCGACGACATCTATGTGAGCCCCCAGCAGGTCCGGCGCTTCGGCCTGCGCACCGGCGACACGGTCGAAGGCGAGATCCGCGCGCCCAAGGACGGCGAGCGCTACTTCGCCATGGTGCAGATCAACAAGATCAACTTCGACGACCCCGAGGCGCTGCGCCATCGCATCGGCTTCGACTCGCTGACACCGCTCTATCCCGACGAGAAGCTGAAGCTCGAGATGGAGGGTGCGGGGGTGATGGCGCCGACCATCTCCGAGGAGCAGAGCTCCTCGCGCGCGACGTCGTCCGGCCGCGTCTCGTCGGCCCGCCGCACGACCGGCACGCTGACCAAGAAGGCCTCGACCTCGGCGCCGCAGCAGCAGCTCGACATCTCGACCCGCGTGATCGACCTGATCGCCCCGATCGGCAAGGGCCAGCGCGCCCTGATCGTCTCGCCGCCGCGCACCGGCAAGACCGTGCTGATGCAGAACATCGCGCACGCCATCACCGCCAACAATCCGGAGGTCTACCTCATGGTCCTGCTCGTCGACGAGCGGCCGGAGGAAGTGACCGACATGCAGCGCACGGTGAAGGGCGAGGTCGTGAGCTCGACCTTCGACGAGCCGGCGAGCCGCCACGTCGCCGTCGCCGAGATGGTGATCGAGAAGGCCAAGCGCCTGGTCGAGCACAAGCGCGACGTCGTGATCCTGTTGGATTCCATCACGCGTCTCGGCCGCGCCTACAACACCGTCGTGCCGTCGTCAGGCAAGGTGCTGACCGGCGGTGTCGACGCCAACGCGCTGCAGCGGCCGAAGCGCTTCTTCGGCGCCGCGCGCAACATCGAGGAGGGCGGCTCGCTCACCATCATCGCCACGGCGCTGATCGACACCGGCAGCCGCATGGACGAGGTGATCTTCGAGGAGTTCAAGGGCACCGGTAACTCCGAAATCATCCTCGACCGCAAGGTCGCCGACAAGCGCACCTTCCCGGCGATCGACATCACCAAGTCGGGCACGCGTAAAGAGGAGCTGCTGGTCGACCGCGCGACGCTGTCGAAGATGTGGGTGCTGCGCCGCATCCTCATGCCGATGGGAGCGGTGGACGCGATCGAGTTCCTGCTCGACAAGCTCCGCACCGCGAAGACCAACTCGGACTTCTTCTCGTCGATGAATCAGTAACTCTTGCCGGACCGCGGCGTCCCGCCGGCCTCATGATTGAGCGCATTCACATGTGCGGATGAGCGGGCGGGACACTCTCGGTCCGGCAAGATGTCAGGCGGCCAGAACCGCCTGGCGCTGTTCCTCGGTCACCTGGACGTCCTGGCCGAACCAGGCCTGGAAGCCCATGCGGCCCTGGTGGAGCAGCATGTTAAGCCCGTCGATGCAGGTGTTGCCGCGGGCCCGTGCCGCGGCGAGCAGCGCGGTCTCGAGCGGGACGTACACGATATCGTCGACCACGGCATCGGCCGGCAGGCGCGCGAGATCCAGCTCGAGCGGCGGCTGCCCCTTCATGCCGAGCGACGTCGTGTTCACCAGCAACGTGGCGCCGCCGAGCATCTGCGAGCGTTCGTCCCAGCGTTCGATCATGATCTGGCGGCCGTCGCTCGGCGTGAAGGCGACGCCGAGATTGACGGCCGCTTCCTGGGTGCGGTTGATCAGGCGCAGCTCCGGCACGCCCGCGTCGATCAGGCTCGCCACGACTGCGCGCGCCGCGCCGCCGGCGCCCAGCACGACGACCGGTCCCGCTTCCGGCGCCCAGCGGGGCGCGCCCTGCTTCAGCGCGGCAAGGAAGCCGAACGCATCGCTGTTGCGGCCTTCGAGGCTGCCGTCGGGCTGCTTGATGACCGTGTTGACCGCGCCGATCCGCTCCGCGTCGGGATGGATGCGGTCGAGCAGGGGCATGATGTCGACCTTGTGCGGCAGGGTGAGATTGCAGCCGCGGGCGTTGGGCGTCGCCTTCAGGAAGTCGACCAGCGCCTTCAGCGCTTCCGGCTTGGGTTCGACAGGCAGCCTCCCGTAATAGCCGTCGATCGCGTGCTTCTTCAGCCAGTAGCCGTGCAGCGCCGGCGAGCGGGAATGCTCGACCGGCCAGCCGACGATCGCCGCGAACGGGCGCCCGTGCGCCTCGGCCAGCAGGGCCTCGAACGGGCTCACGCCGCCTTCTCGAGGCCGATGCCGTGGCCCGCCAGGAAGGAGAGCAGCGGCAGCAAGGGCAGGCCGAGGATGGTGAAGTAGTCGCCGTCGACGCGCGTGAAGAGATGTGCGCCGAGCCCCTCGAGCTGGTAGGCACCCACCGAGGTCAGCACGTCCTTGCCGGCGCGCGCGAGGTAGGCATCGACGAAAGTGTCGTTGAACGAGCGCATGGTGAGCCGCGCCCGCTCGGCCCAATGCCAGATGCGCGTCCCGCCCCGCGCCACCACGACCGAGGAGAAGAGCTCGTGGGTCTGGCCGCGCAGCGCCATCAGCTGCTTGCGCGCGACCTCCAGGGTCGGCGGCTTGTCGAACAGCCGGCCGTTGCAGGCCAGCGTCGAATCGGCGCCGATCACGAAAGCGTCGAGGTGCTTCGAGGAAACGCGCACGGCCTTCATCTCCGCGAGCGTCGAAGCGAGCTCCTGAGGGGCCGCCTTGTTGCCGAGGCTGCGCGTGATCTCCTCTTCGTCGACGCCGGCCGGCACGACATCGAAGGATAGACCGGCACTGGCGAGCATCTTGCGGCGGGAGGGGCTGGCGGAGGCCAAGATCAAGGATGGGGGCATCAAGGACGGGGGCATGGTACCAATAAGAACACTTACGCGGGCTCGAGGCGGAACAGGCCGCCATCGTCGCTGTGGGTGACGAGATAGACCAGCCCGTCGGGCCCTTGGCGCACGTCGCGGATATAGGGAAGCCGGCCTTCGATCAACCGTTCCTCGCTCCGATAGCGCTCGCCGTCGACCTCGATCCGGAACAAGGCGTAGGCCGACAGTGCGCCGGTGAGCAGGGAGCCGCGCCAAGCCGGGAACTTGTCGCCGGTGTAAAAGGAGAGACCGCAGGGCGAGATCGATGGCACCCAGGTACACAGCGCATCTTCCATGCCGTCGAGATGGCGCGTGTTGGTGATGATGCTGCCATCGTAGTTGGTGCCGTAGGTCACGCGCGGCCAGCCGTAGTTGGCGCCGGCCTTCAGGACGTTCAGCTCGTCGCCGCCCTTGGGGCCATGCTCGACCTCCCAGATCCGGCCGGTCTCCGGGTGCATGGCAAGGCCCTGCGGATTGCGATGGCCCCAGCTGAAGATCTCCGGCCGCACGTTGGGCCGGCCGACGAACGGATTGTCGGGCGGGATGGAGCCGTCGTCCCTGAGCCGCACGATCTTGCCTGCGCAGTCGCGCAGGTCCTGCGCCAGCTCCATCTGGAAGCGGTCGCCGCAGCTCACATACATCAGGCCGGCGCGGTCGAAGACGATGCGCGACCCGAGGTTGGCGTTGCCCTGCCGCCGCGGCAGCGCCTCGAAGATGACGGTCGTGCCGCGCAGCGCGCCGTCGCCCAGCTCGGCCCGCGCGACGGTGGCGGTCGGCCCACCGGCCCCTGGCGAGATGTAGGACAGATAGAGCACGCGGTTCTGGGCAAACCGGGGATGCAGGCAGACATCCAGCAGGCCGGCCTGGCCCGCGACGTGGACCTCGGGCACGCCGGAGAGGGGCGCGCGCTCCAGCTTGCCGTTGGCGAAGACTCGCAGGCGCCCCGGCCGCTCGGTGATCAGCATGCGGCCGTCGGGCAGGAAGGCCATGCTCCAGGGCTGTTCGAGGCCGTGGCTCAAGGTGACCAGCCGGAAGCTCGCCTTGGCGCTTTTCAGTGGGGCCCGTTGCCCGCCTTGCGCGCGCACGATGGCCGGTGCAGCAAGTCCCGCCGTTGCAGCCGCTAGGAAATGACGCCGGTTCATCGACCTTCCCATGCTCGCTCACTATACTCGCCGGCGATGAAACTCATGGGGGAGTGCCCAATGTCGAAGTCGATCCTGATCCACGAGAATGGCGGACCCGAGAAGATGAAGCTCGAGGACGTCGAGGTCGGCAAGCCCGGCCCGGGCCAGGTCAAGATCCGCCATACCGCGATCGGTCTCAACTTCATCGATGTCTATACGCGGTCGGGCCTTTACAAGACCCCGCTGCCGAACGCGGTCGGCCGCGAGGGCGCTGGCGTCATCGTCGAGGTCGGCCCGAAGGTGAAGGGCTTCAAGAAGGGCGATCGCGTCGCCTATTGCGGCGAGCTCGGCGCCTACTGCCAGGAGCGCCTGATCGGCACCGGCCAGCTGGTGAAGATTCCGAAGGGCGTGAAGGACGAAGAGGCTGCGGCGATGATGCTGAAAGGCATGACCACCGAGTACCTGGTCGACCGCACCATCAAGCCGTGGGTCAAGAAGGGCGACACGATCCTGTTCCACGCGGCAGCCGGCGGTGTCGGCCTGCTGTTCGGCCAGTGGGCCAAGGCGCGCGGCTACAAGGTGATCGGCACCGTGTCGTCGCCCGAGAAGGCTGCGCTCGCCAAGAAGCACGGCTACAAGTGGGTGATCGACTACACCAAGCAGAACATCGTCGAAGAGGTGATGAAGATCACCAAGGGCAAGAAGGTCCCGGCGGTGGTCGACGGCGTCGGCAAGGACACCTGGGAGGCCTCGCTCGACTGCCTGCAGCCGCGCGGCATCATGGCGTCGTTCGGCAACGCCTCCGGTCCGGTGCCGCCGCAGTCGATCGCCATTCTCAACGCCAAGGGCTCGCTCTACCTGACGCGGCCCAGCCTCGGCGCCTACACCGCGACCCGCAAGGATCTCGAGAAGTCGGCGAATTCGCTGTTCAAGATGGTCAAGAGCGGCAAGGTGAAGATCGCCATCGACCAGCGCTATCCGCTGGCCGAAGCCGCGCAAGCCCACATCGACCTCGAGAGCCGCAAGACGACGGGCCAGACGATCCTGGTGCCGTAGCCAAAGAAATCCCCTCCCCCGTCTTCGGGGGGAGGGGGCGCGGTAATCCGCGACGGAGGGGTCATGACCTCCTCCGTCAGCGTAAGACGCTGACACCTCCCCCGAAAACGGGGGAGGCAGCGGGAGAAGGCGGGGGCAACCAGATGTCGAACGTCAGTGACGACGACAGCGGGCGCGACGGCGACTCGGTGACCGTCGAGGAGAGCCGATCGTGGCTCGGCCGGCTCGGGCAATCGTTTGCCGGCATCGTGTTCGGCCTCCTGCTGGTGATCGTGGCGTGCGGGCTGCTGTTCTGGAACGAGGGCCATGCGGTGAAGACCGCGCGGTCGCTGAGCGAGGGCGCGGGCATCGTGAAGACGGTGGCAGCTGACAAGCCCGATCCCGCGAATGACAGCAAGCTGGTGCATGTGGTTGGTGCGCTCACCGCCTCGGGCTCGGTGTTCGACGCCGAGTTCGGCATGAAGAGCGAGGGCGTGCGCCTGGTGCGCAACGTCGAGATGTACCAGTGGACCGAGGAGTCCGAGTCGGAGACCAGCAAGCGGCTGGGCGGCGGCGAGACCACCCGCACGACCTACAAGTACAGGCGCGAGTGGGCCGACCATGCGGTCGATTCGGGCCGCTTCCACGAGCGCAACGGCCACACCAATCCGCACATGATCTGGTCCAAGCGCAACCAGGCCGCGCCGGGCGTCAGGCTCGGCGCCGTCGCGGTGCCGCAGAGCATGATCGGCCGGTTCGGCGAGGCGCAGCCGCTGGCCGTCGATGACGCCCAGGTGCAGGCGGCGAAGAAGAAGCAGCCCGAAAAGGATGTGCAGGTGGTCGATGGCGCGCTCTACGTCGGCAAGGATCCGGCTCAGCCGGCGGTCGGCGACTACCGTATCAGCTACAGCGAGGTGCCGCGCCAAAGCGCGAGCGTGGTCGCCCGGCAATCCACGGGCCAGGCTGGCCCCACCTTCGAGCCCTATCGCACCGAGGCCGGCGGCACGGTGGCGCTGATCGCGCCCGGCGAAGTGCCGGCCAAGAACATGTTCGAGGAAGCGCAGGACGAGAACCGGCTGTGGACCTGGATCATCCGGGCGGGCGGCGCGATTGGCATGCTCATCGGCTTCTGCCTGATGATGGGCCCGATCGGCGTGCTGGCCGGCGTGATCCCGATCCTGGGCGACGTGGTCGAGGCCGGCGTCGGCGTGGTCGCGCTGCTGATGACGGTGGTTCTCGCGCCCCTGGTCATTGCGATCGCCTGGTTCGTGTACCGGCCCGTCGTCGCGGTCATCGTGCTGGTGGTCGGCGGCGCCGCGGCCTACGGCGCCATCCGCTGGGCCCGCGCGCGCAAGTCCGCTGGTGCGACTCCGAAGACCGCAGCCGCGACCTGATGGTGACTGCTTCGTGGTGATCGCTTCATGGTAATTCTGGGATTGACCGGCTCGATCGGCATGGGCAAGTCGACCGCGGCCAAGATGCTGCGCCAGATGGGCGTGCCGGTGTACGACGCCGACGCCGCGGTCCATCGCCTGCAGGCGCCGGGCGGCATCGCCCTGCCGCCGATCGAGGCGGCGTTCCCCGGCGTGGTGAAGGCCGGCGTGCTGGACCGGCAGGCGCTGGGCGCGCGCGTGTTCGGCAACAAGGAGGCGCTGCGCCGGCTCGAGGCGATCGTGCATCCGCTGGTCGCCCGCGAGCAGCGCCGCTTCATCCGCCGCGCCGCGATGAACCGCGCGCCGCTGGTGGTGCTCGACATCCCGCTGCTGTTCGAGGGCCTGGGCGAGCGCCGCGTCGACGGCGTGCTGGTGGTGAGCGCGCCCGCATTCCTGCAGCGCCAGCGCGTGATGGCGCGTCCCGGCATGACCGCCGAGAAATTCACCGGCATCCTGAAGCAGCAGGTCCCCGATTCGCAGAAGCGCCGCAAGGCGACGGTCGTGATCCCGACCGGCCTCGGCCTCGCCCCGACCCGCGCCGCCCTCGCCAAAGCCGTGCGCGAGCTCACGAAGAAGCCGGGCCGCTCCTGGCCGTCGAACCCGTGGCGCGATCGATTCACAGCCCAGCTTGCGCGGTCGCGCCGGAAGTGAGGTAAAAGACTCGCGAAGCCCTCCCCCGAAGACGGGGCGTAAGAGAGAAAGTCCCTGAATGCGCGAGATCGTCCTCGACACCGAAACCACCGGCCTCGATCCGCTGGCCGGCCATCGCGTGGTCGAGCTGGGCTGCGTCGAGCTCGAGAACATGGTGGCGACCGGCCGCACGTTCCACGCCTATTTCAATCCCGAAATGCTGATGCCGGCCGGCGCGCAGGACATCCACGGCCTTTCGGACGAGTTCCTCGCCGACAAGCCGCGCTTCGCCGAGAAGGTCGAGGAGTTCCTGGAGTTCCTCGGCGATGCGCAGCTGGTGATCCACAACGCGCAGTTCGACATCGGCTTCCTGAATGCCGAGCTGGAGCGGGTCGGCAAGGCCAAGCTGCTGAATCCGTACGTCGACACCGTATCGATGGCGCGCAAGAAGTTCCCGGGCCAGCGCGTCAGCCTCGACGCGCTGTGCGAGCGCTTCAGCATCGACAATTCCAACCGCGTCAAGCACGGCGCGCTGCTCGATTCGGAGCTGCTGGCCGAGGTCTATCTCGAGCTGAGCGGCGGCCGGCAGCGCGACCTCGGCCTCGCGCCCGAGCTCGCCGCGCGGGCTGTCGCCGGGCTCGCAATGGCGGCGAACAGAGTCATTCGTGTGGCGCGGCCGCACGTGCCGACTGCCGCCGAGCTCGCGGCGCATGCCGCTTTCCTCAAGAAGCTCACCGAACCGCTCTGGCTGAAGGCCTGAGCCATGCTCCGCCGGATCCTCGCCGCTCCGGTCGTTTTTGTTCTGGCCGCCTGCCAGCCGCAGCAGCCGCCCAGGACCGCTGCACCCGCGGCTGCGCAAGGCAGCATCGACCTGCCGGCGGCCGAGACCGCGCATCGCTACGATACCGCCATCAAGCCTGGGGACGACACCCGCACGCCGCCGCCGCGCGCAGTCACCGCGGTTCGCGGTGCCGCGCCAGCGCGCCCCCCGGCGAACGCGCTGACCGAGCGCGAGAAGCAGGCGATCGCGCGCTGGAACCAGGAGGAGGCGGCGCTGAGCTACGATGCGCCGCCAATCGGTCTGCGGCCGCCGCCCGCGACCGGAGTCACGCTGGCGATGCCGTCGGATGCCGCCCTGCCGCGGCCGTCGCCGGAGCGCGCGGCGCCGACCAAGCGAAGCGATGCCGCCTTGCCGCCGCCGCCGCTCGAACGCCCTGACGTGGCGGCGCCGGCTGAACCGGTGAAGGCAAGCGTACCGCTGCCGCCGCCCCCGCCGGCTGAATCGCCGGCACCGGCCGCCCGTCCGGAGGCGGCGGTCGAGGCCGCGCCACCGCCCATCGACAGCGCGCCGCCGAAGCAAACGGCTGAGGCTGCGCGCACCGTCCCTGTACCGCCCGTCCCCGTGCAGCCCGCCGCGCCGCGCGTCGCCGCTCCGGCCGGCACCGCCATTCCCCGTCCAACCGGCGAGCCCGCGGCCACGGTGACATTCGCGCCGCGATCGGCCGACCTCTCCGACGGCGATCGGCTCCTGCTCGACCGCTTCGCACACAGCACACCCCCGCGCCGAGTGCGCCAGATCCTGTTGTACGGCTATGCCGGCAACGGCGATCCGGTCGAGGCGCGCAAGCTGGCGCTCGCCCGTGTGCTCGCGGTGCACGCCAACCTGATCGATCTCGGCCTGAAGGCCGACATCGAGATCGGCGATTTCTCCCAGGCAAGCGACGGTTCGCCCGATCGGGTGGATGTGATGTTGCGCTGACTCACGGCGCCGGACGAAACACCCAGATCGCGGCCGGTTCGCGGAAGCGCGCGCGCACCCCGACATAGAGCCGGTCGGCATCGGCCGCGAACAGTCCGGTCCGCGCCCCCGACACGGTCTGGATCCGCCCGATCGATTGGTACCCGTCGTCGCGCGCGGCGAACACCTCGACCAGGCCGTCGCCGCACATCACGTAGAGGCGCTGCCGCCGGTCGTCGACGAACACGTCGTCGGCATCGCCGCACGCTTCGACGGTCGCCACGCGCTTGCCGTCCTGCGTCGCGAAGGCGATCAACCGCGGCGGCGAACGCGTGACGATCAGCAGGCGATGCTTCGGCCCGTCGACCGCCATCGGGAAGTTGGACTGCGCGCCGCCGAGCTCGAGATGTGAGACCTGCTTGCCCTGTCCGACGTCGACGACGGCGACCTGGCGGGCATCGGGCACGTTCGCGAAGAGGCGCCGGCCGTCCTCGTCGAACTGGAAGCTCTCGGGATGGCCCTTGAGGGCGATGTCGCCGGCCTTCCGGCGGCTCACGGGATCGATCATCGCGAGCCCGCCGCTGCCGTAGCCGACCACCATCCGATCGCGCCAGCGATCGAAGCGGATGTTATCGGCATCGTTCCCCAGCGCGATCGCGCCGGCCGGCGCGAAGTCCGGCCCCTGGTAGAGCCGCACCGAGCCGTCGCCTGCGTTCGCGACATAAAGCGTGTCGGTTGCGCCGTGCCAGCCGAGCCCCTGGGGCTCCCGTAGGCCGGTGATGTGGCGGACCTTGCCGTCCTTCAGGTCGACGATGCCGACACTGTCGTTGCCCAGCTCGGCGACGAACAGCCGCCGGCTGGCCGGAGCATAGGCGAAATGGTCGATGCGGCCCGAGACGCTGCCGAGCGGGATCTTGCTCTCCAGCGTCAACGGCTGGGCGAATGCCGGCGGGACGGGCAGCGGGCCGGCTGCCACGAGAACGAGTACGAGCAGGCGCTTCAGCATGACCACCTCCGCGCAGAATGGGCGTCGAGGATGCTACAGGCCGCCCATGGCGCTCCTGAAGCGCACCAGCACCGCGAGCGCGCGGCAGCCGAGATAGCCCGCGCAGAAGGCCGACACCGATGCGACGTGGACCGGCGCAATGACCGGCCGGTGGCTGGCGGCCGAGATGAAATCGACGATCGCCATCGCGACGATGCCCATGGCGACGATCAGCCCGTCCCAGGCGGCGTGCAGCCGGATCATGTCCAGGGTGGGCGCGATCTCGACCGACAGGCTCCCGCCGCGCATCCGGCCGATGGCGGCGCCGAGCACCAGGGCGCCGACCCATTCGGCATCGTGGATCCAGGTCGCCTCGAAGACTCCGGCCAGCAGCACGACGGCAACGACGCCGCCCAAGCCCGGCGGAATCGCCAGCGCCCACAGCCGGACCACCGCGCCGCGCGCCTGAGGCGAGATCGCCCACAGGCAGGCGAGCGCGCAGAGCACCGTCAGGACGTTGCAAAGCCCCAGCGGGGCGTCGATCGGAGACGTCGCATGAACCACGGTGTCGCTCGCGAGGATTGGCCAATTCTATACGCGCCAGGGAATCCTGCCCATGCGCGGCAAAGACACGCTTCCGCGCCTTCGGCGGGAAAACTGCGGGCACCGTCGAATGCAAAAACGCAGGAAGACTCCGCCAGCACGACGTTTGGCGCCGAGGTCAGCGATCGAGGTATCGCGCGGTGAGCCAGGCCAGCAGCGCACCAACCAACTGCGCGACGATGAAGGCCGGCGCGTCGGCCGGCGCGATTCCCGCGAAGGTGTTGGATAGTGCCCGCGCGAGGGTCACCGCCGGATTGGCGAACGAGGTCGAGGCGGTGAACCAGTAGGCGCCGACGATGTAGACGGAGACAGCCGCGGGCAGCCGCTCGGGCGCCTTGCGCACGCCGATCAGGATCAGCAGCACCAGGCCGAAGGTCGCGGTCGCTTCGGCCGCCCATTGACCGACGCCGGTGCGTACCTTCGTGGAGGCCTGCAGGATCGGCAGGTCGAACATCAGGTGCGCCAGCCACACGCCCAGGATTGCGCCCACGACCTGCGCCGCGAGGAAGGGCAGCGCCCACTTCGCCGGCGACCCGCGGCGCGCGGTGAGGGCAAGCGTCACGACCGGATTGAAATGAGCGCCCGAGATCGGGCCGAACATCGTGATCAACGCGTACAGCGCGCCGCCGGTGGCGATGGCGTTGGCCAGCAGCGCCAGCCCGACATTCCCGCCCGACAGCCGCTCGGCCATGATGCCCGAGCCGACGACCGCCGCGAGGAGCAGTGCCGTGCCCAGCGCTTCGGCGACGACAGGACGGAAGTTCATGCGCTGACGGAATTCAGCCGCAGCAGGCTTTGGCGGATTTGGCGCCGGATTTGGCGCCGGATTTGGCGATCGTGTCCGCTGTCGGGCCGCAGCATGCGCCGGCGAGCTGCCCCTTCGGTCCGGACGTGCCGTAGACGGTGCTCTCGCCGGTCGTGTGGAACGCCTCCCAGGCGACGCCGGACGGATCGGCGATCCAGCTCTTCTCCGACTGCGCGTAGCAGCAGGTGGTGTTGCCTTCCTCCAGCACCGGTCCTTCGGCTTCCTTCAGGCGGCCGTAGACGTCCTGGAGCTCATCGCCGTTCTCGACCTGGATGCCGAGATGGTCGATTCCGGTGGCGCGGCCGCTGTGCGTCGAGATCGCGAAGTTCACCCGCGGGTCCTCGAGCATCCACTTGGCGTAGTCGGCCTTCACGACCGTGGGCGCGCTCGCGAACAGGGTCGAGTAGAAGCGGATCGACCGGTCGAGGTCGTCGACCGACATGTGAACGTGCAAGCGCTTCATTGCCGGGTTGCTCCTCTGCTCTTGCGTCGGATCATCGTTCTCGAAGCGGGCTCGCAGGCGGGAACGCCGCACGACACCGCGTTCCCCACGGTGCCGCCGCAGCAATTCTCGGTCAGGAAGCCCATCAGCTCGTTCATGCCGTCGTAGTCGGCCGAGTAGATCAGCGAGCGCCCATCGCGGCGCATGCTGATCAGGCCTGCGTGGCGAAGCTGCGCGAGATGGAAGGACAGTGTCGCCGGCGAGATGCCGAGCCGCTCGGCGACTTCCCCCGCGGCCAGGCCGTGCGGACCGGTCTGCACCAGCAGCCGGAACACGTCGAGCCGGCTGTCCTGCGCCAGCGCCGCCAGGGCCGCGACCGCGTCCTTCGTTTCCATGATTTGACAAATATCGAAATAATGACCAGCCTGTCAATCGATGTTTCTCGCTGCCCCGGCGGCCGCCCGCCTCGTCGCCATCGTCTGCGCCGCGCAGGTGTTCGTGCAGCTCGGCGCCGGCTACTGGCCGGTGCTGCTGCCCGAGCTGATGGGCCGCTGGTCGCTCAGCAACAGCCAGGCCGGCTGGATCACCTCGGCGTTCTATGCCGCCTACATGGTGTGCGTCGACGCGAAGATGATGTCGCGCGCGGTTACAGGGCATGCGGCGAGCATCGGCATCTCGGGCGCCGCGTCCTACGTGCTGGGCGAGCTGCTCGCCCAGGCGTTCGGCTGGCGCCTGGCTTTCGCCAGCGCCGGGCTCACGGCGGCGATCGCCTGGCTCACGGTGGCGCTGGCCGTGCCGGGACGCCCGCCGCCAGCAAAGAGTGGCACGGCGCTGTTCGACTTCCGCCCGGTCCTGCGCAATCGCTCGGCCGTCGCCTATTCGCTGGCCTATTGCGTCCACACGCTGGAGATGAACGCGCTGCGGGGTTGGGGCGTGGCGTTCCTGACCTGGGTGGCGGCGAGCACCGGCCTGTCGGCTGGCCTATTGTCGCCCGCCGTCGTGATCACCGCGCTCGGGCTGCTCGGCACCGTCATGAGCGTGCTGGGCAACGAAGCGTCGATCCGGCTCGGGCGCCGCCGGCTGATCACGGCGGCGATGGGCCTCTCGATCGTCGTCGGTGCATCGATCGGTTTCCTCGGCTCGGCGGGCTACTGGATCGCCGTCGGGCTGATCGTGCTCTACGGCATGATCATCTGGCTCGATTCGTCGTCGCTGACGGCGGGCGCGGCGGGATCGGCCGAGCCGTCGCGCCGCGGCGCCCAGCTCGCGGTACATTCGATGCTGGGCTACGCGGGCGGTTTCGTCGGGCCGCTGGCGATCGGCTGGACGCTCGATGCGGCGGGCGGCATGTCGGCGCTCGGCTGGGGCCTTTCGTTCGCGGTGGTCGCCGCGCTGATGGCGATGGGCCTCGTGGTCTTCACGCTGCTGCGGCCAGGCGATCTGGAGGGGGATCGTCCCGCCTCGTTCACCTCCCGAAATTAGGTACAGATTTTTCTTTCTGGTCGATCGACAATTTCCGGTGCGCAGCCGAACGATTCCTTGGGAAATTTCGCGCCAGAACGTCAAAGGTCACGAATCCGGCGCTCGAAGTGAGCTCCCTATGGGCAATGGTCGACGAGTCGAGCCCAGCAAACAGCGGCTTTTCCTCCCGGCCATTGCCCGTAATAGGTGTTCGGCGTGGCATCGAGTTGTGTGCGTCAAGTTCAGCAAAACGGTCATAGCGGGTGATGTTGGGCATGGTCGTCGCGGAGCCCCGTGTAGCGCCGCGGCGCCCATGCCCGCCCGCCGCATCAGGCGGCCAAGGCCCGTAGGGCGAGTTTCTTGTG
>DATGMK010000052.1:0-26159 GCA_035293665.1 Reyranella sp. | reverse complement strand
CTATTTCGCGGTTCGCAACGGCATCATGCGGCCGCTGGCGGCGATCGTGCATGCGATGCGCGAGGTGGCCGACCAGAAATATGCCACGCCGATCCCGGGCCTCGGCGGCCGCAACGAAATCGGCCTGCTCGCGGGCGCGCTTGAAGTCTTCAAGACCAACGGCATCGAGCGCCAGCGGCTGACCGAGCAGAAGCTGCAGGAGGCGCAGCGCCAGGGCGAGCGCTCGCGCTATCTCGACGGCCGCATCCACGACTTCAACGACCTGGTGGCGAGCGTGGTCGCCAGCGTGGCCTCCTCGGCCGTGCACCTCAAGAGCAACGCCGAGACGCTGTCCAGGGTCGCGAACGAAACCACCAGCAAGGCCAACGCCGTCGCGTCGGCCGCGAACCAGGCCTCGGGCAGCGTGCAGGTGGTGGCCGGCTCGACCGAGGAGATGACGACCTCGATCGGCACCATCAGCCGCCGCGTCTCCGACGCCACCCACCGCGCCGAGGATGCGGCCGCGCAGGCCGAAAAGAGCCGCGACACCATCCATACGCTGTCGGAAGCCGCGGAAAAGATCGGCACCGTGGTGCAGCTCGTGCAGGCGATCGCCTCGCAGACCAACCTTCTCGCGCTGAACGCGACCATCGAGGCGGCGCGGGCGGGGGAGGCCGGCAAGGGGTTTGCGGTGGTCGCCTCCGAGGTCAAGAACCTCGCGCACCAGACCAGCAAGGCAACCGAGGAAATCTCCGCCCAGGTCGCGAGCATCCAGGGCATCACCGCCGACACCAGGGGCGCCATCGACGCCATCGCGACCACGCTGACCGAGATCAGCGGCATCATGTCGGGCATCGAGGTCGATACCGACAAGCAGCGGAACTCGACCCAGGATATCGCCAGGAGCGTGCAGGACGCCGCGCGCGGCACGCTCGAGGTCTCGAACCACATCGGCCAGATCACGGCAAGCTCGGCGGAAACCGGGCGGATGGCGGGCGAGGCGCGCGATGCGGCCACCGAACTGTCACAGCAGGCGGAAACCCTGAAACGGGAAGTCGACGGCTTCATCCGGAACGTCAAGGCGAGCTAGCCGGCTACCGTCGGGCGCCGGCGAAAATCCCCGTTATCGCAGGGCCTTGCGCCCCTGCGATAAACTGCCGCATCGGCAAGGGCCTTCATTACAAAAGTTTAACTCCGCCGCCAGCGCGCCGTAAGGCGCAACTACCCATGTTCACACGCGAACGGTGCGGCTTCCGCACCCATTGGGACATTTCAGCTCAGGCTCTGGAGAAAGCTTTATGACCGATCGTCCGACCGACCTCACGTCGTTCCCATCCTATCAGCAAGGCGGCCGCACCCTGTTGTCGGCGCGCAGGCTTGCGCTGATGGCGTCGGTGGTCGCCGGCCTTGGCGTCGCCGCTTACGGCTTCGGCCCCGCACGCGACGTCAACGTCTTCTCCACCCCGGCTCACGCAGAGGCAGGTACCGGCCAGAAGCCGATCGGCTTTGCCGACATCGTCGAGCGCGTGAAGCCGACGGTGATCTCGGTCAAGGTCAACATCAACGAGAAGGTCGCCAAGGGCGATGACAATAACGACGATGATTCGCCGTTCCCGCCCGGCTCGCCCATGGAGCGCTTCTTCCGCCGCTTCGGCGCGCCGGATCTCCCGCCCGGCATGCGCGGCGGCGGCAAGCGCGTGATCACGGGCCAGGGCTCGGGCTTCTTCATCTCGGCCGACGGCTATGCCGTGACCAACAACCACGTGGTCGACGGCGCGAGCAAGGTCGAGGTCACGACCGACGACGGCAAGTCCTTCAGCGCCAAGGTGATCGGAACCGATGCGCGCACCGACCTCGCGCTGATCAAGGTCGAAGGCGGCTCGAGCTTCCCGTTTGCCAAGCTCGCCGACGGCAAGCCGCGGATCGGCGACTGGGTGCTCGCGGTCGGCAATCCCTTCGGCCTCGGCGGCACGGTGACCGCCGGCATCGTCTCGGCCATGGGCCGCGACATCGGCAACGGCCCCTACGACGATTTCATCCAGATCGACGCGCCCGTGAACAAGGGCAATTCCGGCGGTCCGGCCTTCGACGTCGACGGCAACGTGGTCGGCGTCAACACCGCGATCTACTCGCCCTCCGGCGGCAGCGTCGGCATCGCGTTCTCGATTCCCGCCTCGACCGTGAAGAACGTCGTCGCCCAGCTCAAGGACAAGGGCTCGGTGAGCCGTGGCTGGATCGGCGTGCAGATCCAGCCGGTGACGCAGGACATCGCCGACAGCCTCGGCATGAAGAAGGCCGAAGGCGCGCTGGTGGCCGAGCCGCAGAAGGACGGCCCGGCGGCCAAGGCCGGCATCGAATCCGGCGACGTGATCACCTCGGTGAACGGCGAGAACGTCAAGGATGCCCGCGAGCTCGCCCGCACCATCGGCGGCATGGCGCCGGGCACGGCAGTCAAGCTCGACGTGCTGCACAAGGGCCAGGACAAGGTCGTCAACATCACGCTGGGCCAATTGCCCAACACGATCGAGGCCAAGGCCGACACCGACAATGACGACAATGGCGGCAAGGCCACCCGCGGGACCGACGTTCCGAAGCTCGGCATGACGGTCGCACCGGCCTCGAGCGTCGCCGGCGCCGGCAAGGAAGGTGTCGTCGTGACCGACGTCGACCCGAAGAGCGCGGCGGCCGAGCGCGGCTTCAAGGAAGGCGATGTCATTCTCGAGGTCGCCGGCAAGACGGTGGCGAGCGCCAACGACGTGCGCGAGGCGATCAACGCGGCGAAGTCGGACAACAAGAACAGCGTGCTGATGCGGGTGAAGACCGGCGGCCAGTCGCGTTTTGTCGCAGTCCCCTTGGCCAAGGGCTGAGAGTTACCAGATGGAGGGTGTCGCCGGCATTGTCGCCCCCGCCGACGGCTCTTTCCCGGGAGCGGGCTTCAGGTCCGCTCCCGCCTCAAACCTTCCGGTGGAATATGCCCCCCTCCGTCGGAAGGGAAAAGGGCGGTGAGGTCCCCCAGCTTCACCGCCCACTTTTTTCGGTCAACCTGGTGGCGTGACGCGCCGTCCCCGCGAAGCTTGCAGGAATGAGCCGCTGGCGCCATGTTGAAGGAAAGTCGAACCACCTTGAGCACCTCCGACAAGCAGATGCGCCTGTTGATCATCGAAGACGACCGCGAGTCCGCCGACTATCTCGTCAAGGCGTTCCGTGAGGTCGGCCATATCGCCGATCATGCCGCTGACGGCGAGGAAGGCCTCGGCCTGGCGGAAAGCGGCGACTATGACGTGCTGGTGGTCGACCGCATGCTGCCCAAGCGCGACGGTCTGTCGGTGATCGGCGCGCTGCGCGAGAAGGGCAATCGCACGCCGGTGCTCATTCTCTCCGCCCTCGGCCAGGTCGACGACCGCATCAAGGGCCTGCGCGCCGGCGGCGACGACTACCTGCCGAAACCCTATTCGTTCGCCGAACTGATGGCGCGGGTCGAGGTGCTGGCGCGGCGCAATGTCGGCCCCTCCGAGGAGACCACCTATCGCGTCGGCGATCTCGAGCTCGACCGCCTGTCGCATCGCGTGGCCCGCGGCAAGGACGAGCTGACCCTGCAGCCGCGTGAGTTCCGGCTGCTCGAATATCTGATGAAGCATGCCGGCCAGGTGGTGACCCGCACCATGCTGCTGGAGAATGTCTGGGACTACCATTTCGATCCGCAGACCAACGTCATCGACGTGCACATTTCGCGGCTGCGTTCCAAGATCGACAAGGGTTTCGATCGCCCGCTGCTCCACACCATCCGCGGCGCTGGTTACATGATCCGGGACGGGATTCGCTGAGCCGCAATCTCGGTAAAGGGCAAGCCGCTCTCTCGTCAGATTGCCGTTGATGAGGACCGCGACAGGCGCCTGTTGCGGCAGGTCGCCGGCGAGGGGCCGGCGGTGACCTCCGGGCTTGGCCGCCACATGGCGAAGATTTAAGTTTTGCCGGGTTTAACAAGACTTTAGTCTGAACTCTCGAAGGTGATCCGCAGGAGCGGATATGGGCACCCGCGGGACTGGCGTGGTCTCGGCCGCTCCGGCGGTTCCCCTCGCGTCCGGCCGCCCTGTCGGTTCTGCGCGCCCGGACGGCAGCGGATCATGGAGGATGTGAGACGTGAAGCCGAACCAATCGATGCGGAAGAGGGCGGTTGACCGGCCGGTGACCGTCCCCGGTCGCCCGCAGACCGGTACATGACCGTGACCGCATTCGGCAAACTGGTCCGAACCACCGCGTTTCGGCTGACGCTGTTCTATCTGTTTCTGTTTGCGCTGTTTGCCGCCTCCCTCGTCGGCTATTTCGCCTGGAACACCCGCCGGCTCATCACCGAGCAGATCACCACCACGGTCAACGCCGAGGTCAGCGAGCTCAGCGACATCTATAATCGCCGCGGCCTGCGCGGCCTCGTCTTCAACATCGAGAGCCGCGCGCTGCGGCCCGGCTCCAATCTCTATCTGGTCACGACTCCGACCGGCGTTGCGATCGCCGGCAATGTCGGTTCGCTCGCGCCCGGCGTGATGGCGACCGACGGCTGGTCCGAGACGGCGTATCGCCGGCTGGAGGATCAGGACCGGGCCGACCACCGTGCGCTGGTGCGCGTCACGGAACTGCCCGGCGACTTTCGCCTGCTGATCGGGCGCGACCTCGACGAGCGGCGGCGCATGTTCGTGATCGTCGCCAAGGCCGCGCAATGGTCGGTGCTGGTGGTCGTCGTGCTCGGCATCGTCGGCGGCATCTTCGTCGCGCGGCGGGTGCTGCAGCGGATCGATGCCATGACCGGCACCACCCAGCGCATCATGACGGGCGACCTCTCGGGGCGGCTGCCGGTCGGGCGCAGCGGCGACGAGCTCGATCGCCTCGCCGAGAACCTCAACGCCATGCTCGAGCGCATCGAGGCCTTGATGAAGGGCCTGAAAGAGGTCTCCGACAACATCGCCCATGACCTCAAGACGCCGCTGACGCGGCTGCGCAACCGCGCCGAGGAGGCGCTCGCCAAATCGAGCTGCGAGGCCGATTACCGCGCGGCGCTGGAGCGCACCATCGAGGAATCCGACGGCCTCATCCGCACCTTCAATGCGCTTCTGATGATCGCGCGCGCCGAGTCGGGGCAGGCGCGCGGCAACATGGACGATTTCGACGCCGCCGATGTCGCGGGCGGCATTCACGAGCTCTACGAGCCGTTCGCCGAAGATGACGGCATGACGCTGCGGCTGAAGACCGCGCCGGCACCGCTGCACGGCAACCGCGAATTGATCAGCCAGGCGCTCGCCAATCTGGTCGAAAATGCCATCAAATACGGCAAGCCGGCGACGGTCGCGCAGCCCGGCACAGTGGTCAGCCTCGACGCCAGGCAGATCCTGATCGAAGCGCGGCGCGAGGGCGACACCGTGCTGCTCAGCGTCACCGATCGCGGCCCCGGCATTCCGGAAGGCGACCGCAAGCATGCGGTGGAGCGCTTCGTCCGGCTCGATTCCAGCCGCAGCCAGCCCGGTTCGGGACTCGGCCTGAGCCTCGCATCCGCGGTCGCAACCCTGCATGGCGGCGAGCTGAGGTTGAGCGATGCTCATCCGGGGCTGGTCGCGACGCTTGCGATTCCCGCCCGCAGCGGGGCCAGTGAGAGGCTTGCAGCTCAAACACAGGATGTGCCACAGAAGGTGGCATGACTGCCTCCGCGCCCGGCAATGCGGACGAGCTCAAGCTAGCCGCGCGGTTCGTCGAAGGACCGTATATTGCCGCTTCAGAACAGGCCGAACAGAGACTGGCTGACTGGCTCGCCGAGCTGGAGCCGGAGCATGCGGCTGCGCTCGCGACGCTGCTCGAACCGCCGGTCGCGAAGCGGATTTTGCTCGGCATCGCAGCCTTTTCGCCGTTTCTGTTCGACCTCGTTCGCAGCGATGCGGGCCGCCTGATCCGGCTTCTCGGCTGCGATCCGGACCGCCATCTGGCCGCGCTGATCGAGACCTGCTCGCGCGAGGTGTTTGCCGCGCCCGGCGAGACGGAGGTGATGGGCCTGCTGCGCCGCCTGAAGGCGGAGGCCGCGCTCCTGATCGCGCTGTGCGACATCGGCGGGGTCTGGCCGGTGATGCGGGTGACGGCCGCGCTGACCGAGCTTGCGACCAGCTCCGTGCAGGCCGCCTTGCGCTTTCTGTTGCGGCAGGAGACCGTGCGCGGGCGGCTCACGCCGTCCGACGACGAGCATCCGGAGGCGGACAGCGGCCTGTTCGTGCTCGCCATGGGCAAGATGGGCGCCGACGAGCTCAACTATTCCAGCGACATCGACCTGATCGTGTTCTTCGATCCCGCGGCACCGACGCTGGCGCGTGACATCGAGCCGCAGCCCTTCTTCGTCCGCGTCACCCAGGCGCTGGCGCGGCTGCTGCAGCAGCGGACCAGCGACGGCTACGTATTCCGTGTCGACTTGCGGCTGCGGCCCGATCCGGCCTCGACCCAGGTGGCGATGTCGACCGATGCAGCGCTGCATTATTACGAGCGGGACGGGCGGACCTGGGAACGCGCGGCGATGATCAAGGCGCGCGCCTGCGCCGGCGATCTCGCGGCTGGCCGGGCCATGATTGCGGAGCTTTCGCCGTTCGTCTGGCGCAAGCATCTGGATTTCGCGGCGCTCGCCGACGTCCATGAGATGAAGCGGCAGATGCAGACCTTTCGCGGCCAGAGCGAGATCGCCGTCGAAGGCCATAACGTCAAGATCGGTCGCGGCGGCATCCGCGAGATCGAGTTCTTCGCCCAGACCCAGCAGCTGATCGCCGGCGGCCGCCATGCCGAGCTGCGCGTGCGTCCCACGCTGGCCGCGCTCGACGTGCTCGCCGGCAGCAACTGGATCACCATCGAGGCGCGCGACGAGCTGAGCGCGGCCTACAAGTTCCTGCGCCGTGTCGAGCACCGCCTGCAGATGGTCGCCGACGAGCAGACCCACAGCCTCCCCGAGGACGTCGAGGCGGTGGAGCGCTTCGCGCAGTTCTTCGGCTATGAGAGCCGCGCGGCCTTTGCGCACGACCTGCTCGCCCAGCTCAACGTCGTCCAGGGCCATTACGGCAAGCTGTTCGAAGGCGACGATCCGACCGGCACGGTGAAACTGCCGCCGGTCGATTACGGCGCGGGGCCCGAGGATCAGCGGCTGCTGCAGCAACTCGCAATGCTCGGCTTCAAGGAGTCGATCAAGGTGGCCGAGACCGTGCGCGTCTGGATGAGGGGCGAGTTTCGCGTGTTCCGGACCGAAACAACGCGGGCCGCCTTTGCCGAATTCCTCCCGGCGCTGATGGATGGTCTTGCCCATGCCGACGAGCCGGACCGCGCGGTGGCGGCGTTCGACCGCTTCCTGCAGGCGTTGCAGCGCGGCGGCCGGCTGATCACGCTGCTGAGCCAGAACCGCGATCTGGTCGCGCTGGTCGCGCTGGTGCTTGGTGCGGCGCCCCGGCTCGGCGACATGCTGGCGCGGCAGCCGCAACTGGCGGATGGGCTGATCGATCCGCGTTTCTTCGGCGCGATGCCCGACCAAAGCGAGTTGTCGGCGCGGCTCGCGGCGACCCTGAAGGACGCCGCCTCCTATGAGGAGTTTCTCGACCGGCTGCGCCTGTTCGGCCAGGAGAGCCTGTTCCTGATCGGCACCCGCATCCTCTCCGGCACGGTCTCCGCGCAGCAGGCGAGCACGGCGTTTGCCGACGTTGCCGAAGGCATCGTGCACACCGTGCATGGCCTGGTGACGGACCGCTTTGCGGCCCAACACGGCCGCATCAGCGGTCAGGAGACCGCGATCCTCGCCATGGGCCGGCTCGGCAGCCGGGAAATGACCGCGTCCTCCGATCTCGATCTGATCCTGCTCTATGATTTCGATCCCGACGCGCCGGATTCCGACGGCGCCAAATCGCTGCACGGCGCGCATTATTTCGCGCGCTTCACCCAGCGGCTGATCTCGGCCTTCACCACCCGCACCAATTACGGCGTGCTCTACGACATCGACATGCGGCTGCGTCCCTCCGGGCGCGCCGGGCCGCTCGCCTCCCACATCGCCTCCTTCGCCGACTACCAGGAGCACGAGGCCTGGACCTGGGAGCACATGGCGCTGACGCGCGCGCGGGTGATCTCGGCCTCGCCCGAATTTCGTGCCCGCATCGAGGAGGTCATCCGCACCGCGCTGACGCGGCCGCGCGACGCGGCAAGCGTGGCCAACGATGTCGCGGACATGCGGCGCGCGATTGCGCAGGAGAAGGGCGAAAGCGATTTCTGGGACCTGAAATACGCCGCCGGCGGCACGCTCGACATCGATTTCATCGCGCAATATCTGCAGCTCGTGCATGCCAGCGAGACGCCCGAGATTCTCGACGTCTCGACGCTCGACGTGCTGGAAAAGGCCGAGCGGCTCGGCGTGCTGCCGCGCGCCTCCGCCGAGGTGCTGCGCGCCGCCGTCCGCCTCTATCACGATCTGACCCAGATCCTGCGCCTCTGCGTCAGCGAGCGCTTCAACCCGGAGACTGCCGGCGACGACCTGTTGCATGTGATGGCGCGCGCCGGCGACGCCCCGGACTTCTCCTCGCTGGAAGCGCGGGTGAAGGAGACGCAGGCCGAGGTGCGACGGTTGTTCGGGGTGATCGTCGAGGGGCGCTGATCCGGCCGTCGCTATCGAGAGGCGCGTGCGAGGCTCGGCTCGATCACGAACCGCCGCGCTGAAGCGGAGACTTGCGGTCCTTTCCGTTCGACAGGAACAACGTCGAAAGCGAGGCGTTCGACCTTGGTCCCTGCTCCAGCCCCAACGAACCCCCAAGGAACCGCCATGTATCACCACGTCAAGAAGTTGATGTTTACCGTCCGTGTCGACGAACCGGATCCCCGCTTCGGCAATATGCTTCTCGAACAGTTTGGCGGTGCCAATGGAGAACTGGCCGCGGCCATGCAGTATTCGATCCAGGGATTGAACTGCGAGGATCCTGATCGGAAGGACCTCCTGATGGATATCGGAACCGAGGAGCTCAGCCATCTCGAAGTCGTCGGCACCCTGGCGCGCATGCACCTGAAACCATCGAAGTTCGATCGCCAGGCTGCCGAGGCCGATCCGCTGATTGCGATTGCGGGTGGCGGCGGCGTCAACCTGTTCAATTCGCAGGGCAACGCCTGGACCGCCGATTACCTGAAGATCACCGGCGAGCTCGACGTCGACCTGCGCAGCAACATCGCCGCCGAGGCGCGTGCCAAGATCGTCTACGAGCGGCTGATCAACTTCTGCGACGACGCCGGCTCGAAGGATGCCCTGCAGTTCCTGATGACGCGCGAGATCACCCATATGAAGGCGTTTTCGCTCGCGCTCGAGAGCATGAGCAAGCCGTCGTTCAGCATCGGGCGCATCGCCCCGACGCCCGGCCTTGTCGACCAGTTCTTCAACGACTCCACCGGCGCCGGCGACCATGGTGAAATCGACACGCGGGGCCCCTGGAACGAAGGCGGCGACTGGGTCTTCACCGAATCTCCGGCGATCCACGCCGCCGAGCCCGGTCCGGCGTCCTCCATCGTCACGGAGAGCTCGCCGGCGGCCGATGACGTCGGCCTCGGCGATCTGCTCATCGACGAGCTGCGCGACCTTCTCCATGCTGAAAAGCAGCTGACCAAGGCGCTTCCCAAGATGGCGGCGGCCGCGCGCCATGATCAGCTGCGCGAGCTCTTCGAGCAGCATCTCGGCGAGACGGAAGTCCAGGTCGAGCGTCTCGAGGAGTGCTTCCAGCTTCTTGGAAGCTCCGCCCGTTCCAAGCCGTGCAAGGGCATGATGGGCCTGGTCGAGGAAGGCCAGGAGATCATCACCGAGGGCGAGGAAAAGGAGGACGCGGCCGCGGACCTGGCCATGATCGGCGCTGCGCAGCGGGTCGAGCATTATGAGATCGCGGGCTACACGACGGCGCGCAATCTCGCCCAGCAGCTTCGTCACAGCGCCATCGTCAGCCTCCTGTCCAAATCGCTGGCCGAGGAAGAGAACGCCGATCAGCTGCTCAACCAGGTCGCGAGAACGCTGATGTCGGTCGCGAAAATGCCCGCGCCGATCGAGCCGGCCGAGTAATCCCGGGACGCGGCTTCCGGGAAGGTCTGGCCAGGGGAGGCGTCAAGAAGCGAGCTCTTTCGACCGAATGGGTCGAGAGAGCCCGGTCTTCGCGAGATCGTCAACGGTCGTTTTCGGACATGGTCTTCGCATCCAACCTCGCCAAGCGAGGCGGTGCTCGGTATAGCGTTGCCATGCTCGACTTTGCCGCACAATATGAGGCCTTCCGACGCCGCGATCCGGCGTGGGACGGGGTGGTTTTCGTGGCGGTCAAGACCACCGGCGTCTACTGTCGCCCGGTGTGTCCGGCGCGGACTCCCTTGGCGCGCAATGTCAGGTTCTATCGCAGCGCAGCCGCGGCAGAGCATGCCGGCTTTCGGCCTTGTCTCCGATGCCGTCCGGAAACAGCGCCCTTCTGTCCGGCCTGGAAGGGGACCAGGACGACCGTCGAGCGTGCGCTGGCCCTCATCGACAAGGGTGCGCTCGACCAGGGCGACGTCAATCAGCTGGCCCAACGGCTCGGGGTCGGGCCCCGTCATTTGTCACGACTCTTTTCCGAACATCTCGATGCATCGCCGCTGCAGGTCGCGCTCTCGCTTCGTGTGCGCCGCGCCAAGCGTCTCCTTGACGGCACCGACCTTCCGATCCGGCTCGTTGCTGAACGCGCCGGCTTTTCCAGCACGCGGCGCTTGAGCGCTGCCTTTGCCCGGCTCTATGGCCGATCACCTTCCGCGCTCCGCAAGAGAGCATCGGGCCTCGGCGAAAGCTAGAACCAGCCAAACCTGTTGGAGAGCTCCATGACCATGAAGACTTACGGAACGGTGAGCGCCGAGCGGCAGAAGCAAATGAGTGGTCTGGAGTTTGTCCATGGCCTTGTGAGCGGCGCGCTGCCGCTCAACACGATTGCGCAGACTTTAGGTTATGATGTTGCCGAAGCAGAATGCGGTCGTGTGGTCATTACCCTCGTTCCCAGCAATAACCACCTCAATCCGGCGGGCACCGTGCACGGCGGCCTGACGGCGACACTGCTCGACAGCTGCATGGGGCTGGCCGTCCAATCGACGCTCGACAAGGGCATCGGTCAAACGACGCTCGAGTTCAAGATTTCGCTGCTGCGTCCGATTACGCCCGAGACGGGCGAGGTGAGGGCTGAAGGCAAGGTCCTGACTTGCGGCCGCCGTATCGGCACGGCCGAGGGGCGCGTCGTCGACGGCAAGGGCCGGCTGCTCGCGCATGGCACGACGACCTGTCTCATCTTCCCGAGCTGACCAGTCAAACTCCCCAACCAACTGGAGAGCGTGCCCTCATTTGGTCGCGGACTTTCGTCTGCTCGCATGATGTGAGAAGGGCAGGAGTCTGCGGCGCGAGCTCGCGAGGCCTAAGCTAAGCCTTCTTCAGCGTCGCAATTGCATCTCGCACGAACGGATCGAGCCCTTCGCCGCCCTTGTCGAGATGTGACAGGATGGCGGACTTCATCCGCGGGTCCCAGAATTTCCTGATGTGCTCGGCGATGCCGGGCACGGCCTTGTCGGGGCCCTGGCTGTTGAAGAACTTGCCGATCTGGTTGGCCATGTAGATCAGCCGGTCAGGCGACATCTTCGATTTCCTTGTTTGGCTCGCCCGGGTTCGTTTCGCCGATGCCGACGTTGGCGGTGATCCGCCCGGGATGGGTGAAGATTTCGAAGCCGTCGGCACGCGCGACCGCAACCAGCGTGATGCCGGCGGCCTCCGCCATCCGCACGGCGAGCGCGGTGGGGGCGGAGACCGCGACCATCACCGGCGCGCCGAGCGTTGCCGCCTTCTGCACCATCTCGACCGAGACACGGCTGGTCAGAAGCACCATGCCGTCGCTTGCGGAGACATTGGCAAGCGCGAGCGCGCCGCACAGCTTGTCGAGCGCGTTATGGCGCCCGACATCCTCGCGCAAGGCGACGATGCCGCGCGGCGCGGTCCAGAATGCGGCCGCATGCACGGCGCGGGTCTCCAGGTTGATCTCCTGCAGCGGCGCGAGGCTCTGCACCGCCGTCATGATCTCGGCCTGGGTGACGTGCCCGCCCAAGGGGACGATGGCGGCCGGCCGCAGCGCCTGCGCGATGGAATCGACGCCGCACAGGCCGCAGCCGGTCGGCCCGGCGATCTGCCGCCGCCGCGCATTGATCAGCTCGGCGCGGGCAGGGGGCAGCCACATGCGAAGCTCGATGCCGTCGTCGAGCGCGATCACCTCGATGGAGGTGATGTCGTCGGCCGATTGCACGATGCCTTCGCTCAAGGAGAAGCCGACCGCGAATTCCGTCAGGTCCTGCGGCGTCGCCATCATCACGGCATAGGTGCCGCCATTATAGGTCAGCGCGACCGCGGTCTCCTCCGGAATGCGCCGCGTGCCGCGGCCCGCGCCGTCGCTGCGCAACGCAATCCGCTCGACCGGCACGACGGCGCGATGCATGCCTCACTCCGCGGCTTCGGCCGGCACGATCCGGCGCGACTGCCGGGCCTGCGCCTCGTAGGATTTCTGCCAGTCGCTCGGGCCGTTGGACGGCGAGACCTGCACCGCCGTCACCTTGTATTCGGGGCAGTTGGTGGCCCAGTCCGAATAGTCGGTGGTGATGACGTTGGCCTGCGTGTCCGGGTGATGGAAGGTGGTGTAGACCACGCCCGGCGCGACCCGCTCGGAGATAGCCGCGCGCAAGGTCGTCTCGCCGGCGCGGCTCGCAAGCCTGACCCAGTCGCCGTCGCGCACGCCGCGCTGCTCGGCATCGTGCGGATGGATCTCCAGCCGGTCCTCCTCATGCCAGACCACATTGTCGGTGCGCCTGGTCTGGGCGCCGACATTGTACTGGCTGAGGATACGGCCGGTGGTGAGCAGCAGCGGATAGCGCGGGCCGGTGCGCTCGTCGGTCGGGACATATTCGGTGATGACGAACTTGCCCTTGCCGCGGACGAAGCCGTCGATATGCATCACCGGCGTTCCCTCCGGCGCCTTCTCGTTGCAGGGCCATTGCAACGAGCCGAGCTCGTCGAGCTTCTTGTAGGACACGCCGGTGAAGGTCGGCGTCAGCGCGGCGATCTCGTCCATGATCTCGGAGGGATGGGCGTAGGTCATCTCGAAGCCCATCGCTTTCGCAAGCCCGATGGTGACTTCCCAGTCCGCCAAGCCGTTGCGCGGCGTCATCACCTTGCGCACGCGCTGGATGCGGCGCTCAGCGTTGGTGAAGGTGCCGTCCTTCTCAAGGAAGGTCGATCCTGGCAGGAACACATGGGCGTAGTTGGCGGTCTCGTTGAGGAAGAGGTCGTGGACGATGACGCATTCCATCGCCGACAGCGCGGCCACCACATGGCTGGTGTTGGGATCGGACTGCAGGATGTCCTCGCCCTGCACATAGAGGCCCTTGAAGGTGCCTTCGACGGCGGCGTCGAACATGTTGGGAATGCGCAGGCCCGGCTCCGGGTTGAGCTTGACGTGCCACATGGATTCGAAGAGGTCGCGCACCGCATCGCCCGAGATGTGCCGGTAGCCCGGCAATTCGTGCGGGAACGAGCCCATGTCGCAGGAGCCCTGCACATTGTTCTGGCCGCGCAGCGGGTTCACGCCGACGCCGGGCCGGCCGATATTGCCGGTGGCCATGGCGAGATTGGCGATCGCGATCACCGTGGTCGAGCCCTGGCTGTGCTCGGTGACGCCGAGGCCGTAATAGATCGCGGCATTGCCGCCGGTGGCATAGAGCCGCGCGGCAGCCCGCAAGCTCTGCGGATCGACGCCGGTGTAGATCGCGGTCGCCTCCGGGCTGTTCTCGTGCAGCGATACGAACCTCGCCCAATCCTCGAACTCGCTCCAGTCGCAGCGCTCGCGCACGAAGGCTTCGTTGACGAGGCCCTCGGTGACGATCACATGCGCCATCGCCGTGAGCACGGCGACATTGGTGCCGGGCAGCAGGGGCAGGTGATGGTCGGCCTTGATGTGTGCGGAGCGCACGAGGTCGGTGCGGCGCGGGTCGATGACGATGAGCTTCGCGCCCGCGCGCAGCCGCTTCTTCATCCGCGAGGCGAACACCGGATGCGCGTCGGGCGGATTGGCGCCGATCACCATCATGACATCGGAATGCTCGACCGAGTCGAAATCCTGGGTGCCCGCGGAGGTGCCGAAGGTGGTGGCAAGGCCATAGCCGGTCGGCGAATGGCAGACGCGGGCGCAGGTGTCGACATTGTTGTTGCCGAAGCCGGCGCGCACCAGCTTCTGCACCAGGTAGGTTTCCTCATTGGTGCAGCGGGAGGAGGTGATGCCGCCGACGGCGTCGCGGCCGTACTTGGCCTGGATCGCCTTGAACTTCGCCGCGGCGAACGAAAACGCCTCGTTCCACGACACCTCGCGCCAGGGCTCGCCGATGGTCTCGCGGATCATCGGCTTGAGGATGCGCTCCTTGTGGGTGGTGTAGCCCCAGGCGAAGCGGCCCTTGACGCAGGAATGGCCGCGATTGGCCTTGCCGTCCTTGTACGGCACCATGCGCACCACTTCCTCGCCGCGCATCTCCGCCTTGAAGGCGCAGCCGACGCCGCAATAGGCGCAGGTGGTGACGACCGAATGCTCGGGCTGGCCGATCTCGATCACGGATTTCTCGGTCAGCGTTGCGGTCGGGCAGGCTTGCACGCAGGCGCCGCAGGAGACGCATTCGGAGCCGAGGAAGCTCTCGCCCATGCCGGGCGAGACGCGGCTGTCGAAACCGCGGCCGGAGATGGTCAGCGCAAAGGTGCCTTGCACCTCCTCACAGGCGCGGACGCAGCGCGAGCAGACGATGCATTTGGACGGGTCATAGGTGAAATACGGATTGGACTCGTCCTTCGGCATCCAGGCCGCGTTGGCCTCGCCCTTGGCCTCCGCAAACACATGGTTCTCGCCCTGATAGCCGTAGCGGACGTCACGCAGGCCGACGGCGCCAGCCATGTCCTGCAGCTCGCAATCGCCATTGGCGGCACAGGTCAGGCAGTCCAGCGGATGGTCGGAGATGTAGAGCTCCATCACGCCCTTGCGAAGCCTCTTCAGCCGCTCGGTCTGCGTGTGCACCTTGAGCCCCGGCATAACAGGCGTGGTGCAGGAGGCCGGCGTGCCGTTACGGCCCTCGATCTCGACCAGGCAGAGGCGGCAGGAGCCGAAGGCGTCGACCATGTCGGTGGCGCAGAGCTTCGGGATCTGTGTGCCCGCTTCCATCGCCGCGCGCATGATCGAGGTGCCCTCGGGCACCGTGACGCTCTGGCCGTCGATGGTCAGCGTCACCAGTGTCTCGGACTTGGAGCGGGGAGTGCCGAAATCGGTTTCTTCGACAAGCGACATTGGCGTCGTCCTTTATTCCGCAGCCTGCAGCTGCTGCGGTTTGAAATCCTCGGGGAAATGTTTGAGCGCGCTCAGCACGGGATAGGGCGTGAAGCCGCCGAGCGCGCAGAGCGAGCCGAGCTTCATGGTGTTGCAGAGGTCCTCGACCAGTGCGAGGTGGTTTGCGACTCGCTCGCCGTTGAGGATCTTGTCGATGGTCTCGGCGCCGCGAGTCGAGCCGATCCGGCACGGCGTGCACTTGCCGCAGGATTCGATGGCGCAGAACGCGAAGGCAAAGCGCGCCTGCCGTGCCATGTCGACGGTGTCGTCGAACACCACGATGCCGCCATGGCCGATCAGCCCGTCGCGTGCGGCAAAGGCCTCGTAGTCGAACGGCGTGTCGAACAGCGCACGCGGGAAATAGGCGCCGAGCGGTCCGCCGACCTGCACCGCGCGCACCGGCCGGCCGGTGAAGGTGCCGCCGCCGACATCGTCGACGAGCTCGCCCAGCGTGATGCCGAAGGCGGTCTCGAACAGGCCGCCATGGCGGATGTTGCCGGCGAGCTGGATCGGCATCGTGCCGCGCGAGCGGCCCATGCCGAAATCGGCGTAGGTCTTGGCGCCCTCGGCGAGGATGAAGGGGATCGCTGCAAAGGACAGCATGTTGTTGATGACGGTCGGCTTGCCGAACAGGCCCTTGTGCGCCGGCAGTGGCGGCTTGGCGCGGACGATGCCGCGGCGGCCTTCCAGGCTTTCCAAGAGCGAGGTCTCCTCGCCGCAGACATAGGCGCCGGCGCCGACGCGCACCTCGATATCGAACGCGTGGCTCGATCCACCGACGCGCGCGCCGAGATAGCCGGCGCGCCGCGCCGCCGCGATCGCGGCATTCAATGCAGCGACCGCGTGCGGGTATTCGGAGCGGATGTAGACGTAGCCCTTGTCGGCGCCGACCGCGAGCGCGGCAATCGTCATGCCCTCGATCAGCAGGAACGGATCGCCTTCGATCAGCATCCGATCGGCGAAGGTGCCGCTGTCGCCCTCGTCGGCATTGCAGACGATGTATTTGCGGTCGGCGGCGGTATCCGCCACCGTCTTCCACTTGATGCCGGTCGGAAAGCCGGCGCCGCCGCGGCCGCGCAGGCCCGAGGCCGTGACCTCGGCCACGACGGCTGCGGGACCAAGAGTGAGCGCGCGCTCGAGTCCCCGATAGCCGCCATGGGCGCGATAGTCGTCGAGCGAGCGCGGATCGATCACGCCGCAATTCGCGAAGGTGAGGCGGGTCTGCCGCTTCAGCCAGGGGATTTCGTCCGCAGGTCCGAGCCGCAGCGGATGGTTGCCGCTCCCGAGCATCGCGTCGAGCAGTGACGCCGCATCGGCCGCAGTCACCGGCCCGAACGCGACGCGTCCGTCCGCTGTCGCCAGCTCGACCATCGGCTCCAGCCAGTAAAGACCGCGTGATCCCGTGCGGACAATGTCTATCGCAAGCCCGCGGCCGGCCGCGGCCTGCTCCAGCGCGTGAGCGACCTCATCGGCGCCGACCGCAATCGCGCCGGCATCGCGGGGAACGAAGATACGGAGGCTCATGCCTGCGCCTCCGCAATCAGCGCATCGAGCCTGTCACGATCGAGCCGTCCGACCAGGCGGCCGTCCAGCATGGCGGAGGGCGCGGTCGCGCACAGCCCCAGGCAATAGATCGGCTCCAGCGTGACGCGGCGGTCGGCCGTGGTGTTGCCGCAGGCGATCCCGAGCTTCGCCTCGGCACGCGCGGCCAGCGCCTCGCCGCCGGCGGCCTGGCAGGCCTCGGCGCGGCAGAGTTTCAGGACATGCTTGCCCGCCGGCTCCTTGCGGAAATCATGGTAGAAGGTAAACACGCCGTAAACTTCGGCGCGCGACAGATTGAGGGCGGACGCGACCATGGGAATGGCCGGCTCCGGCACATAGCCGAACGCCTCCTGAAGCGCGTGCAGGATGACGAGGGTCGCGCCCTCGATGGCGGCGTGCTCGGCGATGATCTCGGCGCCGCGCGCTTCCGTCCATGGTTCGTAGGTCATGGCTTTCTCAATCAAGAGGTTATGGCTTTGTTATGAGACTCCGATTTGGCGAGAACATCAATAAAGCAGTCCCGTGCTGCGATTGCGCATGCCGATTAATCGGAAAGCGAGATGATGTGATAGAGAAAGCCGATGGAGGCGATGCAGGCCGGTGCAGGCGATTGCCATGCTTTCGGCGTGTCGACCCGCAATCGGTTGTGTTATGGGTGGCAAGGTAGGTGGCAACGGCGTCCACGGGATGCAAAGGCCTAATTCGTGATCGACAAGCTCGAACTTCTGCTGGCGCTGGCGCAGGAACGGCATTTTGGCCGTGCCGCGGAGGCCTGCGGCGTCACCCAGCCGACCATGTCGACCAGCATCAAGCAGCTCGAGGAAATCCTGGGCGTGATGCTGGTGCAGCGCGGCTCGCGCTTCCAGGGGTTCACGCCTGAAGGCGAGCGGGTGCTGGACTGGGCGCGGCGCATCCTCGGCGACGTCAGGGCCATGCGCCAGGAGATCAACTCGCTCAAGGAGAAGCTGTCGGGCGAGATCCGGATCGCGGCGATCCCGACCGTGCTCGGCATGGTGGCGTCATTGACCACGCCGTTCCGCGCCCGCCATCCCGACGTGCGCTTCCGCATCCAGTCCTGCACCTCGTCCGACGTGCTGGGCCTGCTCGAAAATCTCGAGGTCGATGCCGGGCTGACCTATATCGAGAACGAGCCGATCGGCAACGTGCGCACCATCCCGCTCTACAACGAGAGCTATCGCCTGCTCACCGCGCCCGACGCCATGTTCGGCGATCGTGAGCAGGTGACCTGGAAGGAAGTCGGGCAGGTGCCGCTGTGTCTTCTCACGCCCGACATGCAGAACCGCCGCATCATCGACCGCGCGCTGCGCTCGGTCGGCGCCGAGGCGACGCCGAGCCTGACCTCGAACTCGCTGCTCGTGCTGTTCACCCATGTGAAGACCGGCCGCTGGGCGAGTGTGATGCCGGCCAAGCTCGCGGAGACGCTGGGCCTCGAGGACACCGTCCGCTCGATCCCGATCACCGATCCCGAGGTCAATTACTCAATCGGCCTCGTCATCCCCCAGCGCGATCCGATGACACCGCTGATCGCCGCATTGGTCAACGTCGCGCGCGAAGTCGCGCCGGCGCTGCAGACGGGGTAAGGCAAAGAGGGGGCAGCGGCAGCGACGTCCCGCGTCTGCGACGAAAGGCTGGGAAACCAATCCGGGCCGCGCCGGTTAGCGCGGTGATGACATCTGTCTTGATCTCGGGCGCGGGGATCGCCGGACCGACGCTCGCCTACTGGCTGAAGGCGGCCGGTTTCGCGCCGACGCTGGTCGAGCGCGCGCCGGCCTTGCGCGACGGCGGCTACGTCATTGATTTCTGGGGGCTCGGCTACGCCATCGCCGAGCGCATGGGGTTGCGTCCGGACATCGATCGCAGCGGCTATCACGTGCGGGAGCTGCGCGTCGTCGACGATGCCGGACGGCGCGTCGCCAGCTTCGGCACCAAGGTGTTCACCGAGCTGGCCGGCGGCCGTTACATCACGCTCCAGCGCAGCGAGCTCTCGCGCCTGCTGTTCGCGCGCATCGAAGGTTGCATCGAATGCCTGTTTGGCGACGAGATCGTTGCGCTCGAGGAGCAGCCCGATGGCGTCCGGGCCACGCTGAAAAAGGCCGGCGAGCGCCGCTTCGACCTCGTGATCGGGGCCGACGGGCTGCATTCGGCGGTTCGCCGGCTCGCCTTCGGGGCTCAGGCGCAATTCGAGCGGCATCTTGGTTATATCGTCGCCGCGTTCGAGGCACGCGGTTATCGTCCGCGCGACGAAGACGTCTATCTGATGTATGGCTGCCCGGGCCGGATGGTCGGGCGTTTCACACTGCGCAACGATCGCACGCTGTTCCTGCTTGTGCTCGCAGCCGACGCGGCGCCGGTATCGCGCGCGGCGCAGACGGCGATGCTGCGCGAAGCCTATCGAGGCTGCGGATGGGAATGCCCTCGGATGCTGGACGAGCTCGACCGCGCGGACGGGCTCTATTTCGACGCCGTGAGTCAGATCAGGATGCCGGCCTGGTCGCGCGGCCGAATCGCGCTGCTTGGCGATGCGGCGTTCTGCGTCTCGCTGCTGGCTGGGCAGGGTTCCGCCCTGGCGATGATTTCGGCCTATGTGCTGGCAGGAGAGCTCGCCGCCGCACAAGGGCGATACCCGGAGGCGTTTGCCCGATACGAGGCGCGGCTGAGGGGCTATATCGGGCGAAAGCAGCGCGGTGCCGTAAGTTTTGCAGGCGCTTTCGCGCCGCGCACGCGGATCGGCCTGCTTCTTCGCAACACGGTGATCAGGAGCTTCGCCATACCGGGCCTGGCGAGGCTCGCGGTGGGGCGCGAGATCGCGGACGCACTGGAACTGCCGGATTACGACTGGCCCGCGCGCGAGGGGGCCCGGCACCAGCTCGGAGAGGCCGTCAGCATTCCGCACACGCGGCCAGCGCGGTTGGATGCGCCTCCGGCCCATCGGCCACCCTCGTAAGGGAACGCCACGATGTGTGGGGCTAAAGCACGTCGAGCATGCGGATCGGCATTTCACGCTCGACCGGCGGAACGTCCACCACGGCGTTCCGAATAGTGCAGGCAGGGCATTCCAGAGAGGAAACCAGGTACCCAGCGCGCTTTGACGATTTCGTCACCGCGCTGCCGCCGCGGTTGACCACGCGCTTTGGCTAACCGGCCGCGATCACCAGGTGTAGCGCACGACGCCGCGGCCGGCGTAGCTGCGGGTGACATCGGAGAACTCGCCTTCGAATGTCGCCGCAGCCGACCATCCGTTCAGCCATTTCATCTCCGCGGCGGCCGTGGTCAGCGCGGAGTTGTTGGCCTGCCGGGCGCCGTTGACGACGAAGCTCGCACCGGGCAGCGCCTGGAAGGTCGCCGCCACCGAGCGGTCCGGATCGGCATCATACGCCCAGGCGAGCCGGCCGCGCAGGGCCAGCACGCCGTCCGGCACGGCAAAGGACTTGTCGGTGCGAAGGCCGAGCTCGCTGCGGCCGTCGGTGACGTGCTTGCCGCCATAGGCGAGCGCGAAGTTCGGCGTGCCCGCAACGACGGCTTCGGCGTAGGCCGGCAGATCGAATGTCGTGACCTGGGCAGCCGCATAGGGGGTGAGGCCGACGCCGCTCCCCCACGGCGCGAGGAAGCGATAGCCGCCCTCGACGCGGCCCGAATAGGCATTGGCCCTGAACTCGGCGCGGAGCTGGTCGACGCCCGCGATCGTCACGGTGCGGTCGGTGGTGATGTCCTGCCAGCCATAGGCCGCTGCGGCGGCGACATAGGCGGCACCTTCGCTGTGCCGGACATAGGCGCCGGCCTGGAACAGGTCGGAGCGCCCGCTGCCGAGCCCGCTGACGCCGAAGCTGGTGCCGCCGCCGGCGAGCGAGAAGCCTGCGACCGTCCAGGGCGAGACAAAGTAGCTCGCGCCGACCGCCGTCCCGGCGATGCGGCTCGTGGTGTCGCCGGTGCCGGCCGCCGCGTTGCCGTCCGTCGTCTGCGATCCGCCGAAGCCCGCCGCCCACACCCGCCAGTGCGGCGCCGGGAGCGCTGCGGGCGGCGCCTTGGTGAACATGGCATAGGCCTCGCGCGCGGTGTGCTTGGCCGTGCCGTTGTCGCTCTCCTGCGCATAGGCTGCCGCCGTGCCCGCGCCGGAGTTGCCGCCGCCGTCCGCCCCGGCGGCATTGTCGGTGAGCAGGGTCATGTACTGCGTCATCGCGCTGAACGTGGTCTGCTGCGCCCCGGTCGCGGGCTCGCCCGCGGCCTGCGACAGTCCGGCGGCGGTGAGCGCGCCATAGACCAGCGGAATCCCGTTGTTGACGTTGAAGGAGTGGATGATGGCGTTGGCGACGGACTGCTGGTTGCCGTTCAGGCCCGAGCTCGGCAGCGAGGGCGGGGCGAAGTTGAGCGCGAGGTCGAGATAGGCGTCGTTCGAATCGTAGCTCAGCGAGGTATGGAAGTTCGAGGGCAGGTTGGTGTTGGCCACTGCGCCGAACGTGCCGGAGACGCCGCCGCCCGCGGTCAGGATCGTGTACCGCTTCGACACATAGCTGCCGGCCGCGAACACCGCGTCCACCGTCGCGCCCCCGAGGGTCGCCTGTCCGGTCACATGGGCGAAGCTCGCCGTCGACGGATCGAGCGAAACGACATAGAGCGCGCCCGAGGCGAAGGCCAAGTTGCCGGCGACCGTCATCGAGGTCCCCGGCGTGTTGGCGAGGCCCGGCGTGAACGTGCCGCCCGCGTTGACCGTGGTGTCGCCGACCGATCCCGTGCCGGTGAGCAGGCCGCCGGAGTTGATGGTGGGATCGGACACCGAGCCGGTCACGTTCAGCGTGCCGCCATTGACGGTGACGTTGGTGGTGCTCGTGAGGGCGCCGGTGACATTCAGTACGCCCGCATCGACGGTCGTCGCGCCGGTGTAGGTGTCGGTGCCGGACAGCGTCAGCGTGCCAGTGCCGACCTTGGTGAGCGAGCCGCCGCTGCCGCCGGCCGTGCCGCCATCCTGCAGCACGCCGGAAAACGTCGTCGACAGGTTGTTGCCGCCGACGGTGAGGGTGTTGGCGCCGAGCCGCACGGTGCCGGGCCCTTCGATCGAACCGGCCGTCATGCCGCCATTCGTGAGCTGGGAGATGTCGACGATGCCGCTGCCGTTGAGGATGAAGCGCGCGGTCCCGCCGCTTGCGGAATCGGCAAAGAAGGTGTGGCCGCCGCTGTTGGTGGTGATGGTGGCGCTGCCTGCGGTGCTGGTGGAGACGAAGTTCAGGACGCCAGTGTCGTTGATGAGATTGAGGCTGCCGCCGTTCACCACGATGCCGGCGCCGGTAAACGTCAGGTTGCCGCTGCCAAGCGACATGACATAATTGGCCGCTCCCGGCGCGAAGGTGAAGCCACTGACCGCGTTGCCGCTGAACGGCACCCAGACCGCCGGATCGGCACCCGGCGTCACATTGAAGTTGCCGGCCTTTGCCGCGTACGTGACTCCGTTCAGTGTGACCTCGTCGCCGACATTGTAGACCGTCGTACTAGACCATGCGCCGGCCAGGGGCTGCCAAACCGTTGCGTCGCTCCCCGGCACGATGTTGAAATTGCCGGCCTGCGCAACCCACGTGCTGCCATTGAAGGTGACCTCCGAACCAATGTTGTATGCGCTGCTGTTGCTCCAACCCGAAAGGACCAGATTCAGATCGAGACTGGTCGTGTTGGAGGCGCCGAAGGTCGCCGTTCCCCTCGGTACGAATTGGGTGCTCCAGTTGTCGCTGTCATAGAAAAGGTTGGTGAAGGGCGTCGCGCCCCAACTGGCATCATTCTGGGCGGAAACAGGCAGGATGCCGGCCATCAGCCAAAGCGCCGCAGCCAACAGGGCGCTCCCGTGGGGACCGATCCAGCGGCTCAATGTTTGAACCAAACCGCGGGGCTCTGCGTCCGGGCGCGTCGACCGCACGGCGGCCGACCCTCGCCGCGCTGCAGCCCGGTCTGAAATAAGAGGGCTCATGGCAATGCTGAAATTCTGATTCCAAATGCGAACGGTGTCTATTGTGCCGGTATTCAGGGAGTGTGTCTCGCCGACAGGCGCGGCTCCAGCGGTAATTCAGTAACTGTGCCCGATCGGCCACAGCGAGACCCCGACCGTGCCGATCGCCATCATGGCGTGGCCGCTTCGACGCGATTTGCCCGCCGGGCGGCCGTCGCCAGGTCTTGTCAAGCACCCGCGACAAAAATATTCCTGTTTTCAGAATTTCGGATTTGGCGTATAGAGTGCTTACTCCGCGCCGGCATGAGGGGCGTTACGCGTCGTCACGAAACGTGGTGCGGAATTGCGGTGGACGTGAAGATGCCGATCGACGTGCGGCATCGGCGCGGACGGCGAAATCGTGTGGTCCTGGCGCGCCCATGCAGGCGCCAAGTTCAAGCGAAGCCGAAGGGCTTCGCGGGAGCGACGGTGGCAAATGCCGGTTCACCGGGGAGAGTACGTATAGCCGTAAAACCACTGCGCAGGGAAGGCCGGTTGCTACCGCCTGTACCTGTGGTTTTTGCGCTCTTCGCGCAACTGTTTCGCGCGAGGGCCCCGGGTGCATGCGGCCACCCGGCCTTCCCTGCGCCCTCTGCTTTCGACGAGGGCAAAGACGGATGTAGAGCTCGGGCGAAACGCGCCGCGAGAACGCGGGGTCGTGTCGGGCGTCCCATGACGTCTCTGTGCGCAGCGGGAATGGGTCGCTGCAGACCCGTCATCCTGAGGCGCTCGCGGAGCGAGCCTCGAAGGATGAACGGCCCCGCTGCTGCAGCCGGGCTGTCGCCCTTCGAGGCCCGCTGACGCGGGCGCCTCAGGGTGACGGGCAGGTTCAGAGTTCGCGGCGAGCGAAGAAGATCAGCCCTCACGCCGCCGCCGGGATCCTCGCTGCTGCCTTGCGGCCGTCGCGGGGGAGCGAGATGCGGACGACGGTGCCGGCGCCGAGCTTGGAGCGGAGCTTCATGGTGCCGCCATGCAGCTGGGTCAGCGAGCGCGCAATGGCAAGCCCGAGGCCCGAGCCGTGATAGGTCTTGGTGAGCTGGCTTTCGACCTGCTCGAAGGGGCGCCCCAGCCGCGCCAGCGAATGCGGGGCGATGCCGATGCCGGTGTCGGCGATCAGGAACACGACTCTGTCGGACAGCACGTGGCTGCGCACCACCACCCGGCCGCCTTCGGGGGTGAACTTCACCGCATTGGAAAGCAGGTTGACCAGGATCTGCTTGGTCGCGCGGCGGTCGGCGATGACCGGGACCGAGCTCTCGATGTCGGCATCGAGCAGGAGATCCTTGTCCTCGGCGCGGCCGGTGACCACGCGCAGGGATTCGGCAAGCGTCTTGGAGAGGTCGAGCGTCTCCATGTCGAGCTTCATGCGGCCGGCCTCGATCTTGGACATGTCGAGGATGTCGTTGATCACCTCGAGCAGGTACTGGCCGCTGGTGAGGATGTCGTGGCAATATTCGCGGTATTTCTCCGAGCCGAGCTCGCCGAACATGCCGCTGCCCATGATCTCGGAGAAGCCGATGATGGCGTTGAGCGGCGTGCGCAGCTCGTGGCTCATGTTGGCGAGGAATTTCGACTTGGTCTGGTTGGCTTCCTCGGCGCGGGTCTTCTCGCGGGCATATTTCTCGGCAAGGTCGGCAAGCTCGATCGCCTGCCGCTCGAGCTCGGCCTGCGAGCGCTTGAGGTCGTTGACGGTGGCGCGCAGCCGCAGGTCGTTCTCGACCAGCTTCTGCTCATGCGCCTTGATGCGGGTGATGTCGGTGCCGACGGAGACGTAGCCGCCGTCCTTGGTGCGGCGCTCGGAAATGTGCAGCCAGCTGCCGTCCTCGAGCTGCGCCTCGAAGGTGCGCGCGCCGGGGATCTGGCTGGTGTCCAGATGACGGGTGCGCACCTCCGGCATGCTGCCCACCTCGATCACCGTCTCGTAGGAGGTGCCGGGGATGACGGCGGAATCCGGCACCTTGTGCAGGCGCTGGAAGTGGGAGTTGCAGAGCACCAGCCGGTCGCTCGCATCCCACAGCACGAAGGCCTCGGGGATGGTCTCGATGGCGTCGCGCAGCCGCAGATCCGCCTCGATGGTCTTCTCGGCGAGGCTCTTCTGCTCGGTGATGTCGACCGCAATCCCGATCAGGTGCAGCCCGCCATCGTGGGCGCTCTGGCCGTTGGCGCCATGGCTGAGCTCGCAGCGCACGCGCAGCCAGATCCAGTGGCCGCCGGTGTGCTGCATGCGGAAGCTCTGGTCGATGTGATCGATCTCGCCCGCGATCAGCTGCTCGGCGATCGCGAACAGGTCGATGTCGTCGGACTTCACCAGCGCATTGACCTCGCCGAAGGTCAGGAGATCATTGCGGCTGTCGAGCCCGAGCAGGGTGAACATCGATTGCGACCAGAAGATCCGGCCGCGCGACAGGTCCCAGTCCCACAGGCCGCAGCGGCCGCGGTTGAGCGCGGTGTCGATGCGGCCGCGCACGGCGTCGTTGATCAGGTCGCCCTCGCGGGCGCGGGTCGATTGCCAGTGAAAGGCAAAGCCGAGGATCAGGACCACGAAGCCGGTGGTGGCGGAGAGGGTGACCGCAAGCGCCGCATCGGAGCCCCAGATCGGCTCGTACTTCTCCTGAATCACCGCGATCTGGCCGGGCAGCGACCTGATGATGCGCGAGACCGCAAGCGCGCCGCGGCCGTTCGGCAGCACCATGTCGGCGACCTCGCCCTGGTGGCCGGGGGCTGCGATGAGCTGCGCCGTCGAGATGATGTCGAGCAGCTGGTCGGCCTCGCCGAGGCTGGCGTCGATCGGCAGCCTGGCGAGGATGCGATGATCCGCGCCGGTGACGATGACATGCCGGCCGGCCGCCGCGCCCCAGTCGGGCACGAGGTCGGGCAGCAGATCCTGCAGATGCTCGATGTTCTTGAGCCGCTGCATCCGCACCGATGTGAGGTCGTCGATGCGCTCGACCAGCACGTCGGCGAGCGCCGCGAGCTCGCGCTTGGTCGCGGAGCGCTTCTGCCTGTATTGGTCGAGCACCTGCACGAACGCGCCGAGGCAGATCGTGATCAGGAATGCGATGATGAGTATCGGGACCGCGCGGCGGAGCGTCGGCTCCGCTATCAACAGCCGGTGGTAGGCTGGTTTCGCGATCGATTGCGCCAATCCCTTGATGGAATCGGATTGGACGCATGCGTCTGCCGCATGCGCGCGCGCCATGCCTTAAACCCCCGCCGAAGTTCTT
>DATGMK010000051.1:0-66267 GCA_035293665.1 Reyranella sp. | reverse complement strand
CACGTGGTCGATGCCGCAGGTGACGATGATCTTGTCGAACGGCGCGGCCTCTTCCCAGCCGTAATAGCCGTCGGCGGCCTTGGTCTTGATGTGCTGGTACTCGGTGTAGCCCTTGTCGATCAGCTTGTCGTAGACGCCGCGAGTGCGGTCCGCCAGCGGCTTGATGATCTCGATCGTGTAGGCGTTCTCGGTCAGGTTGGCGATATAGGCCGACTGCACGCCCGACCCGGTGCCGACCTCAAGCACCTTCTCGCCCCGCTTGACGTCGATCACGTTGGTCATGCGGCCCTGCAGGTGCGGGCCGGACATGGTCACGCCGTAGCCTATGTCGAGGAAGTTGTTGTCATAGGCGCGCTGATGGATCGCCGGGTTGATGGCCGCGAACTCCTCGCGCGGCGTCATCAAAAAGGCGCGGATGGTAGCCGCGCTCCAGACATCCTTGTTCCTAAGCATCGCCTGAAAGCGGTCCCAGCGCTGGCCGAGGAACACCGGGTCCTCGCCGCGCGCCGTGCCCCAGGCGATGAAGTTCTCACGCAGGTCGGTCGGCGGATTGAGAGTCCCGGCGTACGGCCTGACCGTCGCGGCAAAGGCTGGCGCGGCAATGCCGGCGGCCACCAGGGCGGCGGTGCTCGAGACGAAGGCGCGCCTGCCGATCTGCGTGCCGCTGGAAAGATTGGTCTTCATCATCCGGCACAACTTCGCACCGGCGTCATGACGCCTCCTATGAGGCAACATTGAATGTTTGTGAGGTCTCGGCCGGCTGAGTCTAGCTCTTGAGCAGAATCCACGTGCAGGTGCCGAGCGCGCACAATCGGCCGCTCTCGGTGTAGAGGGCGGTGCCGGAGTAGAGCTTGCGGCCTTCGGCGCCGATCCGCCAGCCGACCACCGCGCAGCGCTCGCCAACCTTGGGCGGCGCGATCACCTTCGCCGTCATTCGGCCGGTCAGCGCCGGCCGCATGTCGTCGGGATCCTGGACGGCGAACGCACCCGGGCAGTCGAGCGTGCCCCACACGAACTCGTTGCGGATGAACCCGTTGGGATCGGCGTGGTTGGCGTGCGGCACGTAGCACGAGAGGGAATAGCCCGGCTGCGGCCCGGCGCTGCCCAGCACGCGCAGCCCGTCGCCGACGGCGCGGCTGCGGCCGCAAACGATGCAGGTGTGGAACTCGCTGTCCGGCGGGCTGCCGCCGGTCTCGCCGCGCCGCATCACCTCGGCCCAGTCGGTCGGCGCGGGCGGCGGCTTCAGATGGTCGATCGAGCCGGCGCGCGCCTCGCACAAGAGCGTGTCGCCGTCGCGCAGCATCAACGCATCGTCCTCGCGCACGACCTGCAGCGGCCGGGCGATCGGGATCGGTGCGCGCAGCGTGATCTCGACGGTGTCGCCGCCGAAGGCCCGGCTGTAGCGCTCGGCCATCACGCCGCCGACATAGCCGCCATTCCCGGAAAGTCGGGGGCCGTTGAATCCCGGCGCAATCGTGATCGTGTCCACTCGAACCCTCTTCGCGCCGCGAAAACTGCAGCACCGTTCCGGCTGACGCAAGCCTCCAGCCGTGCGAAGGGATTTGGCGATGATGCGTTTCGTTCCCTGGCTGCTGGTGGCGCTGTGCTTCGTGCTGGGTGTCGCCAGCCGCTCGATCGGCGACAGCTTTCCGGTCTTCGTGCCGGCGCTCGAGAAGGCCTTCGAGGCGAACCGTGGCGACGTCACCATCATCTACAGTTTCGCGCTGCTGGTCGGCGGGATCTCCGGCCCGCTCAACGGCTGGATCCTCGATCGGCTGGGCCTGCGCGCGCTGACCGTGCTCGGCATGAGCCTCGCGGCGGCTGCGACGTTCCTGGCGTCGCATGCGACGGCGCTGTGGCACTTCTACGTCACGCTCGGCCTGATGCTGGGCTTCGGCGGCGCCTCGGTGTCGGGCGTGCTGAGCGCCTCGCTGCTCGGCCGCTGGTTCCCGGCGCGGCGGCTCGGCGTCGGGCTCGCGGTCGCCTGGTCGGCGACCGGCGTCGGCACGATGGTCACCATCCCGCTTGCGCAGTCGATGATCGCGACGTCCGGCTGGCGCCACGCCTACCTGATGTTCTCGATCGCCAGCGTGGTGTTCGTGCCGATCGTGCTGGTGCTGCCGTGGCGGCGCATCGCGGCCGGCGCGCCGGGCCTGGTGCGCGCGCATGCGGCGTCGGGCGCGGGGCCGACGGTCGCCGAGGCGATCCGCGACTGGCCTTTCTGGGCGCTCACCTTCTCGTTCTGCTTCACCTCGGTTGGCATCTTCTCGATCGTGCCGCAGACCATGAGCTACCTGCTCGAGCGCGGCATGGAGGGCGGACATGCGGCCCGCGCGCTCGCCGTCGCCGGCATCCTGACGCCGCTCGGCATGGTGGGCTTCTCCTGGCTGTCCGATCGCGGCGGCCGAAAGATCGCGGCCATCCTCGCTTATGCCTGCTCGATCGCCGGCGTCGGCGCGCTGTCGCTGGTGCGCGGGCCGGCCGACGATCACTGGCTGTGGGCCTATGTGCTGCTCTTCGGCGGCAGCCAGGGCTCGCGCGGCCCGATGATCTCGACGCTCGCGACCCTGCGCTATCGCGGCGCCAACTTCGGCCGCATCTACGGGCTGATCGGCGTCGGCATGGGGTTGGGCGGCTTCGCCGGCGCGTGGATCGGCGGGCTGCTGCACGACCTCACCGGCGGCTACGCCGCGGTCATGATCTTCTCCGCCTGCTCGCTCGCCCTCGCGGCGGCGTCGCTGGGCAGCGAAGCGGGGGCTCGGGAGAAGCTCAGTCGTTGACTTTTGTCGGCGCGCCGCAACGCTGGTTGTGCTCATCTTCCTGGCGACAGGGGGACACCCGATGAACACACTATCGCTTTCCGTGATCGGCATGGCCGCCCTGTTGACGGCATGCGGCCCCAGCGCCGGCGGCACCAGCGGCAGCGAGCGGTCGTCGGGCTCGAACGTGAGCACGGTAACGTGGACGGACGGGCGGCCGGCTTACGCCATCACCTGCACTGTGCCAGGCGGCTGCCAAGACCGCGCGCTGGCGATGTGCAATGGCAGGTACAACACGCTCAAGAGCGAAAACATGCCGATACCCGGCACTGTCCGATCAATGCAAGGTCCGCCTTCGGTCGTGGTGCGGTGCGGCTGACAATGGTCAGCCGTTGGCGAATCAAAGAATCGCCGAGTGGACGAAGTTCGCGACCAGGTCGAGGCGCTTGGAGTGCCAGGGGTCGGGGATGCGGTTGTTGCTGATGTAGGCGAACGACACGCCTGAATCGGGATCGCCCCAGCAGTAGGACGTGCCGACGCCGCCATGGCCGAAGACGCGCGGGCTCGCCATGCCGCCGAGGCCGCGGACGTTCTCCGTCGTGCCGCGCAGGTGCGGGCCCAGACCGCGATGCATCGGCATGCCCATGAACTCGTCGACCCGGTCGCCGGTGTGGTTGCGCAACGCGTATTGCAGCAGGCGCGGCGAGACCAGGCGCACGCCATTCAGCTCGCCGCCGTTCAGCATCATCTGGTAGAGCGCCGCCATCGCGCGCGCCGTGCCGTAGCCGCCGCCGCCCGGCGCGCCGGCCTTGCGCCACTCGGCGGTGTTGGCGTCGGCGCTGGGCTGGAAGCCGTCACCTTTGGTCTTCGGCTCGTGCATGTCGGCAGCGCGGCCGTGTTCGCTCTCGGGCAGGCCGACATACAGGTCGCGTGAGAGTCCGAGCGGCTCGGTGACGATCTCGCGGATGACGTCGCGGAAATCCTTGCCGGTCACCGCCTCGATCAGCACGCCGAGCGTCCAGTGCGCGGTCAGGCCGTGATAGTGGACCTTCGAGCCCGGCGTGAACTCGAGCGGGAAGTCGCACACCACCTCGCGCAGGCGCTTGTGATCGGCCCACGCCTCCTTGCCCACGACCGCGTTGGGGAAGCCCGCCTGGTGCGTGATGGTCTGCAGCACCGTGATATTGCCCTTGGCGTGCTTCCTGAAGTCCGGCACGTGGTCGGCGATCTTGTCGGAGAAGCCGAACAGCCCGCGCTCGGCCAGCACCCACAGCGCAACCGCGGTCACAACTTTGGTATTCGAATAGAGCAGCCACAGCGTGTCGTCCTTCGCCGCGCGCTTGGCGGGCTCGGTGACGGCGTTGCCGAAGCTCTTGTAGAGCGCGAGCTTGCCGTGGCGGGCGAGCGCGATCTGGCAGCCGGGATAGCGGCCCTCGGCGATGTGATTTTCGATCAACTCGATCAGCCGTTCGATCTGATTCTTGCGAAAGCCCAGCGAGTCGAGGTCGGCGACCGGCAGGGGAAAACTTAGAGCGTCCGTGCGGATTGCGGTGTCCATGGGCATCTCCTCCGGACGACGATCCTATTACTTTTCGAAGACACGTCGATGACCCCGATATCGACATATTGTGTTTCCAGAAATCTTTGCCACAATGCGCGCGCCCGAGAGGACACCATGACGGATCGCCTCGACTTCCGGAGTAGTCCCAGCCAACGGCAGCGGAGCTAGCCGTGACGCCGGGGCTTGAGTCCTGCCATGCGCTGGTACTCAACGCCGATTTCCGGCCGTTGTCCTACTTTCCGCTGTCCATCTGGTCCTGGCAGGACGCGGTCAAGGCGGTGTTCCTCGACCGCGTGAGCGTGATCTCCGAATACGATCGCATGATCCACAGCCCGTCCTTCGAGATGCGGCTGCCGAGCGTGATCGCGCTCAAGGAGTACGTGCCGGCGGCGCGGCGGCCGGCCTTCACGCGGTTCAACGTGTTCCTGCGCGATCATTTCACCTGCCAGTACTGCAACGGCGACTTCGCGACCAACGAGCTGACCTTCGACCACGTGGTCCCGAAGTCGCGCGGCGGCCGCACCAGCTGGACCAACGTCGTCACCGCCTGCAGCCCGTGCAACCTGCTCAAGGGCAACCGGCTGCTGCGCGAGAGCGGCATGGTGCTGCGGCGTTATCCGTCGGAGCCGACGACCATCGAGCTGCAGGAGAACGGCCGCTCTTTTCCGCCCGGCTACCTGCACGAAAGCTGGCGCGATTTCCTGTACTGGGACAGCGAGCTGGAGACCGACGCTAGCTAGTCTAGCGCGTCGTATCATTGGACCGCGGACCTCCAGGTCCGCTCATACGCGCATATGAATGCGCTCAATCATGATGCGGACCTGGAGGTCCGCGGTCCGATGAGTCAGATCCTCGTCGACAGCCAGATCGCCAGTCGCGAGCCGGCCTTGATCGCCGCCGTCAGCGCCGGATAGGCGGGTGCCTGCTCGGCGCCCGCGGCCAGCGCCTCGTCGCGATGCGCGAGCTCGTCGGCACGGAACTTCTCGACCGTGGCGCGCAGCTCGGCCTCGTCGTCGCCGAGCTGGTTGGCCTGGCTCGCATAGTGCTCGTCGATCGTCTCCTCGATCGCCACGGTGCAGGCCATCGCCGCCTTGTCGCCCATCAGCGCGGTCACCGCGCCGAGGCCGAAGCCCGCGAGGCTCCAGAGGGGCGACAGCACGGTCGGCCGCACGCGGCGCTCGACCAGCATCCTGTCGAACACGCGGCGATGCTCGCGTTCGGCGCGCGCCATGGCGGAGATCTTGCGATGGGCGTCGGTGCGGGCGCGGTTGGTCCAGCGCAGCGCGGCGAGCTGGCCCTCGTAGATGCGCACGGCACCGAACTCGCCGGCCTGGTCCACCCTGATCAGGCGCTCGATCAGGTCGCGCGGCTCGCGATCGCCGGGATTGCGGCCTTCACCCGTGACCCTGGCACCGGTCTTCATGATTTCTCCCGGACGTGCTTCAGCACGTGGAAGGATAGCAGAAGGGCGAGGCCCCCCGACAGGATGGCGTTCCAGCCGGCCATCGAGATGTTCCACATCTTCCAGGCCGGCTCGTCGCAGCGGACCATGCGGGCGCCCATCAGGTACTTCTTGAGCTCCTCCGCCGACAGGCCAGCCGGGATGCGGCCCGAGCATTCCTGCGGGCCGGCCCACCAGTGCTGCTCGACGCCGACATGGAAGACGCCGATGCCCGAGGTGACGAACAGCGCCAGGATCGCGGTCAGGGCGAACACCAGCGCGACCCTGGGGCCGCGCATCAGCGGGATCGTGATCAGGCCGAACAGGATGGCGATCATGTGCGGATAGCGCTGCCAGAGGCAGAGGTCGCACGGCGCGAGGCCCACGACGTATTGGAAGTAATAGGCGCCGCCCAGCAGCGCGATGGAGCCGATGGCGGCGGCCAGGCCGAGGCGGGTGGCGAAGGGCAGCGACATGATCCCCGTTCAGACGACGTAACGAACCACGAGGAAGCCGCCGACCAGCGCGATCAGGAACGCCCAGCTGACGAGCGTGAAGCGCTCCTCGATGAAGGCTCGGATCGGCTCGCCGTACTTCCACAGCAAGGCTGCCACGAGGAAGAACCGCACGCCACGCGTCACGATCGACGCCCACACGAACGTGAAGAGATCAAAGTGCGCGGCGCCTGAAGCGATCGTCACCAGCTTGTACGGAATGGGCGTCAGGCCCTTGATCAGGATGATCCAGGTGCCCCATTGGGCGAAGCCTTCGCGGAACCGGTCGAGGCCGGCCTGCAGGCCGTAGGTCTTCACCACCCACGCCCCGATCGTCTCGAAGAAGTAGTAGCCGATCGTGTAGCCCAGCAGCCCGCCGATCACCGAGCAGACGGTGCACACCGCCGCGATGGTGAAGGCCTTCTTCCGGTTGGCCAGCACCATCGGGATCAGCATCACGTCGGGCGGAATGGGAAAGAACGAGCTTTCGGCGAAGGACACCAGGCCCATCAGGGGAATGGCGTAGCGGTGCTGGGCCAGGCCCATCACCCAATCGTACAAACGGCGCATGTGCCGTGATGACTAGCAAGCCTCAAGGGACCGCGCCACTGGCGTGGGCGCGGTCCGATGAGACTACTCCGCCGCCTGCTTCAGCCGGGTCGGCACGGTCTCGCCGGCGAACAGGGCGGCGCGGGCGGCTTCGTATTCGGCGACCAGGCGGCGCACGATCTCGCCCGCCCGCGGCGCGTCGTGAATCTGGCCGACGCCCTGGCCGGCGCCCCAGATGTCGCGCCAGGCCTTAGCCTTCTGGTTGCCGCCGGAGCCGAAGTTCATCTTGCTCTTGTCGGCGACCGGCAGGTCGTCGGGATCGAGGCCGGCCGCGGCGATCGAGCGTTTCAGGTAGTTGCCGTGCACGCCGGTGAACAGGTTGGTGTAGACGATCTCCTCGCCGTTCGACTCGATGATGCACTGCTTGTTGGCGTCGGTCGCGTTCGCCTCCTGGGCGGCGATGAACCGCGTGCCGAGATAGGCGAGATCGGCGCCCAGCGCCTGCGCGGCAAGCACGCTGGCACCGTTGGCGATCGAGCCCGAGAGCAGGATGCAGCCGTCGTAGAACTGGCGCACCTCGGGCACCAGCGCGAACGGCGACAGCCGGCCCGCATGACCGCCCGCGCCGGCGCAGACGAGAATGAGGCCGTCGACGCCGGCCTGCAGCGCGCGCTTGGCGTGCCCGACGTTGGTCACGTCATGGAACACCAGGCAGCCGTAGCGCCCGGCCGATTTGACCACGTCGTCCGGCGCGCGCAGCGAGGTGATCTGGATCGGAACCTTGTATTTCTCGCAGAGATCGACGTCGTGCTGCAGGCGATCGTTGGAGCTGTGCACGATCTGGTTCACCGCGAACGGCGCCACCTTCTTCTCCGGGTGCTTGGCCTTGTACTCGGCGAGCTCGCCGGTGATGCGCTTCAGCCATTCCTCCAGCATCTCCTTGGGCCGTGCATTCAGCGCCGGGAAGGAGCCGACGATGCCCGCCTTGCACTGCTCGATCACCAGGTCGGGGTTGGAGACGATGAACAGCGGCGCACCGACCACAGGAATGGAGAGCGAGTCACGCAACAACGCCGGAAGAGCCATGATCTTTTTCCTATGACATCAGTTCGTAAGGGCCGCCTGCTCGAGGGTGTGCTTGTAGGCCGGCCGTCGGCGTAGTGCAAAAAATAGGTGTAGTGCAGCCGCTCCCCAGCACCTTGTCGCCGTCGGTGATGACCGGCGACTTGCCGAGCGGATGCACCGCACGCAGGGCCGCCGGCGCCTGCATCGAAGCCTCGCGCGTGTACGGCTTGATGTCGTACGGCACCTCGAGCTCCTCGAGCATCCACAGGATGCGCTGGGAGCGCGAGTTGTTGAGGTGATGGACGGTGATCACCCGGCGAGCGTACCCGGCCGCCAGTTGCCGTGGAAGCCGGCCGGCACGCGGCTCGACAGGTGGGCGAGCGCGATCGGGCCCCGGCCGATGTCGGTCGCCTCGAACACCGCGAGGTCGGAGCGCCTCGCCTCGCCGCGATAGAGCGTGGCCAGCAGCCATCCATCGCCCTCGGCCGCGTCGTCCGAGCGCGGCACGAACACCGGCTCGCCGAAGCGGTCGCCCGGATTTTCCCGCCACACCGTGCTCTTGCCGGTCTTGAGATCGTAGTGGACCAGCCCGTCATTCTGCGGCTCGCCGGTCTTGCGGTCGATGAAGTCGCCGCCGACGATCCAGCCGTGGCGATAGTCGCTCATGCAGAAGCGTTCGTCGAAGCGCGGGAACTCGCCGGCGCGATCGTCGATTGGCTCCTCCTTGAAGGTGTTCCCCCTATTTCCTTCTTGGCCCGAGAGATCGAACGTCCAGCGGGTCAGCCGCGCCTTGGGCGTCGTCTCGCTCGACGGTGAGCCGTCGGGCAGCGGGAACAAGGGCGCCACGTCGAACTTCATGACGTCGACCACGATCCTGCCGTCGGCCGTCTCGTAGTGGTTCATCGGATGGAACACGTAGCAGGGCGGGGCGGCGACCCACTTCACGTTGGCGACGGTGCCGTTGCGCGGCACGAAGGCGATGTGCGTGCCGCGGTCGGGCTCCCACGCGAACGGCGGCTTGCCGGACATCGCCCGTTCCATCGACGAGGTGAGCGGGAAGACCGGCACGATGATCCAGTTCCGCGTCACGGCGAAGTCGTGGATCATCGACGGGAACGGCCCGTCGAGGATCTCGGCGCGCGTGATCTTTCCGTCCGCGCTCACGGTCTGGAGGCTGATCTCCTTGGTGAAGCGGCCTTTCGCGGAGTAGCCGAAGAACACCATCTCGCCGGTCGCCGGATCTATTTTGGGATGGGCGGTGAACGGTCCGACGAGCTTGTCGCCCCAGGTCTCGTAGCCGCCGTTCACCGGCATCAGCGTCGCCGGATCGAGCGAATAGGGCGCATGCGCCTCCTCGAGCGCGAGCAGCTTGCCGCCGTGCCAGACGATGTTGGTGTTGGCGAGGGTCGAGTTGACGGCCATCACCTTGGGATCGGTGAACATCGGATTGCCGAAGGTGCCGAACAGCGCCTCACCCTCCTCGTTCTCCAGTTTCCACTTGGGCGTGCGCACCCAGCGGTTCTTGTACGAGACGTTGCCGCTCACGACATGGAAGGCATGGATCATGCCGTCGCCGCCGAACCAGTGGTGCGGGCCGCGCGGTGCGAACTGCGGGTTGGGGCCGTTGCGGTAGAGCGTGCCAGTCAATTCCTTCGGCATCTCGCCGGTGATCTGCAGGTGCCCCGCATCCGCCTCGGTGTTCACGGGCGCGAAGTAGGGGTTCGCCAGGAAGGGATTGTCGGTCGGGAACGCCTTGGCCATGGCAGCCTCCGTTTAGGGAAACAGTGTGTATCTATCGCGACGCTATCAATACACGGCGTTTCCCGCAAGAGGGATTTCTTGCCGCACCGCGGGCGTCCCGCCCGCTCATGATTCGTGAGGCGGGCGGGACGCCCGCGGTCCGGCAAGACTATTCGCCCACCGACGCCACCGGATCGGCCACGCCGCGGCGCTCGCGGCGTTCGTGGCGGCGGCAGATCAGGTGGCCGACGATGCCGACGGCGAAGATCAGCACGCCGCAGGCGAGCTGGGTGGCGACGGCGCCCATCAGCTCGAAGCACCACGTGGCGACGAGGCTCGACACCAGCATGGACGCGGCCATCACGACCAGGCGGAAGCGGAAGACGCGCGCGATGTCGTGGCCGTGGAACACGGTCTGCATGCGGGTGATCATCGGCACGAAGAAGAACGGCCCGCCCAGCCCGCCGAACAGGCCGCCGATCATCATCGCCGGCAGCAACACCTCGCGCGGCAGCAGCCACACCGAGAGAGCGAGGCAGGAGAAGCCGGTGCCCATCGCGACGTAGCCCAGGAACATCGTCGACAGCGGATTGCGGAAGCGCACGCTGCCGGCCACGATGTTGCCCGAGAGGTCGCCGACGCCATAGGCGCCCATCACCAGCGCATAGGCCGAGAGATCGCCGAAGCCGAGGAAGGTCGGCCGGTACTCGGTGACGATCAGCGCGATGGCGAGGCTGAGCGCCACCATCCACGGCCCGTTCATCAAGGCGTTGACCAGCAGTACGGCGCCGGTCGCGGGCTCCGACAGCATCAGGCGGAAGCCCGCGGTCAGCGCCTCCCACGCGCCTTTCAGGCCGGGCTTCATGAGCACCGGATCGCTGAGCCCGCCCTCGAGCCGCTTGCGCGCGGCGCGGATCGCGGCGCCGGAGACCAGGAAGCCGATCGCCGTCGCGGTCAGGAAGTGGATCACCGGCATGAAGAGGTGCAGCAGCGCCGCCACCATCGGGCCGACCAGGCGGGCGATGCGGTAGGTCGCGTCGAACAGGCCGTTGATCGCCTGCTGGCCGTCGCGGTCGCGCACCAGGGTCGGGATGGTCGATTGCAGCGCCGGCGAGAACACCATGCGCAGCGAGGCGAGGCCGACCGAGGCGACGATCAGCAGCGTGATCGAGATGCCCGAGACGTAGAAGCCGACCACCGGCAGCAGGCAGCAGGCGGCGCTCCACCAGCGCGACACCAGCATCGCCTGCACCGGCCGCCAGCGGTCGAACAGCACGCCGCCGAACAGGCCGGCCAGCAGCATGGCGACGTACTGCACGCCGGTGACGAGGCCCGCCATGTTGCCGGCGACCTCGACCGCGAGCCACACGCTCGCGACCCGGAACAGGTCCTCGCCCACGGTCGAGGTGCAGAGCCCCGACCATACGGTGAGGACGGCGCGGTCCTTCAGCGGCTGGAAGACGGGGAGCATCAGCGGGGCTGGCCCCCCTCCGGCGCTGCGCGCCACCTCCCCCCGCAGACGGGGGGAGGCATGAGTTCAGGCCTTCCCCCGTCTGCGGGGGAAGGTGCCCCGAAGGGGCGGAAGGGGGGCGGGGTCATTTCACCCACACCCCGCCGTCCTTGTTCTTGTAGCCGAGCGACAGATAGGCGGCGTCGACCAGCGCCTGGCCGCGGTCGTTGAGCAGCAGGCCGGGGCCCATCCTGTTCATGGTGTAGCCGAACGACATCCCCGCGACGGGATCGGCGAAGCCCAGCGAGCCGCCGGCGCCGACATGGCCGAAAGCGGCGCTCGACAGGATCACGCTGTCGATGTCGGGCCCGAAGATCTGCGCGCCCATGCTGCGTCTGCGGTTGTCCATCGACTTCATGAAGCCCAGCGCAAAGCGCGTCGGGATGCGCAAGGTGGCGTCGTCGTGCGTCGCCATCGACACCTCGCCCATGCGCGAGAGCGTCTTGGCGTCGACCAGCTTGCCGCCGCCCTGGGCGAGCGGGGCGTACATGCCGGCCAATCCGCGCGCGTTGGTGATGCCGTTGGCCGCGCCGATCTCCGCGGCGTGGCCTTCACGGCTGTTGGCGCCGCCGGTCCGCCAGGCGCCGACGTTGAAGAAGAACAAAGAGGCCGGCGATTCCCGGTTCTTCGCCAGGTCGACCATGAACGGCGTCTTCGCCTCGTTCGCCTTGTAGACGTAGGGGATCATCGGCGCGACGCGCGGCTCGATCGCTTCGGGCAGGCCGATCCAGAAGTCGAGGCCGAGCGGCTTGGCGATCTCGTCCTGGAAGAAAGCGCCGAGCGACTTGCCCGAGGCCCGTCGCACCATCTCGCCGACCGTCCAGCCGAAGGTGAAGCCGTGATAGCCATTGCGCGTGCCCGGCACCCAGAATGGCACTTCGGCCGCCAGCCGGTCGGTCATGTACGCCCAGTCGTACGGCCCGTCGTCCTTCACCTTCTCGCGCAGCGCCGGTACGCCCGCCGAATGGTCGAGCATCATGCGCGTGGTGACGCGCTCCTTGCCGTGCTGGCCGAATTCCGGCCAGAGCTCGGTCACGGGCGCATCGATGTCGAGCCGGCCGCGGCTCGCCAGCATGTGCGCGCACAGCGCCGTGGCGCCCTTGGTGCAGGAGAAGACGATGCCGACCGTGTCCTTCTTCCACGGCGCATTGGTCTTGGGATCGGCAATGCCGCCCCACAGGTCGACGACCTTCTGGCCACCGACGGTGAGCGCCACCGACGCGCCGACCTCGCCACGTTCGCCGAAGTTGCGCTCGAAGGCCTCGGCGACCCGCTCGAAGCCGCGCGAAGCGGTGCCGTCGATCTTCATTCGCTTGCCCCTTGCGGCATCGGCAGCTTGAAGCACTCCAGCAGGAAGCGCGCGGCGTGGCTGAGGCCCGTCTGATCGATGCCGTGGCCGACGCCCTGGGCGATGTGCATGCGCGTCTTGACGCCGTGCTGGCGCAGCACCTCGGCGGCGCGCTCGGTCAGCATGTGCGGCAGCATCTCGTCGCTGTCGCCGTGCAGAAGCAGCACCGGCGGGCGCGACCTGATCTCGGCGCCGAGCGCATCGGGCGCGGCCAGCATGCCGGAAAACCCGATGATGCCGGCCAGCGGCTTCTCGCGGCGCAGGCCGACATGGAGCGACATCATCGTGCCCTGGCTGAAGCCCACCAAGACCGTCTTGCTCTCGTCGAGCCCGTACGTCGCCATGGTGTCGTCAAGGAACCGGTCGACGAACGGCGCGGCCGAGCGCACGCCGTCGGCGGCGATCTTGGGATCGAGCCGCGAGATGCCGAACCACTGGTAGCCGTACGGATTGCCTTCGCAGGGATAGGGCGCATTGGGCGCGTGGAACACGACGTCCGGCATCAGGGGCGCCAGCACCGGCGCGAGCCCGATCAGGTCGTTGCCGTCGGCGCCGTAGCCGTGCAGCAGCACCACGAGGTGGCCGGGCGTGCCGCCATTGTGCGGCCCGTGGGCCGGTCCCTCCAGTCTTTCCATTCCTTATTCCTTCTTGCTCCAGTCGGGCATGTTGCGGCGATAGTGCCAGAGCAGCAGGGCAGCCGCACTGCGCCAGGGCCGCCATGCCTCGGCGATTTTGAGGAGCCGCTTTGCATCGGGCCGCTTGCGCAAGCCCTTCAGGTGCTGTGCGGCGATCACCAGGCCGAGATCGAGCCCGGGCATGATGTCGGGCCGGCCATGCGCGAACATCAGGTAGATCTCGGCGGTCCACGGCCCGATGCCCTTGGCCTGGGTGAGCATCGCGATCGCGTCGGCGTCGTCGAGCTCGGCGAGCCGGGCGAAATCGATGCGGCCCTCGACGATGTCGGAGGCAAGCGAGCGGCCGTACTTCATCTTGGCGTTGGAGAGGCCGGCGCCGCGCAGCTGCTCGTCGGTGAGCTTCAGGAACTCGGCCGGATCGGCGGTCGGGATCAGCGCCTCGAGCCTGAGCCAGATCGAGCGCGCGGCATGGACCGAGACCTGCTGGCCGACGATCGAGCGCATCAGCCCGCCGAAGCCCGACGGCACCACGCGCAGCTCCGGATGGCCGACCTCCTTGATCGCGCGGGCGAAGTCGGGATCGACCCGGGCGAGGTGCCGCATCGCCTTCTTGAGGTTGGCCGAGTCGAGGACGATTTGTGCCATGACCTTGGCTATAACGGTTGGCGATGTCCGTCGTCACGCGTTTTGCCCCCAGTCCGACCGGCGAGCTGCATCTCGGCCATGCCTATTCGGCGCGCATTGCGTGGGCGAGAGCGCGGGAAACGGATGGACAATTCCTGCTGCGCATCGAGGACATCGACATCCGCCGCAGCCGGCGCGAGTTCGACGCGGCGATCCGCGAGGACCTGCACTGGCTGGGCCTCGACTGGGACGGCGACGTGCGGCGGCAGTCCGAGCATTTCGCCGACTATGGCCGCGCGCTGGACGTGCTCGATGCGCGCGGCTTGGTCTATCCCTGCTTCTGCACCCGCGCCGACATCGCCGCGGCGACCGATGCCCCGCATGGCCCGGATGGCCCTCTCTATCCCGGCACCTGCCGTCACCTGCCGCGTGCCGAGCGACGGGAACGGCTGGCGGCAGGGGAGGAACATTGCCTGCGCCTCGACGCGGCGAAGGCGGCGGGCGAGGCGGGCCGCTATGCCTTCTTCGACGAAACCCGCGGGACGGTCGAAGGCCAGCCGTTGCTGTTCGGCGACGTCGTGCTGGCGCGCAAGGACACGCCGACCAGCTACCACCTCTCGGTCACGGTCGACGACCACCTGCAGGGCGTGACCCTGGTGACGCGCGGAGAGGACCTGTTCCCATCGACCCACGTGCACGGTCTGTTGCAGCGTTTGCTGGGCTACGAGACTCCGCGCTACGCCCATCACCGCCTCATGACCGACGCGCAGGGCCGCCGCTTCGCCAAGCGCGACAAATCCCTGACGCTCCGGTCTCTGCGCGAAAGCGGCAAGACGGCGGAGGAGGTGTTCGCGCTTCTACCGCCGTCGCCGCCGCGGCTCGGGTAGCTCGTCGCCCTTCATCGGCGGCTTGCCGACGCCAGCCCGCTTGAGGATGCCCAACGCCTTGGATACGTTCGCGCGCCCGGCGCGTTCTGCGATGTAGCTTTCCGTGCGAAGCGCCGAGACCTTCTCTGCCACGGCGACATTGATGAGCTGGTTGAGTGCGACGCCCTCCGATTCGGCCAGTTTTCGCGCCTCATCGAGAAGGGACGGCTGAAGCCTGAGCGCGAAATTGCTCTTCCTCATGATCTTCTTCCCATGCGTTGCACGGCATCGACCGGCGACATGCTCCGTATCCCAAATCGCTCAGCCGGCAAGCCAAAATCACGTAGATTGAACGTGACTATGCCATCCGCACGACCGTTGTCTGCTGCCTCGAGCACCATGTCGTCATCGGCATCCGGTAAGGTCGGTCGCCAGAGGTAAGCCAACTTCACCGGTTCCGCGATCTCCGCGACGGCATCGAGCAGGGCTTCGATATCCGCTGCCGACAAGCTCGCAGCCTTCAAATGCTCCGGTCTCGTCATGACCGCTTCATACTCGATCAGCAAAGGCACCGACACGAGAAGGGTCAGGCCACGGTGGCGCTCCAACGCGGACAGCAGAAGCCGCCTCGATGCCCCAGCATCGCTCCGTATGGCTGCGACCATCGTCGCCGTGTCGAACACCAGTCTCACCCAAAATATGATATCGCATGCAATATTGCAAGAAAAGCGCATGCTCATCATCGACCCACTGGCGATGGCGCGGTCGCGCGCATAGATTTCCGCCATGAACCGACAAGAAGAGCTGGCCGTCGGGAGGCGGCTGATCGGCCATATCGACGGCCGCACCACCGACCTCGCGGACGCGCTGTTCCGCAACAAGACCGTGAACTATTCCTGCCGCGAGCGGGCGGCGCTGGAGCGGGAGAAGCTGTTCCGCTCCATGCCCATCTTCATGGGCTTGTCGACCCGGCTGCCGAACCCCGGGGATTTCCTCACCGAGGACGTGGCCGGCATGCCGGTGCTGCTGACGCGCGGTGCGGACGGAAAGGTGCGGGCGTTCGCCAACATCTGCCGCCACCGGGGAGCGCCGGTCGCCTCGGGCTGCGGCAATGCCCGCGCCTTCACCTGTCCCTATCACGGCTGGACCTATGATTCGGCCGGCAAGCTGCTGGGCACCACCGACAAGGTGGGTTTCGCGGGCCTCGACACGGCGACGCACGGCCTGGTGCCGCTGCCGGCCGCCGAGAAGCACGGCCTGCTCTACATCCGTGCAAAACCGAACGGCGACGCGATCGACATCGATGCCGTGCTCGGGCCGATCGCGGCCGATCTCGCGGCGCTCGAACCGGCGACCTATCCGCTTTATTCGACCGACAAGGTGACGCCGCGCATCAACTGGAAGTTCGCGATCGACACCTTCCTCGAGGGCTATCACATCCCGCACCTGCACCGGAAAACCATCGCGCCGTATTTCGTCGGCAATGTCGGCGTGTTCAAGAGCGGCGGGTTGAACGGCCGGCTGAGCGTGCCCAAGACCTCCATCGACTCGCAGCGCGCCGTGCCGGAGGAGGAGCGCGACTACCTGCGGCACGTCGTGTCGATCTACCAGCTGTTCCCGAATGCGCTGCTGATCTGGCAGCTCGACCATATCGAGATCTGGCGCGCTTTCCCGGCCACTGGACCCGGCCGCGATAATCCCAGCCGCTGCGAAGTGGAGATGACGATCTACAGGCCCGAGGCCTCGACCCGGCCCGACGCCTACTGGGAGAAGAACCGCGACATCGCCATCCGTACGGTGATGGAGGAGGACTTCCCGCTCGGCGAGCGCATGCAGATCGGCTTCGAATCGGGCGCCACCGAGGAGGTGATCTACGGTCGCAACGAGCCGTCGCTGGTCCACTTCCACCGATCGATCCGCAACGCCCTGGGAGTCGCCGCGTGAGCCAGCGCACCACGCCGCCGTTCCGTGCCGACCACGTTGGCAGCCTGCTGCGCAGCGCGCCGGTGAAGCAGGCGCGTACCCAGCGGCTGGCCGGCGAGATCAGCCCGATGGACCTGAAGGCGGTCGAGGATGCGGAGATTCGCAAGCTCGTCGCCAAGCAGGAATCGATCGGCCTGCAGGCGGTGACCGACGGCGAGTTTCGCCGCTCGTGGTGGCACTACGATTTCCTCTCCAAGCTCGACGGCGTCGAGCTGGTGAGCGTGGCCCAGGGCCTGCAGTTCCACGGCACGCAGACCAAGGCCGAGGGCCTGCACGTGCACGGCAAGCTCGACTTCTCCCCGGCGCACCCGATGCTCGAGCACTTCAGGTTCCTGAAGTCGGTCGCCCGGGCGGTGCCGAAGATGACCATTCCCTCGCCAACGGCGCTGCATTATCGCGGCGGCCGGCAGGCGATCGAAACGTCTGTCTATGCCGAGATGGAGCCGTTCTTCGCCGACCTCGGCAACGCCTACACCAAGGCGGTGCGCGCGTTCGGCGAGGCGGGCTGCCGGTATCTTCAGCTCGACGAGGTCTATGTCGCCTATCTGTGCGACGACGCGCAGCGGCAGATGCTGCGCGAGCGCGGCGACGATCCCGACACGCTGCTCGAGAAGTACGCCACCTTGGTCAACGCCGCCTGCGCCGGCCGCACGCCGGGCATGACGATCAGCATGCATCTCTGCCGCGGCAACTTCCGCTCGACCTGGATGGCGCAGGGTGGCTACGAGCGCGTCGCCGACATCCTGTTCAACGGCATGAACGTCGACGCCTATTTCATGGAGTACGACACCGAGCGCGCCGGCGGCTTCGAGCCGTTGCGCTTCCTGCCGAAGGGCAAGACGGTGGTGCTGGGCGTCATGACCTCCAAGACCGGTGCGCTCGAGAGCAAGGACCAGCTCAAGCGCCGGATCGACGAGGCCGCGAAGTTCGCCCCGATCGACCAGCTCTGCCTCTCGCCGCAATGCGGCTTCGCCTCGACCGAGGAGGGCAACCTGCTCGCCGAGGAAGAGCAATGGGCCAAGCTTGCCCGCTGCGTCGAGGTGGCGAAGGAAGTCTGGGGTTAGGTCTGATGGACTAGCCCCGGTAGTGGGCGCCCTGGACGTGCGTCACCGGCGCGGTCGCGGTGGGCTCGGGCGTCGGTAGCGTGTTGGGCACCATCCGCTTCTTCTTCCAGTCGAACTCGAAATAGTCCAGCAGCTGGTTGCCCTTGCTGTAGGGTTCCTGCTGGCGCGGCACTTCGTAGTAGCGGCCGGTGATCAAGCCCTCGGTCACTTCGAGGCGCATGAAGCCATGATGGTCCGCCGAGAAGCGTTCGAGCGTCACCGGGTCGCCTTGCTTGTCGTCGTAGACGACCGGCGCCACCAGGCGCTCGCCATCGACCTTCATCATGCTGTGCAGGTGGTAGTAACCACCAGCGCCGGTCACGAGATACGGCACCTGCGTGCCGTCGGCCATGTTCTTGGTCAGGCGCTGGTAATTGTGCACATGCCCGGCGAGGATCATGTCGGGATGCCGTCCCGCCGCCTCGGCCGCCTTTTCGAGCACATCCTTCATGGTCGTGCTGCCGGAGTGCACCTCGTCGGCCGAATAGATCGGATGGTGCAAGGCCACGAGCAGCGGCAGATTCTTCGGCAGGGTCTTGAGCTCGTTGATCAGCCAGTCGGTCTGTGGCTCGATGATCGAGCCGCCGCCCGGCACGTTGCTGTAGAGCCCAACGATGTTCACCATCGGCGTCAGCAGCGTCCAGTAGACGTTCGGCTGCGTCATCGCCGTGCGATTTGAATCCATCGCCTCCGGCCGCTTGATGGGCTTGTCGGCGCAGAAGTTGCGCAGGAAGCCTTCGAGAGAGTCCTCGCCGGGCAGGTTCTCGCCATCATGATTGCCGGGCACGGCGAAGATCGGCCGCGGGAAGAACTCGTAGGGCTCGTAGAACTGCGTGTAGTACTGCTTGACCTCGCCGTTGTAGTAGACGCAGTCGCCGACGATGTAGAGAAACGCGGGGTTGTCGCCGGCGGCCGCTTTGGAATCAAAGTCCTGTTCCATGCCCTTGGCGACCAGCGTCTGATCCATGCCCATCTTGATGCCGCCCATGTCGCCGTTCAGGTGGAATGTCAGCTTCTTGGCCGAGGCGATGGCGCCGTAGTCGGACGGCGACAGGATCGAGCGCAAATCGAGGCGATAAGGAGCGGCGCCGGTCGGCTTGGGCAGCGGCCGGAAGTGCGTGTCCCGCTCGTTCGTCGTGTGGATCGGGTACTTGCCCGCGTGCGTGGGCCGGATGCGCCCGAACGTATGGACGCCATCCGACGGGGTCGCCGGACCGGTCCTGCTCGGGCCGGCGCGTCGGATCGGACGCTTCGCTTTCGCCGCCTTCTTTCCCCTGGCCATGGCTGCTCCCCCGTCTGATCTGGCTGCGCTTTCGGTGCGCGCGCGCCGGTATATGCACGGATAGATAGTTATCTATACGCTGCCTCACGGGATAGTTGCAAACCGAATCGTCCGGCAGGCGCGCCGGCCGCGCCTCGACGGAATGGGGTCAGGCCGCCTTCTTCAACCCGCCAATGGCCCGCTTGAGCGCCGCGCGGGCGAGGAGGCGGGTGGAGTCGAGGGTGGGCAGCGGCGAGTTCTGGTCGTTCATGATCAGCGGGATCTCGGTGCAGCCCAGCACGACGGCGTCGCAGCCTTCGGCCTTGAGCCGGCCGATCACCTTCTGGAAGTAGGCGACCTGCTCGGGCTTGAACATGCCGCGCACCAGCTCGTCCATGATGATGCGGTTGATTTCCTCGCGCTCGGCGAGGTGCGGGCGCATGTAGCCGATCGAGCGCTCGGTGAGCTTGTGCGGGTAGACCTCGCTCTCGACCAGCCACTTGGTGCCGGTGAGGCCGAGCCGGGTGAAGCCGCGGCCGTTCGCCTCGTCGGCGACGCAGGCAGCGATATGCAGCCACGGCAGGGGCGAGCGCGCCTCGATGAAGGGCAGCGCCTGGTGGATGGTGTTGTCGGGGCAGATCACGAAGTCGGCGCCGACCCGGGCGAGCTTCTCGGCCGAGGCGAGCATCATGCCGCCGACCGCCGCCCAGTCGCCGCGATAGATGTGATCCATGTACTCGCCCAGCGAGGGCGTGTGCATGGTGACCTCGGGATGGTCGTGCGTGCCGAGGATCGCCGGCGCCTCGGTGCAGATGGTGCGGTAGCAGAGGGCGGCGCCCTCGGCCGAACAGGCGGCGATGCCGATGTGCAGGGGTTTCATGCGGAGAGTGTCGCGCGGCCGGCCCCCCTCGGGCAATAGCCGGCGGCAACTCGGCTCGTGCGGCGGGCGTTGACGGTGCACTCACCACTCATGGAGCAGGAGGCACTCATGGCAGACGTAACCAAGATCACCAGCGGCTCGCTGATCGCGGCCGACAAGGTCAACGGCACCGACGTCTACAACATGAACGGCGAAAAGCTCGGTACGGTCGACGACATCATGATGGACAAGGTTTCGGGCAAGGCGATCTACGCGGTGATGTCGTTCGGCGGATTCCTCGGCATCGGCGAGAAGCAGCATCCGCTGCCCTGGTCCGCGCTGACCTACGACAAGGACAAGGAGGGCTTCGTCGTCAACCTCGACAAGCGCACGCTCGAGAACGCTCCGACGCTCGACCCGGACGACGACTTCGAATGGACCCCGGACTACGGGCGCAGCATCGACAAGTACTACGGCGCACCGTCCTACTGGTGACCCCTCGGTCGACGACGCTTCCCCTTGGCGGATTTTGCCAAGGGGAGGGGTCATTTGTTCTCCAGTTGCGCGTTGAGCCATACCTGCACGGTGTTGGTCTCGAGGAAGTGGCGCACCGACCCGGCCACGGCCTCGTCGTCGAGCGGGCCCACGGCGACGGCGACGATCAGGTCGCAGTTGAGCGAGACCGCCAGTCCCTGGGCGAGGCGCTCGCGGCCGCCCTTCCTGATGCGGTAGAGGCGGGCGCGGCCGAGGAGGTCGGTGATCCGGATGCGCCTGCCCTCGGCGACGGGCACGAAGTCGGGATCGAGCAGGTCGACGTCGCTCACGCGGTCGACCTCGGAATCCTCGACCACGCCGGTCGCGCAGTTGGCACAGAAGCCGATCTTCGGCCGGACATAGACCTCGGTCCTGTCGCGCCGCCAGGCGCGGCCAGCGGGGAAGGCGTCGCGCGGGAACGGCCAGCCGATACGCCGCCAGCCGGTTGCCTCCTCGTCGCGGTCGGGCTTGGGGAACCAGGCGGCGAACGCCGCGAACGCCGCCAGCGCCGCGACCATGCCGCCGGCGAGCGAGGCGTGGACGAGGGTGCGGCGGCTGAGCATGGGCCCTGTTACTTCAGCCCCGCCACCTGCCGCGCCGCGCCCTCGAGCTCGAGGATGTGCATGCCGGTGTTGGCGCGGTCGACGATGTAGACGTAGCCGCGGTCGTCGGTCTCGACGTTGTTGGTCTGGATCGCGACCTTGCAGCGATCCTTGCCGTCCACCTTGATGCAGCGCTTGTCGGTCTTGTCGGTGATCGCCGGGATGAAGTAGCCGATCTCTTTGGGATGGTAGGGATCGCGCACGTCGATCGCGCGCACGCCGGCATTGAACCAGGCGATGAAGGCGACCTTCTTGTAGAACACCGGCGCCATGCTCTCGTTCGAGGAGTGCGAGCCGAAGCGGCCGCCGCGCTCGCAGAACTGGCCGCTCGCCTCGGGCACGGTCCAGGTCGAGATGATGGTCGGCCGGCTCTCGATCGTGACGTCGGCGAACCAGATCATCTGCCGCGGCTCGCCGCATTCGTTCAGGATCGCCTCGTCGACGATCATCACGATGTCGCGCGTCCTGCCCTCCTTGTCGTTGGCGAACTCGGCGATCGGCATCTTCAGCATCGGGAAGGTCGTGTGTGCACCGTTCCAGGCGGACATGAGCAGGCGGCCGAGCTCGGGCGCGCGCAGATTCTCGGGCGTCGGCTCCTTCGGTCCCTCGAGCAGCTTCTTGCGGTCGACGATCTGGACGATGCCGCCCTTGTTGGTGCCGTAGCCGAAATAGACGCGGTTGCCCTCGGGCCCGGTCGAGATCGGGCCGTGCAGCTCGGTCGGCACCTGGCCGGTCGCGCCGGGCTGCTGGCCGGGCAGGCCGAAGTCGCGGATCTTCACCGGGTGTACGGGATCGGACAGATCGTAGATCTGCGTCATCCGCCGTGTCCGCCAGTCGGGCGCGCCGCTGACCAGGAAGGCAATGCCGGTGTCGCATTCCCACCAGCTCTTGTGCGTGTCCTTGAGCCCGTCGAGCCGCGCCAGCAGCTTGGGGTTGGCGGGATCGGCGACGTTCCAGATCTCATGCGCCTCGCCGCCGAAGGTGCGCAGCATGTACACGGCGCTCTTGTCGCCTTTCGGCAATTGAGCGCCATCGCACACCCGCACCATCTGCGCGCCGCCCGCCTCGTAGGTGCCGGCTGCGCCCGGAATATGGTGCAGATACTTCGGGTGGCCCGGATCGGTGACGTCCACGATCGAGGTGCCGTTGTTCTCCGGCTTGCCGGTCAGCGGATTGACCGGAGTCGGCACGTCGTCGGTGCCGCCGTGATGGCCGATATAGGCGATATAGCGATCGCCCTGCTTATGGATGGTGGGCTGGTAGGCCGAGCGCGCCTGCAGGTCGTTCCAGCCGACCAGCTTCATGTTGGAGGCTTCCGGCGGCGCGCCGATCTTCTGCTCCTGCGCCAGGGCGGGCGAGACGCCCAACAGACAGACCCCGATCCATAGCCATTGGCGAGTCATTGGCGTTTTCTCCCGTTATTGCCCGCCATCATAGGTCATTGCGGGGAACGCCGGGCAACTTTCGGCCTCGTACAGCATTGGACTGTCCATGGATCCGTTCGAACGCGACCGCATCGACCGCATGAACCGCCAGGCCGAGCTCGAGAAGGCGCCCGACGACCCGCAGCAGCCGGTCGATAGCGGCGATTCCAAGCCGCTGATCGTGATGATCTGCGCTGCCCTGGCCGCAACGGTGATCGTGCTCGGCATCATGTGGGTCAACGACACGAACCGCTCCGAGACGGGCGCACCGTCGGTCGCGCAGCAGGCGCAGCCGCGGCACTAATTCTGCGCGCGGCCATCGTCACCGCCGGGTAATTCACTCGTTCTGCACCACCGCACCAAAAGTTGCATGACCGCTGCTTGACGCGCGCGAGCAGCGCTGCGCACGATCGGAATAACGCTCATCAGAAGCGTGCGGAGGTAAGCGACCAATGCTCACTCTCACCGTCAACGGTCAGCAGAAGCAGGTGGATGTCGAGACCGACACGCCCCTGCTGTGGGTCATCCGCGAGCACTTGCAGATGACCGGGACGAAGTTCGGTTGCGGCGCCGGCTTGTGTGGCGCCTGTACGGTGCATCTCGACGGCACCGCCGTGCGTTCCTGCCAGACCGCGGCGAAGGACGCGGTGGGCAAGAAGATCACCACCATCGAGGGCCTCGGCGGCAACCATCCGCTGCAAGTCGCCTGGGTCGCCGAGCAGGTCCCGCAATGCGGCTACTGCCAGTCCGGCCAGATCATGCAGGCCGCCTCGCTGCTGGCGAAGAACAATGATCCGACCAGGGCCGAGATCGTCGCCCACATGGACGGCAACCTCTGCCGCTGCATGACCTACGGCCGCATCCAGAAGGCGATCGTTCGTGCCGCCGCCGACATGCGCGCCAAGTCGGGAGCGTGACATGACCCACATCGCCAGAATCCCTGGGCGCTCATCGCTCCGCCGCCGCAGCTTCATCGTCGGCGCCTCCGCCACCGGCCTCGCCTTCGGCTACGTCGCGGCAAACGACATCAAGGAGGCTTTGGCGGCCAACAGCTTCGGGCCGACTGCGTGGTACTCGATCGGCCCGGACGGCGTCGTCACCGTGCAGGTCGGCAAGGGCGAGATGGGCCAGCACGTCTCCAGCACCATGTGCCAGATCGTGGCCGAGGAGCTCGAGGCGGACTGGAGCAAGATGCGCATCGCGCTGCCCACCAACGACCCCAAGTTCAACGACCCGGTGCTCGGGGCGCTGATCACCGGTGGCTCGTGGTCGACCCGCATGAACTTCGACACGATGAGCCGCGCCGGCGCCGCCGGCCGCATCACGCTGATCGAGGCAGGCGCCGGCCTGCTGGGCGTGAAGCCCGAGCAATGCCGTGCCTCGAACGGGCAGGTGATCGACACCAAGAGCGGCAAGAAGGTGAGCTACGCCAAGATCGTCGCCGACGGGAAGGCCAGCAAGGTTTGGACGCCGGACGAGCTCAAGGCGATCAAGCTCAAGACGCCCGACCAGTACAAGCTGGTCGGCGTGTCGGTGCCGCAGCTCGACATCCCGCCCAAGACCAACGGCACGGCGAAGTTCGGCATCGACACGATGGTGCCGGGCATGCTGTACGGCCGGCCGGTGATGCCGCCGGTGCGCTATGGAGCGACGGTGAAGTCGGTCGACGAGTCCGAGGCGAAGAAGATCAAGGGCTACGTCAAGGCGGTCACGCTCGACGACAAGACGGCGACCACCTCGGGCTGGATCGTGGCGGTCGCCACGACCTACGAGGGGGCGAAGAAGGCGGCCGACGCGCTCAAGGTCGAGTACGACAAGGGCCCGTATGCGACCGTGAGCGACCAGACGCTGATCGACGAGGCCAAGAAGCTGCAGCAGAGCGAGGCCTCAGGCCAGCTGTTCGTCTCGGTCGGCGACCCGGCCACCGCGATCTCCGGCGCGGCCAGGCAGTTCGAGGCCGAGTACACGACCTCGATCAACATCCACTGCCCGCTCGAGCCGATGAACGCCACCGCCTACGAGCAGGGCGGGGTGTGGCACGTGCACACCGGCAACCAGTTCGCCTCGCGCACCGGCGGCATCGCCGCGGCGGCGCTGGGCATCGATCCGAAGCACCTGGTGCTGCACCAGTACTTCATGGGCGGCGGCTTCGGCCGCCGGCTCGACGCCGATATGGTGATCCCCGCCGTGCTGGCCGCCAAGGCGGTCGGCAAGCCGGTCAAGGTGATCTATGCGCGCGAAGACGACATGGCGATGGATTTCACCCGGCCGCTCACCTACCAGAAGGTGAAGGCCGGGCTCGATGCCGACGGCAAGCTGGTGGGCCTGCAGCACGACGTGGTGTCTGCCTGGCCGACTGCGCGCTGGGGCATCCCGGAGTTCCTGACCCCGTCGGTCGACAAGAAGGGCCCGCTCGACAGCTTCACCGTGAACGGCGCCGACTTCTGGTACACGGTGCCCAACCACAAGGTGCGGGCGATCCTGAACGAGCTGGCGCAGAAGGCGACCCCCTCCGGGCAGCTGCGCTCGGTGGCGCCCGGTTGGACCTTCTGGGCCGTCGAAAGCATGATCGACGAATTGGCCCATGCCGCCGGCAAGGATCCGGTCGACTACCGGCTCGCCATGCTCGACGGCGCGGGCGACAACAAGGGCGGCGCCAAGAAGCTCGCCAACGCGCTGCGCACCGCGGCCGGCCGCGCCGGCTGGGGCTCGGTCGAGCTGCCGAAGAACACCGGCCTCGGCATCGCCTGCGTCTCCAGCCAGGAGCGCGCGACGGCGACCTGGACGGCGTGTGCCGCCGTGGTCGAGGTCAACCCGACCAACGGCGCGTTCGAGGTCAAGAAGCTCACCGTGGCGATGGATCTCGGCACCGTGGTCAATCCCGACGGCGTGAAGGCGCAGATCGAGGGCTCGACCCTGTGGGGCATGTCGCTCGCGCTGTTCGAGGCGGCGCCGCTCAAGGACGGGGCGCTGCAGGTCAGCAACTTCGGCGACTACACGCCGCTTCGGATGAGCGAGATGCCGGAGCTCGACATCTCGATCATCGCCAACAACGACCCGCCCTCGGGCTGCGGCGAGCCCGCGGTCACGGTGGTGGCCCCCGCGATCGCCAACGCGATCTTCAACGCCGTCGGCGTTCGGGTCCGCAGCCTGCCGATCACGCAGGCGGCCGTGCGCAAGGAGCTGCAGGCGAAGAAGACCTGATCGCCGATCCAGGCGACGGTGCGAAGGGCGGCCGAAAGGCCGCCCTTTTTCGCGACAGCAGTTCGATGGGGTGGGACAGGTGATGGCTCGTCCCCAGCGCGAGCTCGCCGGACGGCAGACACGCCTCGACGTCGGCTGCAACTCCGGTGAGGCGGAAACGTTGACGCGAACACGAAAGGCAGCCGCGGTCTGAGTATCTCGGAGAGAACCACCGAGACCCGTCGGGAGTCGGAGGCCGGATGCCGTTGCGCTGGAACATCGACCACGGAAAGAAGCGCGTTGCGGCGACGCTGCTGGCGACCACCAACGAAGAGGAGATGTATGCCTTCCTCGGCGAGCTGATCGCCCAGGACGCCATGCCTTACGCCAAGATATTCGACGGCACCAATGCCAGCCGGTGGATCTCGCCCGCTCGCATCGGTCCGATCGCCGCGACGACCCGGCTTTACAGCCGGATGGGCCTGGGACCGGTGGGACCGCTGGCCATTGTCATTGCCGGACAGCGCGCGACCGAGCGCGCCGAGGAGTATGTGCTGCTTTCGGACGCGGCGCGGCTCGTGCGCATCTTCGCCGACGTGGAGGAGGCCGAGGCGTGGCTGGCATCACTGTCGGGATGAGCACCCGCGGGCAGTCGATGGCTGCTGCGTCGGGCCCCGCGATCATCGGGCAACAAACCTGATCGGCTCGCGGCGAGGATTCTGCGGCCACGTCCTTCCTGCGGATCCTGCCGTCTCCATCGGTGGTAATTCGCCTGCGTCCCTCGCCGTGCCGTTTCCATGCGCAAGAATGGGACGCGGCTCGAGAGCGGTGCCGCCGATCTGCTCGGGGCGAAGATGACTTCAGGACCATTCACTCTCGCTCAACTGGCCAGGCTTGTGCGCATGAGCGTCGTTCATGTGCGGTTCTACAGGGAATGCGGCCTTCTCCAGCCGCCGCGACGCCAGCGCGGTCGCTCCGATCACTTTGCTTTCCAGGCCGAGCATGTCGAGCGTCTCCGTTTCATCCAGCATGCGCTCGTGCACGGGTTCCTGGTCGAAGACATCGCGAAGATGGTCCACCACGCAACGACCTGCAGTGACGTCCAGAGAATCGCCGTCCATAGGCTGGCGGAGCTTCGACGCAATGGGGCGGCGGACGCCACGATCGTCGCCCTCGAGAAGCTGACGGGGCTTTGCCCGGGAGTGGGGAGCCGAAAGGATTGCAAGATCCTCGATGCCCTGGTGAACGGACGAGGACAGCTTCCGGATCGGGAATGCAGCCAGCCCGTCTCCAGGCTGCCCGCCTGAGCATGCTCCAGCGTCGGACGGCTTCCCCTTTCGGGGTAAGCCTTTTGCGTCACCGTTCTCCGAAGGTGGCGCATGACTACCCGATCGTCCGCGAATAGTGTCGTGTCTTCCCAATGCCGACTTCGCCATTCGACGCCAGTTCAGGCGAATGCCTTCGACCCCTCGGACGCCGGTCTCTCATGCATCACCTGGTCGACGCCGCGTTTCTGGCCCTCGTCGCGATAGTCCTGACGGCGACCGTCTTGCTGTGGTTTGCCGGTGCGCTGAGCCCGCTCTGACCGGACTTCCACGGTGAGAAAAAGAGAAGCCCGCCTTCGGGCGGGTCCCTGGAAGGCGGGCTTCCTGCCGCACTGCACCGGCCTTGTGTTGGGAAAGGGCGGAGAGAGGACGGCGAGCGTAGCATGCCGATAGAAGGAGGGCGGCGCATGCGCGCCTTGGAGGTAGCGCTTTCGGGTGAGTGGACAATGGACAGGTTTCGGGCGCCTGGCGGATCCTCATTTCCGGCGCCGCGCCGGAATGAGGATCGCCGCCGGGACGGAGGTCGTCCGTCATCGCTGCCTGCTCACGCGCGCAAGCGCGAGTTCCCGGGCGAAGCGGCTGTTCGGGAACAACCGGCCGGCCGTCGCCGACAACCATCGAGTCGCTGCATAGCCATCGATCCAGCGGCGTCCCGCCGAGGTGAAAAACGCACGCAATGTGCCTTGGTCTCCTGCCGCACAGTAGCGCGGGCGCCAACCACGTTGATCGTGGAGCGCCGGCACTGCACACTCCTGCCAATGGCGAGGAAGACTGCCGGCGTGAAAGAGCACCCGCAAAAGACGTCGGCCACACTGGGCGACGTCTTGTATGCCAAACCTGCCTCCATGGTGCCGGAACAGGCTTGGGCCAAGCTGGTGCAATCGATCGCAGGAGGCGAACAGGCAGCGCTGCACGAGCTGTTCGAGATGGCTCACCGCGTCGTTTTCACCTTGGCCCTGAGGATGACTGCAAACCGCGAGACGGCGGAGGAGCTCACGATCGACGTGTTCCACGACGTCTGGCGGCGGGCCGGGCAGTACGATCCGGCGAACGGAACCGTGCTGGGCTGGATCATGAACCAGGCGCGCTCCCGGACGCTCGATCGCCTGCGCTTCGACAGTCGGAAGAAGCGCGCGGCCGCCGCCGATACGCCGTCGCTCGTCGATGCCGAGCTCAGTGCCGATCCGGCCGACGTGCTCGAATTGCGCCAGCAGGGCCAATGGCTGCGGGCGGCCCTGGCGCAGCTGACGCCGGCGGAACGGCAGGCGATCGAGACCACCTTTTTTGGCGACCTGACGCACGCCGAGGCGGCGGCGCGCCTCGGCCAGCCGCTCGGAACCATCAAGACGCGCATCCGGTCGGGGCTGCACAAGCTCCGGGATGCATTGGCCGCGGAAGCGGGGAAACCATGAGCACAGCCACACGCTGCGACCAGAGCGTGATCACCTGCGCCTATGCCGTGAAGGCGCTGAGCGCCGTCGAGCTGGCCGCGGCCGAAGCGCATATCGCGTGCTGCGAGGACTGCCGGCGCGAGCTGGAGGGCCTGCGCCCGCTGCTCGATCGGTTCGTATCGTGGCCGACCAACGTGCTGCGTCCGACGCGCCCCCTGCAAGCCCGCCTGGCACTGCGGATCGCGGAGGAGACGGGTCAGCCGGCGGCAACTGCCCCGGTCCGCCGGTTCCCCGAGCCCGACTGGGAGCAGGTCGCACCCGGGATCGAATGCAAGCTGCTGGCGACGGATGCCGAACGGCACCGGGTCAGCATGCTGGTCCGCCTCGCGCCCGGAGCGAGCTATCCCGCCCATACCCATGCCGGGGTCGAGGAGCTGCACCTGCTCGACGGCGAGCTGTGGATCGACGGCCGCAAGCTCCTGCCCGGCGACTACAATTACGGTCCGCCCGGGGCGAGCGATGAAAGCGTGTGGAGCGAAACCGGCTGCACCTGCGTGCTGATCACCAGCACCAAGGACACGCTTCGCTGAAGCGCTTTGTGCGGCGTCGTACCGTGGGCCTCGCCTAAATCCAAGCACGCGCCGTTGTCGTTCTAGGGGATATGCCCAGGACTGGCATATCAGACACTCGCTGCCGCAAGACCGCGGCAGTGCACGGATACGCCCTGCAAGGCCTTCGCGAAGAGCGGGGCGCGGCTTTCGAGGCGCATATTGCCGGGTGCGTCAGCTGTCGCCTCGAACGGGAGAGCCTGAGGCCGGTGATCGACCGGTTCGTCGCCTGGCCGACGGACGTGCTGCGGCCGCCGACCCGGCTGGGAGACCGGCTTGCGCTGCGAATCGGCCAAGACACGGGGGAAGCCAATCAAAGGCCGACGGCCAGACGATGGACGGAGCCGGACTGGGAGCAGGTCGCCCCGGGGATCCAATGCAAGCTGCTGGCGACGGATGGGGAGCGGCACCGGGTCAGCATGCTGGTGCGGCTTGCACCGGGCGCGCGCTATCCCGCCCACACCCACGCTGCCGTCGAGGAGTTGCATCTGCTCGATGGGGAGTTGTGGATCGACGGCCGCAAGCTCAATGCGGGCGACTACAACCATGGTGTCCCTGGCACCACCGACCGCAGCGTGTGGAGCGAGACAGGCTGCACCTGTCTCTTGATCACCAGCACCAGGGATCTACTCGGAAGCCCGGCGGCGGAGCGCGAAACGCGACCGCTCGGGCGCTCCTAGTCTAGGTCGAGGATCGTTGCCGATGGATATCGATACAGGCATTGCCCATATCGGCAGGGTCACCCGGGGCAGCCACTTCTGCCGTTTCTTCAAGACGCCTGACGATCTCTCCGAGACGCTCGTGCCGTACTTCAAGACCGGCCTCGAATGCGTGATCGACGTGTCGGCGGCCGCGATCTTGGCCACTCGATCGGAGGGTGGACATGCAGGACACTGACCGGCGGACACCGAGAGTGCTGGTCGTCGAGGACGAGTTTCTCGTGGCCATGGACCTCGCGGGCTTCGTGCGGCGGCTCGGATTCGAGCCCATCATTGCGGCGCGGCCGGACGAGGCCCTCGACACGCTGAGCCGGTCAGCAGGTTCGTTCGATGCCGCGCTGGTGGACATCAACCTGGGCGGCGACCGGAGCTGGTCGATCGCCCGGGAGCTCGGCAAGCGCGATGTTCCCTTCGCCTTCCTCACCGGCTACGAGGCAGATCACGCCGATATTCCGGAAGACCTTCGCGGTGCACCCGTCTGGCCCAAGCCGATCGGGTTCGACCAGCTGCGGAGCGGCATCCGGCAACTCGCGAAGGATTGTCTCCAGGCATGAAGCCCCGCCGTAGCGGTCATGCCGAGACGCGGCAGCTATCAGTCCGCTGGCCGATCCGGGGCAACCGCGAGGGCCATCCTCTCGTATTCCCCGGCGAGCTCCAGCAACGTCTGGCGCGTCCGGTCGTCGGATGCGGCGCGGGCCAGCCGGTGATGGCGCAGGGCCTGCTCCTGCAGGCGCGCATGGTGCTCGGCCGGCGTCAATTCCTCGAAAGCGTTCACGGCTGCAAGCAGCTTGCCGGACGGCCTTTCGAGCACGGGCGTGGGATAGGGCAGGAACGCGCGACGCGTGCCGTCGGGACGCTCGGCAAAGGCGGTGACGCCGCGGACATAGCGCCTCTCCTTGACCGCGACGGCCATCGGACACTCCTCGTGCGGCAGGAACGCGCCTTCCGGCGTGTACAGCTTCCAGGTCACGCACCAGCGGTCCTTGCCGACGGAGGGCATGCGGCCGGCGAAGTCGATGCAGGCCTTGTTGTAGTAGGTGATGATGCCCTGGCCGTCGGTGACGTAGAGCGGCGATCCTGCCTCGTCGAGCGACCGAAGGTGCTCGGCAGTACCGTTTGCGATGCCCTCGGCCGCCGTCGCGATCAGGGCCTCCAACGCGACGCCGCTGCTTTCCGCCATGCGTCGATTCTATTCCCGTTGCGCGGCGAATGCCATCCGGATGGCGCGGGCGCCGAGGCGTATCGCGGCAATACACTTTTGCGGATGCGACTCCCATCGTCGCTCGCTACTCACCCTGTACGGTCATCCGACATGAGCGAGGACGCTTGCAAGCGCAGCTGAGGGGCAAGACGATTCTGGTCGTCGAGGACGAGTTCCTCGTCGGAGCCGATCTGCGCTCGATGCTGGAGCAGATCGGGGCCGGTGTGCTCGGACCGATCGACAATGCGACAGCGGCCGTCGCCGCTGCATTCGATAGCAAGGTCGACGGTGCTCTGCTGGACATCAAGATCGGCAACACCACGGTCGAGCCGATTGCCGAGGTGCTGGTGCAGCGGAAGCTTCCCTTCATCCTGGTGAGCGGTCTTCCGCACGAAGGCGTACCGCAGGCGCTGCGCGTCGCGCCCTATCTGGCAAAGCCGGTCAGAAAGGCCTCCCTGACGGCCTTGGCCTCGGCGTTGTTCATCTAGCGCGGGATGACCTGTAGTCGAGTCGTCCGTCGTCCCGACCGAGCGCAGCGAGTGGAGGGACCTTGTTTCCACGATTAGCCGCAAATCGTTGAAACAAGGCCCCTCCGCTACGCCTCGCTGCGCTCGGCTTCGGTCGGGGCGACGAAGGGAGTTTGAGTTATCCCGCTCTGGGCCCGCTTCGATGCAAGTCGTGCCCGCGCCTGCTCAATCCTCGTCACCGTTGTCCCATTCCGGGCGGCCGCGACGCTCGTCTTCGTTCTGCGGCCCGCGCATGTGCCACTGCGCGCGTTCCTCCCCCCACTGCGACCGCGACCTGAACGGCGGTCGCGCTGGGCAGTGGAGCATCCGTGTAAACGACCAATGGCGCGTGTGCTTCCTGTGGCATGACGGCAACGCGGAAAATGTCGAGATCGTTGACTATCACTGAAGCAGGCACCCGATGATCGGCCCCAAGCCATCTGTCCATCCTGGCGAGATCCTGCGGGAGGAGTTCCTGGTCCCGCTGGGTTTGAGTGGCTACGCGCTCGCGCGGGAGTGCCATGTCCCGCGCACCCGTATCGAGCGGCTGGCGCGCGAGGAGACGCCGGTGACGGCCGACACGGCCTTGAGGCTGGGGCGCTACTTCGGCACTGGACCGGAATTCTGGATGAACCTCCAGACAGCGTTCGATCTGGCCTCTGCCGACCACAAGGTGGTCAGGACGATTACACCGCGAAAGGCAGCGTGAGTCCGAATGACGGGCGGCCGGGTAGTGGGTCAGTTTGACGGGGAGCGGTCTTGACCACGTCTTTGCCGGTGTGCCCGCGCATTTCTACGCGCTGGCTATCTACTTCATGCATTACAACTACGTCCGGCATTCACCAGAGCCTTCGCGTCACTCCGGCGATGGCCGCGGGCGTGTCCAAGACGCTGTAGACGATGGACGATATTATGCGCGTCGTTGAGGAATGGGAGAAATCGCGCGAGACTGCTTCCAGCGAATGACGCGGAGACAGCAATGTTCAAACCAACTCTGGACGAATTGCGCAAGTTCCTTGATCGGCTGGCGACCGTCCAGCCTAGTCGAGAATGCATGCCTGACGTCATGGCCGGTCAATGGGGCCACGGCGATCCTGAGACGCGGCGAACGATCGAAGAAGAGATAGACCGTATGCCCAAGCGGAAGAAATCAAACTGACCCACTACCGGCGGCCGGGACGCCGCCCAAGGCGTTACTCGTCCTCGTCGCCGTTGTCCCATTCCAGCGGATCGTAGTCGACGAGGCAGCGGTAGAGCGGGCGGCCGCGACGCTCGTCTTCGTCCTGCGGCCCGCGCATGCGCCACTGCGCGCGTTCCTCCCACCACTCCTTCTTCTGCTTCTTCGGTTTCGGTTCGCGCCGCTTGCGCAGGCGCTTCGGCTTGGCCTCTGCCGGTGCCGGCGTCTCCGCCGGCGCCTTCGCTTCGGCCGAGGGGTCCGGCTCGGGCTTCGGCGCGGCGAGTCGGCGCTCCGCCTCCTCGGCGATCCGCTCGGCCGCCTCGGCGGCGCGGTTGGCCCTGTCGGCCGTCTCGCGCGCTTCGCGGGCGGCCGTCTCGGTCGCCTCGCTGGGGTCGCTCGCCGCGCGTTCGGCCGCTGCCTTGGCCGCGCGTTCGGCCAGGATCGCCTCGTCGCGGGCGTCCTCGGCGTCGTACCGCTCGCGCGGCGTGGGGTGCGTGCGCTCCGGCGCTGACCGAGCGGCCTCGCGCGCCAGTTTTCCGAGGTCCGCGTGGTGGAGTTGGGCGATGTGCCAATCGGCGATCTCACGCTGCGTCCATCCGGTGAAGTCGGGCGGTTGCTTCGGCGGCGGCTCCGGCTGCGCATCCTTCTCCAGCGCCTCGAGCATGCGCAGGGTCGCGGTCTTCATCGCCCGCTTCCCCTCGTCGGAGATTCGCCGTTCTTGCGCTTCTCCGCATAGAGCTCGCGGATCTTGGTCTCGATCTCGAACGTCTCGACGGCGCGCCGGCGGTATTCCAGCATGGTCGAGAAATCGAGCGCCTGCCGGGTGCTCAGCCGGCTCGCGGCCGCCGCTGCGATCACCACGGCATGGGCTGCGGCGAGGCTCGCCGCATCGGTGACCGGCGGCAGGTCGAGGTGCACCGCCGGCTGCGGCCAGCGCCAGGTCTTGCGCGCCACCTCGGCGGCCTTCATGTCGCCCTCCTTGGCCTTGGCGACCACCACGCGGCCGATGTCGGCCATGTCGGCGGCGTCGATCGGCTCGCCAACCGGCTTCGCGGGCACGGCCGGCGCCAGCGCCTGCGGGGGAGCAGGCGCGGCGAGGGGTGTCGGCGTGTCGTCGGAGTCGCTCATCGTCAGTCTCCTGGCGCGAAGGGGATGGTGAGCCGGCCGAGCTGGCGGGCGCGGTCGCGCAGGACGTAGGCGCGTGATCGCGAGACGCCGAGCTGCTCGCCGATGCGCGTCACGCTCACGCCCTGCTCGATCAGCGTCACGACGCGCGCCAGCCGTGGATCGTCGTGGGCCGCCGCCCAGTGCCAGTGCAGCCGGCCGTCGCGCTCCTCGAGCCGGGTCGCGATCGGCTGGATCGCCGCGCCATGCAGGCTGCGCGCCTTCTCGAAATGGATCTCGAAGCGCGTGCCGTCGATCGGCCGCCAGCCCTCCGGCCGGCGCATCGCCATCACCAGGTCGAGCATGTCCTCGCGCCGGCTGCTGCCGCGCTGCAGGCCCTTCTTGTTGGCATGGTGCACCATCAGGACGGCGAGCCCCAGCTGGCGCAGCGTGATCAGGAAGCGCTGCAGCTCGGACCAGCGGTCCGGAGCGCCCGTCGTCAGGCCCGCCAGGCTCGCGAGGTTGTCGAGCACCACCAGCTCGGGATCGCCCCACGCCTCGACCAGCCGGCCCTGGCTGCGCGGATCGGCGAGATCGAGCAACGGGCCCTGGTTGAGGTCGGCCAGCATGAAGTCGAGCGTCGGCGGCGCCGGGCCGAGGGCCGCCAGGCGCGTGCGGATGTCGGCGGCCGCCATCTCGCCGTCGAGATAGAGCACGCGATGCGGCCGCGGGCTCTTCCAGCCGAGGAAGCTTTCGCCTGCCGCGGCGGCGCGCGCGATGCCGAGCGCAACGAAGGTTTTGCCGAGCCCGCGCGGTCCATAGAGCAAGGCGAGGCTCTTGGTCGCGAGGATCGGGTCGAGGATGGTCGTCCGCTCCGGCAGCTCGGCCGCCAGTAGCGCGGGAGCATTGAGGCGAGTCCAGTCGGTCATGGTCCATTTCATATAGTATATCTAAAATGGACTATCAAGATGGACAATTCACCGGTTGGCCGTTCAAGGCGTCCAACCGGAGTCCAGCCCGAGTCCTGCCGGCGTCCACCCGCAGTCCTGCCGAGGGGGTGGCGCGGGATTCCAGGACTCGGGGCTGAAAGCCCGATGAAATGGGCATCGGAGGCGTCCACCTCCGGGGTGGACGAGGGTGGACGTCCTGGCCGGAGCGCGGCTCTCCCGAGCCGCTCTTCTCAGGCCGATGGGCCGGAAGACGATGAGCGGCCCTGGAGAGCCGCGCTCCCGGCGCCCGAGGCAAGGGCGACGGCCAGGGTGACCGCCATCATCAGGCCGGTGACGACGATCAGCGCCACCGACAGGGAGACGACGGTCAGGGTGGCGCTGGCGAAGATGACGCCTGTCGCGTTGGCGGTGCGCAGCAGGGAGAACAGCTCGGCGCGCCGCTGCGGCGGCGCCAGCGTGTCGAGGATGAGCGAGTAGTACGTCGACAACGGGGCCATGACCAGGCCGACGACGACGGTGCCGACGACGGTCGTCGCGAGGGACAGCTCGAGGGCGACGAGCGTCGAGCCCAGCGCCATGATCGAAAGTTGGGCCAGCACGGCCTTTCGTGTGGCGATGCGGTTGCGCACGCTGACCCACAGGCCGCCGGTGACCGAGGCCAGGCACAGCGGCACCGTGAACAGGATGGCGAGCGCCGGCTCGTAGCCGAAGGTCAAGGCCAGCGCGACGGATCCTATTTCGATCGATGCCACGACGGCGCCGCCCGCCATGGCGCAGGCCAGCCACAACAGGATGGACGCGTTGAGCATCCGGCCGGCGGGACCCTGCACGCCGGCGATGTGGGCCGCGCCCGTGCTCGGGACCAGCACCGCGGGAAGGGCGCCGAGGACGGCGAGCGCGAGGACCGCGACGGCCGGCGAGAACGTGCCCAGTCCCGACGCGGCCACCGGCGCCAGCACGAAGGTCGCCTCGTTGAGCGTGGCCGCGATGCCCAGCGCGCGGGGGAATCGCGCTGCCGGTACCAGATGGTTGAGCACGGCCCGCAGATACCCGTACGCCGCGCCGTTGACCGATCCGGCAACGGCCGCCAGCACGATCAGCCAGGTAAACGACGCTCGGTGCGCGGCGAGCAGGGCGATCGAGGCGATGGCCGACACCCGGACGATCACCAGCACCCTCAGCACCGTCGCCAGGGGCAGGCTCCTGCCGAGCCGGGCAATCGGGATGGCGCCGGCTACCTGCGCGAGCATCATGGCGAGCATCAGCGCGGCGCCGCCCCTTGTCTGCCCGGTCAGGCTGAGCGCGACCAGGGAGAAGGCGATCGGCCCGCCCGCCTGCGGCACGCCCAAGGTGGCAGACGAGACGAACCAGCGCAGCATTGGCCGCCGGTTGGTCATCGGTAACGAGGGGCCGACAGCGCTCAGCTCTTCGGCCCGTCCCCGGCGGCCGTCTTCGGCTGCACGAGATCCCACAGGTTGCCGTAAAGGTCGGAGAACACGGCGACGGTGCCGTAGCTTTCCTCCGCCGCTTCGCGGACGAACCGCACGCCCTTGCTGCGATAGGCGGCGTAGTCGCGCCAGAAGTCGTCGGTGTGCAGGAACAGGAAGACACGGCCGCCGGTCTGATTGCCGATGCGCGACGACTGCTCGGCGCCGACGGCACGCGCCAGCAGCAGGAGCGGCCCCGCCGAGCCAGGCGGCGCGATGGTGACCCAGCGCTTGCCCTGGGCCGGCATGTCGGTGTCCTCGATCAGGCTGAAGCCCAGCGTTCCGACATAGAAAGCGAGGGCCTCGTCATAGTCCCGTACGACCAGCGCCACGGTGGCGATTGTTTGTGTCACGGCCCGCTCATCCTGAAATCCCAGACGAGCATAGCGTCTTCTCGTCTCGCCGGGCCACGCGCGTCGTGAAGCGCGCGGCCCGGCGAGCATCGAGGGCCCGGCCCGGGTCAGGTCCGGGTCTTCTGCCGGATCAGGGGACCGTTCCCGGCGGGCAGGGAGAGGTCGTGCAGAGCGGCGGCGCCGTCGCCTGATTGGGATTGGTCGGGGCGCCCGTGGTGGCACTGCCCGTGCTGCCGACGCCGCCGCCGGTCGCGCCGCTCACGCTGGTGTTGGGGCCGCCGATGGTGCCCGCATTGCCGCCGGCGGTGCCGCTGACACCGGTGTTGCCGGTGCCCGTCGTGCCGACGCCGGGGATGGCGCTCCCGGTGTTGGTGTTGCCCGGGGTGCCGATACTGTTGTTCGCACCCAGGCCGCCGGTGATGCCGGTGCCGGTGCTGCCCGCCGCGCCGGAACCGCCGAGCGTGCCGGCGCCTGTCGAGCCGGCGCCACCCACACCACTGGCTCCGCCCGTGGCGCCCGCGCCGCCGGCTGCACCGCCTCCGCCGGCAGCGCCGCCGCCCGCGCCGCCGCTGCCACCACCGCCGCCGCTCTGTGCGTTCGCGGTGCCGATCGCCGCAAGGCTTGCCGCTGCGATCACGGCGGCCATGATCTTGATCGACGTCATCATGCTTTGCTCCATTCGAGGGTTCAGAAAGGAACGCGGCCTCGAAAACAGGAGTTGCGGTGCGCGGCCACGCGAAGTGCAGCCGACCGGACGTGAAACCGGATCGCCGCGAGAGTCGTTCAGGGCATGACGGCACCACCGCGAAGGCGGGTCGCCAGTCACGAGCAGGAAGCCCGCCGTGTGCATGCAGCGGCGGGCTTCTTCATGTCTAAGGGTTGCAAGGTGGGCGTCGCTTCAGCGCCACAGCAGCCAGATCAACGCGGCGCAGGCGATCGCGCCGAGCGCCGAACCCAGCCCCCACCACGCCATGCCGCGCGGCTTCGCTGGATCGGCATCGGGCGCGATACTGTCGCGCGGCGCCGGCGTCAGCCCGGCCTGGGGACGGCCGACGGTCTCGGGCAGCGCGTGCTGCGCCGGCGTCGTGCCGGCGGCTTCCTCGTCGGTGCCGAGTGGTGCGGCTGCAGGATCGAAGCCCGCGACCTTGTCGCCGGTCTCGCCGCGGTCGATCCGATGGCGCAACTCGGTTGCCGTGAGGGTCCTGGCATCGCGCGGTTCCATCAAGGAGCAACTCGGCGTCCGGCCGGCGGGTTGCCGAGGATCGTGGTCCTCGGTGGCCCGCGCCCTAGTGGATCGTGTGCGGCTGCCAGTGGATGAGGACCGGCTCGAAGTCCTTCAGCACCAGCGCCTCGGCCTCGGGTTGCGTCAGTTTGCGGCCGAGACGCTGTTGCTCGCGATCGAGGGCGTCCTGCAGGAGCTCCTGCGTCAACTGCGCGAGCTCCGAAGGCGTGAGAAGGTGTTTGACTTTTCTGATGCGCGGCATGACCGCCTCCCATGCTCGCATCGAAATGCGCGGTATCGGCCATGTCACGCGGTCAAGCGAAACGATCCACAATTCGTACGGCTTTTGCCGTCGACCCGCGCTTGCCTTTGCCGCTGCTGCTGCTGGTCGCTTAGTGCACCGTCGGCGCGTCGTCCTCGATCGCCTCGAGTTCCTGCCAGACCGCCGCGAGGAAATGCAGCAGGAAGCTCCCGATCGCGTCCCTCAGCCCGCTCTCCATGGTGCCGGCCATGCGCGGCGTGGCGACGATGCGGGCTTCCGCCCCGTCGCACGTCCATACCATCGGCGGCTCGCTCTCGGCGCCGTCCACCAAGAGGATGTGCCCGTACGCCGCTGCGCCAGTCGTGCGCGCGTCCGCCGCGGCTTGCGAGCCGTCCCACAGGTCGTCGAGCGTGACGGCGACCGTGACGCGCCTGTCGTCGGGCATCACCGCCTCATACTCCCTGTAGAGCAGCGTACCTTCGGGCAGCAGCTTTTCGGGGGCCATGACAAAGCAACGCGCCGCGCAGCGACCGGGACCGGGACCGTCCGTTCTGGAACCGTGCCTGGACGCTGGACCCGCAGACACCAAGCCGAAGCAACGAATGGCGTCAGAGGAAGGGCCTTCCTCCGGTGACCGCGATCGTCGCGCCCGAGACATAGCTCGACAGCGGATCGGCCAGCATGACGTAGGCCGTCGCCAGCTCGGCCGGCTGCCCGGGCCGCTTCATCGGGACGTTCGCGCCGAACTTCGCGACGGCCTCCGGTGGCATGGTCGAGGGGATGAGGGGAGTCCAGATCGGACCCGGAGCGACGGCATTGGCGCGGATCCCTCTTCCGGCCAGCAGCTGGGCGAGTCCCGCCGTGAAGTTCTGGATGGCTCCCTTGGTCGTTGCATAGGGCAGCAGCGTCGGGTTAGGGCTGTCGGCGTTGATCGAGGCCGTGTTGATGATGGCGCTGGCCGGCTTGAGATGCGGCAGGGCGGCCTTGGTCAGGTAGAACATCGCGTGGATGTTGGTCCTGAACGTGAGCTCCCATTCCTCGTCGCTGATGTCGGCGAGGTCCTTGAAGGTGGCCTGGTGCGCGGCATTGTTGACCAGGATGTCGAGGCCGCCGAGCTCGCGCACCGCCGTCTCGACGATGCTGCGGCAATGGTCCGCATGCTGGACATCGCCCTTCACCAGCACGGCCTTGCGGCCGGCCTGCTCGACCCACTGCTTCGTTTCCCATGCGTCCTCATCCTCGCTCAGGTAGGCGATCAGGACATCAGCGCCCTCGCGGGCAAAGGCAATCGCGACGGCGCGGCCGATGCCGCTGTCGCCGCCGGTGATCACGGCCTTCCTGCCTGCGAGCTTTCCGCTCCCCTTGTAGCTCGTCTCGCCGTGATCGGGCCTCGGCTGCATGGCGGCGGTATGGCCGGGCATGTCCTGTTGCTGCTTGGGCAAGGGTGGCTTTACTGCGCTGCACATGACGAGCCTCGCAAATCGATGGATGGCGAGACCTCAACGAAGCGGCGCCCGAAGCCGTTGCAAAACGGTCAGGTGCGGCTACTGCCGCTCGCCGGGAAGCGCGCGGAGGGCGTGCTCGGGCGCACGCAATTGAACTCCGCGTCCTTCTCGGACGCGTAGCGGCTGATCCGATGGCTGGTCATCGCCTTGAACTCGGCGAGCTTGCCGTAGGTGGCGCAATGCCGGCTGGCGAAGGGCAGGGCACGTTCCTCCGCGCCTGCGCCCATCACGACCACCGACCCGGAGTCGCCGACCATGCGCAGGCTGTTCGTATCGACCACAGCCGAGCAGGCCTGAAGGAGAAGCATGATCGTGCCGATCACCGCGCGGCCCGCCCGGTCGCCCATCGTCTTCTTTATGCTTTGCCAACAGCTTCCGGCCATTGGATCGAGACAGTAGCGCAACCGGCGGCTGCTATCCATCGACGGCGCGGCGCCAACACCAAAAAGAAAGCCGGCATGCACCGGCTTGGAGTTGGCCCGGCCGAGAGAGGGAGATGGGAAGCCGGGCAGGGGAGAGAGGGCTGCGATGCAAGGGGGCGTCGACTGCTGCACGCGTCGACCGCGCCGGTTCCTGGAGTCAACGTGCACTCGCGGGTGCGGATGCCGGGGCGTCGGCATTGTGCGAAGTGGGACCGCGCGAGTTTGCACCGGCGGCAACTCCCGTGACGGCCAAGCGGTTGAGGAGAGGACAACGCTAGGAGTTTCGAATGACCAAGACTCTGTTGATGACCGGCCTGCTTCTGCTCGGCGCGTCGCCGGCGTGGGCGCAGAACACGGTCGTGCCGGGTGAATGGGCGCAGGATCTCGGCTGGGCGACCGGCCCGCAGGATTACAATTCGGCAAATGCATCCGGCATTCCCGGCTACTGGATCAACGGCGGCGCTCCACGGACGCGCCCGCTCCAGAGCGAAGCCTATGCGCCGATGGCCTATCAGTCCTGCAATCCGAACGTCGTCGCCATCACCGACGAATACGGCTTCAAGTACAATTGCCGCGGGGCACGCCTGCGCTAGACGGCGGACGGCGATCCACCACGGCGCGCTGTCGATCCGTCGAGGCCGAAAGGTCTGGGGGCACCGGGCGCTCAACGGTGCCGCGCTCGGCCAGCCTCTCGAAAAGGCAGTCCGGAAGCGTACTCCCCTCACGCTTTGGCAACAGCAAGGTCACGGCGGCCGTTCCTCTTTGCGACCAACCGATGAGGAGGCGGAAACGATGGCCCGTGCGACCAACCAACAGTCGAAGCAGGACAAGCAGCAGAAGAAGCAACAACAGGGGACCGGCACATCGGCCGCCGCCAAGAACCGCAACGCCGGCGCGACCGGCGCCTCCAGCGGCGCCATTGAGATGCTCAAGCAGGATCACCGCAAGGTCGAGGGGCTGTTCGAGCAGTTCGAAAGTGCCGACGAAGAGCAGAAGGAGAGGCTGGTCGAGCAGATCTGTTCGGAGCTGATCATCCACACCAAGCTCGAGGAAGAAATCTTCTATCCCGCATGCCGCGAGGCCGGCGTCGAAAGCGAGAAGCTGGACGAGAGCCAGGTCGAGCATGACGGCGCCAAGATGCTGATCAACGACCTGCTCGAGGCCGACAGCGACACGCCCTATTTCGAGGCCAAGGTTTCGGTGCTGAAGGAGATGATCAAGCACCACGTCGAGGAAGAGGAGGAGCCGAGCGAGGGCGTGTTTGCCCAGGCGCAGGAGCACGACATCGACGACGCCGACCTCGCGCAGGAGATCACGGAGCGCAAGCAGGAACTGCAGCAGCGCGGTATCGGTCGCCGGCCAGCGCGTCCGATCGCGCTCGGTATGGTCGGCGCTTCCCGCGGCGGCATGGCGGGCGGGCGCATGGGCGGCTACGACGAGCGCTTCCGGGGCGGCAACGAGCGCGGATACGGCGCCAGCCGCCGCTACGAGGAGGACGAGTACGAAGGCGGCTACGGTCGTGGCGGCCGCCGCGGTGCCGGCTCCGAAGGCGACTGGAACGAGGGCCGCTATGGCGGCTCACCGGAGCAGGGGCGCCGCTACGAGGAAGACGACCGCCGCTTCCGGTCGCCGTACGAGGACCGCGACGAGGACCGCCGCTACGGCCGCGGCCAGGGTGGTTGGTACGGCGATCCGCGGGGCCATTCCGAAGCCTCCCGGCGCGGCTGGGAGGAGCGCCGTCACGAGGACGACGACCGCCATCACTATCGCTCTGGCCGTGACGACGATGATCGGCATAGGGGGCACGGCGGCTGGTCCGGCGATCCACGGGGCCATGCCGAAGCGGCACGACGCGGCTGGCAGCATCGGCGCTGATGCCGAACGCGGCGGGGCCCGGCGCTCTCGAGCCGGGCCTTTTGCTTCCCGGAGCTTTTTGCTTCCCGACGACCAGAGGCGGTGATGCGAGCATTGACCTGGCACGGCAAGGGGGACATGCGCTGCGAAAGCGTGCCTGATCCGAAGATCCAGCATCCCAAGGATGCAATCGTGAAGGTCACCGCCTGCGCGATCTGCGGCTCCGACCTGCACATCTTCGATGGCGTCATCCCGCGGATGAAGCACGGCGACATCGTCGGACATGAGACGATGGGTGAGGTCGTCGAGGTCGGGCCGGAGGCCAAGGACAAGCTCAAAGTCGGCGATCGCGTCGTCATTCCATTCACCATCTCGTGCGGCGAATGCTTCTTCTGCAGGCGCGGCTGGTTCTCCGGCTGCGAGCGCACCAATCCCGATCGCAAGACGGCGGAGCTGCTGTGGGGCAACTCGCCGGCGGGCCTGTTCGGTTATTCCCATATCCTGGGCGGCTTTCCCGGCGGTCAGGCCGAATACATGCGCGTGCCGCATGCCGACGTCGGGCCGATCAAGGTGCCGAACCATCTGACCGACGAGCAGGTGCTGTTCCTGTCCGACATCTTTCCGACCGGCTACATGGCGGCCGACTTCTGCAATATCCAGCCCGAGGACACGATCGCCGTCTGGGGTTGCGGCCCGGTGGGGCAGATGGCGATCAAGAGCGCCTTCCTGCTCGGCGCCGCGCGCGTGCTGGCGGTCGATACGGTACCGGAACGGATGGCGCTCGCGCGAACCTCCGGCGCCGAAACGATCGACTTCATGAAGGAGGATGTCTACGAGCGCATCATCGACCTCACGCACGGCCGCGGCGCCGATGCCTGCATCGACGCAGTCGGCACCGAGCCGAAAACGTCCGCGAGCCTCGACTCAGTGCTCGATCGTGCCAAGGTCGCGCTGTTCATGGGCACCGACCGGCCGCACGTGCTGCGGCAGGCGATCCACTGTTGCCGCAACTTCGGCACCGTGTCGATCGTCGGCGTCTACGGCGGCTTCGTCGACAACGTACCGATGGGCTCGGCCATCAATCGCGGCCTGACCTTCCGCATGGCCCAGACGCCGGTCCAGCACTACATGCCCAGACTGCTCGAGCGCATCGAGCGCGGCGAGATCGATCCCTCCTTCGTCATCACTCACCGCGCCTCGCTGGAAGAAGGCCCGCAACTGTACAGCACCTTTCGCGACAAGAAGGACGGCTGCATCAAGGTGGTCATGAAGCCATGAGCAATCCCTCGCAGGCGACCGATGCCATGGACGCCAACCGCTCTGCGCGGCCTTTTGCCATCGTCACCGGCGCCTCGACCGGAATCGGTCTCGAGCTCGCCAAGCAGTGTGCGGCGCACGGCTTCGACCTGCTGATCGCGGCCGACGAGCCGGCGATCGAAGAGGCCGGCCGGATGCTGCAGGGCTACGCCGGCATTGTCGAATGGCTCGTCGCCGACCTCTCGGCACCCGAAGGGGTGGACAAGCTGCTCGAGCGCGTACGCAACCGGCCGGTCGACGCGCTGTTGGCCAACGCCGGGCGCGGCCTCGGCCGGGCGTTCCTCGACCAGGACTTCGCCGACATCCGGCACGTCGTCGACACCAACATCATCGGGACGCTGTACCTGATCCACAGGGTTGCCCGCGAGATGCGCAACCGCGGGCGGGGCCGCATCCTGATCACCGGGTCCATCGCCGGCTTCATGCCGGGCACCTACCAGGCGGTCTACAACGGCACCAAGTCGTTCCTCGACATGTTCTCATACGCGCTGCGCGCCGAGCTCGCCGAATGCGACGTGTCCGTCACCTGCCTGATGCCCGGCGCGACGGAAACCGAGTTTTTCGAGCGTGCCGACATGATGGACACCAAGGTGGGCGCCGAGAAGAAGACCGATCCGGCCGAGGTCGCGGAGATGGGCTTCAGGGCGATGATGGAGGGCGAGGGCGGTGTGATCGTCGGCTGGCAGAACAAGCTGCAGGTCGCGATCGCCAAGCTCATACCCCAGAGCGCGGTCGCCAGGATCCACGAACGGCAGGCGGCACCGGGAACCGCGAAGAACGCCTAGCAGACGGGGCCGCCACGGGTCGCCGGCGTCTGCCGACGTTCCAGTCGCCCAAAGCAAGTGGCCCGTGTCTGACGACACGGGCCACCATTGCCTCAGGAAGTGAAACGCCGCGAACTAGTCGCGGTAACGCCGGCGTGCCGCTTCCGAATGACCGCGCGAGTCGCCGTACCAACCGCCATGACTGCGGCCGCGGCCGCGGTAGTCGTCGTCGTCCTCGTAGCGGCGGCGGGAGCGATAGTCGTCGTCGTCATCGTAGCGGCTCGAATGGCGCGAGTAGCCGCGATGTCCGCCTTCCTCCCAGCCCCGATGCGACGCTTCGGAGTGGCCCTCCGGATCGCCGTACCAGCCGCTACGACCGTGACGCGGATGGTCCCAGCCGCGGCGCGACGCCTCCGAGTGCCCCTCGGGATCGCCGTACCAGCCGCTCTCGCCGTGGCGTGGATTGTCCCATCCGCGCCGTGACGCTTCGGAATGTCCCTCGGAGTCGCCGTACCAGCCGCTGCGGCCATGGCGCGGATTGTCCCATCCCCGCCGGGACGCCTCGGAGTGACCCTCCGAATCGCCGAACCAGCCACCACGACCGTGGCCGCGGCCATCGTCGTCGTCGTCATAGCGGCTCGAACGGGAGCTGCCGCGCCGGCGATAGCGGCGATCTTCGTAGTCGTCATCGTCCGTGAAGCGACCACGTTCATCGCGTGACATGCTCATATTCTATTCTCCTGTGTCAGTCGTTGAAGATGCGGATCGATGCGCATGAGCTGGTCCCTCCTCCATCCGCACGTCCGGTCGCAGCGCGGCCGTGACCACGCACAGTTTTTCAACACGCTACGCGGCACGTGAGTTGCAACGCTGCACAGCGAGTTCGCATGCGTACGGCAACGGAAACGGCCACGCGCGGATTGGTCAGACAATGCTCTGCGGCGCATGTGCCATTTGGGCCGCGGCGTCAGCCGGACGGCTTGGTACGTTCTCCTGGTCCCACAGGCCGTCCGGCGCGTCGCGCTCCTGACGTGGAGACCGACATCATCGTCAAGTCAGCAAGGGCCGTGCTATTGTGATCGTGCATCTCCGGAGAGCGTGATGCCGATCGTACTCGGACTCGTCGCGGCGCTCGTGGCGCTCCTGGGCCTTGCTCTGGCCGCCGGCGGTGTGTGGCTCGTCATGCTGGGCGGATCTCCCTACTACGTTCTCGCCGGTATTGGTTTCCTTCTCGCCGCGCTGCTGCTTTTCCTGCGGCGCCCGTCCGGACTGTGGATCTATGCGCTCATCGTCGTCGGTACCCTGATCTGGGCGGTGGCCGAGGCCGGCCTGCAATGGTGGCCGATGGCGGCGCGCGGCGGCGTGGTGTTCGTGGTGGGCGTCGTGCTGCTGTTGCCGTGGGCCTCGGGAAGGCTTGCGAGGGCTTCGTTGGCGCGCGGCGTGCTCGCGGCCTCTCTGTTGGCGTCGGCGATCGTGGGCGTCGTGGCGATGTTCACGTCGGCGGATCCGATGGAGGTTGCGGGTACGTTACCGATCGAGCGCGTCAATGGCGCCGCCGACGGGGGAGGCTCCGGCGACTGGACGGCGTACGGCGGCACCTGGGCGGGTCAGCGCTATTCACCGGTCAGCGACATCAAGCCGTCGAACGTGGCCAGCCTGAAGGTCGCCTGGACGTTCCACACCGGCGACACCAGGAAGCCGAGCGATCCGATCGAGACGACCTACGAGCTCACCCCCATCAAGGTCGGCGACAAGCTGTTCGTCTGTACGCCGCACGACATTGCCATCGCGCTCGATCCCGACAGCGGAAAGGAGCTGTGGCGCTTCGATCCGCATATCCGTGAGGCGAAGAATCTCCAGCACCTGACCTGCCGCGGCGTCTCCTATCACGAAGCGGCGAATGCGACGGGTGAGTGCGCCAAACGCATCTTCCTGCCGACCGCGGACGCGCGGCTGTTCGCGCTCGATGCGGACACCGGCAAGCCATGCCGCGACTTTGGCGGCGGCGGCGCGGTGAATCTGTGGCAGGGCATGCCTGATCCGGCGAGCCATGTCGGCGAGTATTACTCGACCTCGCCGCCGGTCGTGGCGCGCGACCTGGTGATCGTCTCGGGCGAAGTCACCGACAACTACTCGACCGACGAGCCCTCCGGCGTGGTGCGCGCCTATGACGTCACCACCGGCCGGCTGGTGTGGAACTTCGATTCGGGCAACCCGGATGCGACCGAGCCGATCGCGCCCGATCAGCACTACGTCAAGAACTCGCCCAACAGCTGGAGCATTTCCAGCGCCGACGAGAAGCTCGGGCTGCTCTACGTGCCCTACGGCAACCAGACGCCGGACCAGTGGGGCGCCGATCGTGGCGCCAACACCGAGCGCTTCGCGAGCTCGATCACCGCGCTGGACATCGCGACCGGCAAGGTGCGGTGGGTGTACCAGACCGTCCATCACGACCTGTGGGACATGGATGTCGGCTCGCAGCCCAGCCTGATCGACCTGCAGACGCCGAACGGGCTGGTGCCGGCCCTGGTGGCGCCCACCAAGACGGGCAACCTGTTCGTGCTCGACCGCCGGACGGGCGCGCTGATCTTCGCGGCGCCGGAGAAGCCCGTACCGCAGGGTACAGTCCCTGGCGATCATACTGCGCCGACGCAGCCCTTCTCGTCGGTGACGATGATGCCGACGGACCCTGTTCGCGAGCAGGACATGTGGGGCGTCGTGCTGTTCGACCAGCTGGGCTGCCGGATCCTCTTCAGGAAGCTGCGCTACGAAGGGCCGTTCACGCCGCCCTCGACCCGGGGCTCGCTGGTGTTCCCCGGCAATTTCGGCGTCATCGACTGGGGCGGCATCGCCGTCGATCCGGTGAGGCAGATCGCCTTCGCCAATCCGAGCTACATGGCGTTCGTCGACGTGCTGACGCCGCGGGAGAAGGGCAAGTCGAAAGTGCCGCCGCCGCAGGGCATGAACCAGCCGGGGCAGCAATCGTCGAGCGAGGAGGGGAGTAATCCCGACTTCGGCGCGCCCTACTCGGCGGACCTGCATCCCTTCCTGTCTTTCCTCGGATTGCCGTGCCAGGCGCCGCCATGGGGCTACGTCGCCGGCCTCGATCTGCGCACCGGCCGGCTGGTGTATCGTCGCAAGAACGGCACGATCCGCGATGAATCGCCTGTGCCCCTGCCATTTGCGATGGGCGTGCCGAGTCTCGGCGGCCCGATCATGACGGCTGGCGGCGTCGCGTTCCTGACCTCGACGCTCGACTATTATGTGCGCGCCTATGATGTGGCCGACGGCCGGGTGCTGTGGCAGGACAGATTGCCGGCGGGCGGACAAGCGACGCCGATGACCTACCGGTCGGACCGGACGCATCGGCAATACGTTGTCGTGGTCGCGGGCGGCCACGGCTCGTTGGGTACCAAAGCGGGCGACTCGATCATCGCCTACGCGTTGCCTCAATAGAACTCGTCGCGATACGCGCCCATCTACCCGCACTGCGCGCACCAAGTACGTTTGCGCACTCCGACTCCGAGTCGAGAAGGGTTGTGCAACTGCTGCCCAAAACAGCCGTTCCTTCGAACGACTCTAAGAAGGGAAAGCAGCATGTTCATGCACAACAAACGGTTGCAGTACACGGTGCGGGTCGGCGAGACGAATCCTGCCCTGGCGTCGCTCCTGCTCGAGCAGTTCGGTGGCCCGGACGGCGAGCTCGCCGCCGCCATGCGCTACTTCACCCAAGGCCTCGGCGAAGCCGATCCCGGCCGCAAGGACATGCTGCTCGATATCGCGACCGAGGAGCTCAGCCATCTCGAGGTCATCGGCTCGATCGTCGCCATGCTCAACAAGGGCGTGAAGGCGCAGCTCACCGAGGCCGCGATGGAAGAGGCCGAGCTCTATCACTCCCTGACCGCGGGCGGGGACAGTCACACCCAGTCCATCCTGTTCGGTGGCGGGCCTTCGCTGACCAACTCTTCGGGCGTGCCCTGGACAGCGGCCTATATCGACAGCCGCGGCGAGCCGACCTGCGACCTGCGCTCCAATATTGCGGCCGAGGCGCGTGCCAAGATCATCTACGAACGGCTCATCAACATCACGGACGATCCGGGCATCAAGGACGCGCTGGGTTTCCTGATGACGCGAGAGATCTCGCACCAGAAGTCGTTCGAGAAGGCATTGTACGCGATCACCGACAACTTCCCCCCGGGAAAGCTGCAGGGCATCGCGCCTTTCGCGGACATGTACGTCAACACGTCCCAGGGCGACGGCGACATGACGGGCCCTTGGAACGAGGGCCCGCAATGGCAGCGGATCGACAAGCTGGACGGCCCTGCGGATGGCGGCGACGGTCTGCCGACCGTGAAGCTCTCGCGCGCCGAGAGCGCGGTCGAGAAGAAGATGAAGGAGCGCACCGCCTCGGATCCCGAAAGCGATCCGCAAACCGGCGCCGACCTGGGCGCCGGGCCCGGCGCGGGCAAGATCACCGGCGGCGAGGACATGGGCGCCGCCAAGGACGTCAAGCACGCCAGCAAGACGAAATAGCGAACGATGCCCCCTCCACCGCCAGAGCAGGCGGTGCTGCCGGCCGGAGGTCTCGGCCTCCGGCCGGTCGCCATCCCGAAAGGACGCTTCTGGCGCCAGCTCCTGGCCTTTTCGGGGCCCGGGTATCTCGTCGCTGTCGGCTACATGGATCCCGGCAACTGGGCCACCGGTCTCGCCGGCGGATCGAGCTACGGCTATCGTCTGCTGTCGGTCATCGTCGTCGCCAATGTCGCGGCGATGTTCCTGCAGTCGCTCGCCGCAAAGCTCGGACTGGTCACTGGCCTCGACCTCGCCCAGGCATGCCGGCGTTCGTATAGCCCGCGTAGCACCGTCCTGCTCTGGCTCCTGTGCGAGCTGGCGATCGTTGCCTGCGACTTGGCGGAACTTTTGGGCGCGGCCGTCGCGCTCAAACTGCTGTTCGGCCTGCCGCTGCTCTGGGGCGTGTCACTGCTGGGATTTCAGGTGCTGCTGCTGCTTGCCCTGCAGCGGCGCAGCATTCGTCCCCTCGAAATCCTAGTTTTCGGTCTCACCCTGCTGGTCGCCCTGTGTTGCGCGATCGATCTCATCCTGGCCCGGCCCGCAGCGGGTGCAATCGTTCGCGGACTGGTGCCGGGTGTCGACATCGTCACCGACCGGGCGATGCTCTACGTGGCGATCGGCATCGTCGGCGCGACCGTCATGCCGCACAATCTCTACCTTCATTCTGCCCTGGTGAAATCGCGCTGCCACGACCGCTCCGACGCCGGCGTGCGAGGCGCCCTTCGGTTCCATCGCATCGACACGGTCGTCGCCCTGACGGGGGCCGCGTTCGTCAACGCGGCCATCCTGATTCTCGCTGCCTCCATCTTCCACCGCCACGGCGCGGGTGACGTCGGCATCGAGGACGCCTATCGGCTGCTGTCGCCGGCGATCGGCGCGGGCGCCGCCAGTACGTTGTTCGGTGTCGCGCTGCTTGCTTCCGGGCAGAATGCCTCGATCACCGGGACACTCGCCGGGCAGATCGTGCTGGAAGGCTTCACCGACCTCCGCATTCCGCGCTGGCTGCGGCAGGTGACGGCGCGGCTGCTGGCGATCGTTCCCGCCGTTCTGGTGATCGCCGTTTGTGGCGAAGCGTCGACGACGGCGCTGCTGATCCTCAGTCAGGTGGTCCTGAGCCTTCAGTTGCCCTTCGCCGTCGTCCCGCTGGTCCGCCTGACGGGGGATCGGCGCTGGATGGGACGGTTCGCCAACGGGCCGGTGACCTCGCTCGCCGCGTGGGGACTGACGATCACGCTCATCGCCCTCAATTTCTACCTGCTGCTCGCACTGGTTCAGTGATCGGGTCGTCGACCGATTCCACTCGTTCGGTACGAAAGCGCGCGGTGCGCTGCCGTTCGGTTCGTCAGCCGCAGCATGCAGGACCGGACCCGTCGTCCGGATTGGCAAGCGTCTCGAGGATTCCGCAATCCTTGCGGGGGCCGACACGCGTACACACGCCGAGGAGCTTCGCGAGCGCAGCGGCCTGCGGTGTGTCGGCGCCGCCGGACTTGCGAATCTCCTCCAGGCGTCTGGCCGTGACGGCGTAGACGTCGCCGCAGGTCACCAGCGCGCCAGGATCGACGAGTTGTGCAATGTCGCCGACGGTCAGGCCGTGTTCCAACGCACGCTTGATGAATTGCAGGCGTTCGAGATGCTCGGTCTGAAAAGCAAAGTCGTCGGTGCGGCTGCGTTGTCGGCGAGGCCGTTGCAGCAGGCCCCGGTCCCTGTAGGACCGCACGTCGTCGATACTCATGCCCGCGGCGCGAGCCAGCTGGGCGAGAGTGAAAGGCCCCGAAGCCATATTCACACCCGACATGTATTGCCGCCGTTCGACTGAACAGGCGACCGCCCCAACGGGGCAGCGCGCTATTCTTAAATGGCATGACGCTCGAGGAAAAGTGCAACCGACTCGCATCTATCGCGCACCGAAGCTCGCCTCGGTTCTTGCACTCGGATCGACGATCGCTGCAGGTTCGCGTTGCCTTGGCCCCTTATGCCGGGCCCTGGTTCGGTTGCTCGAGCGCCCGCGCCTTGGCCATCTGCCGTTGCTGCTGGACCAGCCGTACCAGATTGAGCGGCAGCAACATGGCGTGCAGGATCAGGATGGGCGTGAGCCCGCACACCCAGGCGTAGGCGATGAAGGCGATGTTGCTGGCGATCGCGGTTAGCCTGAGCGGCACCATCCGCTTCATGTAGAAGGTGCCGAACACAAGGATCGAGGCGAGATAGCCGAACAGGTCCGTCCCATGCATGCGCCACTCCCTGTCGTGACGGGATGGAAGGCTTGCTGTCTTGGATGGCTCCCTTGAGATGGCACTATGGGTCGACGCGGGGACTCCCTCAGTGGGATTCCCCACGTCTCAAGCCGACCGTCAGCTCTTCACGAACGCCAGCAGGTCGTTGTTGATCGTGTCGGCGTGGGTCGTCGCCATGCCGTGCGGCAGCCCGGGATAGACCTTGAGCGTCCCGTGCTTCAGCAGCTTGATGCCGAGCAGCGCGGCGCCCTGGATCGGCACGATCTGATCGTCGTCGCCGTGCATCAGCAGCACCGGCACGTCGATCGTCTTTAGGTCCTCGGTGAAGTCGGTCTCGGAGAAGGCCTTGATGCAGTCGTGGTGGGCCTTGATGCCGCCCATCATGCCCTGCCGCCACCAGTTGGCGATCGCGCCTTCGGAGGCCTGCGCACCCGGGCGATTGAAGCCATAGAACGGGCCCGCGGGCACGTCGCGGTAGAATTGCGCACGGTTCGCGACGAGCCGGGCGCGGAAGCCGTCGAACACCGCGATCGGCAGGCCGACCGGGTTGTTCGGCGACTTAACCATGATCGGCGGCACGGCGCCCAGCAGGGCCGCCTTGGCGACGCGACCCTTCTCCGCGCGGGCCACGTAGCGTGCGACCTCGCCGCCGCCGGTCGAATGACCGACATGGATCGCGCCCTTGAGGCCGAGCGCTGCGGCGAGCTCGATGACGTCGGCCGCGTAGGTGTCCATCTCGTTGCCGGTGTCGGTCTGGGTCGACCGGCCGTGGCCGCGGCGGTCGTGTGCGATTACGCGGTAGCCCTGGCCCAGGAAGAACATCATCTGGTTGTCCCAGTCGTCGGCGCTGAGCGGCCAGCCGTGATGGAAGACGATGGGCGTCGCGGCGCGCGGGCCCCAGTCCTTGTAGAAGATCTCGGTGCCATCGTCGGTCTTGATCGTGCCCATGGCGCATCTCCGTTGTGCTGCAGCGCGATGCTGCATGCCGACCATGGGCAGTGCCGGCGCCGGCGTCCATTCGACCTTCAGGTGGGTTGCGGGCACGCAAACGCACTCCGGGACCACACGGGGTCCCGGAGTCGTCTCTCAATCGTCTCCCCGCTCGCGCCCTAGCGGATCATCTGACGTTGAGAGCGGTCTGCTGGGACACATTCCGCCCGGGGCGGAATGTGCTTTAGCGGATGATCTTGACGTTGAGAGCGGTCTGCTGGCTGTAGACGGTGACGACCTCGTCGCCCGGCTTGATCGACGCCATCGCCGCCTTGCCGGCGGCCGAGACGATGCGCGGCATCTGGATGACCTCGCCGGCGTTGGGCGACTGCTTCTCCGGCTCGCCGCCGGCCTTGTAGATCAGGAAGATCTGGCTGTTCGCCGGATCGACCTTGGTGACCATGCCGTCCATCTCCCACAGCTTGATCGCCGACTTGGAGCCGGGGATGCCTTCGATGCGCGCCCCCGAGGCCACCAGCGCCTTCGCCTGCGCCACGCTCGCCGCGGTCTTCGGAGCGATCAGGAAGTCGACGTAGTCGTACCACTGCACATCGACCGTCTGGCCGGGCTTGAGCTGGGAGTAGCCGTTGCCGTTTCCGGAGGTGCTCTCCTTGACGACGAGGTCCGAGGCCTTGAGCTTCACGCGACCGAGGTCGTCCCACACGATGGTGAAGCTCTTCACCTCGGGGTGCATGCTGTTGATCGTGCCGCGCTTGAAGTTCTGGTAGGTCGACGCGACGTACGGATCCTGCTGGGCTGCGGCCGGAAGCACCAGCGACGGCAGGGCGCCTGCCGTCAACGCGGCACCGCCCAGCAGCTTGAGAGTCGAACGACGATTGGCTTTCAACATGATGGTTCCCCCCTTACTGGATGACGACGACGACGCGGCGGTTACGCCCTTCGTTCGTCTGGTCGGCGGTCGGCACGAGCGGGTCGTTCTCGCCGCTGGCGGACGTCGTGATCGAGCCGGCCGGTATGCCGTTCTGGACCAGGAGGTTCTTCACGGCGTCGGCGCGCGCCTGCGACAGGCGCGTGTTCAGGGCTGGCGAGCCGACCGTGTCAGTGAAACCGGTCACCGTGACTTTCGCATTGGGCTTGGTCTTGTAGACCTGGGCCGCCGCCGCCAGCGCGGTCTTGTCCTGGTCGCCCAGCATGGCGCTGCCGAGCGGGAAGAAGACTTGATAAGAGACCGGCGCCTGCTCCGGCATCGCCGTGCCGGTCTTGGCGATCGGTGGCGCCATGACCGCGCCGTTTTGGTTTTCGCAGGCGCTCAATGCGCATGCGGCAACGATCAGAACTGAAATTCTTCCGAGCATGATCCCCCTCCTGAAAGGCGATCGCCTGCCGCGACCGCGGAGCAAGTGCGAAATACGCACCGTTCGTTTCCGAACGTTGGGGAATTGCCATTGCGGCCGGACTGACGCGTTGATCTTTGTCATGCCCGAAACCCGAGAAACGATTTCAGGCATGCCGCGATACAGGTTCGGGGGCGCGGCTGTCAGTCCTTCAGAGCGTGATGCGTCATGGTCCGCGCGCGCAGCCAACTCACGATCGAGCGGCCGAGCAGATAGCTGCCGGAGAGCAGCATTATCGCCTCCGCGGTGGTCTCGTAGGGGTTGTCGGGGCGCAATGCCCTCTCGAGCGAACCCTGCACGGTGGCGAACAGCACCATCACCCACGCCGCCCATGCCGCGTCGCGGCCGTGCCAGACCCGCACGAGACGGAAGGTGTGGTCGCAGTCCATGCGCATCAGCGCGCCGCGGCACCCTCCGGCCAGCAGCCCGACCGCCGACACCAGCCAGACCCCGGGATCGGCGAGGTCGCGGATGTCGGGATACGACAGCAGGACCATCGCGCCGGCGAAGGCGAGCACACCGGGCATCAGGAGCTGGAGGCGCGGAAAGGGCTCCCGCGTCCGCTCGACATTGGCGCTCGCGGCGGCGCCGATCGACAGCAGGACGATGAGGACGTCGAGGCCGTAGATGATGAAGAGGTGGCGGGCGGTCATGGACACGCCACGCAAGCGTGGCGACGGCGCGCGCCTAGCTCTACGGGCCCGCCTGTTCGCATCAGATATGATTGATGCGCAGCATCAATCATATCTGATGCGCCATCGGCGGCGCCGGTATCGGCCGCACCCGCTCATAGGCCGCAGCGGCGCGAAGAACGAGTGCATCCCGCGCATGTCCGGCGACGATCTGCAGCCCGATCGGCAGCCCCTCGCGATCGAGGCCGCAGGGAATCGTCGCCGCCGGCTGGCGGGTCAGGTTGAAGGTCAGCGTGAACGGCGTCCAACCGATGTCGACTCCGTCGCCGCCCCACGCCGCGTTCTGGTTCACCTCGAACGCCGTCATCGGCATGGTCGGCGTGAGCAGCAGGTCATACTTCGCCATGAACTGGTTCATGATCACCGCGAGCTGCTGGCGCTGGTGGATCGCCGTCACCACCGTCGCCTGGCTCAAGCTGGCGCCGACCTCGGCGGCCTTCACCAGGCCCGGATCCATCAGCGCCTGCTTCTCGGGGCTGTAGCCCTTGAACAGCACCGCGACATTCGACTGCCAGTGCGCGTTCAGGATTGCGCGCGGATCGAGGCCCTGCAGGTCGGGCGAGTCTTCGACGACCTTCGCGCCGAGAGTCCGGAACACCTTGACCGCCGACTCAACCGCGACGGCGACGTCGCGGTCGATCTTCTCCTTCTCGACGAAGCCCAGGTTGGGCGAATAGGCGATGCGCAGGCCCTTCACGCCCTTGTCGAAGCCCTTCTCGTAGTCTTCGGCGTCGTCGGGTCGGCCGTAGGGATCGCGCGGATCGGGCCTTGCCATGATGTTCATCATCATCGCCGCGTCGCGCACGGTGCGCGTCATCGGCCCGATATGCGACAGCGTGCCCTGCGCCGACGGCGGGAACAGCGGCACGCGGCCCTGCGTCGGCTTCAGCCCGAACAGGCCGGTGAAGGAGCAGGGGATGCGCACCGAGCCCGCGCCGTCGGTGCCGACCGCGAGGCTGCCCATGCCGACTGCCTCGGCCGCGACGCCGCCGCCCGACGAGCCGCCCGGCGTGCGGCCGATCTTCCACGGATTGTGCGTGGCGCCGAACAGCCGCGAATCGGTGACGCCCTTCCAGCCGTATTCGGGCGACGTCGTCTTGCCGAGCAGGACGGTGCCGGCCTCGCGCAGCCGCTGCGCCACCGGCGCGTCGACGGTCCACGGGCCGTTCTCGTCGGTGGCCAAACTGCCCATGCGGGTCGGCAGGCCCTTGGTCAGCACCATGTCCTTGATGGTGATCGGCACGCCGTCGAGATCGCTCAGCCGCTTGCCGCCCTTCTTCCAGCGCTTCTCCGACGCACGGGCCGCGCGCAGCGCACCGTCGGGATCGAGATGCTGAAAGGCGTTGAGCTGCGGGTTGAATGCCTCGATGCGCGCAATCGCCGCCTTCACGGCCTCGACCGGTGAGGCCTTGCGCGCCTTGTAGAGCTTGGCGAGTTGCCAGGCGGGCATCAGGGCGAGATCGGCGGTCATCACTTCGTCTCCGGGTTGACCCCCTCCCCAACCCTCCCCCTTAGGGGGAGGGCAGGGTGGGGGAGTGGGTGTGCGTCGGCATAGGCGCCGGCCAGCGCGAGGACCTGGGCGTCCTTGAAATGGCCGGCGACGATCTGCAGGCCGACCGGCAGGCCCTGGCTGCTGAGGCCACAGGGCACGGTCGTCGCGGGCTGGCGCGTCAGGTTGAAGGTCGCCGTATAGGGCGTCCACATGTAGTTCGGTTTGCCGTCGAGCCCGTCGGGCGCGTTCTTCAGGACGGGGAAGGGCTGCACTGCGACCGTCGGCGTCAGCAGGAAGTCGTACTTCTCGAAGAAGAGGTTCCAGGCGACGCCCATCTCACGGCGGATCGAGAGCGCATTCACCACGTCCGATGCGCTGTAGCGCTCGCGCGCGGCCTTGGCGCCGGCCAGCAGATTGGGATCGAACTCGCCGTGCCGCGCCTCGGGGTAGATCTCGAGCAGGCGTGCGCTGTTGACCAGCCATTGCGTGATGAAGCTCTTGCCGGCCTCGGCATGCGAGAAGGGCGGCGCGTCGATCTCCTCGACGGCGCAACCGAGCTTCTCGACCTGCCGCGCTGCCTTCGTGACCATCGCCGCGACCTCGATGTCGAGCGGATGCTCCGACATGCGCAGCAGGAAGGCGACCTTCGGCTTCTTGGGCTTGTGCTTCAGCGCCTTCAGGTAGTCGGTGTCGTCTGCCGGCAGCTGTGTCGGATCGCGCGGGTCGGGCTGCGCGATGGCGTTCAGCATCAGCGCGCAGTCCCGCGCGGTGCGGCACATCGGGCCGGTGTTGGAGAAGTCGCCGTTGAGGGTCGGCGGCCAGTTGGGGACGCGGCCGTAGGTGGCCTTGATCCCGACCAGGCCGTTGAAGCTCGACGGAATGCGCACCGAGCCGCCGCCGTCGGTGCCGATCGCCAGCGGGCCGAGCCCGGCCGCGACGGCAGCGCCGGCGCCGCCCGACGAGCCGCCGGGCGTCATCGCGGTGTTCCACGGGTTGCGCGTCACGCCGTGCAAGGGCGTGTCGGTCACGCCCTTGTGGCCGAACTCCGAGCTGGTGCTCTGCGCGAACACGATGGCGCCGGCTTCGCGCAGGCGCGCCACCGCGGGTGCATCCGCCTCCGCCGGAGTCTTGTCGGTGAGCTTGCTGCCCATCGAGGCGGGCCAGCCCTTCACGCGCACCAGCTCCTTGATCGACACCGGCACGCCGTCGATCGGCGAGTAAGGCTTGCCCTTCTTCCAGCGCCGCTCCGAAGCCTTGGCCATCGCGAGCGCCGGTTCGGCATCGATCACGCAGAGAGCGTTGATGATCGGGTTGACCGCGGCCGCGCGCGCCAGCACCGCCTTCATCGTCTCGACCGGCGAGGCCTTGCCCTTGGCGTAGAGCTTGCCGAGGGCCTGCGCGGTCATCTGCGTGAGATCGTGGGTCATTTGGTTCTCCCGTCGTCCCGGCCGGAGCCGAGCGGAGCGAGGCGCAGTGGCGGGACCTCTTTCCCACGATCGCAGAGCTTGTCGCGGAGAAAAGGTCCCTCGGCTTCGCTTCGCTCCGCTCGGGACGGCGGGGACATCATGCGGCGGTCCTGTATTGGTGGGCGAGCTGCTCGGCCTGGTACTCGGCGGTGATCGCCTGCTCGGCGCGGCCCAGCTTGCGGTAGAGGTCGGCCAGCGCGCGCTTGGTCGAGGGCACGGTCGGCCGCTCGCGCTCGTCGTTCTGCAGAATCTTGACCGCCGCATCGTTCCAGCCGGAGCGGATCAGCGCATCGAGATGGATCGCGCCGAACAGCGCGCGCTGGGCGATGCTGCCGCCGATTGGCCGCAGATGCGGCATCGCCTGACCGAGCAGGCGCGCCGCCTCGGCATGATCGCCGCGGGCGTGCGCGGCCAGCCCGTGCGCCGCCGGCACTGCACAGTCGGCCCACGCCTCGCGCTCGAACGGCTTGGCCCGCTCGCCCCGATCCTCGAGGCTCGCCAGCATCTCGGTGACGGCGCTCTGCCTGCCGGCGCGGGCGAGGCCGTAGAGGTACTGCAGGTCGAGGAACGGCACGAAGTGATCGTGCAGTCGATTCTCGAGGTAATACGCGACGTCGTTCCAGCGATCACCGACGTCGACGCCGCGCAATTCGAGCCGTGTCAGCAACGAAATGGCGTTGATCTGGTCCTCCGAGAACTCCTTCCATACGCCCCACACGCGCTCGTCGAACAGCGCCAGCGCCTCGTCCGTACGATCGAGATCGATCAGGAACAGCGCGAGGTGCCACCAGTTGTGGGTGTACATGAAGGAGTTGCAGTCCTCCCACGCGTCGGCGACCGACTGCAGGAAGGCCACGCCGTCCAGCAGCCGACCGCGGGCCGCGAGGCAGTGCGCCAGCGCATGATGCGCCCACGGATCCTTGCGCTGCATCTCGATGGCGCGCCGCGCCTGCGTCTCGGCCTCGTCCAGGCGATTGCACTCCTCCAGTCCGAAGGCATACATCCCCCGGACGAAATGGTTGTCCCGGTTGGCCGCGAACAGATGCTCGCCGATGCGCAGCAGCGCCTCGGCGTCGCCGAGGTTGAAGGCGTGCAGCTGGCCGAGCTTGCCGGCCAGCAGGTCGCGCGGCCATTCGGCCACCATTTTCTCGTGGATCGCGAGGCTCTTGTCGGTATCGCCGTCGACCCAGGCTTGCGTCGCATCGAGCCAGGCGCGTTCGCGCGGACCGATTCCCTTGCTCATCGCCTGCGCGTGCGTCAGGTATTTTGCCCCGAGCACCCGGCCTTCGACGGAATTCATGGACAGGACGAGGTTGGCCGCCAGCACCGGCAGCAGGGCGCAGCGGTCTTCCTTGTCGGCGGCGGCCATGAAGCGGTCGAAGCGCTTGCCGAAGACCAGCCATTCCTCGCGCAGGACGTCGAGCGCCTCGATGGCATCGGCATCGGCGTTGGCGACTTCCAGCCCCTGACCGTCCTTCACTCGTCTCGGCCCCGCTTTTTCTTGGCCGATTTTGTCACGTCATGGCACGGTTGCGCAAAGCATCGGGAGGAAAAATGAAGCGCCGTGGCGTGTTGGCGGGCTCGATGGCCGCGTTCATTCCGCGCCTCGGCCGCGCACAGGCCTTTCCGGATCATCCGTTGCGGTTCGTCGTGCCCTATGTGCCGGGCGGCTCGACCGACACGTCCGCGCGCATCGTCGCGGACAAGCTGGCGCAGATCCTCGGCCAGCCGGTGGTGATCGAGAACAAGGCCGGCGGCGGCACCATCATCGGCACGGAGTATGTCGCGCACTCCAGACCCGACGGCTACACCCTGCTGCTCTCGCCGGCGGCCCTGATCGCCAATGCCGCATTCGGCGTGAAGGTGCCGTACGACATCGACAAGGACCTGACGCCGGTGACCGGCCTGGTCGATCTCGCAGTGCTGCTCGCCGCATCGAACGAAGCGCCGTTCAAGTCGGTCGCCGAGCTGATCGCCTATGCCAAGGCTGACCCCGATCGCACCATTCCCTACGCGTCCGCCGGGGTCGGCAGCCTCACGCACCTGTGGGGAGAGTTCGTCAAGGCACGCACGAAGCTGCCGCTCGAGCATGTTGGCTACAAGGGCAGCGCGGACGCCCTGAAGGATGTGATGGCGGGCCATGTGCCGCTGTTTTCCGACGTGCTGGTGCCGACCGCGACGTCGATCCGCGCCGGCAAGGTGCGCGGCCTTGCGGTGGCGACGATGGAGCGCGTGGCGCTGCTGCCCGACGTGCCGACGGTCGGGCAGGCAGGCCTGCCCGGAACCGAATGCACGATTCCCTTCGGTGTGTCGGTCGCGGCAGGCACGCCATCGGAGCTGGTTGCGCGGCTGAACGCCGCGTTCAACGAGGCGCTGGCCGATTCCATCGTGCGCAGCAAGCTCATCGAGCTCGGGTTCCTCCCGGTCGGCGGCAAGCCCGAGGCCTACCGCGAGGTGACGATGCGCGAGATCGCCAAGTGGCGACAGGTGATCAAGGACTCCAACATCCCGCCACCGAACTGAACGCCAGCTTTCGCCTCAGCTCTTGGGGCTGCCGCCGAGGAAGCAGTAGATCACGCCGGTGCGGCTCGCACAGATGTGGCTGCGGCCGTCGGGCGCGAGCTGCTTCAGCACCGCCCGCGGCGGCACCAGCACCCACTGGCCGTCGACCAGCGCGCGCCATTGGCCTTCGTCGGTGAGGTAGGCGCGCGTCGGCCGGCAGTCGCCATCGACGCCTCCGCTCGTGCCGTTGCAGCAGGAATAGCCGGTGCCAGGCTGCTTCAGCTCCTGGTACCAGTCATGATTCTCGGCATGGCCTCGACCATGCATTCCATCCTGAGCGATCGCCGCCGATGCGAGCAGGCCAAACGCGACGCTCGAAACAACAGACCGACTGCGAAAGGACATTGAGGGTTGCCTTTGCGCCGCCAGCCGGGCCGGTCACGTATTCGGAACGACGCGCCATTGCGCCCGACTGAATCCGTTACGGCGATGTTAACGCGAGTCGCTGTGGAAGGCGATCAACTCTTCGGGGAGCCGCCGATGAAGCAGTAGATCATGCCGCTCTTTCCGGCGCAGATGTGCGAGTTGCCGTCGGGCGCAAGGCGCTGCAGCACCACGCGCGGCGGCACCGGCATCCAGTGGCCGTTGACCATCGCCTTCCACGTTCCATCTTCCTGCAGATAGGCGCGCGTCGGCCGGCAATCGCCGTCTACTCCGTTCGTGGTGCCGTTGCAGCAGGAGTAGCCGGTACCGGGCTGCTTGAGGTCCTTGTACCAGTCGTGGTTCTCGGCATGCCCGACGTTGCGGGTGCCGTCGTAGTCGTGCTGATGCGTAGCGACGTCTTGGGCGGCTGCGGTGACAGCAAACATCACCGAGGCCGCTATGGAGAGGGGAACGACGCGCATGAGGACAACCTCCTCAGTCGCGTCAACGTGTCATGACGGAGGCGGTTGCATCCGGCGAAGCCCCTCGACGATTGCGAAGTAGTCGGTGTCGTCGGCATGCAACAGTCCATGCCGGACGAAGAAATCGATCAGCACGAGATTGCAGTTGTATTTGAACTGGTTAGTGTCACGTACCGTCTCGTACACCCGTTCCACGGGCCACAACTCGAACGCATGGACCTCGCCGTCGTGCGCCTGCGGAGTGAAATCCGCCGGCAGCTCGAGGTCGAAGCAGGTCATGACATCGGGCTTGAGCTGCCGCCCCGACTGATTCCAGTAAGCGACGATGCCGACGGCCTTCGCCTGCACGGCGAGTTTGCGCGGGATCGAGGCTTCCTCGGCGCACTCCTTGATGAGGTTCTCGAGGATGCCGATGTTCGCCGGCTGCCCGCCCGCCACGGTGTTGTCGAGCTCGCCGGGATAGGTCGGCTTCACATAGGAGCGACGCGGCACCCAGATGTGCAGGCCGTCGCTCTTCTTCACATAGCCCGTCATGTGCGGACCGTAGGCGCGCACGCCGAACCACGGCACCGCCGCGCGCTCCATCTCGAGCAGGGTCGGCTCGTTGAAGTGCGGCGCGACCTTGTACGGCTCCTCGCGCCAAGTCTTCCCGAACAGGCCACGGTCGCGCAGCTCGAGCAGGAACGCGCGCATCGCCGCGGTGCGCCTGGTCGGCGTGTCGAGCGAAGCGTCGAGATACCAGCCGCCGTCGCGATGGCTGAACAGATCGGGCCGCACCGCGACCATGGGCAGGAAGTCGCGATGCAGGAAACCCGCGCGCACGGTGCCGACGTACCAGGACTCGAACTGGCTGAGGTCAGCGTTGTTGCAACGCGCGATATGATCGAGAAAGGACATGGCTTTGCGCCCATGTTTTTTGCGATTGGGCGGCGTCCCTGCTACACGGCGAGCGTGGGCTTCGCAATGCTTCGCAGCACGGTGATGTATGCCGCCGGCCTGTCGGTATGGACGTCGGCGGCCGTCGCGGCGGCGCAGATCCTGCAGCTCATCGCGCACTGGAGCTACAAGGACAGCCGGCCCTACGCGCGGTATGTGTTCAACGACGTCACGTTCTTCTTCTATGCCTTCGTGGTCGGGGCGTCCTTCGCGATCGGCGCCGTCGTGTTCCTCGGCACCTGGCGTGGCGGACGCGGCCGAATCCGGGTGCTGCTGCTCGCGGTCCTCGCTCCCGGCCTGCTGGTGCTGTCGGCGGCCGTGCTGGTGACCCTTTTCTATCTGTTGCAGGCGCATGAGAACGGCGCCCTGGTGCATCCGATGGCGCTCCTGTCGGTGTTCCCCACGGCGCTGGGCATCGCCGCGGTCGATCTCGCGGTGCCTGCCCTGGTGGCGTCGGCGATCTGGTCGTGGTTCTTTTGCCGGCGATGACCGAGGACGAACTGCAGGCCGCGCTGGAGCGGACCACCCCCGAACGCGAGCGCCACCAGCTGTTCGTCGAGGAGGCGCAGGACCAGGACGTGCGCATTCGCTTCTCGCCGCCGGCTGGCGGCTGGTCGACGGCCGCGCTGCTCGCCGTGACCGACACTGCGTTGCGCGCCGCGGCGGGCGGCGAGGCGGCGGTGACGCATCTCATGCTGACCCGGCTGCGGGAAGCGCAAGACGCCGACGTGATCGCCTTGTCGCGCGTGATCCGCCGCGACCGCGAGACGGTCCACGCCGAGGCCTGGCTGTTCAGCCATGCCGTGGTCGAGGCGATGCTGCATGCGACAGCGACTCTTCGGACCGCACGATCTTAGAGCAAGGTCGGCTTGTTCGAATCCCGTGGCGAATTGACTACGCCGCTTTCTCCCAGGCCGCGCGACAGAGCACGCGGGTCGTGAGGGACTGGTCCGCGAGGCCCCAGTTTTCCGGCTGGGTGGCGACCGGCGCAGCGCCGCGCGCCCAGCGGCTGGCGGGCCGGACGAACTGCCGTTCGATCGATGGCGCGAGAATCGACTCGATCTTGTGAACCTTGCGCCGCGGGTAGTCGAAGGCCATGCGTGCGCTGTGGGCGAGCCCGACGCCGCCGATCCGCGTCAGCACCGATTCGAGCCTGCGCTGCCACGGCCGCCAGACGAACGTGATGCGTGCATTGTTGAGATGGCCATGCCGCGGCTTGTAGACCTTGCACGGTGCCGGCCAGCAGCACTGCTTCGCGCCGAGCGCGGCAGCGGCATGCATGACGAGCGAATCGCCGTCGAGGCTGAAGATCGTGGTGTCGACAGGATGACCGCGCAGCTTGTGCCACCACGACGACGCCATCAGCAGGAAATCGCCGCTGGCATTGGTGTGCAGGTCGCGCAGCTGCCAGTGCGGCGACTGCTCGATATATGCATTGCGCTCGGCCGGCTGCGTCTCCAGCGCGGCGAGGAAGCGCTTGTCGTCGAGCTGCCACAGCTCCGGCGCGACGACCACGTCATAGCGGTCGACGCGGTACAGGGTGTCGGGTGCGAGATCGCGCCGCGCGATCCGTTCGACGGTCGCGGTCGACAGGAAGGTGTCGCTCGCCTTCGGCAGGATGAACTGGCCGCGGGCCCGCCGGATGCCGACGTTCCAGGCTTCGCCGCTGTGCATGCCGTGCTCGGTCGCGCCCCTGAAGCGCTTGTGATGGCAGGGATCGCTGACGATGCCGCGGATCGAGACGCGTGACGACGCGCGCGGCAGGTCGAGGGAATCGATGAGCAGGGGGCGCCTTGGCGGCGGGTTCCATTCCGAAATGACGATCTCGGAATCGAGCTCGGCGGCCTCGAGCTGCCGGACCAGGCAGCCGAGAGCCTTCTCCATCCGCGGGAGGTAGTCATCGGTGTAGCCGTCGTTGCGACCCCAAGTGATGAAACTCACGTAGGGGCTAGCCCCACTCTCTGGCATAGACCGGTCACACCCCTCGGATTTGCCCGCTCTCGAGACCCGCGCGAAGGCAACATCGTCATCGGCCCCTGTCGCGTCAATAGCGGGCAAACCGACTTTGATCGCGGGGATAGCTCGCTCGTGCGAAAGCCATGCGGGACTATGGACCGTGGTCGGGACGCGGGAACGCCGCGGCAACGCAATGCCGTTGCCCAAAACCGGAATAGGTGCGGCGCAGCGTAAATGCAGCGGCGGGCCTTAGTCGCTTCTTCCTGGTCCCGGCAAATGCTGAACGTCGCGAAAAACGGAGAAAATGCACGAAAGTGGAGGAAATGGTCAGGCCGCGTCCTTCCAGGCCGCGTCAACGACGGTGACGATGTCGCGCATGATCTGCGTCAGATCGAAGTCCTTTGGCGTGTACACGCGCGCGACGCCGGCCTTCCGCAACAACTCGGCGTCGGCGGGCGGAATGATGCCGCCGACCACGACGGGCACGTCGCCGATGCCGGCCCTGGCGAGGCCGTCGAGCACGTCGCGCACCAGGGAGACGTGGCCGCCCGACAGGATCGACAGGCCGACGACATGCACGCTCTCCTCGAGTGCGGCGTTGACGATGCGCTCGGGCGTCAGCCGGATGCCCTCGTAGACTACTTCCATGCCGCAGTCGCGGGCCCGGACGGCGATCTGCTCGGCGCCGTTGGAATGGCCGTCGAGGCCGGGCTTGCCGACCAGGATCTTGATGCGCCGACCGAGCCGCCGCGACACCGTCTCGACCTCGCGACGAGCCGCTTCGAGGCGACCGTCGGTGACGCCGATCGCCCGCGCCACCCCGGTCGGCGCGCGGTACTCGCCGAACACCGCGCGCAGGGTCTCGGTCCATTCGCCGGTCGTGACGCCCGCCTTGGCGCAGGCGATCGAGGCCGGCATGACGTTGCGGTCTTCCTTGGCGGCCATGGTGAGTTCTGCGAGGGCCGACTTCACCGCGCCGGCGTCGCGTTCGGTGCGCCAGGCGTTGAGGCGCTCGACCTGCTCGCGCTCGACCGAAGCGTCGACGGTCAGGATCGCGCCTTCGCCGGCGCTGAGCGGCGATGGCTCGCCCTCGGTGAAGGCGTTGACGCCGACGACCGTCTGCTCGCCCGATTCGATGCTGGCGAGGCGCTTGAGGTTCGATTCGACCAGCCGCTGCTTCATGTAGGCCGAGTCGATCGCCGCAATCGCGCCGCCCATGTCGGCGATGCGCTGCATCTCGGCCAGCGCCTCGGCCTTGAGCGCCTCCACCTTGCTGGCGATCTCCCGGCTGCCGTCGAAGATGTCGCCGTATTCCAGCAGGTCGGTCTCGAACGCCACGATCTGCTGCAGCCGCAGCGACCATTGCTGGTCCCACGGCCGCGGCAGGCCGAGCGCCTCGTTCCAGGCCGGCAGCTGGACTGAGCGCGCGCGTGCGTTCTTGCTCATCACCACGGCCAGCATCTCGAGCAGGATGCGATAGACGTTGTTCTCGGGCTGCTGCTCGGTGAGGCCGAGCGAGTTCACCTGCACGCCGTAGCGGAACAGCCGCTGCTTGGCGTCGGTGACGCCGTAGCGGTTCTTCGTGATGTCGTCCCACAGCTCGGCGAACGCCCGCATCTTGCAGATCTCGGTGACGAAGCGGATGCCCGCATTCACGAAGAACGAGATTCGGCCGACCACCTGCGGGAAGTCGGCCTCAGGCACCTGGCCGCGCTCGCGCACTGCGTCGAGGACAGCAATCGCGTTGGCGAGGGCGAAGGCAAGCTCCTGCATCGGCGTCGCGCCGGCTTCCTGCAGGTGATAGCTGCAGACATTCATCGGGTTCCACTTCGGAACCTCGCGATAGGTGAAGCCGATCGTGTCGGCGGTGAGCCTGAGGGACGGCTCGGGCGGGAAGATGTAGGTCCCGCGGCTGAGATACTCCTTGATGATGTCGTTCTGCGTCGTGCCTTGGAGCTTCGCGCGCTCGACGCCCTGCGCTTCGGCGGTCGCGATATAAAGAGACAGCAACCACGCTGCCGGCGCGTTGATGGTCATCGACGTGTTCATGCGGTCGAGCGGGATGCCGTCGAACAGCGTGCGCATGTCGCCGAGATGGCTGATCGGCACGCCGACCTTGCCGACCTCGCCCTTGGCCAGCGGATGGTCGCTGTCGTAGCCGGTCTGGGTCGGCAGGTCGAAGGCGACCGACAGACCCGTCTGACCGCGCGCGAGGTTGGTGCGGTAGAGCTGGTTGGACTTGGCGGCGGTCGAATGGCCGGCATAGGTCCGGATGAGCCAGGGCTTGTCGCGGGTCGATTTGCTCATGGTCCAACTGCCTACACCGAAGGATATTGCGCCGCAGCATAAAATGTTTCGCGGTGCAGCCAGTTCCCTTTTTCACGCCGACAATGAGCGTGCAATTTGCATCTTGGTTTTATCATGCAACCTGTGAGCTAATCGGGCGTTGAGAGAGGACGATGCTGAAGCTGATTGGATGGGCCGTTCCGCTTATCGTCTCCGTGCTGCTGATCCAGGTCGTATCCGACATGCTTTACATGCGGGCGACCAAGCCTCAGCCGACCCGGCCAGGCAGGTCGGATGGCGAAAGGCTTCCGGTTCATGTGATCGATCGTGAGGCGACAGCGAACAGCATCATCACCTGAGCCGATTTGCGCCAAACAGCACTGCAAAAACCACTTCACGTGTAGTTGGTGTGCTGGCCATAGTTCCAGACATGCCGATCAAATGGACGATTTCCCATCCTGACCGGATGGTCACAGTGCGGGCCGACGGCGAGACCACGTTGCCCGAGGCGGAGGAGTATCTCGACGCGGTGGTGGTGGCCGATGCGATGCCTTACGCCAAGCTGGTGGACTGCACGACGATGGTTACCCACGTGAGCGACGACGAGATGATGCGGCTCGGCGCCCGCATGCGGGCCTACGCTTCCGTGATGAAAGGCGGCCCACTGGTGTTCGTCGTGACTTCGCCCGAGCTGCACGACTATGTACGCCGCTACATCAACCTCGCCTCGGCCGACCGTCCGGTAAAGATCGTGAAGACGATCGACCAGGCGCGCGACTGGCTGAAGACGCAGACCTATTGAGCCCGCCCGCGCGAGGCGCGCCGATTTTTTCTTTTTGGGTCGACACAGAAATTTCCGACGCAGCCGTGAGGGATTCGCTGGGAAATCTGGCTCCGGAACGTCAAAGGTCACGACTCCGCGCTCGCGACGCGCTCGTGATGGGCAATGGAGGGCGATTCGTAGCTTGGAAAAAGCGGCCTTTCCCTTCCGCCATTGCCCGTAATAGGTGTTCGGCACGTGATCGTGCAGTGTCGCGCGCATGATGATGATCGTGCTGCGCCTGCTCTCGCTCCCGGGACGGGATAGGGGTGTTTTTCAGTTGGGACAGAATCAGTGGATTCGTGGACTCCAGGCTCAAAACCCTTGTGCCATCGGCATCCAACCGGTCCACA